>NZ_JBNNTL010000044.1:0-1078 GCF_050278745.1 Lysinibacillus sp. NPDC094403 | reverse complement strand
CGCGATATCCATACTTAATGAAGCAGATACTTCATACGCTAAAATTTCGTTTGTCTCAGCGTCCTTAATCGTTGATAAATAAGCACGTTTGCCGTTCCCGTACGTCAAATACGTGATATCTGTTAATAATACTTTTCCTGCTACACCTTGTTTAAAGTTACGCTGTAATTCATTTGGACATGTACGATGTTCTTTTGTCGCTTTGGCCATTCTACGTGCCGGATTCGCTTTTCGAATTGGGCATACAATCTCGAATTTCTTCATAATGCGGCGAATACGTTTTAAGTTATATGTAATCCCATATTGATTTTCTAACGTCATTTTAATTTGACGTGCACCTTTCCTACGTCCTCGGAAATGATACGCTTTTAAAATGATTTCTTTGACGGCTTCATCTGCTAACTCTTGTGCTGCACGCTTTTGTGCTGATTTTTCAGTGAAATAATTATAGTAACCTGAACGAGATACGCCCATGATTTCACATAGATAGCTTACTAAACGTTTTAGTTTATATTTTTGAATCGTTTTACTGATTAAATCAAATTTTAGTTCTGTTGCGATTGTTATTTCTTCTTTAACATCTGCCTCTCGAGTAGATCGAGCTTTTTTAAAAGTTCATTCTCCGCTTGTAATAATCGATTTTTCGCTTCTAAGCGTGCAATTTTTTCTTCTAAACTTAATTCCCGTTCTATTGGACGACCTGAATTCGTTTTCCGTGTATCTTGTAAACCTTCTACACCTGCGTTACGATAAGAAGCTCGCCAGCGTTTGCCTGAAGATTCGATTCGTTTTATACCGATTAATTTAACATCTAAACCAGCATTTTCAAAAATTTCTCTTGGTAATTTACCTTTTTCATTTTCCGTAATAAAATGACGTTTAAATCCGTCCGTATATGTGATCGCTTTCTCACTAACGGCTTGCACATTTGGATTACATTTTAGCTGTTCTTGTTCTTTTTTTGTAAAATATCTTTTGGTCATTTCACTCTACCCCAACATCTTTTTTCTCATTATAAACAAAAGTACCCTATAGGATAGACTTTTTTCAAAGTGTCTATCTTATAGGGTACAGTTTA
>NZ_JBNNTL010000043.1:0-1531 GCF_050278745.1 Lysinibacillus sp. NPDC094403 | reverse complement strand
CACACCCGTTCCCATACCGAACACGGAAGTTAAGCTCTTTAGCGCCGATGGTAGTTGGGGGCTTCCCCCTGTGAGAGTAGGACGTCGCTAGGCATAATACCCAGGAGGATTAGCTCAGCTGGGAGAGCACCTGCCTTACAAGCAGGGGGTCGGCGGTTCGAGCCCGTCATCCTCCACCATTTGCCGGTGTAGCTCAGTTGGTAGAGCAACTGACTTGTAATCAGTAGGTCGTGGGTTCGACTCCTATCGCCGGCACCATTTTGAGCCATTAGCTCAGTTGGTAGAGCATCTGACTTTTAATCAGAGGGTCGAAGGTTCGAGTCCTTCATGGCTCACCATTTTATTGCCAACAATTATATGCGGGTGTGGCGGAATTGGCAGACGCACTAGACTTAGGATCTAGCGCCGCAAGGCGTGGGGGTTCGACTCCCTTCACCCGCACCATTTTTAGAATTTCATAATTGCCAGGATAAATAAATCTTATGCACATGCGGAAGTAGTTCAGTGGTAGAACACCACCTTGCCAAGGTGGGGGTCGCGAGTTCGAACCTCGTCTTCCGCTCCAAATGTGCCGGGGTGGCGGAACTGGCAGACGCACAGGACTTAAAATCCTGCGGTAGGTGACTACCGTGCCGGTTCGATTCCGGCCCTCGGCACCATTTTATTTTAAAACTTAGCGCCCGTAGCTCAATTGGATAGAGCGTCTGACTACGGATCAGAAGGTTATGGGTTCGACTCCTGTCGGGCGCGCCAAATTAATATTTATCGGAATGTAGCTCAGCTTGGTAGAGCACTTGGTTTGGGACCAAGGGGTCGTAGGTTCGAATCCTGTCATTCCGACCATTTTATGGGGCCTTAGCTCAGCTGGGAGAGCGCCTGCCTTGCACGCAGGAGGTCAGCGGTTCGATCCCGCTAGGCTCCACCATAAAAGATAACCAGTATAAAGATCCTGGCGGCGTAGCTCAGCTGGCTAGAGCGTACGGTTCATACCCGTAAGGTCGGGGGTTCGATCCCCTCTGCCGCCATCTTAAAGGACCTTTAGCTCAGTTGGTTAGAGCAGACGGCTCATAACCGTCCGGTCGCAGGTTCGAGTCCTGCAAGGTCCACCATTTATATATTGTTACGGAGGTATACCCAAGTCTGGCTGAAGGGATCGGTCTTGAAAACCGACAGGCGGGTAACACCGCGCGGGGGTTCGAATCCCTCTACCTCCTCCAGTTTATTTTATAAATGGCGCTTGAAAAAACTCGAAAAGAATATCCTATTAACGCGGGGTGGAGCAGTGGTAGCTCGTCGGGCTCATAACCCGAAGGTCGTTGGTTCAAATCCGGCCCCCGCAACCAAATGGTCCCGTGGTGTAGCGGTTAACATGCCTGCCTGTCACGCAGGAGATCGCCGGTTCGATCCCGGTCGGGACCGCCATTTTTTTAAAATATGGGTCAGTAGCTCAGTTGGTAGAGCATTAGATTGAAGCTCTAAGTGTCGGCGGTTCGATTCCGTCCTGACCCACCATATGCGGGTGTAGTTTAAT
>NZ_JBNNTL010000042.1:0-2860 GCF_050278745.1 Lysinibacillus sp. NPDC094403 | reverse complement strand
TTCACTCTACCCCAACATCTTTTTTCTCATTATAAACAAAAGTACCCTATAGGATAGACTTTTTTCAAAGTGTCTATCTTATAGGGTACAGTTTAATGTTAGGAGGTTGCCTTTTTGTTTTTTGCGTAGCCCCTCACTCCACCAATTGCTCATGGTAGTGGTGAAGTTCTTGTTTTAGTCGTTTGGGAAAATGTTCTTCTATATAGGCTGCGATGTATTGTTTCTTTTCGATTTCGATTTGAGTAGAATTGAAAAGTTTTCCGAAGAGTTGCCACTTATTTTCTGCTGCGTAGCGCTCTAAAGCTTCATTTTCTAAGCGGTTTAGTACGGTCTGTTCAAGGTGCTTTTCTCTAATTCTAATTGCGATGTCGTTTTTATTCGATGTAATAACCTCATCAATTTTTTCTTTTAACTCCTGATTTTCCTTTTGTAGTTGCTCCGTAACGATTTGAATATCGGCAATCTTTTGCGAAGTTTCGGGAGGGATTGCTTTGATTTTTTGTTGAAGAAGGTCTTCGTTTAATATTAGTTGTGTTTGTTGAGTTGTTTCATCTTGTTCGATTTGGAAAAGTCCTGTTTGCATAATCTGAGCAAGTGCTTGGCTTAAGGTATCCATTCGGTTTTCAAGATCTTTTGGTGCAGTAACTTCGCTAGTTGTCTGTTTTATTACGTGGCCATCCTCATTAATACATAATAATCTTTTCAAACCTTTCACCCGGTATTCGTCTTTCAATAGTAAAATCATTCGGAGTTTCAAAATAGCTTTGAAATCTAGTCGAATGATGGTCGACGTTGAGGGATTAGTTGCCGCCCCATCAAATAGATATTCTTCAAATGGCTTAATATAATAACGCAGTTGGGCATCTGTTACCTCAAACCAGCCAGCTACTTCAGGTGTTGAATAGTACTTCTTCTCAATCAATTCGTCTAAATATGACTCTGATAAAAAATGCTGCTCAGTTGGTGTTTCCTGAATTACTTGAAATAATGGATCATTAACGAGTACCTCTTGAATACGCTTTTCTATTGAAATCGTTTGTTCCATATGTTGCGCTCTCCCATTCTTCGCAAATTTTTTCAATTTTTTTCTACTCTATGGCATGCACTTTTTTGCTTCTCTATTTTTCTCTATTCTATTGTGTGCTATTTTATGCCAGTTTTCTTGAAAAAGAGCACAATAAAAGAGCTCATAGATGAATCGAGGCGTAGAATCACCCGTTAACTCGATATTAATCCATCTGAGGGCTGATTTAATTTTTGATGGTTAACCAGTTATGTAAACAACCAATATGATTCTCAACAAAATCTTTTTCTATCGATGAGCATAAGGCTTAGAAGAAACTCTCTTGCTGTTGGTGGTCTTCTTCAAATAGAAATGTATTGGCAGAAAAAGTAGGATTTGTTTCTAGGGAAGTAATTTCTAATTCTATGGGGAAAAAAGCATGGATTAATGCTTTTGGTACTGAGCTTTCAGTTGGTGTATCTTGAATCACCTGAAATAATGGACACCAACCAACACTTCGGGATGCTTTATTGAAACTGTTTGTTCCATCGCTATTGCCTCCTATTCTACGGAAATCTACGCTATTATTTTCTACGCTACCTTATTGCTTAGGAAATTATTGCTTTTCTATAGTTTCCTATTCTGCGCTGTGCGATTTAATGCCACTTCTTTGGTAAAATTAAAAAGCTCTCAGGTAATTTTAATTGCTATATTGCTCAAATCTCAATTAAAAGTTGTCAGTGTGGGGGTGGTGAACATCTTTCATAATCAGATTCATTCTTGATCGGAGTCCCTAAAAAACGTATTGGCATTTCGCTATTTCATCAAGGCTAGCCCTGAATATCTCTCAAACCTGACTGTGTTAAGTTTGTTGAGATGTTGAAAGAAAAGAAGAATAGTTATAATGTGATCGTAAACCATTCATATCAACCTCTCTGAGTAAGCAGAAAGAATGCCAGCGATTGCGATTGTAACTAAAAAGACGCGAAGCAGTACAAATCATAAGTGTATGCGTAACGAAACAATACGTAATACACTAAATGCGCTCTTTCAACTGAGCAAAGCCGATAAAGTAGATAGTATTATTGATATCTTCCTAGACAAGTACATCAAAAATAACCTTGTAAAAGATGAAAAGAAAATCTATATCCTCGGTTCAGACATCTTTCAAAAACGAAATCGATAGAACCTAATAGAAAGCAACGAACAATCCCTAAGCCGATAACATTTGTTGCTTTTTTCTGTTTTCTAAGTATAGTCTTCACTAAAAAATTTTTAAAACTGAGATGATATATACATATATTCGTATTTTAGAAAACGCTTTATTCCAAGGGTTATAGATAATATATGCATATATAGATATGTGTATATATCAATTTGTAAATATATACGTATATCTATATATTGTTGTGTGGATATATTCAAAGATTATTTTAAACGGTACAACTTAATTTCAAATCTAAACTTATTCCCATAAAGATTTTTTCGATAATATTATTTAGCTGTCGCTAAATCTACTATAATGTTAAAACTTATTTGATAGGAAGTGTTGACATATAAATAGATATTGTGATACATTTTAAACCTGTCATTTCGATAGAGAATAAAATACCTTAAAAAAGTTGTTGACATACTTCTTGGTATTTTGATATAATACGAATCTTGTCGCTAGACGACGATGATAAATGAACCTTGAAAACTGAACAAGCAAAACGTAATCAATAAAGTTTTTAGTAGCTAACCTCAAGTTGGTGAACGAAACAAATTTTGGACATCAAACATGATGCCAGCAAAACAATTTGAGCTAATCAAATTTCTTTTTATGGAGAGTTTGATCCTGGCTCAGGACGAACGCTG
>NZ_JBNNTL010000041.1:0-2900 GCF_050278745.1 Lysinibacillus sp. NPDC094403 | reverse complement strand
ACACCCGTTCCCATACCGAACACGGAAGTTAAGCTCTTTAGCGCCGATGGTAGTTGGGGGCTTCCCCCTGTGAGAGTAGGACGTCGCTAGGCAACCAAAACAGTCAGCTGAGTGCTGGCTGTTTTTTTTATGGGCAATAATAATTTATTTAAATAAGACAAGAAGCCATAAAATGATAGCTTCTTGTTTTTTATAGCCATAAATTTATATAGATATAAAATGATATAAATTAATTTTTAGAGATATTAATACCTATACCTTTGGAAGACAAAAAAATGGATTTGATGGGCACCTTATATTAAAATCAAAATTGTTATTTTCCAATAACTACCTAAAATTATTATTTAATTACAAAAATAGATGTTTATTTTAAAATGATTAATAGGAGTGTGAAAGTTGATAATTTTAGATAAACCTTATGTCTCCAAACTATTGGCAGATACTATTAGAAAGCTTCGAATTTCTGTTGTTAGTTTAAATGATGTTTTTATTCCTAATGAGTCCGATATAAATTTTAAAAAGATAGAGGATTTATTAATAGAATTAGAAAATGGAAACAGTCCTATTTTATTTAACTCTGAAAATGGACTCAATATTTTATCAAGATATACACCTAATAATTATTTAACTACTGTTACAGAAATATTGAAAAATAAAGTTACATTTGGAAGGTATTGAGTAGACAGTATGAAGATTTCTTTTTTCAGGAAGTGTTACTAAGAGATTTAGAAGAAATAGATGTAAGCACAATTCCATTTCCCGTTATTGTAAAGCCAGTAATTATTGAGAAATTTATTGAAGGTGATGAATATGTCATTGATGCATATTTTTCAGAGGATGGAAAACCAATCATTTTAAATTTGTTTAAAAGAATGTTTAAGCATGAAAGAGATATGAGTAACCGAATATATTATACAAGTAAGCAAGTAATAAACGAATCTTTAATGAAAATAAATACATTCTTAAATACTATCTCATCGTTTTTTGCTTTGAAATTGATACCAATACATATTGAAATACGTCTTGATAAAGAAGGCAAAATTATCCCAATTGAAGTGAGTCCATTAAGATTCTCAGAGATTTGTACTAATGAGCTTGGTGTTTATGCTTATGGGATAAACGCATGTGAGTACTTTTTTAAACAACAAAAGCCAGATTGGGAAAGTATAGTGAGTGATATGGATAATTTCATTTACAGTTACTGTTGTGCAAAGATACACTCTCCTATTGATTGCAAGAAAGTAGAATCGATTAATCATAAAGGATTTAAAGAAAATTTTAGTGAAATTTTAGAGTATCGAAAAATGAATATTATTGATAATTCTACTTTTGCAGTCGTTTTTCATAAAGCACCTGATTTAGAGGAAAACATGCGATTATTAAATGTAGATCTAAATCAAATACTTTATATTAAAGGAATTAGCATTTGTTTAGTTTTGTTAAATAAAGACAATCTTGTTGATTAATTAAATATTAGGTGCTTCTTTGGTGAAACTTGTTATTTTTCAAAAACTTCTAGTTGTCTGAAAAAGGGATTAAGTTGTATATACAGTTAGAATAAATACTAACCTGAGTTATTGTGAAGGGATTAGGCTCTATTTTATATAGTGCTTAATCCTTTAATAAACGTAATTTCATCGAGCTTTAGAAATTCGACAAGAACTTGTATATTTTAGTTCTAATTGTTATTACTATTTCTTATAATGTGAAGATTACTTGAAAAAGGAGAGGGAGTTTTGTGGATTGATGGTGTTTTTTCTGGTGGCGGTTTGAAGGGGTTTGCACTAGTTGGAGCATATCAAGTACTAGAAGCTGAAAATTTTCGCTTTAAAAGGGTAGCTGGGACGAGTGCTGGGGCCATATTAGCTGCTTTTATTGCTGCAGGATATAGCGGAAAAGAAATCCAAACTATGTTAGAAGAGTTGGATGTACCTTCATTACTAGATTCAAGGAAAACAATCTTACCATTCCCGTTTATGAAGTGGGTTAACGTTTATCACCATTTAGGTTTATATAAAGGAAAAGCATTAGAAAAATGGTTTTTTCAAAAATTAGCTGCAAAAGGCGTTTATACATTCGGAGATTTACCTAGAGATTCGTTAAAATTAGTGGCGTCAGATTTAACAAATGGCAGAATAATAGTTTTACCAGACGATTTACAAAAATATCATATTGATGAGAAAAATTTTTCGGTTGCAAGTGCTTTACGTATGAGTTGTGGTATACCATTTTTCTTTGAACCCGTAACATTAAAAACAGGAAAGGGAGATTCAGTTATTGTAGATGGCGGTGTATTGAGTAATTTTCCGTTGTGGGTATTTGACGATAAAGAAGGTCGTAAAGTACGACCAACTATAGGGCTAAAACTGAGTAGACGTAGAGAAGAACAATGCCCGCATGTAATTAAAAATGGATTAAATTTATTTGAAGCTTTATTTTCTACTATGAAAGATGCTCATGATGAAAGGTATATCTCAAGACGGCATGAAAGAGATATTATTTTCATCCCAGTCGATGATTACAGTGCCACACAATTTGATTTAGATGAAGAGACTAAAGAAACTCTTTTAGAAATCGGGAGAAACCGTACTATTCAATTTTTAAAATCGTGGCCAAGATTTAGGTTATAAAACTTTTAAAAAAATGAAAGAAAACTATTGACGTTCTATGAAGTAGGTGATATTATATAAAAGTTGCTGTTGAACATTCAACTACAATAAAATAAAAATAAAATAACTGTTTGACAATGTATATAAAACATGTTATTATATAAAAGTTAGCTCTTAACGAAGAGATAATGATTATAAATGAACCTTGAAAACTGAACAAGCAAAACGTAATCAATAAAGTTTTTAGTAGCTAACCTTGAGTTAGTGAACGAAACAAAATTTTGGACATCA
>NZ_JBNNTL010000040.1:0-3017 GCF_050278745.1 Lysinibacillus sp. NPDC094403 | reverse complement strand
TCTTGTTCTTTGAAAACTGGATAAAACGACATTGAAATTGTAACAAACACATTTATTTTTTAAGTTTTTTTATAGGCTTAATAACTTGGTTAAGTTATTAAGGGCGCACGGCGAATGCCTTGGCACTAGGAGCCGATGAAGGACGGCACTAACACCGATATGCTTCGGGGAGCTGTAAGTGAGCTTTGATCCGGAGATTTCCGAATGGGGGAACCCACTACGTTTAATCGCGTAGTATCTTGACGTGAATTCATAGCGTCTTGAAGGCAGACCCAGGGAACTGAAACATCTAAGTACCTGGAGGAAGAGAAAGAAAAATCGATTCCCTGAGTAGCGGCGAGCGAAACGGGAAGAGCCCAAACCAAGAGGCTTGCCTCTTGGGGTTGTAGGACACTCTATACGGAGTTACAAAAGAGCGAGTTAGATGAAGCGACTTGGAAAGGTCCGCCAGAGCAGGTAAAAGCCCTGTAGTCGAAAGTTCGTTCTCTCCTGAGTGGATCCTGAGTACGGCGGAACACGTGAAATTCCGTCGGAATCCGGGAGGACCATCTCCCAAGGCTAAATACTACCTAGTGACCGATAGTGAACCAGTACCGTGAGGGAAAGGTGAAAAGCACCCCGGGAGGGGAGTGAAAGAGATCCTGAAACCGTGTGCCTACAAGTAGTTAGAGCCCGTTAATGGGTGATAGCGTGCCTTTTGTAGAATGAACCGGCGAGTTACGATTACGTGCGAGGTTAAGCTTTAGAAGGCGGAGCCGCAGCGAAAGCGAGTCTGAATAGGGCGAATTAGTACGTGGTCGTAGACCCGAAACCAGGTGATCTACCCATGTCCAGGGTGAAGGTGAGGTAACACTTACTGGAGGCCCGAACCCACGCACGTTGAAAAGTGCGGGGATGAGGTGTGGGTAGCGGAGAAATTCCAATCGAACTTGGAGATAGCTGGTTCTCTCCGAAATAGCTTTAGGGCTAGCCTCGTGATGAGAATACTGGAGGTAGAGCACTGTTTGGACTAGGGGGCCATCCCGGTTTACCGAATTCAGACAAACTCCGAATGCCAGATATTTATACACGGGAGTCAGACTGCGAGTGATAAGATCCGTAGTCAAAAGGGAAACAGCCCAGACCACCAGCTAAGGTCCCAAAGTAATCGTTAAGTGGAAAAGGATGTGGCGTTGCACAGACAACCAGGATGTTGGCTTAGAAGCAGCCATCATTTAAAGAGTGCGTAATAGCTCACTGGTCGAGTGACGCTGCGCCGAAAATGTATCGGGGCTAAACGATTCACCGAAGCTGTGGATTGACATCTATGATGTCAGTGGTAGGAGAGCGTTCTAAGTGCGTTGAAGTCAGATCGGAAGGACTGGTGGAGCGCTTAGAAGTGAGAATGCCGGTATGAGTAGCGAAAGACGGGTGAGAATCCCGTCCACCGTATGACTAAGGTTTCCTGAGGAAGGCTCGTCCGCTCAGGGTTAGTCGGGACCTAAGCCGAGGCCGATAGGCGTAGGCGATGGACAACAGGTTGATATTCCTGTACCACCTCCTCACCGTTTGAGAAATGGGGGGACGCAGTAGGATAGGGTAAGCGCGCTGTTGGTTATGCGCGTCCAAGCAGTAAGGCGTGTGTGTAGGCAAATCCGCACACTGTAACGTTGAGCTGTGATGGCGAGTCCGTATGGACGAAGTTCCTGATTTCACACTGCCAAGAAAAGCCTCTATCGAGGTGAGAGGTGCCCGTACCGCAAACCGACACAGGTAGTCGAGGAGAGAATCCTAAGGTGTGCGAGAGAACTCTCGTTAAGGAACTCGGCAAAATGACCCCGTAACTTCGGGAGAAGGGGTGCTCTTGAGCGTGCAAGCGCATGAGAGCCGCAGTGAATAGGCCCAGGCGACTGTTTAGCAAAAACACAGGTCTCTGCAAAACCGTAAGGTGACGTATAGGGGCTGACGCCTGCCCGGTGCTGGAAGGTTAAGAGGAGTGGTTAGCGCAAGCGAAGCTGCGAATTGAAGCCCCAGTAAACGGCGGCCGTAACTATAACGGTCCTAAGGTAGCGAAATTCCTTGTCGGGTAAGTTCCGACCCGCACGAAAGGCGTAACGATCTGGGCACTGTCTCAACGAGAGACTCGGTGAAATTATAGTACCTGTGAAGATGCAGGTTACCCGCGACAGGACGGAAAGACCCCGTGGAGCTTTACTGTAGCCTGATATTGAATTTTGGTACAACTTGTACAGGATAGGTAGGAGCCAGAGATCTCGGAGCGCCAGCTTCGAAGGAGGCGTCGGTGGGATACTACCCTGGTTGTATTGAAATTCTAACCCATGCCCCTTAGCGGGGCAGGAGACAGTGTCAGGCGGACAGTTTGACTGGGGCGGTCGCCTCCTAAAAGGTAACGGAGGCGCCCAAAGGTTCCCTCAGAATGGTTGGAAATCATTCGTAGAGTGTAAAGGCACAAGGGAGCTTGACTGCGAGACCTACAAGTCGAGCAGGGTCGAAAGACGGGCTTAGTGATCCGGTGGTTCCGCATGGAAGGGCCATCGCTCAACGGATAAAAGCTACCCCGGGGATAACAGGCTT
Organism: Lysinibacillus sp. NPDC094403; assembly: GCF_050278745.1. Taxonomy (NCBI): domain Bacteria; kingdom Bacillati; phylum Bacillota; class Bacilli; order Caryophanales; family Bacillaceae; genus Lysinibacillus; species Lysinibacillus sp. NPDC094403. The sequence goes on along the minus strand of NZ_JBNNTL010000040.1, from coordinate 443 downwards.
ATCTCCCCCAAGAGTCCACATCGACGGGGAGGTTTGGCACCTCGATGTCGGCTCATCGCATCCTGGGGCTGTAGTCGGTCCCAAGGGTTGGGCTGTTCGCCCATTAAAGCGGTACGCGAGCTGGGTTCAGAACGTCGTGAGACAGTTCGGTCCCTATCCGTCGTGGGCGTAGGAAATTTGAGAGGAGCTGTCCTTAGTACGAGAGGACCGGGATGGACACACCGCTGGTGTACCAGTTGTCTTGCCAAAGGCATCGCTGGGTAGCTATGTGTGGACGGGATAAGTGCTGAAAGCATCTAAGCATGAAGCCCCCCTCAAGATGAGATTTCCCATTACGCAAGTAAGTAAGATCCCTCAAAGACGATGAGGTAGATAGGTTCGAGGTGGAAGTGTGGTGACACATGGAGCTGACGAATACTAATCGATCGAGGACTTAACCAAAA
>NZ_JBNNTL010000039.1:0-5915 GCF_050278745.1 Lysinibacillus sp. NPDC094403 | reverse complement strand
GGGAAGCCCCCAACTACCATCGGCGCTAAAGAGCTTAACTTCCGTGTTCGGTATGGGAACGGGTGTGACCTCTTTGCCATCATCACTAGACTATTTTCGGCTTTCAATATACAGCGTATCTTGAAACCCTTATGTATTTCGTTTTGAAGTTTATTACCTGTCCTTCAAGACAAGAATTATTGTATAACGTTTTTTCACATTGTGCAATACTTTTTTATAAAAAAAAGAAATTATTACTTTTTGAAGCTATTTTTGTTATGAAAGAGAAATTATCACTCTGCTATTTATTATATCAATTGTTTAATTAAAAGAAAACAATTAATTTTTCAGATGTGTTGATTAACTATTTTTATTCGTTTTAATTAAAAAAAACACTGATTTCCTCTTTGGGCTAACTCCTTTCCTACGGGCAAAAGTCAAACCGCTTCGCTTTTCCCGTGGAAATTTTCAGGAGTACTCGCGTAGCCCTACGCTCCAATCAGCTAAAAGTGAGTACACATAAACAAAATTTCAACAAAAAAATCTTTTTTTCAGTCCATTTAATATGCCTGTAAATTAAAACTTCAAAATTATTTAACCATAGTTTTTTAGTTTTCATCTTATCCTCTATGTTATTTATTGAACCTACATTTACTTTCAAGTGAAAGAGTATTTACTATATTTCACCTGAGCAACAATCAAATATGCCTTGGCATATTTGCGTCCGGAATCGCCGGAGGCTTTGGGCCAACAGATGTTTTTTGCGCGAAAGCGAAGCCTCAGCAGCAAGATGTTGGTTACTCAATCGTGTGTTGTTGTTGTTGTTGTTGTTGTTGTTGTTGTTGTTGTTGTTGTTGTTGTTGTTGTTGTTGTTGTTGTTGTTGTTGTCGCTTTCGCACAGATATAACCGTGTTGTTGCTGTCTCTTCACTTTCGCTACATAAAACCTTTGTAACTGCCGTTTCACTTACGTTACATAAAACATTTGCTGAAAGAAGTTAAACAATTGAAAGTTGCATCTGTAATCGATCAATTTCCTCAAATGTCGTTGTTGGACCAAAAGATATTCTAAAAAATTGGCGAGCCGCCTCCATAGAATACCCCATTGATAAAATCGCCTTCGTACCAGATTCACTATGAATATCACAGGCACTTCCTGTGGAAACACATATCCCAGCTTCATTTAATTTTAACAAAACGTATTGACCCTCCACCCTTTCCATCAATACACCACAAATATTAGGCAATTGCTCTTTACACTCAATTATCTGGCACGTTTTCGGTAAATTGTTCTTAAAGTATTGACGTAATGCTTCATAATGCTGATGTTCATATTGATAATCTTCAATCGCCGTAGCAAAAGCGACAATAGCTGGGGTGTCTAGTGTTCCTCCTCTTAACCCACGCTCATGCGTGATACCTGAAACTAATGCAGGAGCACGGAGCTTAGGATTAATATAAACAGCACCACAACCTTTTGGCCCACCTATTTTATGGGCTGAAACAGTAATAGCATCTACCTGCTGTTTTAAAGGGAGTTTACAAAAAGACTGTACACAATCAACATGTAAAAGAACATTTGATTGTTTTGCAATCTCTGCAATTTTCTCTATAGGTTGAATAGAGCCTATCTCAGAATTTACATGTTGGATAGTGATTAAAGCCGTATCTTCTTGTATTGCTTCTCGTAGTTGCTCCACATGGATACTACCATCTTGCTGTAAGGGTAACTTCATGACCACAAAACCCATTTTTTCAAGTGTATTTAAAGCCGCATGTACGGATGTGTGTTCAGCTTGTGATGAAATAATGTGCTTTCCTTTATTTGACGCTAAAGCTAATGACAAAATCGAAATTAAATTGCCCTCAGTTCCGCTTCCAGTAAAAATCACACCATCACTGTTTACTCCAAGAGATCTTGCTACAACAGCTCTTGACTGTTCAACAAAATAATGTGCTTGCCCTCCTAGATCATGTAAACTTGCACTATTTCCATAATACTGTTCTGCTACCTCACAATATGCTTTAAGAGTTTTAGGAGTCATTGGAGAAGTTGCAGCGTAATCCAGATAAATCATCTTATTCTTCCTTTCTAGTTCATCAGCTCTTGTTTTCTCTTTTATTTTATGTAAAGATAGGTGTCAAGACAACAGTAAAGAAGGTAAAGGTATGGATGTAATGACAAATGTGCTTATTATCGGTAGCGGCATTGCTGCACTTCAAACTGCTCGGCTTCTCGAAGAACATTTTCAAGTACAGATAGTTACAAAATGTTCTGTTAAAATGAGTAGTTCTTATCGTGCTCAAGGTGGTATTGCTGCCGTTACAAGTCAAGAAGATCATCCTATGTTTCACATTGCAGATACTTTAACTGCTGGTGACTATCATCATGAACGAAAGAATGTTGAAGTGTTAATAGAAAACGGCACAGAAATTATGCGTGATTTTTTAAATGAGGGCTTCCCAGTTGATCGACAAGTTGATGGGTCTCCAGCTCTAGGTTTAGAGGGGGTACATAGTTATCACCGTATTTTACATGCAGGTGGTGATCGTACTGGCCAAATTATGATAGATTATTTGCTTAATCAACTTACATCTAATATCGTTGTGAATTGCTATGAAATGGCTTACGAGCTTTTATTGAATACAAATGGAGATTGTATTGGCGTTCTGACAAAAGGAGCAAAAGGAACGAAGCGCTACCTCGCCCACCACGTCATTCTCGCGACAGGAGGTACAGGCGCTATTTATTCTTGTACGTCTAATTATGCTACGAGTACTGGAGATGGTATCGCTTTAGCATATCGTGCTAGAGCTGCCATCAGTGATATGGAATTTATGCAATTCCATCCAAGCTTACTTTGGTGTGGAGGGCAGGCCAAAGGATTAGTCTCTGAAGCTGTACGTGGCGCCGGAGGGGTATTTGTCGATGCACAACGTCAACCCATAATGAAAGGCATACACGAACAGCTGGACTTAGCACCACGCCATATTACTGCGCATGCATTATTTAATAAACGTGCTGCTGGGCAAGAAACATTTATTGATATTTCAAATATTGAACACTTTGAAGAAAAATTCCCTACGATTGCTCAGCTTTGCCATGACAATAACGTTAATTTACAAGATGGCTTAATTCCTGTAGCACCAGGTAGCCATTTTTTAATGGGTGGTGTTGTTGCTGATGATAAGGGAAGAACATCTATTCCTCATTTATATGCAATCGGAGAAGTTGCTTGTACTGGGGTGCATGGTGCAAATCGTTTAGCTAGTAACTCTCTATTAGAAGGAATTACGTTTGGGAAAAGAACAGCCCAATACATTATTCAAACAGGTTGCAAGCAAAATAGTTTCTTGATTGATGACAAACATCACCAACAAACCATGCCATCATTATTTACAAAAGATCAATTACGACAAAAGATGATGCACACATTAGGTATTGTGCGAAATCCTATCGATATGCAACAATTCAAACAACAATTGCCCTCAATGCAAACACTTCTTCATGTTGATTTAGATGGATTGAATCGACAGGAACTTGAACTTTACATGATGCATGTTGTCGCTACATTAATGACACACGCAGCCATTACACGAAAAGAAACTCGCGGAGCACATATTCGCATTGATAAACCGAAAAATGATAATCAGTGGGCAAACCGCTGGATTATTTTTCAACAAGGACAGATGAAAGTGAGGAATTCATTGTATGAATATCATCAAACTCGAGGAAATGTTAAAGCTATTTTTTAATGAGGATATAGGTGATGGAGATTTATCGAGTGAATTTATATTTTCTGCAGAACAGCAGGGATCTTTTTCTTTTTATGCGAAAGAAAGCGGCATTTTTTGTGGAGCCCTCATCATTAAGCATGGATTTCTTCTGCTTGATCAATCAATGGATATTATCCTATATAAAAAAGATGGTGAAACAGTAAATGCCGGTGATATTCTTGCTGTTATTCAAGGACCCCTTCAAAAGTTATTAATGGGTGAGCGTGTAATTTTGAATCTTATCCAGCGTATGTCTGCTATTGCTACTGCTACAAATTTAGCGGTGCAAGAAACAGCAGGTACTAATGCGAAAATATGTGATACGCGCAAAACAATGCCAGGAATGCGTATGTTAGACAAATATGCAGTTAGAATTGGTGGAGCTTATAACCATCGCAATGGTTTATACGATGCGATAATGCTAAAGGATAATCATATCGCTTTTGCAGGTAGTATCACTAAGGCAGTACAGGCTGCCCGTGAGAAAATCGGTCACATCATTAAGATTGAGGTCGAAATCGAAACAAAAACACAATTAGATGAAGCAATTGCAGCTGGTGCAGATATCATTATGTTTGATAATCGCAGCCCTGAAGAAATACGTGAATGGCTCCCAGCAGTTCCCCCACATATTGCTACAGAGGCTTCCGGGGGCATTTCACTTCAAAACTTAAATACCTATGCTAAAACAGGTATTCAATGGATTTCACTCGGAGCGCTAACACATTCAGTAAAAGCCTTTGATATTAGTGCACTTGTACTAACGAAAGGAGCTCATTCCATTGTCCATCACTAGTTTATTACAACAAACGTCACTACTGCCAGAGCATTATCGTGCATTATCTAAAATTGACATGGAATCTCGCATTCTAGCAATAAAACAGAAACTAGGTAGTAAGCTTTTTATCCCTGGGCATCATTATCAAAAAGATGAAGTGATTCAATTTGCAGATGCAACAGGGGATTCCTTACAGCTTGCTCAATTATCAGCAGCTAACAAGGAAGCTGAACATATAGTATTTTGTGGAGTACACTTTATGGCAGAAACAGCTGATATGCTTACAACTGAACAGCAGCATGTTTACTTACCTGATATGCGTGCAGGCTGTTCAATGGCTGACATGGCTGACATCTATCAAACAGAACATGCATGGCCGGTTTTACAGGAGCTCTTTGGTGATACCATTATCCCGCTAACATATGTTAATTCTACTGCTGCCATTAAAGCATTTACTGGCAGACATAAAGGAGCCTGTGTAACATCGTCCAATGCAAAAGAAATGGTTCAATGGGCATTTACGCAAAAACAACGCATTTTCTTTTTACCAGATCAACATTTAGGTAGAAATACTGCGTACGATTTAGGAATACCGCTTGAAAATATGGCAGTTTGGAATCCTTATACAAATATGCTTGAGACAGACCAGTCCCCAGAAAACATTCAAGTCATCTTATGGAAGGGACACTGCTCCGTACACGAAGGTTTTACAGTTCAGCATACGGAGCTTGTACGTAAAGTTCATCCAAATATGCGTATTATTGTTCATCCTGAATGTAGTCGCGAAGTTGTTGCCGCTGCAGATGATGCAGGTTCTACAAAATACATTCTTGATACGATTAATAAGGCAGCAAGTGGTTCAGCATGGGCAATCGGTACTGAAATGAATCTCGTTAATCGTATTATCAAGCAGCATCCAGATAAGCAGATTATCTCTTTAAATGAGAACTTCTGTCCTTGTCTTACAATGAATCGAATTGACCTCCCCCATCTACTTTGGTCTCTAGAAAGTATAGAAAAGGGCCAGCCACATAATCGTATTCAAGTAGATGCTCACATTGCTGAAGAAGCACGCAACTCACTTGAAAGAATGCTATTAAGAGCTTAAAGGACAAAACGTCTACCAGAATTGAGTAGACGTTTTGTTATTATAGTTACTTGAGCCTTCTACATGAATATGTTTTGCAATGTTCAATTTAATAAATTTCAACAATATTAGAGATAATTATAGGAATCTCAAACATTCATTACAAATCATCTTTAGAATCTTTAAAGCTTTTTTTATACAAAAAAATGCAGTAGATGTAAGTTACATCTACTGCATTTAGTATGACCCGTACGGGATTCGAACCCGTGTTACCGCCGTGAAAGGGCGGTGTCTT
>NZ_JBNNTL010000038.1:0-6781 GCF_050278745.1 Lysinibacillus sp. NPDC094403 | reverse complement strand
TCGCCGTTGAATAGGTCACGTTCAATTTCATAGCGAATCATAATATGTAGCGGATATGTTAACTCATCTGCTTCAATACGAATAAACGATGGCTCTACCATATTAATTGCTCGTAGGAAATCACTTAAAGGGACATCTCCAAACTGTGCTGGTGAATGGTTTTGCAAGCGCTCATAGTTGTGCTCCCAAAACTTTTCATTTCGACCGACCAAATTTTCATAGAATAGCGATTGTGATTCATGGATGCCTGTTGATGTTCCCCTTGCTAATAGCGTTATGGTATAATGAACTTCCCCAATATACAGAAGACTTTCGGAAACTAAAAACGATATGGGAAATAATTAGGGACAAGCACAATTAGATAAACCAACAATTTTTAATAATAAATTTACCAATTTATGTATTAGTACCCATAGATAAGTTGACCTTATATCTTCATAAGTTACATTGTTAAATCATAAATATGCAATTAATTTTGTCATATGAACTAACAGTATAAATCCTAGATAACACTCAACACAAAATCCCACTGAAAAGTTGACTTATAGGCTTTTCAGTGGGATTATCTTTTTCATAAAAGTGTTAAAACTTTTAACACGGCTTATTTTTAACTATTTTTTCAACAAAAGCACACGTAAAAATAATAAGAGCAGAGAAGCTTATTCAACAATCGCGCCCTTTAATTGAATAACAATTAGCTTCCTTTAGCTGTTTAGCAACCTTTTAGAGTTAGTTCGGTACTGACAAATCTTCAATTGTTTTAAATATTCTTGAGTATACATCTTGAATATTTTGCTCATTTACTACGTCATTATATAATCCATAACCCCAATACCTTTTACTCTTGCTATCGTAAAGATAAGCATAGGCACCTGAATCAACATCTGGATAATTTTCGAAATCAGCTTCTTCATTAATGAAAGGAACATATCCTTTTTGTGATTCGATAAATAAGAACGGACGAGGACTGTTATTATAAACCTTTGCATATTGTGCTTTATCTGCTTCTTTTAGATTTTCCTTCGTAATAAATATAGCATCATAGTTTTCTACTTTCTGCAAATCTGTAAAATCTATACCTGTAAATTGAATATGTTCTTCTCTAACATTTGGTTCTTCACCAATAATACCAATATGTAATGGTTTCCCGTTATAAGGTTCTGTTTCTATACTTTCATTCTGCTTAGAACAACCGAATGCTGTAAAAAGAACAGAAATCATTATCATTGCAAGATTAACTTTTGACTTCATATTTTCACCTCTTTAAACTAATAAATGTCCTTTTATTAATTTTAACATAATTATCCATTTATTCTATAAAAGTTACTTAACAATCTGGCCCGTTTGTTGAACACCAAGTTAAACAACACTCTTCAACTAAACTGCCCCGTTAGCCATCCATGTAACGCAAAAACCAGCGCTACATCACAGAAAATGAAAGATGATTACGTTCTTTCATGGGAGTTTAATAAAGAAAAAAGAGCTGCAGATGCAGCTCAATGTTCTTCTAGTAAAGCACCCCGTTAGTTGAAGTATGATCAAATTCTTGGATATTCGTAAAAAGTAGTGGATGATTATTTACTAATTTCCTCATATTTATTAGTTGAAGGTTTTCCACTAATCAACAATTTTAATTCCTCATATAATTTAGGATATACATTTCTCAATTCGATTTGCATAAATATGTATAACTATTATTCCCATAGGTATTAGAATAATCGAAATTATAATAGCTAAATGAATGGGAAGCAAAGAAGTAAAGGTGATTAAAATCCCCAATATAACCAATATAAAACCACCAAATCTCTGTGTTTTTTTCCATGTTGTATCATCATTAAGAGTAGCTGCAGTTCGAATGCCGATAAATAGATTTTTCTTCTTTATCCTTGGTGTATAGTTTCCCATTAATATAAAGAATAACCCAATCAGAACAAAGAGAAATTTTTCTGTTTTTAAGGATTCATCTTTTACATTAATTAAAAATAGAACATTTATAGACAAAGTAAAAATAATCATAAAAATCGTTATAGGGGTATTTATTTTTTGTTTGTTTATATTCTTGTTATCAAAAAGAAGGAAAAGGTAAGTTATTAATAAAAGAATAAAGCTAAATGCAAAGAAGATACTCATCACAAAAAATTTTTCTTCATATCTATCTACAATTCCGTTCGTATAATGCATTGGTACTTCAATTGGTAAATATTCATAAGAAAAAAACCATAAAAGTAAAACAGAAATAAACGAAATAAGTAATGCCCATACATGCCTCATTAGTTATCATTCTCCTTTTTATTATTAAATTTTATTACCCATCCTAAAAGTTCTTGAAAAATCGTCATATTTAATGAGTAAATAATATATTTTCCATGTTTAGAGGATTCAATTAGTCCACAATTTTTTAAAATAGCTAAATGTTGAGATATACTCGGTTGCGAAATTCTAAAATGCTCTGTGATTTGTCCAACAGTCATATCCTTTTCTTTTAAGAGATCCAAAATTCGCCGTCGTGTTGGATCTGATATCGCTTTATACACATCAAACAAACATCTCCCCCCCTTCATCAACACATTAACATATAGCTATATAACTATATGTAAGATAACACATAAATACTCGTAAGTAAATATTGTAAGAACAACACACTCATCCCTATTGCACATTTTCTTTCAGATTCATTCAATATAGCGACGGAATTTAGAATTCTGCTTTGGTAAAGTAACCTGCTTCTTCATACAGATAGGTAAGCCTTTGAAATTATCGCCAGCTTTTCCCCCTGTTCACACCGTACGTGCGACTTTCACCGCATACGGCGTTCCAACTAATCCAATTCAATTAATCATCAACACTTCTGATATCAAAATACCTTCTATGCCTCAATTCTTCCGTTTCAATAAGTCGGTGCCTCCCTTGGAAGGTGAACCTCTTTTAGTCTCACGAGAACCTTATTAACCGATAAAGATTTGCCAAGCATGATTAAGTAATTCTTCATTAGTCTAGTGGCTATCCCTCCACGTTCATTACACGCTTCAACGGTACTGTGCCACCACTTTCACTGATATAAAGTAAAGTTATATAACCGCTAATCTTACGATTATTTTCCTTCGCAACGCTTCAAAGAGAGTAAGCCCTCCACGTTATCAGCTTACAATGTTGAATTACATCTATTATAGAATGAAATTAGGTGCTTCCTGTAAGCCTGTTAGCATTCATACGCCTGTAACGTATCATGGATTTTCATATTAGCTAGTCTTACTCACCCACATCTAACCTCACAATTTGGTGACATACACATTTCTATGTATCGCAGTTATAGACCCGTACATTCAGAAGTTTGTCAGCTTAACCTTTTCTTTTAGGTTCATTCGCATTCTCACCATATTCATTCAACTCAAGCATCATGATTTACACCACCCCCGCGGGTAGGCTTTCGTCAGCCGAACTGTTAAGGTAAATTCTCACGCCTTTTCGGAGAGCTTATAACACTTTCATTCTTACTAAATCAAGTGCTATTCGACTAAGAGAGAACCCTTCTAGGCGTTACCCTATCATTTGATTCTTCGATATAACCCTTCAATTCCGAAAGGAACTGCCTAGCCTTTACCAGATTGATGTAACCATCATCCATTTGAACTAGGAACATTTCGCACAACTATCCTGCCCCGTTAGCCATCCATGTCGTGTAAAATTAACACTACACCACAGAAAATGAAAGATTATTACGTTCTTTCATGGGAGTTCAATAAAAAAAAGAGCCGCCTAAGCAACTCAACGATTTTCAAGTAAAGCCCCAGTTTGTGAAGTATCTATTGTTTAATTTCAGCCAAAATGAATTCAGGAATATCCTCATTTACTATTTTCTTAATGAAATCCACTATTTCATGATTTTCTAAACTTTTTTGATATACATTGGTTGATTGTATTATAAAGTTGGTCGTATCGAGTAGTCCTGTATACGTGTATATTTCAGATGCAAACTTCTTTACATGTTTAATTATTTCTTGAAAGTTTTTAGTTTCATCTTCAATTAAATATATAAAAATGTTATGTTGGTCATTTTTTATATATGTAACAAGGTATCCCAATACTTCAATTAATCTTCCATCCCAATATTCATCAAAATCTTGAGGATCATTAACTCCAAGGATAAAATAAAACTCAAAATTTTGTGTTCGAATTAAGCGAGTAAATGAATATGCTTCGAACTTACTCATTTTCATATGTTCGTAATCATACAAAACAATCGCTCCCTTACAATTTAAAACTAATTTCCTTCTTCATCAAAACTGCTGTCTTTGCTCAATAAGAAAAGCCGCCTTTAAATTCGGCACTTGGAACTTAAACTCTTGCACCCCGTTAGTTTAATAAGAACAGAGACGCTTCTTCCACAATTGCGCCCGTTTGCTTAATAAAACCTTATTAAATTTCCTTTTTAAAAGAAGTTAAAGATAGGTGTTCCGTTACTCTTGTTTCTTCTTTTTTTGAAAATCCATTTTTTAAATAAAAGGTCACTGCTGGTGTATTTTGGGATCCAGTTGATACTATTATTGTTTCAAAACTTTTATAATTACTTTCAATGAAATCCAATAATTTCTTGGCAATTCCTTTTCTAAAATGATTAGGATGCACTATTAACCGATGTATCTTAACTATGTCATTCTCTGTTTTTATAGAAATGACTCCGCATAATTCTTCATTTAAGTAAAAGCCAAAAAAAGTCTCTTCACAATGCTGCAACGTTTCCACTGTGTCTTTTAATGGCGGTAATTCATAAAAGTCAATTAATTCAGCCTCTACCTTGTATGAAGGTATTTGAATGTTTAATACTTCTTTAGCAAATTTAGGGTTAGTAATATCAATTTTTTTAATCATTGTATCCTCCATTTACTCTTACTTAGATTAATTGGCTAGTTTAACTTATTGGATAAAAACTAAAAAGCTACACTAAAAATACTTATTTATAAAGCAACAATGCCTTAATTATTTCATAGAAGTAATCTTTCCAAGTTTTATTTTCGATCTTCGGTTGCTCCTCAATGCAATTTTTCATTACTTTGTTTTATTTAGACCTCGATTGTTGAATAAATAAGATTATTAATTTAAAGGTTCTAATTTCATCATGGCACCAAAATATTGTGAAGCAGTCGTAAAAGAAATAAATGCGCATAATTCACTTATTTCCTCTTCGGTGAAACACTCTTTCAAAATATCAAACACTGAATCAGCAATGTCACCCTTTTGTTTTAAAAAGACTTCCGCAAATCCTACTGCAATTGATATTTTTTCATCAAACTTACCTGGATCAGGTTTTCCTTTGGCCTTACAATACTCACATCCGTTACTTTGAGCTAATGTTCTCCTTACTTGTTCCTTTAATTTAGATGTTAGTAGTCCATCTTTTTCTAACACATTTCCTAACTGATTCCATCCTTCCATTACACCTTTATTATGCCCCAATAATCTTTGAAAAGATGTTTCCCCGAAATTAGATTCAACAATTCTTGCCATGTAAGTCCCTCCTTGTTATATTTGAACATGAATTAATTATAAAAAATAAAATAACTAAATCACATTAAATTTACAATGATTATTAAATGAATCCTTTTTAAAATTAATGATTATAGGAGGAAAACTATAAAAATGAAAATAGACGATATTGACAAAAATATTTTAGGTGAATTACATAATAACAGCCGTTTATCAATGAGCGAGCTTGGGAGAAGGGTGAATCTGTCCTCCCCATCAGTAACTGAACGGGTAAGACAAATGGAGTCATTTGGAATTATAAAGAAATATACTTTAGAGGTTGATTATGAGAAAGTAGGTTTACCAATCCAATGCATAATTGAAGCAACAGTTAAAAATGGTGACTATAAATCTTTTAAAAATTATATTGAGAAACTTCCAAATGTAGAATTCTGTTATCGAATAGCAGGAAGTGCGTGCTATATGCTTAAAATGCAGTTTGAAACTTTCGCTAAGGCAGAAAAATTCATTGATGAAGTAAATCCATTTGTCCGTACTGTAACACATTTTATTTTTTCACAAGTCCATACAAATTTAAAATTTAATACGGACTGAATATTTTTCCTGAAAACTACTTACTTTTTTTAAATTATCTTACCTCGATAGTTAAGAACAATCCTTTACAATCTCACCTTTATTTTAACTAAATATCCAGTTTTTCTTTAAAAATGTTATTCAATAATATGGCCCGATTGTTGAATAAAAACATATCAACACTATTCTACTTAACTGCCCGTTAGTACAACAACTTCTTTAAATCAATTCTTGTGTAACCGTTAATATAAGTCGTACCATCACATTATAAAATATGGTTTTTTAAATATGGGTCGAAGATTGGTTCGTAACCTATTTTTACATCTTAATTAACTACACTTTCCTTTCGTAAATAATTATAAATATACTTTTAATCACAAATAATAGCTAAACAAATATAAACAATAGTTCCGCTTAACAATAACTCGTTATAATCTTGCACATTTTATAAAGAATTCTGATGAAACATGTAAATTACTTTAATTCTTGACTTGTAATTAATAGCGTTAAATATTTTCGCTTAAATAATTCCATTTTTTTATTATCTCAAATTCACCAGCTGGTTCAAAAGGCTTTAAGCTTTGGTAAAGCAACAAGCGATTTCTCATTGTAAAGAAATCGCTTGTTTTTTTAGAGCTGATACAGCTTCGTATACTTTTCTTGTAAATAGTTTGCTAAATATTTAGCGTTTAAGCCTTCACCAGTCGCTTCTTGTAACAGTTCG
>NZ_JBNNTL010000037.1:0-7614 GCF_050278745.1 Lysinibacillus sp. NPDC094403 | reverse complement strand
TAGTTCGTTCTTTAATCTTGAAAGTCTAGTATATAAAAAATACCTGCAGTTAGCACACTCTTTTTCAAGTGTCCTAACTACAGGTACCATATTAAGCAATCCTAATTATGCTATCCACCCTTTTATTAGCTACCTCTGTAACAATTATTATGAATACAAACAATATTTTTGAAAAAATACATCATGATTCAAATGGGGCTCATCAAATTTTAACTATGGGTAAGGATATTCATAATCCAATCACTGTCAACAATTGGTGGCAAGAGCAACAAGGAGTTACTGCCTCTAATCTCATTCCTTATAGAAATTTATCTGGCTTCACAGCGAATGGTGTAGAAAAGCAAAATCTCTTATTCATGATGAATACACCAAAAATGCCCTTTGCTATTGATCGATTACTATTTTCAGAGGGTGAAAATCAGGACTATCCTACTGAGGGAACGATTTGGATTCCCACATCGATGGCTTCTACTTCGAATATTTCACTTGGAGATGCTATTGAATTTAACACCGGCGAAAAAGCTTTTTCATTAAGCGTTTCTGGTATAGTTGTAGATTTGCCATATGGTGGACCCTTTTCAAATAATGCTCGTATTTGGATGAACGACTCTGACTATCATAAACAATTTGATACGATGATAGGGTCTGAACAATACATGATGGCTCTTCGCTTTGATGATTATCAGCAAAGTGCAAACTATTGGATAGAATTCGAAAAATTTTTAAACGGCCCCTACCTTGAATCAAAAATGGAATACGTGGATCTCTATTCGTTTAATTTAATTATTAATAAAATTATCGGCTTTATAATGATCGCTTTTGGTGTAGCAATGTTATTCATTTCATTGTTTATTATTGGTTTTAGTATTTCAGATGCCATTTTAACTAACTATAAAACGATTGGTGTCATTAAATCTCTCGGACTTACTTCTCGAAAAATTAGTGCGACCTATGTTTTACAATTTCTTTTATTATCCGTGGTCTCGATTATTCCTGGCCTTATTGCCAGTACAATCCTTTCCAGAGTGATCATAGAAAGCTCTTTATCTTATTTAAAGTCCGGAAAACATTTAACGATTATTCAAGATTTTAGAATCACCATGCTACTTGCTGTCATAATCCTTGTCATTGTTATCCTTACTGCGTTCATTTACTCAAACAAAACACGCCACGTTGAACCAGTACAGGCAATTAAATACGGTATGTCAGAATTTGCAAACAGTAAATTGAATCGGCGTTTAAATAACTCTAATCACCTTTCTAATTTTGTTAATTTGCCGATTCAGCTTCAAATTGGCATTAAAAACATCACCAAAAATATGAAAAGTTCCATTCTTATTATTGTTCTTACAGCCATTACTTCTGCTATTTTAGTGTTTAGTGCAGTCATGCTTAATAGCTTTATTTCCATCAAGCAAAACACACCAGCATTTGGCTACGATTCATCACATGTTGTAGTAACAGTTTCTAATGATGCAACATTTTCAAAACAACAGTTTGAACAATTTTTACGCTCAGATGAACGTATTAAAAATCACGCTTGGCTAGATCAATTTACAGGGGTTCTCCCTAATGAACCAAATCAACCGTTAAATATTAAAGTCGATACTCTTGAAGGTAGTTTTGATGCTGCTGGATACGAGACAATTTCTGGCCGTAATCCTGTAAATAAAAATGAAATAGCCATTGGCCTTAATGTTGCGAAGGCTTTACACAAAAATCTAGGGGACATTGTGGAAGTCTATATCGAAGGCAAGCAGCATCATTTGATTGTTACTGGTATCTATCAATCAATAGCAAATATGTCTAATTCAGCGAGAATTACCGCTGATGTTATCAAAGTTTATAATGCTACCTATTCTGCTTCAAAACAAAGTATGATCAATTTGGTAGATGAGACATTATCAGCTCAAATCGTTGATGATTTAAACAATAACTTTAAAAGCTCTGTCAAAGTTGACACACAACAAACATTATTAGATGATTTCTTTAAAGTAGTGGTCGCTGTTTTAATCATCCCATTATCTGTTATCGGAATTTTATTTATCGCTGTAACATTCATCATTATTTTTAGTGTTTCTAGAATAAACGTAAGAAAAGAAAGTGGAACTTACGGAATTTTTAAATCTATTGGTATGACCTCAAATACTATTAGATGGTCGATTACATCAGGAATTCTATTTCTTTCAGCACTAGGGACTATATTTGGGATTTTTATCGGTGTTAAAGTAATACCCGTAGCTTTACAAAGTATTCTTTTAGAATACGGCTTACTTGAACTCCCCCTTGCGATAAACTGGCCAGTTAGTATTGGATTATCTCTTTTAAGTATTTTGGCCGCTTGTCTTGGTTGCTGGTTATCAACGAAAATAATCGCCAAAACCTCACCGCGAATTTTGCTTGTTGAATAAAAAATGCCCCCGAATTCATAGAAGGAAGTGAATCTATTGATTGATTACATGACTTTTGAAGTGATGTGGATGGATGACATTATTGCAAATGTTGAGTTAAAACCGACTGATGGTGGCACACCATATGTCATTAACTATATTGAAGATTTTAACAAGCAATTTTCACCGACGATGGAGGGGCATATAACCTTAGAAGAACTGGAGCGTTGGCTAAAATGGCGAACCTTCCCCCCTACTCGGGTCAACGCAAAAGAATTACTAGCTTCTCTAGATATGCAAGCCTATAATCGCTGGGGCATCGTGCGGAAAACACATGGTGTAATGGCAGATGATGAAATTTGGATTCGATTTAAAGGCGAAACCCTCACACATCGGGATGTCTGCTTACGCAAGGATCTATACTATCCTGAGGAACCCAATTTTCTAGAGTTTCAATAAGTTAACTGGTGGGAGACTTCTGCTGAAAGAAGTTAAACGAGCTCTCAGACGTATTTTAAATCGAGTTGACGGGTGATTCCCTAACTCGATTCGTCTGGGAGCTCTTTAAGAAAACTAGTATCAAATATAGCGAAAATCTTTAGCGAAGAACAGGTAAGGAGATAAAACAAACGATTTCAATAAATCACCCTATACAACAAAAATATTTTGCATTTCACTAAAAAAAATTGAATTCCTTTTTGTATCGAAAGGAAATCAACTTTTCATAACTTTACAACGATAAAATTATTTGATATCTGTGAAAAAGTCTTCTTCAGACAAAACCTCAATATTACTTCTTCTTAGCAACGCGGTAGTTACGCCTACGCCAACTAATTTTGTCCCATTGAAATCTCCATTGTAAATCATTGCACTGCCACAGGATGGACTATACTCTTTTAATATAACCTTAGTTGCACCTAGTTCGAGCGCTTTCTGTAATGTTGCATATGCGCCCTTAATATAAAGCTCCGTGACATCACGGCCAGATTTTTCAACCACTCTCGCTTTTCCAGCAAGTACGTCTTCACCATCTCCACCAACAATTTCAGCGGGCTCACGAGGCGTCGAAAAACCTCCCATAAGCTCAGGGCATACAGTTACCGCCTTATTTTCTAACACAAGCTGTTGAATTCTTTCGTCTAAACTATCTGTTCCGTTATACCGTACCTTTAATCCTGCTAAGCAAGAACTTATTAAAATCATATGTGCACCTCATTTTTAATCAGTATCGTATAAGTAAAACTTTAACTTATTAAAAGAGTCTGTCAACAGCTTTTCTATGGCTTATGTTACTTCCTTGACCTACTTATTGATTTTTTTAATCCATTTTTTATTATTAGTAGGATAACTATATCACTGGTTTGTGCTACTATTTTATTATCTATATTTGAATCATTTTATCATTTAAAAGGAGCGACAAGACTTGGTTGAATACACAATTTGTTTTCTTAAGAAGGGTGACCAAATATTACTGCTAAATAGGGATTTCCCAGAATGGATGGGGGCTTGGAATGGTGTAGGTGGAAAGATTGAGAAAGATGAAACTCCATTGGCTGGTGCATTACGAGAAATTAAGGAAGAAACGGGCATTGTACTGAAGGATATTACATACAAAGGAAAAATAACATGGACGGATGGAATGACCGACTTTGGCTGTATGTACGCTTTTATTACTGATTTACCGGAATCCTTTCATTATGTGACACCGATTAAAGTTGCTGAAGGCATTTTAGATTGGAAAAATCTATCATGGATTTTCCATCCTAAAAATGTAGGAATAGCAGATTTAAAATATTATTTACCGAAAATGCTGGATGAAACAACTAACTATGAATACATATTTACATATAAAGATAGTGAATTGATTGATATTACGAGTACCACATTAGTACTTACTGTCTAAATATAATAAGCCTCGTTTACGAGGCTTGGCTAATTATTTTCTCGGTTGAGCAAATCGCATTCTGCACATCGACCAATTCAATGTTGTTTTTTGAATTTCATCATAGATGTTCCACAGGCTATCGACTACCCGTATTTCAACATTACGTTTAAACATTTCCTCAAATAAATTTTCTACTTCAAATTTAGCAATAGGATATTGTATTGTTTCACTCGTATAATAACCAGCATTTTGATCCTGTAGTGTAAACCCTTGAATGTCAAACTCATATAAGTAGAGTTTCGTATTTTTCATCGTCTCAAACCACTTGCTTTCAATTACGACGACATGTCCACATGATGCTGATGTTATATAGGCTTGTTTATCTTGTTCGGTTGTATCGACACCAACATGGTAGCAAACTCGGGGACAATTTCTAGGTGTTAAGAAATTAGGCAAGCATTTATCGTTAATTGCCCATACTAGACCTTTTTCTGGATCTAAATCTAGTCGATCCGGTAATCGTGGGTGAAATTCTGTAATATCACTTTCCTCACTAACATGATATATGCGCACATGTTTCCCCTCCTCTATTTTCTTGATTTGAAGACTATGAAATCTGTATATTGATTCCAGCGTTTAATCTCTCTTTTGTCGTTACTATTCTTACGATACTATTCACTCATTTCAGTATAGTATTGTAACGTTACCTTTCTTGTGCACATTCATATTTTTTCATAAACGAAAAAAAGATATAGACTTATATTTTTTATATTATGTAGATAGAGGCACGCCATCTTTAAGTAAAAGCACAAGCCAGAAATCCCTAATCGAATTTCTGGCTTTTCTAATTTAAGAACTAGATTGAGTTCTGATAGGCAATGCATTGTCTAAAGTGGCCTGTCGTTTAACAGTGATCCATCTTCCACATAACATGACAATCAAAGCAAAAAATACAATGACTCCTGCAAATACAAGCGCCGCCTTATAGCTACTATAAATCGCCACAAGCTGACCCGCGATAATTGGCCCGATAATTTGTCCAAAAGCATAAAACGTTGTTAACAATGATACGACTGGACCGCTTTGTGTTGGGAATAGCTGACGTGCATAGGACGTTGTTAACGTCACAATGCCTACAAATGTCAAACCGAATAAAAATGACGATAATAATACGCTCCATACTGTTTGTGAAAATACTGGTAATAAGATACCTAATACTTGCAATACATAGGCGACAAATAAAATTTTGATTGCAGAGAATTTTTCTAATAATACAGTCCAAACAGGTGCTGACGGGATAGCCGCTACACCAACAATGACCCAGCTATACGAAGAGTATGCTTGTAGTGAAGGAATATTGTGAATGATATCTACCAAAAAAGTACCAGTGATAATATAGCCTAACCCCTCAAAGCCATATGCGACGATTAGCCATGGCATAAAGCCCTTTGTCATTTTTGCATCAGAGGATTTTGCGGTTTTCACACTATCCTGTACATGCAAACCTCTCCAAAGTATATATGTTATCACTAAAAAAACAGCAGATAAAATCCCTAAGCCTATCCATGTACCTTGCCAGGCAAACCGTGCTTCAATAGCAGGGACTAATAAACCTGAAATAGCAATTCCTAATCCGATACCACCAAATAAATAGCCTGACCATCGTGTAAGTGAATGCTTTGCTAAATAATCCATAATAATACTACATGTTAAGACAAAAATAAGTCCCCCTGTAATGCCCGCAATCAGACGAAGCACAAGCCAAACACTATATATTTCAATGATTCCCATAAGTACAACAGAAAGGACATTTAAGACAACACTGAACAATAAAATGTTCTTCTTTTGGCGATTGATAAATCCTGCCCACAAAGCACCAATGAAATAGCCTATATAATTACTTGATGCTAAAAATCCTGCAACTTCAAACGAAAACCCGACATCATGTCGCATAAATGGCAAAATTGGTGTGAATGCAAACCGGCTAATCCCCATTGCCACTACAAGTAATAGCACCCCACCAAATAAAATTCCAATGTGCTGTCGATTCATCATTCCCCCACCCCCTAAAAAACTTTTTGTAATTAAAAGGATACAGAGTGAAAATTAATAAATCTAATATATAATTTATATAAAAGGATAAAAAATTTTTATAAAAGGTGGGATACATAATGAATTTACATGCTCTTAGATTATTCATCAAAGTTGCCGAGCTCAATAGTGTTTCTAAAGCTGCGCAAGCTCTAATGATTAGTCAACCTGCCGTTACCATTCAAATTAGAAATTTGGAAAAAGAACTAGACTTAACTCTTTTAGAATCAAAAGGCAGAGGAATTGCTTTAACACAAAATGGGGAATTTTTATTCAAGCAGGCTCAACGATTATTTGATTTGGAAATGGATATTGAAAATAAACTAGAGCAATTAAAAAACACGGGTAATGAAGAATTACAAATTGCTTCTACCCATGTTCCATCACATTTTTTATTACCGAAATGGCTCGCAAAGTATAAACAAGCCTATCCGACAACTAATATCCACATAAAAACGGCTAATTCCCAGCAGGTTATTGAAGAATTACTTCACTATAAGGCTGATATGGCTTTTATCGTAAAAGAGGATGGTCATCATCCAGATATTAATTATCAATTTCTCATGAATCTCGATTATTGGTTTATCGTCCCATTTGGTCATCAGCTGGCAGAGCAGAAAGTGACATTAGCGGAATTAATGCAGCAGCCATTTGTTTCACGAGAAGATGGTAGCTCTACGAAAGAATATTTAAACGCTTTATGCAAGGTACATAAGATCCCGCCCCCAAGAGTAGGGCTACAACTGGACGGCATCAATGAATCCATTCACGCCATTGCAGCTGGATATGGTACGATGCTAGCTCCATCTATAGCAGCTTCTAGCTTTATTCAACGACAGCAAATAGCTAGAGTTTTTATAAAAGACATCGATGTTCAACGTCCTATCTATCTTTGCACAAGGAAAAATGAACAAAATATCTCTTCAACCTTTAATACTTTTATAAGCATCATCAATGACTCAATTTCATAACCATTAATTTTCAAAAGTTTAAACTACACAAAATTTGTACAATAACGAATTGATGTGTAGTTTTTTTATTTATAAAATTTGTAATAACTATATCTCATGGCTAAATACCATTACGTGTGGTTGATTTCCGTTCCGGCTGGGCGCTTTCCTGGGGGCGTCCGATGAGCCGCTTCACTCGCGTTGCTCGCTCCAGGGTCTCATCTGTGACGCTATGAACTGCACCCGAATTATTGGACTTTAAAATTCTAATAAAAGAGGTGCAGTTTGTGATTTCCGA
>NZ_JBNNTL010000036.1:0-11093 GCF_050278745.1 Lysinibacillus sp. NPDC094403 | reverse complement strand
GAGGGTGAAGTTCGTAAAAAAATCAATAGCGAACTGAAACCAACAACGCATAAATGGCTAAAGGAAGTCGGAAGCAATGTGATGAAACAGGCGGTGAAAGATGCCGATATTGCTAGAAAGCGTTGGTTCGAAGGCATTAATGAAAAGCCAAGGTTCAAAAGCAGACGAAGAAGTAAAGTTAGTTTTTATGTAAATTACGAAAGTTTAAAACGAACAAATGAAGGTTTTAGAGGTGAAAAGATTGGCAGTGTAAAAACTTGCAATGCACTTCCTAAGCTTAAAAAAGGTCATAAATATTCGAATCCACGCATTTCATTTGACGGACGAAATTGGTTCTTGTCCATTGGATATGAGCAAGAATTTGAGCCATATGATTTGACAGGCGAAAGTTTAGGGATTGATGTAGGTATCGAAAAATTGGCAGTTTGTTCTGATGGTGAGTTCAAAAAGAACATGAACAAAACTGAAGAAGTCAAACGATTAGAGCGAAAGTTGAAGCGAGAACAACGACAACTAGCTCGTAAGCTTGAAGCCAACACGAAAGAGTATACTAAAAAACGAAAGCCAATCTATAAAATACCTTTAAAGAATAAGAAAAATATTCAAAAACAAAACAGTGAAATTCGTAATTTATATAAGCGACTTAACGACATCCGAACAAATCATTTACATCAGTGTTCTAATGAGATCGTGAAAACCAAACCATCTCGTATTGTCATGGAACATTTAAATGTAAAAGGTATGATGAAAAATAAACATCTGGCGAAGGCGGTAGCCGGGCAAAAGCTATATGAATTCAAGCGGCAAATTCAATACAAATGTCAAAAATACGGAATTGAATTTGTTGAAGCCGACAGATGGTTTCCATCATCAAAAACTTGTTCTAGTTGTGGACATATCAAAACCGATTTGAAACTTAAAGACAGATTATTTATCTGCTCTTGCGGATTAAAGTTGGATAGAGATTTGAACGCAAGCATTAACTTAGCAAATTACTCAATCTAAGGAATTTAACTTCTTTCAGCAGAAGTCTCCTACCTCTATAGGTGGTAAGATGTATGCGGGTTTAAGTTAATTTTCAGCAGGTGTCCAAACATCCGCTGAAAGAAGTTAAAGCCTCCGGCGGATGTCACGGAATCGGAAAGGAGTTCTTTGTGCAAGCACAAAGCCGATTCCGGACGCAATTATGCCGAGGCATAATTGATCTGACACTAAACCTTAGATGTGTACGCAACGATACTGCGGAATTTAAGCCTTTGGAGAGTCATACTAAATGGCAGTAGCTTTTTGCGAAACCAGACTCAGAGAATAAGGAAGACACAAATACGAAAGTCGAAAGATATAAGTTGTGTCACAGTAGAGATGTCTACATTTTTTAAGAAATGTATATGTTTTTCGTATCGGACACGTACAAAGATACTGCGAAGCCTTACATTCAACGACGTGATCGCTTTGAAGTGACAGAACGAATAGATTATGAAGGAAATAATCTTCAAGCTATTGATGAAGAAGAAGTTCGCATTTTAGCCAAAAAATTAAAACGTCGAGGAACAGAATCCATTGCCGTGTGTTTCATCAATGCCTATGTGAACGGGGAAAATGAGGCGAAAGTCAAAAAGATTTTAAAAGAGGAATTACCTGATGTCTATGTTTGTATTTCGAGTGAGGTGCTTCCAGAAATTTTTGAGCATGAGCGTATGAGTACAACCGTTATTAATGCTGTTCTTGGACCAATTATGAGTAAATACATTAGTAAGTTAAGCACTGAAATGCAGAAAAAGGGCTATGATGATGAAATATTAGTTTTACATTCTGGTGGTGGTGTCATGACTTCAAGTACAGTTCCCCGCTATGCTGCTAGATTGGCAAGTTCCGGGATAGCTGCTGGAGCTATCGCAAGTAAGCATATCGCAAAGTTGTGCGGATTTGACAATGCAATCGGCTTAGATATGGGTGGTACAAGTACCGATATTTCACTGATGTATAAGGGAGATATTCGAATCACAAAGGATTGGTCTATAGAATATGGCTATCCAATTGGATTTCCGAGCATTGAAATATTAACAATAGGAGCCGGTGGAGGTAGCCTCGCTTGGAAAGATGAAGGCGGTTCTTTACGCAATGGACCCCAAAGTGCAGGGGCAGTACCAGGTCCGGCTTGCTATGGCCGAGGAGGCACTGAGCCAACTAATTCAGATGCGAATTTAGTGTTAGGACGTCTGGGTGTGGATTTGTTAGATGGTACGATGCAGTTAAACAAAGAGGCAGCAAGTGACGCTGTGAAAAAAATCGCAAATGCATTCGATCAATCCGTTGAGGAAGCGGCAAGTGCCATTATAGAAGTTGCAAATGCCAATATGAGTGATGCAGTTCGCTTAATATCAGTACGGAGAGGCTATGATCCACGAGATTTCGCGCTTGTAGCTTTTGGAGGTGCAGGACCTTTACACGGTGCATATTTAGCAAAAGATTTAAACATCCCAAAAGTCATTATTCCAACTCATCCAGGAGTGGCAGCAGCTATGGGATGTTTACTTGTAGATGTCCGTCATGATATTTCTAAAACGTATGTGAAAAAACTAGATGAAGTTAGTGAAGAGGAACTAACAAATCAATTTAGTGAATTACGAGAAGAGGCAAGAGAGTTATTGGAAGAGGAGGGGATAACAGAAAATACATCGACATTAACGAATTATATAGACCTTCGTTATAAGGGACAATGGCGATCTCTAGCTGTTCCCGTCTCTGATCAAATAACTTCCTTAGACGCTATTTTGGAAGCATTCCATAAAGAACATGAACGAGAATTTGCATTTTCTGATAAGGATCAATCTGTAGAAATATTTGGCCTACGCGTAACGGCTATAGGAACAGTACCAAAGCCTAATTTCCCGCAATATGTTTCTGAAGGCACACTGGAAGATGCTTTTAAAGAAACCCGTCCTGTTTATTTTGAAGGTAAATATATTGAAACAAACGTATATAATCGCGATCAAATACCTGTTTACACACAATTTGCTGGTCCAGCCATTATCGATCAGCTGGATACGACGACTGTTATTCCACCAGGATTTACTGCGGAAGTAGATGCCTATAAAAATATTATTATTACGGTGAACTAATACGCGATAAGGAGGAATGGGCTATGAGTACAACGAAATTGGAAACAAATCATAAGGTTCAAAATCTAGACCCAGTAACATTTGAAGTGTTGAAAAACGGCTTTGTGAACTTAGTCGATCAAATGGCTGAACAAATGCTGCGTACATGCTACTCGTTTGTTATTTATAATCGAGACTTCAGCTGTGCATTATGCGATGCGCAGGGAAATACTGTTATGCAAGGAACACAAGATATTTCTGTACATGTAGGGACATTGCATTTAACAGCAAAAGCTGTATTAGAGGATTTCGCTGATGATATTCATCCAGGTGACGTATTTTTAGTAAATGATCCTTATCGTGGAGGAACACATTTCAGTGATGTGCGTGTGATTTTACCAGTGTTCCATGACGACAAATTGATTGCACTCATGCAAACAAATGGACACTGGGCAGATGTCGGAGGCTCTAACCCAGGTTCCTTTGATATAACAGCTAAGGAACATTACGGGGAAGGTCTACGTATCCCACCTGTCCGCATTTATAGTAAAGGTCAATATTTAACAGATGTTGTGAAGATCATTGTCATGAATATGCGTATTCCAGAAGAACGTATTGGAGATTTACGTTCTCAAGTGGAAGCAGCGAAAGTTGGAGAGAAGCAGCTTAAGGAAATGATTGAAAAGTACGGTATTGATACAGTGCTAGTAGCTTTTGAAGAAGTTCAAAATTATGTAGAACGATTAATGAGAGCGAAAATAAAAGCTTTACCAAAAGGTCAATGGGAAACGGTGGACTATATCGATATGGACCCACAATTAGGAGATGGTCTCATCCCAATTCGTGTGAAGATGACCATTACGGAGGATGAAATAGCTTATGATTTAAGCGATTCCCATCCATATATTAGCTGCTTTTTAAATGCAGGGTTTGGTTCAGCACTTTCTGGTACTTATGCAGGAACGAAAACATTTTTCCCAGAGATTCCGCTGAACTCGGGATTTTATCGTGTTGTGAAGATATTCCTCCCTGAAAACTCTGTCGTCAATGCACCTAGCCCAGTAGCTGTCTCTGGCTATTGTTCAGGAGCGTTTGAAAAAATTATGAATGCCTGCTTCGAACTATGGTCAAATATTATGCCGGAACGCGCTATCGCATGTTCATTTAATTTAGAGTATTTATTAATAGGTGGCTACGATCAACGGAGAGATAGTAATGAATACTTTATGTGGTATGACTGGATGGCTGGTGGCCATGGTGGTCGTATTGACAGGGATGGTGCAAATACAACCTCACCAGTGTTCGGGGTAGGTTTGAGTGTTCAGCCATGTGAGGGGCAAGAGCGTTTGTCACCAGTTGTTACAACGAAGCATGAAATTATTATAGATTCTGCTGGTCCAGGTAAATACCGTGGCGGTTGTGGTGTAGAAAAGGGAGGTATTTTAACGGATGTCAACCAAACAGTGATGTCCTATTGCTGTGATCGTTCTCGCTCTATTACATGGGGAATCATGGGCGGCTTACCTTCTATTGCACAGGGGGCTATTTTAAATCCAAACAAAGAGGATGAAGAATTTTTAGGCACAATCTTCTCCAATGTTGAATTAAAGAAAGGAGATTCCTTTACACGTCCATCAGCAGGAGGCGGTGGTTTAGGTGATCCTTTAGCACGAGATGTAAACGCTGTTTTAGAGGACATTATTGATGAATATGTTTCGATTGAGCGTGCAAAGCTTGATTATGGTGTAGTCATCCATGAAATTGATCGTGATATGGATGCCTTCGAAATTGATATGGCTGCTACATTAAAAGAACGCGATTATATTCGCAAAAATCGTCATAGATGGCTGGAGACAGATCCAATAGAAGTTGAGAAGATGTACAACGAAGGTGAAATTAATCAAATGGATGTTGTTCGAAGATACGGTGTCATTATGGATTATCAAATAAATAAAGCATTGCCAATCTCAACCGAGCAATACCGAGAAGCGATGAAGAAACGTTCTTTGGCATATTGGGGATAGATAGAACGTTCTACTGTATTAAGTATCAACTAACTTTATTCATAAATAAGAGAGTAGTTCACACTACTCTCTCTGCGAAATAAGGGTATACAAATTTTTAATGTCAAGTAATGCATAAACTATGAAAAATATTACGACATAACTTTTAACTGGGACAACTGACAGTTCGAAATCCTTATGGAACCGTATTTCCTTCGATTTTCCGGAGCCAAATACGTGCCGGTTTCCATAGTGTTGCTTTTAAGTATCTACTAATTTGTAAGTACGTCCGTGAACTGTCCGTGTGAAGCTGTGCTAGCACCTTTAAGCAGTAAACGATTTACTATCCACAAATTGCTAATGTAGCCCCTGTGCAACCTAATGCTCCAATTAATCCACATACTCCCGCAAGAGTAAGTCCACCAACTCCTGTAGTAATTCCTAGAGCAGCAGCTAATGCGAAGCAAGCAATTCCACCACCAGTGCCACATAGTGCACCTACAACCCATTCACACCATCCGAAAGTAACGATTTTACTACCGCCCATTTGTTGAACAGCTTGTTTGTAAAATTCATCTTGTGTCAGAACTTGTCCATCTGAACCAATAATATCACCATTTTCATTAATATTCATTGTGAAAGATACATCATCATTAATGACCATTTTAATATTAATATGTCCACTTTCTTGCAGTTCACCATATAACATTTTCTTAGTATAAATAGATTGGTTGTTGAAATCATATATAAATTCAACATATACTAAATTATCTGCACTTGTCTTTTTACCAAAAATAAATCCCACAGCAGCAAATGTTTCTCTACCATTTTCAACTTTATTGATAACGACATCTTTATGATTTAATTGGTTAATAGCAGTGGTTTTAGCTAATTCCTTATAATCAGCAGTCGTTTTTACTTCCTTTAAAATATTTTTGAATTCTTTATCTGTCACATTTGAAGTAGGAGCTTCTAAACATTTCCTATCTTTCTCACACATCGCAGCTTTTGCATCTATACTATTAAAAGAAAGAGACATAACAATTAATAAAAACGAAAGCAATAAAAGTATATTTTTCTTAATTTTACTACGGTTTACTATATTCCTCATATTATTCTCTCCTCCTAAAGTTTTTATTAAAGGTAAACGCCATATTTCAATGAAAAATCATTTGTAATTGAATATCTATCTTCTTAAATTTTTTTGGTTATTAAAGTCCCTATTCCTAACAACAAATATATACAGAATAAATATATTAGAAGTAGACTAGTTTCAACAGACTTTATTCCCATAGCATATAAACAAATTAAAAATATACCACTCAAGATTAAGATCATGTAAAGAGATACAATTAAATATTTTTGAATTAAGACTATATTACGCTCATCATATTCAGGGACATTACCTTCCCTTTTATGTTTGATCCTAGATAAAACCATAAATATGATGAATGCAAAAAATGCACCTAGAACTATCGGTAACACTACTTCAAATCTAAAATGCCCTGTTTCTTTACCAATTACATAGCTCCCTAAAAACCCACCAATCAACATAGCCCCTATCACTACAAACCAAGTTGTGAATTGTAACTTCTGTTCTTTGATGTAGCCTCACCTCCATTTTTTAGTAAAATTACATGTGCTGCTTATAAGACGGGATTTCTGTTAACCTGCTATAAAGCATAAGTTTGTTCTGAATTTTCTGTCTTTTTAAGAAAGATTTCTAATCTCTATTTAACTCGTTGTTCAAATGATGTTCTTCCTGTAAACTTATTTATGTGTTTGTCCTTTATTTTGGATTTGGAGCAATTTACTACCACCAACCAATATAAAGGGATTTTTTATGAAAAAAGATTGCGGAAAATTCAGACTTTATTTTCGTGTTGAATTAATTTAATGCGACACTAGTGAAATTAGATATTAATGTAAACTTAAATTTAAAATATTTACCAATATCTTATGTTTTATTCTATCATGCTATCATATCTTCATGACCACAAATAAACCGCAATACGACCACAATATTGTTATCGGTTAGCACTGTGTTTTTTGCGGTTTTATGAATAGAAAAGACACCTGATCATTAGATAATTTACCTTTTATAGCAATCCTATTTTTATAATTTTTTCAACAGCTTCTTTTCTTGAATGTACTTGTAGTTTCTTGAAAATCTTTGTTAAACGATATTCGACTGTGCGTAAA
Source organism: Lysinibacillus sp. NPDC094403 (assembly GCF_050278745.1). NCBI lineage: Bacteria > Bacillati > Bacillota > Bacilli > Caryophanales > Bacillaceae > Lysinibacillus > Lysinibacillus sp. NPDC094403. The sequence continues at coordinate 3,787 of NZ_JBNNTL010000036.1, read as the reverse complement.
CTGACAAATAAATTTTCTGCTATTTCTTTATTTGTTTTTCCAACTGCCACTAATTGAAGCACAGCTAGTTCATTTTTTTTAAGGTCATATTGAATTAACTGATTCATTATTTCCATTTTATTCTTTTGGCTTTCTACTATTTTTAATTGTCGTAATAACTTCACTGGGATCATGGCATTCCCATCTAGAGCGGAGCGTATTGCCGCAATAAGATTTTCCGTAGAGACTGTTTTACTAACAAAGCTAGAAACACCTGATTCTACTAATACATTGAAAATAGGTTCAATGTTATAGCCCGTGTAGATAATTTTGATTACTTCAGGATTTAATTGTTGCACTTTTTTTAGTAATTCTAAATCATTTAAAAAATGCATATTTACGTCAAATAAAAACATATCGAATGTTTGTTGTAAGAGGATATTCAACGTTTCTTCACCAGAGTTTACTACAGTAACATGGAGATTGCTTTCTTGTTCTAATAATAATTTTATACCTTCACCAATGGCCTCGTGATCATCTAGTACCAAAATGTTTATCAACTTTCTACCTCCTTGCTTATAATGGACTATTATCTTAAAACGTTAATTATAATAAATTATACCTAATTTTAAGTTGCTAAGGGGATGTTGGTTTGCAAAACATCATAAATAAGAAAATGCACAACTCTATTAAATGAATAGGAGAGTTGTGCATCGAGTTTGAAGTTATTTCACACTAGGTAATATTTTATTTAAAACGATGGCTACAATAGCAGCTGTTGCGATTGGAGAGCCGAATAAATATTGAACTGTTGTTGGTAATGAGTATAAGAAATCTTTAGGAAGTAATGTTAGGGCTAATGTTAAAATCACTGGTATTGCGATTACATACATTTCCTTTTCACCAATGTGTTCATTTTTCATTACTTGTAAACCACTGATCGTAATAATGCCACAAACGATAACGAATACACCACCTATAACTGCTGAAGGAATTGCAGAAATAAGAGCAGCTAATTTACCAGAGAAGCCGAATAACACAAACCAAAAACCTGCAGCAATAAAAACACGGCGACTTGCGATACCTGTAATCGATATCACACCTGCATTTGTTGAGTAGCCAGTGACAGGAGTTGAGCCTAGTAATGATGCGATGAAACAACCAATTCCTTCGCCGATAATCCCGCGATTAATTTGTTTATCAGTTAATGGTTTATCGATGACATTACTCACTGCAAACCATGTACCTGTTGTTTCTGCCATTAAAACGATATAAATAATCACCATTGTAATGATGGCTGAAAAATTGAACGTAAAGCCGAAATCTGCAAATGGAATTTGAGGCATACTAAACCATTTTGCTTGTGATACCGCTGATAAATCTAAGACACCCATAGTATTCGCGGCAATACTACCTGCAATTAAAGCAATGATTACTGAAGTGATACGAAATACGCGACCTTTTTTATGAAAGACTGCACCTAGCATAACGCAAACGATAAGAACGGTAGCTGAAATGAGAGCCAAATAGATGTTTTGGTTAATAGATGCACCCGCTGCGTTAAAAATGTTATTACTTAAACCTACAGGCATTAATGAAAGACCGACAACAAAGATAATCGTCCCTCCGACAAGTGGAGGAATGAAAGTATTGACGATTTTATTGAATATACCTGTATAACCTAAAATAATGACTAAAATGGCGCCGATTAAACTTGCTCCTAGCACAGTGCTCCAGCCAAGATCTCCACCACCACTTGTAGCATAAATACCTACAATGGCGCCAAGAGGAACATATGAAGGACCTTGTGCTATCGGTAGCTTCATACAAAAATGAGTTTGGATAATCGTTGCGATCCCTGCTGCAATAAATGTCGATTGAATCAATGCGCTTGATTGACCTGATTGTAAACCAATTAACATGGCAATTAAGAAAGGCACTACATAGACGTCCATTGCCATAACGTGCTGTAAACCAAGTAAGGCTGATTGACCGAATGACACCTTTTCATCTGGTAAAACTGTTAATTGCTGAGTTTTCATTTTATCGTTAGCTAATTTGTTATGTTGCGTTTCCACTAAGATGTACACCTCAAAATTGTAAATTTAGAATTTTTTTTATGCTCTAGCGTGAACCTGATTACCTTGTACCCAAACTTCACGGATATTTTCTGGGCGCACAAGATACATAATTTTTTGGAAGATATCCTGTAAATCTTCCTTGCTATCAAATATAGGAAGTTTTGCAGATGGTATGTTAGTATCGATGATTTGTACATCCCATGTGTAGTTTTCTTGTAATCGACCAATTGGTAGGCTTAAGCTTTCTCCACCACCTGCTGTTGCTAAATAAAATGCTTCATTAATCGTAATACGTGAATGTGGAACACCACGTTTTTCAGCAGAAAGAGATGGATCGACACCGTCTTCTAGCATTCTAGATGACATGACTGCTTGTCTAGCATTATCGAATAGGCTAGGGGAGAAACCGCCTGAAATATCTGATCCTAATCCGATATCAACGCCTTTTGAATGAAAGTGGGCAATTGGAATGACACTATTTGCAAAATAAGCATTGGAAATTGGACAATGACCAATTGCTGTGCCTGTTTCAGCAAATAACTGGGCATCGTCATCATTTAAGAAATTACAATGTGCCATTACTGATTTGTCTCCTAATAGACCAAAATCATGTAAGGCAAAGGCATCATTTTTCTTAAATCGTTCCTTTACGTAGCCGTGCTCCCAATCACTTTCACTACAATGAGATTGGATATGTGTATCGTATTTAGCAGCTAACTCACTCAAACCTTTTAAAGCATCGTCTGTACAGCTTGGAATAAAGCGTGGTGTTACAACTGGATAAACACCCTGTTTCGTTGATTTTGCTAATTCTTTTACAGCTAGAATAAATTCTTCTGTATCTTTTAATGCAGTTTGCGTATTTGCATCGCGATAATAGTCTGGATTTTGTTCAGGATCATCCATCACAACTTTCCCAACTAGACCTCGTTGTCCTTTTTCAGCACAAATTTTCGCTAATAGTAGGCTTGCTTCTTTATGGACAGTCGCAAAATAAAGTGATGTAGTAGTTCCGTTTGCAAGAAGAGTACTTACTAAATCTTCATAGACCTCTTGTGCAAACTCTAAATCGGAGAATTTTGATTCGATAGGGAATGTGTATGTATTTAGCCAGTCATAAAGTGGAATATCTAATGCAGTTCCAGCTTGAGCCCATTGTGGTGCATGTACATGCAAATCGACAAAGCCAGGGAAGAAATATTGTCCATTGGCTAATTGATGAAAATTTTCTTTGTGTTGATATGTAGTTAGTAGATTTTGATATTCTTCATGCTCAGGAGCTACTGTTTTCGCAATCATCCCGTCAGCATTAATAAAGAATAAATAATCCTTTAAAATTTGTACTTCAGTAGGAGACTTACTTGAAAAAGCTGTTCCTTTAAAAATTAACGTATATTCAGACATAAAAACCACCTTAATGTTCGTGTATTGATGAATGTATGGATTATTATAGGTCATAAAAACTGATTAGTCTATAAAAAAACGAATATTAATAATTTTACTTTAAGGTTTTTTAATATTTTTTAGCTATTTGTTACATGTTTTTCAATTATGGTGATGGTTCTTTGTATAGTTTGGATTATTTTGGTAAATACTCATGTTTTGTATAGTAGTTGATTGGAGTGGAGGCTAGGCGACTCCTTGGGGATTAGTGATCTGACCCCAAAAATATGAACTTTTTTATGAAGCTTTTCGAAACTCAACGGGACTTTTTCCGTTGAGTTTTA
>NZ_JBNNTL010000035.1:0-11388 GCF_050278745.1 Lysinibacillus sp. NPDC094403 | reverse complement strand
ATTAATTATAACTATGTGCCTCCGAAAGTAGCAGATATTTGGTGGAATGACAATTATATTATTGCCAAACAAGTGACTCTCCAAAGTATAAATGGACGTTCTTACAACTGCTTAAAACGCGCTGGTATTAACACAGTACTAGAACTTGCGAATAAGTCAGAAGACGATATGATGAAAGTTCGTAACCTTGGACGTAAGTCACTTGAAGAAGTAAAAGCGAAGTTAGAAGAGCTTGGTTTAGGGTTACGCAAAGAAGACTAAGCGATTTAAACAAAACTTACAAGATCAGATATATTTTTATAAAGGAGGGAAACATCCATGGGTTACAGAAAACTTGGTCGTACAAGTTCTCAACGTAAAGCGATGTTACGTGACTTAGCTACTGATTTAATCATCAACGAGCGTATCGAAACTACTGAGGCTCGCGCTAAAGAAGTACGTAAAGCTGTTGAAAAAATGATTACTTTAGGTAAACGCGGTGATTTACATGCACGCCGTCAAGCTGCTGCATTCATCCGTCGTGAACTAGTAACAACTACTGATGCAGAAGGTAACGAAACAACTTCATTTGCACTTCAAAAGTTATTTGATGATGTTGCACCACGTTATGCAGAGCGTCAAGGTGGTTACACTCGTATTCTTAAAGTAGGTCCTCGTCGTGGTGACGGTGCACCTGTTGTTGTGATTGAATTAGTTTAATCATAAGAGAAGACAAGTGGTGAAGAGGGTGGAATCACCACCCTCTTTCTTTATAAACGATTTATACGACAAATAATTAAGCTGAGCGTTATGATGAGCGGACACTGTTGTGTGGCGTCTCGTTTAGCTCTCCGCACCTCATTCAGAGGGAACAAGGGCTTGAGCACCCGTGTTTCTGGAAAATGTAACGACTAGCGCATTTCTATCGAATGAGGTGCGCGCTTTTTTATTTTTTAGGGAAGTATGAGATAGCGCCAATTTAGTGGTGCTTTTTTTTATACTCTGATTTTATAATGGTCAATTGCCTGTACTTTTGAGATGTCTCACTTGGCAATTTGGACAAGCAAAAGAATGGAAAAGTGATTTTAGCACTTTTCTTTTACTGACATAGTGATTGTAGTAGAATTCATACATAAAAAAGTGTAAGTTAGTTAGTAGAGCTGAGCATGTAGAGAGGAGTTCTAGAAATGCCAGAAATTTTATCATTAAATAATGTAACATTTTCATATACACCAGAAGAAAAAGACAGTCGCAATGCTGTTGAAAATGTAAGCTTCGCGGTACAGGAAGGGGAATGGATTGCCATCGTTGGCCATAACGGTTCTGGTAAATCCACCATTGCAAAGCTTATGAATGGATTACTTTATCCACAGCAAGGTGATGTACGTATATTACGTGAACCATTGAGTGAAGAAAACCTATGGGAAAGCCGCTCACAGATGGGGATGGTTTTTCAAAATCCAGACAATCAATTTGTTGGAGCAACAGTGCAGGATGATGTTGCTTTTGCTCTTGAAAATAACGGTGTACCGTTTGAAGAGATGGTAGAACGTGTACATGCAGCACTCGAGCAAGTAAAAATGGGGAATTTTTTAGATCATGAGCCACATCATTTATCAGGTGGGCAAAAGCAGCGTGTTGCCATTGCAGGCGCACTCGCTATGAAGCCCAAGCTACTTATTTTAGATGAGGCAACGTCTATGCTAGATCCCCAGGGGCGTGCTGAAGTGTTACAAACAGTTCAAACTTTGCGTGCTGAAACAGGGTTAACGGTAATATCGATTACGCATGATTTAGAGGAAGCAATGCTTGCAGATCGTGTTCTCTTCATGAATGATGGAAAGAAGTTTGCTGAGGGTACACCTACTGAAATTTTTGCGCTTGGGGACAAGCTAGCCGAGTTTGGGCTAGACTTACCGTTTGCCATGAAGTTATCAAAGTTATTGCAAAAGGAAGGTGTTCCACTAATGGGACAACATATGACAGAAGAAGAGTTGGTGAATGATTTATGGACATCAAACTTCAACAAGTAAGCTATGCTTATTCACAAGGTACACCTTTTGAAAAACGTGCATTATTCGATGTAGATTTTGAAATTCCTTCACATACGTATCAGGCAATCATCGGGCATACCGGCTCTGGTAAGTCGACAATTCTTCAGCATTTTAATGCACTTCTAAAACCAACTTCAGGGGAAGTACATATTGGAGATCGCATTGTTGTAGCTGGAAAAAAGGCGAAGGATTTAAAGGCTGTACGTCAAAAGGTTGGTATTGTGTTTCAATTCCCAGAGCATCAACTGTTTGAAGAAACTGTACTAAAGGATATAATGTTTGGTCCTATGAACTTTGGCGTATCGGAGCAAGAGGCAGAAGCACGAGCAAAAGAGCTTATAGGTTTAGTAGGCTTACCAGAAAACGTACTTGAAAAATCACCTTTTGATTTATCAGGTGGACAAATGCGTAGGGTAGCTATTGCTGGCGTTTTAGCAATGGAACCTGAAGTTATTGTTTTAGATGAGCCAACTGCAGGTCTTGATCCACGCGGTCAGAAAGAGATTATGGATATGTTTTATAAGCTACACAAGGAACGTGGCCTAACAACGATACTTGTTACACACAGTATGGAGGACGCAGCTCGATATGCAGACAATATCGTCATTATGCATGAAGGGAAAAATGTACTAAGTGGCACACCACAAGAAATTTTCAAAGATGTGGAAACATTAAAGAATTTCCGCTTAGAACCACCTCGTATCGTACGCTTGCAACAAAAAATCGAAAAAATGATAAACAAATCCTTCTCAAAGATATGCTTAACCGAAGAAGAGCTAGCAATTGAAATAGCTCGAGTGCTAAGAGAGGAGCGTGGACAGTCATGATGGAGAAAATGATTTTTGGACGCTTCCTTCCAGGGAATTCTCCAGTTCATAAGCTCGATCCACGATCAAAGCTTATATTTGTGTTTGCATTCATTATTATTGTTTTTTTAGCAAACAATACGGTGACATATGCCTTGTTATTGGCATTTACCTTACTCATTGTGCTAGTGTCACGTATTCGTTTGTATTTTTTAATTAATGGTCTAAAGCCAGTACTTTTTTTAATGGCATTTACCTTCTTGATTCATATATTTATGACGAAAGAAGGTGCCCCAGTATTTGAGTGGAAGTTTATCACGATCTATGAGGAAGGTATCCGACAAGGGATATTTATTTCGATACGTTTCCTAGTTCTAGTGTTTATGACATCTATCTTAACGCTTACAACGTCACCGATTTCCATTACCGATGGCATTGAAGTACTGCTAAATCCATTAAAAGCGGTGAAAGTACCTGTACATGAGTTAGCTCTGATGATGTCTATTTCATTGCGCTTTATTCCAACGTTAATGGATGAAACAGATAAAATTATGAAGGCACAAATGGCACGTGGTTCGGATTTATCTTCTGGACCAATAAAGGATCGGATTAAAGCGGTTGTGCCATTACTGGTACCTCTCTTTGTAAGTGCTTTTAAACGAGCCGAGGATTTAGCAACAGCTATGGAAGTAAGAGGCTACCGTGGGGGCGAAGGGCGTACTAGATATCGCAAGCTAAAGTGGGATATGAGTGATACATTTTCACTCGTGTTATTAGTAGCAATGGCCGTTTTACTATTCTTCTATAGAAGTTAAAAGGAGTAAGCTTTATGCGACGATTAAAAGTAATTGTAAGTTATGATGGAACGCAATTTTCAGGTTATCAAGTACAGCCAGGAGAGCGCACAGTACAGGCAGAGATTGAGCGTGTTTTAGCCATTATGCATAAAGGGGAAAAGATAAAGGTAACTGCTAGTGGACGTACAGATGCAAGAGTGCATGCAACAGGACAAACATTGCATTTTGATTCGCCACTAGCGATACCCGTTGATAAATACATGAAGGCATTGAATGTTCAACTGCCAAGAGATATTCGAGTAATGTCGATTGAAGAGGTAGCTGTTGATTTTCATGCGCGCTACAGTGTAACAGGAAAGCGGTACCGATATATATGGTCATGTGAGCCTATACAAAGTCCATTCCGCAGACATTACACTGTAGAGACAAATGGTGTGAAACCAAATATTGAGGCAATGCAGGAGGCAGCAAAGGCTATTATCGGTACCCATGATTTTTCATGCTTTTGTGCAGCCAATACAAGTGTCAAAGATAAGGTGCGGACAGTGACTACACTACAATTTGAATGGTATGGTGAGGAGCTACATATGGTGATTGAAGGAAGTGGCTTCTTATATAATATGGTTCGTATTATCGCAGGTACGCTTTGGGAAGTTGGTATAGGACGTCGTGACATTGAGAACGTGGAGTTAGTCGTTAAATCTATGAATCGCGATAAGGCGGGCAAAACTGCACCTCCACAAGGTCTATATCTTGAGAAAGTCTTCTATTAAAGAATCACCAACAAAAGTTAAGATGCCATTTTAGAACGTATGCCATGCATATAAGTTGATTGGAGTGGAGGCTGGGCGACTCCTTGGGGATCAGTGATCACAGATGAGACCCTGGAGCGAGCAGACAGAGGAACGAAGGCTAAAAGCATCACGTCCTGTGATAACGCCTTCGTGACCAACATCGTGTTGCCCCAAGCGGCTCATCGGACGCGCCCAGCCGGAACGGAAATCAACCCCACGTTATGGTGACGAATCATTAAGAAGAACAACTAGCAAATGTTATAGAAATCTTGGCGCGAAATATCAGTGTATTTTTATAAAATAAAGGCTCACAACGGCCCTAATTTTAACAATCAATGAATCTGAACAACTTCTCCAGGTGTTTATTGAAATTGCTTGACTTTAAAAGTCATTCATTATATGATAACAGATGGTATTTTCATTACCACCACAAATAAGCCCCGAAAACTTATAGTGTAGTTTAATGAAAAATAACGGTAATCGAATCGATTAGGAGGATATATACATGCGTACAACATTCATGGCTAAAGGTCACGAAGTAGACCGTAAATGGCTAGTAGTTGATGCAGAAGGCCAAACTCTTGGACGTTTAGCTTCTGAAGTAGCTGCAATCTTACGTGGTAAAAATAAACCAACATTCACACCAAACGTTGACACAGGTGATCACGTAATCATCATCAACGCTGACAAAATCCATTTAACTGGTAACAAATTAGAGGGTAAACTTTACCGTCACCATACTCAATTTGCGGGTGGTTTAAAAACTCGTACTGCTGGTGAAATGCTAGAAAAGTACCCAACACGAATGATCGAATTAGCAGTTAAAGGAATGCTTCCTAAAAACTCTTTAGGTCGCAAAATGTTCACTAAACTTAACGTTTATACTGGAACAGAGCATCCACATGCTGCACAAAAACCAGAAGCATACGAGCTTCGCGGATAATATAAATTAAGAGGAGGATATTACTTTGGCACAAGTTCAATACATCGGCACTGGTCGCCGTAAAAGCTCTGTAGCTCGCGTACGTTTAGTACCAGGTACAGGTAAAATTGTTATCAACAAACGTGAAATCGAAGAATACGTACCATTCGCTGCATTACGTGAAGTAATTAAGCAACCATTAGTAGCTACTGAAACTACAGGAAGCTACGATATCCACGTAAACGTTAACGGTGGTGGATACACTGGTCAAGCTGGTGCAGTACGTCACGGTATCGCTCGTGCTCTACTTCAAGTAGACCCAGATTTCCGTGCTGCATTAAAATCTGCTGGATTACTTACTCGTGATTCACGCATGAAAGAACGTAAAAAACCAGGTCTACGCGGCGCTCGTCGTGCACCTCAGTTCTCAAAACGTTAATATCGTTGTTATATCAACGTTTCCAAACCCTTTCTCGAATTTTCGAGAAAGGGTTTTTTTGTTTGGACATGCTTTGATACTTTAAGTTCAAGTATTTCAAGATATCCTGAGGCACTGTTGTTGTCGTGAATATTATTAGCAACTGTGATGTGTATTTTATATAGAAATGGCTGATACTACTTTTAGGTTCTTTATTCTGAAAATGGAGGTCAATATATGAAAAGGCTATTAATATTATCACTTGCAGCAATTGCACTTCTTGGTGCATGTGGTAATAAAACTGATGTAAAAAAAACTGAGGAAGTAAAAACAGGGAATACGGCAGATCAAAGACAGGTAGAAATAACAGACGGTCATGCGAATGCCAAAATTCTTAGTAGTTCAGACTGGCAAGCCACAAAAGTTTATGACAAAAATAATAAAGATTTAACAGCAGAAAATTCAAATTTACTTGGCCTTGCGAAATATGACGCTGATTCAGCACGCTATGAATTCTTCGATCCAAATACAGCTGGAAGCCTCAATGATAATGGGATTTTCTTTTTTACGAATGATGGAAAGCGTAGAATATTGATCTCAGAAACTAAAAATTACCAAGAAATCGTGGATATTACTAAGCTAACAAATAAAGTGTTTACTTATAAACGCATGGGGAAAGATGCAAATGGTAGTGATGTTGAGGTATTCGTTGAGCATGTCCCTTATACGGAAAAACACCTAACATTTACTGCACCAGATAAAACTTTAAATACTTCTACAGGCCCTATTGTTAAGGACGTGGATGGAGATAAAATTTTAGCTGGTACGCTTTGGCAAGGAACAGTTGTATTAGATGTAAACAAACATGATGTAACACAATATAATACTAATTTTATTAGCATTGCTAAATATGATGTTAATACGAATAAATATGAATTTTTCAATCCTGAAACAGGTAAAAGCCGAGGTGACTATGGTTACTTTAATGTTATCGATGGAAATAAATTAAGAGCTCATGTTTCAATTGGCGATAATAAATATGGGGCTGTGCTCGAAATTACTGAGCTAAATAATAAGAAATTCACGTATAAAAGAACTGGTAAAGATAAAGATGGTAAGGATATAACAGTATTTGTTGAGCATGAACCTTATACAGGTAAGTTTAAACCAGAATTTACACTAAAATAATAAATTTTCGGCTTTAGTTCTTGTATTATAAATAGATTATCGATGTTTTATCATTACTAAAATAATACCTTCTACTACAAAAAAAACTCTCAATTTTAATACTTGAGAGTTTTTTCTACTTTCAGGCATAGTTCAATCACTAACTTCGTACACTAAACGTAAAAGGGTGGTGGATATGGGTGAAGCGCTGGCTTGCACTAGGAGTAATTATGCTAATGAGTATAGTGGTTGTGGCATATGAAACGAATGCTTCGAACCGTAACTTCTTCTTACCGGACCCACTAGGTGGCATAAAAATTGTCATTGATGCGGGACACGGAGGTCAGGACGGAGGGGCTTCAAAGGGGGAAGTAATTGAGAAGGATATTACACTTGCAATTGCACAGTATGTGGAGAAGCAATTAAAGAAAAAAGGCGCCACAGTCGTAATGACGCGAACAACAGATGGAGACGTTATCGATGAGCACGCGTCATCAGAAAAGTTTGGGACATTAAGAGAGCGAAAAAAGCAGGACATCTTTTTAAGAAAAGACATAGTAGAAAAAGAAAAGCCGGATATTTTTATTACAATTCATGCAAATGCCATTCCTGAAACAAAATGGCGTGGGGCACAGGTGTTTTATCATAAAGAAGGACATGCTGAAAGTGAATTATTAGCAAAGAGCATTCAAGATTCCATTCGCACTAATTTGAAAAATACTGACCGAGAAGCAATGTCTATAAAACAAATATATTTATTGAAAAAAGCTGATGTACCTGCTGCACTAGTAGAAACAGGGTTTATAAGTAATGATGAGGAACGTGCACTATTAATGGATAAGAAATACCAAGAAAAAATGGGAGATGCTATTGTTGAAGGTATAGAAGAGTATTTATTAGCTAAAATTGAATAGAGCAACAACACAACGAAAATCTAATCATTATGATATACTAACATTGAGATAATATAAGGGGAGTGTTCGTCGTGATAACTGAACAACAAGTACGAGAAATATTAGGACAACTACAAGATCCATTTTTACATAAATCATTTGCAGAAACAGACGGTATTACAAACGTAGCGATAAAAGAAGAGAAGAACCATGTCAGTGTAAAAATTGCGATTGCTAAAACAAATACACCAGAACAATTACAGCTACAAATGAAAATTGTTGAAGTTTTGAAAGAAGCGGGTGCAAATACAGTTGGTATTCGTTTTGAAGAGCTGTCAGCAGAACAACTACAGGGCTTCCGTGGCGTAGCAACTGAGGCTGAAGCACAAGATATTTTATCTCCGCTTAGCACAGTTCAAGTTATTTCAATTGCCTCTGGTAAAGGCGGTGTAGGGAAATCTACGGTATCAGTTAATTTAGCTGTCGCATTAGCTCGTCTAGGTAAGAAGGTTGGCTTGATTGATGCTGATATTTACGGATTCAGTGTGCCTGATATGATGGGTGTTACAGATATGCCCAAAGTGGTAGACAATCGAATTTTCCCTGTTGATCGTTTAGGTGTGAAAATGATCTCGATGGGCTTCTTTGTTGAAAATAACGCACCAATTGTATGGCGTGGTCCAATGTTAGGTAAAGTGTTAGATCAGTTCTTCCGTGATGTAGAATGGGGCGAGCTAGACTATTTACTATTGGATTTACCACCAGGTACAGGTGACGTTGCATTAGATATTCACCAAATGCTTCCTTCATCAAAAGAAATTGTCGTAACAACACCACATCCAACGGCAGCGTTCGTTGCAGCTCGTGCAGGTGCAATGGCTTTACAAACTGACCATGAAATTTTAGGCGTTATTGAAAACATGGCATGGTATGAATCGAAATCAGGTGACCGTGAATTCGTATTCGGTCAAGGTGGAGGTCCAAAGTTAGCGGAAGAGCTACGTACAGAGCTACTTGGTCAAATTCCTCTTGCTCAACCTGACTGGTCAGAAGAAGATTTTGCACCTTCTGTTTATGCTGAAAAACACACAACAGGACAAATCTATTTAGATATCGCGACGAAAATCATAAATAAGTTAAATAAATAATAAAAACGGATTTCCTCAAACAATGGAGGAAATCCGTTTTTACATATAAGTGGCTACTGAGAGCTCTTATGCTCATTGCCTTCACCACCACCAGCTTCTTTTTTACCGCCGCCAGTTTTACCTGCCTCGCCACCGCTCTTCTTAATAAGCTCCTGCCATTTTGTTTGCATAAGCGGACTTTCAATCGTTTCCTTGACGACCTCCTCCATTTGTTTTCTCATATTGGAGGATTTTAGAATAGTCTCTAACTGCTTTTGCATATCTGGCTGGCCAAAGAAAGCCTCCATATCTTTTTGGAAAGAGGGGTCTTTTATTAATTCCTTCATAATATCCTGTTGTTGTTTTTGCATACTTTTAGCTACGGTTTCCTTAAATTTTGGATCCTCGAACGTCTTTTTCCAAAAGTCCTCTGCTTCTTTGGAAAGCAAGGTAGACTCGGTAGCCTTCTTCACTTCATCATGCTCCAAAACTAATAATTCACGGAAACTTGGGTCCTCTAAAAGCTTTCGCAGCGCCTTTTTACCATCTTCAGTTTGTAAAGAGTCGATCATTATTTTTTTTATTTCATCATAGGACATGGTAGAGGCTTTATCTTGTGAACAAGCAGAAAGAAAAAGCATTAGAATTAGTAGTAAGATGAATTTTCGCATCGATAATCAGCCCTTTCTATATATAGACTCTTTCAATTATTGTTCACATTTATGATGACTTTATGTATTGATTAGGATGAGAAATAGCTTTTTTAACAATGCATTGTTAAAATAAGGACAGATATACATTGAGAAATTGGGGGACTTTTAGTTGTGACGATACGAAATTGGGCAAAGTTTTTCTTTTTTGCAATGCTCGTTGGGGGCGCAGTCAACGGAATTTGCAGTTTATTTATTCGATGGGACTTCTTTCAACCATATATAACAAACGGTCACTGGGGTGAATTTTTAGCCGGGCTTTTATGGATGGTTTTCTTAGGATTCACAATGAGTGTTATTGCACAAGCAGGCTTTTTTGCTTATTTAACGCTTCATCAAGTGGGGGTTAATATTTTTAGAACACTTACATTATGGAATTGGGTACAGCTATTATTAATTGCTATTACTATTTTTGATATTATATTCTTCCGTTTCATACCAGGTGTAAAGGATGGACAAAGCTGGTTATTCTATATTGGCTTGTTAATTGTATTAATATTCGGCGCTATAGCAACAGCCATTCAAAAAGTAAAATTAACAGGAAAAAAACATGTTTTCATTTCGGCATTATTTTTTATGATTGTCGTTACAACACTGGAATGGACAATTGCATTAATGGGTCGCGATGAAAAAATTAACGAGTATGTTGCACTATTATTATTCCCGCTACTCGCTGTAAATGCTTATCAATTATTAGTATTACCAAAATATAATGCAAAATCCGAAGAAGATCGTCAAAAATTAGAAGCACGCCGCAAAGCACGTCGTGAACAAGTTAAAAATGCATAAAAAATAAAAAAGAAGTTGCCTCTATTAGTTGGAGGCAACTTCTTTTTTATGGTGATTTTTTAGTTTGAACTTTATAACCGAATATATTTTCCTCAATCGACATAAATTTATTTTGTTGTAGCAATGTATTCAGTTCTTTAAACGAGATTTTATTATTTTGGTGTAAAGAGATAAAAACAAAATCTCCCTTTTGTAATTTAGGTGTCTTTTCACCTTTCCAAATTAGAGAGGGAGAAAGTATATTCATCTGCTGTTGAAATAAGTTATTTTGCAAATCCTGAGAATACTGGTGATTTTGTGTTGCAAACCAAAGTGGTGTTTCTTGCAAATGCTTTTCGTAAATATTAATATCTTTTTGAACGATGGCAAGATCAATTGGCTTATCCACTGAATCCTCAGGTCCTAATAATCCTGTAGGTAGCTTTCGCTCTTTAATGACTTTTATGTGCTCGGGTGAACGTTCAATCCACGCAGCATCTAACAATAGAAGCGGATAAGGTTCTTTTACAGTTTTAAGCCAGTCCAACAAGGTTTCATCAGAAAAAGAAATTTCGACAATAAGTGATGTACCATAATGACCTTTTGTCACAACTGCTGGAGCATCAGCAATGTTAAAAACAGAAATCATAGTAGAATTTATCGGCTTTATAAAGACAAACAGTATTACGATGAAAAGCAGTGAAATTAACGTTTTACGTACCATCATAACAACCTCGTTTCTATATTTTTAAACAAAAAAATAAAGTTCTTAAAAAAACTTATGATTTAGTGTTGACTTTCATGATTAATCGATGTTATTATGTATAAGTCGCCAAGAGGTGACACAGTAAATGAAAAAAATGAACCTTGAAAACTGAACAAGCAAAACGTAATCAATAAAGTTTTTAGTAGCTAACCTTGAGTTAGTGAACGAAACAAAATTTTGGACATCA
>NZ_JBNNTL010000034.1:0-12485 GCF_050278745.1 Lysinibacillus sp. NPDC094403 | reverse complement strand
TGTCGCTTCGCTTTCGCACAGACAAAACCATGTTGTTGCTGTCGCTTCGCTTTCGCACAGACAAAACCGTGTTGTTGCTGTCGCTTCGCTTTCGCTACAAAAAACAATTACTGAATGAAGATAAAAAAATACCGTAACCTTAAGAGGTACGGTATGTTAATTTAAATTATTTTACTTGTTTAAGCATAGATACTTCGGCCTTTGTCGTTATTACATCCAGTGATATTATATCAAATTTTGCATCTACAAGATCTATTTTTCGACTTAAATTCTGTTCAACTTTGTCTAATCTCTTTTCTACTACTTCGAATTTTTCTTCTAATCTCTTTTCTACCGCTTCGATTTTCTCTTCTAATCTCTTTTCTACCGCTTCGATTTTCTCTTCTAATCCCTTTTCTACCGCTTCGATTTTCTCTTCTAATCCCTTTTCTACCGCTTCGATTTTCTCTTCTAATCTCTTTTCTACCGCTTCGATTTTCTCTTCTAATCTCTTTTCTACCGCTTCGATTTTAACATCAACCGCTTCGATTTGTTGCTGAAGATCTGATTTCATGTCTTGCATCTGCTTCGAAAGCTCTAAAATTGCTTGAAGAATCGTATGTTGGTTTACTTCTTGTTCCATTTTTGACTTCCTCCTCACTTATATATTCATTACATAATCTATTAATTTCACAGCATTATTCACATCGATATAAAATAAGTAGAGTTACATAAGCAACTCTACCTGTCATTCTATCTATGAATTATCTTAAAGTCAAAGTATTAAGAGATGGGATTTGTCAAGTACTCATCCGTTAATTTTACTTCATATAGTCGCATCGCTTTTAAATCTCCTTTATATGTAAAGAAACCTTGCTTAACTAAAGTGCGTAGACGATATTCAATCCATTCATCGCCTCTATATTGTTCCATATGCCCAAGTACTTCCCCTATTAATCTTGCTGCTTTATAATATTTAACCTCATCATCTTCCTCATGCAAACGTTTGGCACAACTAATTATAAAAGCATCATCACGATCTTCTGTCATATTGTTCCATAGTTCATGATGCTCCCACGAACGGATTATATTGTAATCATCATAAAGCATTCCTAATCCTTCCTCACATAATGCTTGCCTTTGCTCTTTTTTTAAAGGGCGTGACTCGTAATGTTCATAAAACAGGAGTAAATCCTCTGATTTTATTTCTCCTGATGACCTAGGATAATTTTCTTCTGCTAATTGTGGGAATGTATACATTTCGTGAAATATTTTAAAAGTGTCTAGTACAAACACGCTATTTAACTTATTTTTTAGCAATGCCAAAACGATACGTAGTCCTGTCTGTTCATGAGCATTTTGGCAAGTCCAAATGATAATATCCTGATGAGGAGGGATATTATATATTTTTTCAAAAGCATCTATCATATCTTGCTGATAAACTTTTAGCTCATCATTATCTATACTATATCGCTCTTGTAACCACATTAAACGTGCCATAATTCCAGACTCTTTATGTAATTCCATCAATGGACCAACAGAAAAATCACTTGGTAAAATAATAATATCTTCTGTTATTTCATAGTCCGTCTCTCGGAATGCCGCTCTTAAGCTTCCGCCAGGAGAATGACCAAATACAATATGTACAGTTTGTACATTTTTGAATTTTGTGTGATCCTCTACTTGTTTTAAAATAAATCGTTTAATATTTTCAGCAGATTGCTCATTGATTAATGAAAAGAAAAGCATGGATTTTGCATCTGCTTCACTTAATTTTTGTATCGCATGTTTCAATTTTTCAATGTTTTTCACAATCTCCACTCCCCACGAAACATTATTATTTTTGGCAATCCATTATCTAAATGAATTAATTATTACAAACTACCATAGCATATAACTTTTTACTAATTGTCCTAAAGTAAATGAACTAACTTCAACAGCGGTAGCCACTATGTAGGTAGCTGTGTCTCCGACTGCAAGCCCCAAGTAAAAAATAATACAGCTCCTAGCAGAGAATCAAAGAAATTCCCTATGTAACTAAATGTTCAAATACCAATAGCTTATAATGGCGATGATTTTTTTGATAATGTACTAACCATTAAAACTAAATTAGCACTTGTAAATAAATTTGCATCTGCCAGCATATGACCATACTTAGTGCAACACCAAATGCTAAGCCTTGTACGACCTTCATACTTGGTGCCCCAGCTGGATCTAATAAGCCGCCAATAGTAACATGAGCAATATTCCGAATCCAATAAAGAGTCCTCCAAAAATAGCTTGCAATAAATAATTATTAGGTCTATTCTTCATCATTTTAATTTTTGTTTCGGCTGTTATACAAACTGAAAAAATTGTCTCTTTCATACTCTCATCTTACAAATACATAAAACTACCTTAATCATAATTCATTTATCAAGTTTTAAAAAATACCAAAGTGAAAATTTTTTGGCCCATCAGCATATCGAGGGGTTGATTTTCGTTCCTACTGGGCACTTTCCCGAGTCATCGACAACTTTTGATGATGAGTAAATTTTTTATTCTTTATTAAAAAAATCGAATGATTCAATTTACATACGAATTTCACTCTCTATCAGTAACTGGGACAATTGGTATATTATTATACTACTCAATGTTAATAATTCACGCTCTAACGTATAATTGCCTTAGCATATAAAAAATCGGGTTATAGGGGTACTGTTTTGAAGAAGGCTAAGAAATATAAGGTGGGAGCCTTAATGCCAGTTAATGTTGGAGAGAATAGAAAGGAGGTCATTAATTGAAAACCATAGCCGGAACGATTGCTTTTTGTTTTTCTTTTACTTTATTCATTTATTTATTTGGGTTAAAAATGGAAAATTTAGTTAAATATGATGCTGGCTTCTTCTTTCTTCCACTAATTCTTCTTGTGCTTTCCCTTATCTTCTTTTATTCTGATTACAAAATGAATAAGAACGAAAATTGAAAGAAAACCTTTAACCATTCGTAATAAAGAATGAATCAATTATGCCTCGGCATAATTACGTCCGTAATCGGCTTCGGGCCAACGTGATATTGGTCACTCAGTCGTTGCCACAGGACGTGGCGTTCTAGACCGAGTTCCTGTATTTCAGCGGGTGTATGGACACCCGCTGAAAAGTAGGTTAAATCCTCATTCATCTCACCACCTATAGTGATGGGAGACTTCTGTACCTGTCGCTACGCTTTCGGTACATAAAACATTTATAACTACCGCTTCACTTACGTTACATAAAATACTGCTGAAAGAAGTTAAATCTCCTGTATATGTAAAGAGGCTTCACAACAATCACTTCTCAAATTGCCGTCGCAGCACGTAGTATTTTACTTCCAACCAAGGAAATGATACTGTCTGGAATAGCAATACCCGTGATTTATTACTCTCTGCCATTTACCCAATAGACAAAACCAATAACCGCTCCCCCAATAATATTACCTAGTGTTACAGGTAATAAATTAGAAATAGCTCCAGCAAACGATACAAGTTCACCATGAGGTATTAAGAGAGCAAGGGAAAACAATGTCATATTTGCGATACAATGCTCAAATCCAATTGTAACAAAAGGGAAAATACAGCAGAAAATCATCACTAATTTTCCTGTCTCTGTTTTTAATTTATAGGTACACCATACGGCCAAGCATACAAGCAAATTACATAAAATACCTCGACATAAAAGTTCAACGAAGCTACCACTCATCTTAGCTGTAGCAAGTTTTTCAATATAAGCTGCTATATCTCCACCTGCTAGCCCCGAGTAAAAAAATAATGCGGCTGCTAAAAGCGAACCAAAGAAGTTTCCTATGTAACTAAACGTCCAAATACCTAACATCTCTAATGGTGATGATTTTTTTGATAGTGTACTAACCGTTAAAACTAGATTATCACCGGTAAATAAATTGGCCCCAGCCATCATGACCATACTAAGTGCCACACCAAATGATAAGCCTTGTACGATTTTCATACTCGGTACCCCAGCTGGACTTAATAAGCCTCCTATAGTAGTGATGAGCAAAATTCCAAATCCGATAAAAAGTCCGCCAAAAATAGCTAACAATAAATAATTAGCAGGCTTTTGCTTCATCATGTTAATTTTTGTTTCAGCTGTTATACAAACTGAAGAAATTGTCTCTTTCATACTTTCATCTCCCAAACAACATCAAGCTAAATTAATAACTCATTTTTAACGCTAATCTCAAGTAGTCATCCAGTTTCCACTCTAATCAACTTATATACAAGAGTTACATTTTAACAAATATTATTCCAAAATATCATTAATTAGCAAATTTAAAGTAAATTCCTCCAAATAAACATATATTAATGCACTTTAAAGATTACTTTAGAATCTTTTTTAGTTCATTTGGATTAAAAAAAGATAGTTAATCAAAGATAGTGCAAGAATTTCTCTGAGAAGCGAACAAGGCTTGTGTACCTTAGAATGTTCATTTAAAAATAATTGTTGAAGTACTAGAGGTGGAAACTGCACAAGCATATGTGGCTGCAGGTATTGTTGCGATATCATTTTTCCGCCACAGCTCTTGCAAAACGTCCATAGAACAAAGGAAAACGAATTGTCGTTATCCTAACCGATACTGGTTTAAGATATTTATCAACAGATTTATTTTGAAAACAAGCGCTAGAGAGGTTGGATTGAAGAGTAGAACAGTAGCATAGACACAATATAAAAAACGAAGGGTAAAATAAATTACCCTTCGTTCATATTAATAACTTGATCAATTATGCCTCGGCATAATTGCGTCTGGAACCGGCTTTGTGCTTAGGCCTGCGTGATGCAGGTCAGTTAGCCGTAATCGCATGAATGCGATGATTTTAGGCTAACATCCTATGTGAACTCCTTTCCGATTCCGTGACATCCGCCAGAGGCTCCGCATTCAACTCACCACCTATAGAGGTGGGAGACTTCCGCTGAAAGAAGTTAAAAAAATCTTTCCTTTAGAGGTTTTAGTCGATTCAACTGCCGTTATCGCATTTTTAATGTCTAACAAATCATAATGAGAATCCACTGCCATCATTTTTAATTTACCACTATTCACTAGATTGATTAAGTGATGAAATGTACCTTGCCATCTTTCTATCGAGACTTGCTTGTTCCAATGACGTAAATGGAACATATTTGCCTTTACATTTGCCTCTTTAACGATTCTTTGCCAATTCACTTGCACACCTGATAAAAGGCCAATAGCTAAAAAATACCCTCCAGATTTCAGGCAGAAAGCAAGATCATTTCCTGCTGTCCCCCCAATAGAATCAATAGCGGCATCAGCCCCACTGCCATTTGTTAGTTCCATCACTGTCTCATAGAGTGGTGCTACTGAAGTATCAATTACATAGGAAGCACCAAGCTGAATTAAATCGTCAGTATGTCTATTATTTCTCGTGACTGCGATTAACTGAAAACCTAACAATTTTGCTAGTTGAGCAAATATGTGGCCAATTGCGGACCCGCAAGCATTCACTACTAAAACATCATTTGGCTGCAATTGTAATATGTCAGTACAAGTCACCCAAGCTGTCATTGGGTTGATATACATTTGAGCTGCGGTAAAATCATCAATGGAATCGGGAATAGGTACTGCGTATTCTGCGCTTGTTTTTACAATTTCCTGCCAAGTTCCTTCTCCGCGTAAAGGTAAAACACGCTTTCCGATAAGATTTTGAGAAACACACGGACCTACATCCTTTACAATTCCTACTCCTTCATAGCCAGGGATAGTTGGTAAAGAAATTCGATGAGCATACTTCCCCCATATTGGTATTAAATCAGAAGGATTAATAGGTCGTGCCAGCATTCGAACAAGAATTTCTTGTTCTTGAGGAGGTTTAATCGTTTTATTTTCAAACTTCAAAACCTCCCGAGGGATTCCAAATTCATATAATTTAATGCTTTTTGCTTTCAAACAACTTTAACTCCTTTATGATTAATAATATTTTTTCAACTATTCATAAAATAATATCATTCTTGGAGCATCGGGATTACGTTCTATAAATCCAAGTTTTTGATAGAAAGGTTGTTTGCTCTTTGCATATGAAAGCTGTATCCATTTTATATTTTCTTTTTGACAATACTCTAACAAAGTCTTCATAACTAATGTGCCAACCCCCTGTCGTTGATAATCAGGGTGCACCATCACATCACAAATCAATTTCGCCTTGGCGTAATTGATCATTATTCTTCACTAAATGCCAACCATCACATTGATCTCCCCATATATAATGTTCTGCATACTGTTTGCTAATTTTCAAAACTGATGGCCACCTTCCTTTTATCCTGATTCCTGTGGATATTTACCTAATATTTCTATAAAATATAAATAAAGGGCTAACCACCATGACGTGTGGTTGATTTCCGTTCCAACTGGGTGCTTTCCTAGCTGCGCCCAGCGTCCAATCCAGCTAACCTATATATATGGCATACGTTTTAACAAATGTCATCCGCAACTTTTGGTAATGAGCCAAATAAAGAAGATTAACTTCTTAAGATTTCACACAGAAGGGAGTGAGTACGTTGAATATAAAAAAACAATTGTTGGGCACTACTCTTGGCTATATGCTAGCACTATTAATCGCATACATCTTTTTCGATTATTTTTCTTGGTCGTTTACTCTAGGTTCTTTACTAGGTATTTGTTTATTTGCTCTTATTTTAAAATTCATGAAAAGGAGATAAATTCTCTACTTATAATGTATTTAATAATTTTTCGAACTTGTTTGCACTCATAATTTCATGTGTAATAAACTGACCATTGTAAAACAGTCCAAAGGTAGTCCATATGATAGGTGCATTCTGAGCTTCATCTTTCGTCATTAGTTGATATGTACGAAAAGGAATGCCCCTTTTCTCTGCTATATTTTTCAAATCATCTATAACACCTACTGCAAATGGACATTGGGCAGTGAAGTATATCACAATACCATTGTTATTAGATAACGGATTTTTCACCTGTAGTTTAAAGGAAGGATCATGATCAGCACACTCGTTAAATTTATAGACAACTAGCTGAAAATAAGGCGCTGCTTGATCTACAACTTTAAATCCCAAATGTTCAAAAAAACGCTTATCACTTAGAAATGGAAGCTTTTTCTGGCTTACTATATGGACGATGCCATCCATACCTTGCGCTAGTGCATCTTCCTTACACTTTTCAAACAATTGTCTAGCATGATTTTGATTTTTGTATTTACCTGAAACCCATAGGCAATTAATATACATATAATTCGGTGCATCAATAGGAACCCAAGCTTGATGTGCAGGTAAATATTCTATAAACACCTTTGCCCGATCATTTAAACGATAAAAAACTAACCCCTCATCCATACGGTTCATTAGCCATTCTTTCTTTTGCTTAACCGCTTGCTCATATTGCTTCGCACCGAGTGCACAACATATATGCTCCTGTTCGATATTGGTCCTTGTAATTTGAAGATAATCCACTTTACCATCCACCTCTTTACTTACCAAATAAGATATCTTTATTTTATAGCCCATTACCAAAAAGTGTGGTTCATTTCCGTTACGACTGGGCGCTTACTTGGGGCCGCTTCGTTGCGCTCCAGTGTCTCATCTGTGACGCTATTCCCTGAGGAGTCGCCCAGACGGAACGAAGATCAGCCTATATATATGACATACGTTTTAACTAATATCATCCCTTACTTATAGTGATGAGCCTATTTTATTATATCGAGTGTAGAAAATGGATAGCAATTCCTTTTCTTTTTTATTAACTATTAGCTAGATTTCACGGCAAAATATGTACAATTAGAAAACACTTCAAATCCTAGGTATTCTTTAGGAATAAATCAACACTTTAATTTCTTAAGTAGAAATTAACCTTATCGCATCTACACATAATATTATCATTATTCTTCTCTTGCTTTATGAAGAATGTAGCTAGTGCTCTCAATGCTATTTTTGGGTTGTATAAAATTTTTATTTAAGATGGGTAAGCATTTTTCCTTTATACAACTTTTTTTCACACTAGTTATTTAATAGAAATTAGGAAAAAACGTTGCTATAGACCCACTCAAAGTTTACTTGGTATCATAAGTCTATATTTATCAGGAGGTGATTTAAGGTGCATTCATCAAAGATTGCATTTTTATCAGTTATAAGTAATTTTACTGTTGTTATATTAAAAATTATCGTTGGATTGTTCACTGGATCAGTTGCAATTTTATCGGAGGCAATCCATTCTTTGTTAGACTTACTTGCTTCTTTTATTGCCTTTCTCTCCGTACGAATCTCCGGTAAACCAGCTGATGAAGAGCATCCATACGGACACGGAAAAGTTGAAAATATTTCTGGAACGATTGAAACACTATTAATTTTTGTTGCTGGGATTTGGATTATTTATGAATGTATTCATAAAATTATTACTCCCACACCCATCAAACTTCCAATTCTAGGAATACTGGTCATGTTATTTGGCGCCTTGATTAATTTTGTTGTATCAAGGATTGTTTATAGAACCGCAAAGAATATCAACTCTGTTGCCATGAAATCAAATGCACTGCATTTACTTACGGATGTCTATACATCATTGGGTGTTGCCTTGAGTTTATTGATTGTTCATTTAACTGGCTGGTATATTTTAGACCCGATCATCGGTATTATATTAGCATGTTATATAATGACGGAAGCTTTCAAACTGATGAAAGAAGCATTTCCTCCATTATTGGATGCACGATTATCAAAGGAAGAGGAAGAACAAATTATTCAAATTATTGAATCATTTAAAGATGAATACATCGAGTATCACGATTTTCGAACTAGACGTTCTGGTGCGGAAGAATATATCGATTTCCATTTAGTCGTTACTTCAAATAAAAGCATTGAAACAGTTCATGATTTATGTGATCGTATTGAAGAAAAGATTAATAGCATCTTTCATAAAGCCAATATTCTTATTCATTTAGAACCAGAGAATGAAAAAATAAATGAATGATTTAAAATGACCAGGTCTTAAGTACCTGGTTATTTATTTAATTGCTAAATACGCTTAACTTTTTTATTTTATAATTTACGAATTAACATAAGGCGTCCCAAACCTAAAGATACTGGAGAATTGCATGAGTTTTTTCTGATTTTGATTGCCGATACTTTTGCAAAAGAAGGTCTTGCAGGGCTCTACAATGACCAAACAGACGAATTGGAAACGAAAAAAATATTTTTAATGGGATTTGGGAAGCCAAGGAGAGCGGCGATTTTTCTGGTTAGCAGTTGAGGAGGAAACTAAGAAAATTATTGGTACAATCGAATATGGAGTAGCGAATGAATTAATTCAAAAAACAGTAAAAGAAGATATAACAAACTTCCCTGAGATTGGGACAGTTTTTATTCACCCCAACTATCAAAATTGTGGAATAGGATCTTTGTTACTTCAAAAAATATTCATCACGCTTGAGAGTAGAAATGTGATAGGTTTTTGTTTAGATAGTGGATACAATCAGGCACAAACTTTTTGGCGGAAAAAGTTGAGGAATCCAAACTTTTCACTGGAACATTATTGGAATAACAACAGCCATCATATGATTTGGAAACGAAATTTCACATTATAAAATAGGAGGGAAAAAAATTTATGCAATACAAAATCTCACAAGAGCAAAGTGAACGTAAAAAATCTTTAATTAATAATAAGCTTTACGAATACAATTTAAAACATTTTCCAAAAGATTTAAGAGGCAGATATCAAGAAATCAACCTCTTCCTTTCAGATGAAAATGATCAAATCCGTGGTGGCATATTGGGGGAAATTTGCTGGAATTGGTTAGAGATACATACACTTATGATCGACGAGGATATTCGTGGATTTGGCCATGGATCTAAATTGTTATTAGAAATCGAACAAATTGCTTTAAATAACAAATGCGATTTTATAAAAGTAGATACACTAAGTTTTCAAGCATTAGATTTTTATCAAAATCACGGATACCAAATCTACGGTACATTGGACAATGTCGGAAGGGATTATGAACACTACTATTTAAAAAAGAATCTTTCATAGGATAACCAAATTTCCTTCTCACAATTTGAAAAGAAAAATAGTTAGAAACTTCCTATCAATTTTAAATAAATCTTGATAAAAATGAAATTAAGTGTAAAAATTAACCGAAATTCTTATGTACAATATCATAAAGTTGTAATTGTAATCGCTTAATCTTCATTATTTTTACAATTACAACGTATTCTTTTGTACTGAATATATATGATGCATTTTACTAAAAATAAACGACTCCTTTTCCTTCATAAAACCATTTTTTTCAGCCACACGAATTGATGCTTCATTTTTAGGATCAATAATACTTATTAATTTTTCTTGTCCTAGATGTGTAAATCCATATTCTACACAACTTTTAGCTGCTTCAGTTGCATATCCTTTCGACCAATATTTTTTATTGATATGGTAGCCCACTTCAACTTCAGCTTTTCCATCAACTATTTGTTTAACGAGGCCACAATCTCCAATTAATTCATTTGATTCCTTTAAATATACAGCCCATAAACCATAACCATCTTCTCGATATCTTTGTTTATTTTTTTCAATCCAATTTTTAGTTTGCAGTAAAGTAAATGGAGCTGGATAGTATTTCATTGTTTCAGCATCTGAAAAAATTGAGTATAGGGCAGTAATATCATCATCATTAAATTCTCGTAATTTCAACCTTTCCGTTTCCATAATTATCATTATAGTTCCCTCCTTACAAAAATTCAGCTCATCACCATAGCGTGTGGTTGATTTCGCCTCGGCATAATTGTTGCTGTCGCTGCGCTTTCGCACAGAAAACATTTGTTGCTGTCGCTGCGCTTTCGCTACAGAAAACATTTGTTGCTGTCGCTTTGCTTTTGCTACAGATAACATTTGTTGCTGTCGCTGCGCTTTCGCACAGAAAACATTTGTTGCTGTCGCACAGATAAATTACCACAAGATGTTGCGTTCTTAGACTGAGTTCCTCTATTTCAGTATGTGTTTGGACACCCACTGAAAGGGAACCACTTTTGCATTCATCTCACTACCTTTAGAGGAAGGAGTCTTCTACTGAATGAAGATAACTTGCATACGTTTTAACAAATGTCGACCCACAACTTTTGGTGGTGAGGCAAAAGTTTTCTTGTTTAATTAACAATATTTTTAAGGTTTAAGTAAGGATTAAGTAAAAAGGATGTAATTTCAAAAATCTATGCTTGTATATAGGAGCTTAATAGAAAAACAATGCTTGATACTTAGTATTTTCTTTAGTAGGTATTTTATGTAAAATAGAATGATCAATAATATATAGTCGAGGTGTAGGGTTTTGATGTATTTTGGAATTATTCCACTTATCCTATTTTTTATTTTTCTGTATTCTTATTTGAAAGATCCCAGAAAGATAATAAATGGATTTTTATTTAATATTTTCTTCTGTTCATTTCTTTTATTTTGTACGATTGCTTCTTTAGCATCTGAAAACAATAATATAAAGCTTTTAGTTATTATTCCTTTAATAGCACTGTTCTTCATTATACCTTTTGGAATAGTAGCTTTAATGTTTGGACTATTTCTTAATGCAAGAATTTTAATGAAAAGAGAAGGAAGACGCTTAGCAAACTCCTTAACTTTAATTGCAGCTATCATTATTTTATTATTAATAGTCATGCCTATTATTAGCCCATCCAGTTTGTTATCTAATATATTTCAACCTATTTTTGGTGGCGTATCGCTTATAATTTTTTATTTCTTAATTCATTTATCAAACTTTCTAACTGCATATTTCCTCTATCAGTTTAATAAACCAAAGTATAACCAAGATTTTATCATCGTGCTAGGCAGTGGTTTAATTAACGATAAAGTACCACCACTTCTTGCAAGTAGAATTAATAAAGCCATTGATTTTTATCACAAACAAGCAGCGGTTACCACACCACCAACAATTATTTTCTCAGGAGGACAAGGTTCCGATGAAAATCTGCCTGAAGCGGAAGCGATGCAAAAATACGCTGTTGAAAAAGGAATTCCTATTGAGCATACAGTGCAAGAAAATCGTTCTGTAAACACCTATCAAAATATGTTATTTTCGAAACAAATGATGGATACTTTAAAACCAGGTGATACATATAACAGCATCTTTACAACGAATAATTTCCATCTTTTCCGAGCTGGTCTATACGCTAGACA
The DNA here is from genome assembly GCF_050278745.1 of Lysinibacillus sp. NPDC094403. NCBI lineage: Bacteria > Bacillati > Bacillota > Bacilli > Caryophanales > Bacillaceae > Lysinibacillus > Lysinibacillus sp. NPDC094403. The sequence goes on along the minus strand of NZ_JBNNTL010000034.1, from coordinate 320 downwards.
AGCTGGTCTGAATAGCCAAGGTATCGGCTCAAAAACAGCTTTTTATTATTGGCCCAATGCAATGGTTCGTGAATATGTTGCAATTGTTGTAATGGGGCGTAAAAGACATATGAAAGTTGCTGGGGTAATTCTCGGAATCTCTCTATTCCTTTCTTTAATTGGCTTATTATTCTTTTAGTTATGTGTAAAAAAATATTTCAACAAAGGGGTACTGAATCTTAACTATTAATATGGTACCTGTAGTTAGGACACTTGAAAAAGAGTGTGCTAACTGCAGGTATTTTTTATATACTAGACTTTCAAGATTAAAGAACGAACTA
>NZ_JBNNTL010000033.1:0-22033 GCF_050278745.1 Lysinibacillus sp. NPDC094403 | reverse complement strand
GAAGCTTTGCTCTGTGCGAAAGCGTAGTGTTAACGTAGCGGCAGCAACAAATGTTTTCTGTAGCGAAAGCAAAGCGACAGCTACAAAGCGCCCAGTCGGAACGGAAATCAACCACACGTTATGGTGATGAGTCATTAAAAAAGGAAGCAACCATAATGAAACATGGTGCTTCCTTTTATTATTTTACTTATTGAATTAACTCATCAACATTGACATATGGCAGACCTTGAGAATCTGCAACTGCCTTGTAAACGAGATGTCCATCTATCGTATTAACACCTTTTTTCAATGCAGCATTTTCAACACATGCTTGTCTGTAACCCTTATTAGCAATTTGAAGTGCATAAGGAATTGTATTATTTGTTAAAGCAATTGTTGATGTACGTGGTACAGCTCCTGGCATATTTGCAACTGCATAATGCACAACGCCATGTCTTACATAAGTTGGGTCATCATGTGTCGTTACACGATCAGATGTCTCAAAAATACCGCCTTGGTCAATAGCAATATCGACTACTACTGAGCCTGATTGCATTGACTGAATCATTTCCTCAGAAACAAGCTTTGGTGCTTTGGCGCCAGGAATTAAAACCGCACCAACTACTAAATCTGAGTTTTTCACTGATTCTGCAATATTATAAGGATTGGACATTAATGTTTGAACATCACGGCCAAACAAATCTTCTAATTGACGTAAACGCTCTGGGCTTAAATCAATAACCGTTACATCAGCACCCATTCCGACCGCTATTTTCGCTGCATTTGTTCCAGCTATACCGCCACCGATTACTGTAACTTTACCGCGTGGTACACCTGATACGCCGCCCAGTAAAATACCTTTACCTTCATGATTTTTCTCTAAGAATTGTGCACCAATTTGCGTTGCCATTTTACCCGCAACTTCACTCATTGGTGTTAAAAGTGGTAAAGAACCATTAGCTAATTGTACTGTTTCATAAGCAATACCTATAACTTTTTTATTTAAAAGTGCCTGCGTTAATTCAATCTCTGGCGCTAAATGTAAATAAGTAAATAAGATTTGACCTTCATTGAAGTAATCGTATTCTGATGCTACAGGTTCCTTTACTTTCATAATCATTTCTTGCGCCCATGCTTCTTTTGCCGTCTCAACAATATGAGCACCTGCAGCAAGGTAGTCTGCATTTGTAAAGCTTGAGCCTAAACCTGCTCCAGTTTCAATGTACACTTCATGACCTGCGTTTGTTAATGTTACAACCCCTGCTGGTGTCATAGCTACACGATTTTCATTGTTTTTAATCTCTTTTGGAATACCAATCTTCATCTTCCCTATCCCCTTCCATTACCTAAAAAATAAGCACATTTTGTTACATACACTTTGATGTATTGATGCACCCCTTGCACTTCCATATTACCAAACATAAACAAAAAATGCTTTAATTAAAATAATAATAAATAAAATTAACAATATTCCCGTAATACTAAATATTCAAATTATATAGTGCTCCGGAAAGTGCCCACGCAAGTAACAGAAATATGCTTCTGGTAGTAATATTTATTTTATGGATTTAAGAAGTGCTGAAAATCGAAATCACTGAAAATGCCTTCACTTTTTCACATTTTTTCTTCCGGAAAGTATTTCCTTTAGAAAATCATTTGGTATAATCGAGATATACAAATCAGGGAGGTAATTCAAATGGCTAATAAATATAAAAGCATTGTAGTTGCAGTAGACGGTTCAAAGGAAGCTGAATACGCTTTCCGTAAATCGATTGACGTTGCAAAACGTAACGAAGGTGCTGTTTTAAATTTAGTAAATGTTATTGACACACGTTCATTCGCTGCAATCGAAGCATATGACCGTTCAATTGCTGAGCGTGCTCAAGCATTTTCTGAGGAGCTATTAAATGGTTACAAAAAACAAGCTGAAGAAGAAGGCTTAACAAATATTAACCTTGTAATTGAATACGGCTCACCAAAAAATATCATTACAAAAGAGCTTTCTAAAATTGTAGACGCAGACTTAATCATCTGTGGTGCAACTGGTCTAAATGCAGTAGAACGCTTCCTAATCGGTTCAGTATCTGAAGCAATTGTACGCTCAGCTAATTGTGACGTACTTGTTATCCGTACACCTGAAAATTAATTTTGTCTTACATAAAAGGTATCCAAATTTGGATACCTTTTTCTTATTGTTGAAAAACTATTATGTCAATGTGATTATAGTGTTCTATTAAATAAGGTATGGCTCTCCGGTAAAAACGAGAGGTTGATTTCCGTTCCGACTGGGCGCTTTTATCGCTGCCGCTTCGCTTTCGCGCAGAGCAGAGCTTCCTGGGGGCTTCCGATGAGCCGCTTGGGCCGACACGATGTTGGTCACGAAGGCGTTATCACAGGACGTGATGGTTTTAGCCTTCGTTCCTCTATCGCTAATCCCCAAGAAGTCGCCCAGTCTCCACTCCAATCAACCAATTCACTTAAATGTACCTTCTGGCACGCCATAAATGAAACTCCAACAACAGGTCTGTGCGAAAGCTAAGCGACAGCAATCTTTGTGTAATAACGAAGTGCTAAGCAGCTCCAACAACAACAACATGTTGTTCATTGATACATATTTTATTAGCGACAAACTAAAAGGTATCCTATTTCGGATACCTTTAATACTTATTTCCCTTCTTGCCACATCTTCACTTTTTCAAAGAACATAGCAAGAGCTTGTTTATTTTGCATGTTTGGTACTTTTGCTAACAGTACCTCTTTTGGAGCTTTGAATTCCTTACTTTGCTTTTGCAAAATGACAATGCTCTTTTCATGGGCTTTATTGGCAAACATTGTATCTGGCAATTGAATAATTGCTTGAATCCAAGCATGTTTTTGAATGTATTTATGCAGTTGTTTCGACTGCTCAGATTCAAAGAGATGGGTTGGTGCAAGGAAAAATAAGTAGCCTCCATCCTTAGTGTAATTAATGGACTGCTCAATAAATAAGTGATGTGCATAACTCATTCCTTCTGAAGCACATAGTTCATAATCTAATGCGACGTCTTCATTCGGATAGTACCCGACCGGTAAATCACAAACAATAGCATCTGCAGGATTTACTAATAAATCTTGTAAAGCATCCTGACGGAATAAGGAAACTGGCTGCTCTGTCAAATCAGCTGTAGCAGCAGCTATACGAATAAGTAGCTCATCTACCTCTACACCTGTTGCTTCTATTTTTCCGTCTAATAAATTCATAACTGTTAGTAGTAAATTCCCTGTACCTACTGCCGGATCCAAAATAGAAATTTTTTCAGTTTTTAGACGATCTGCAAATAGTTGCTCTACAAAATAACCAACTAATAACCCAAGAGTATCAGGTGTCATTTGGTGATTCGGCTGAGATCCTTTTCGCATCCCCTTTAAAACAGCAATTTGAATCGCTTTGCGCACATCTTCTTTTGTAGCACCATCTTGTGAAAAATTAACTTCCCCATCAAGCCATGCCTCTAAGCCATCTAAAATACCCTCTAGCAATGTAACATTATGTTCTTTTTCTATCTTTTCAGCATGTTCATTTAGCATACCAAATAACTTTTCGATATTTTCCATACACAACTTCCTTTCACGCAGAAAAGAGCCGTGACAAAAACTTGTCACAGCCCCTTTGTCTAGTAATATCTTAGCCTAAAATCAATAAATTATGCTAGTGCTTTGACAGCCGCAATTGCTGCTTCATAGTTTGGATGATCTGTTGCTTCAGGAACATATTCCACATATGTCACTTTGTCATTTGCATCCACAACGAATATTGCACGTGTTAGAAGACGTAATTCTTGGATGTAGACACCGTATGCTTCACCAAACGAAAGGTCACGGTGATCTGAAACTGTTTGAACAGCATCAATGCCTGCTGCACCACACCAACGTTTTTGAGCAAATGGAAGGTCAACAGATACCGTATAAATAACTACATTATCACCTAAGTTTGCTGCTTCTTCATTAAAACGACGTGTTTGTGCATCGCAAACTCCAGTATCTAATGATGGTACAACGCTAAATAAACGAATTTTCCCCTCTGAATCTTTTAATGTAACAGGTGATAGATCATTCGCTAATACAGTAAAACCTGGTGCTTGGTCTCCAACTTTTACTTCGTTACCTACAAGTGTTACTGGGCCATTTTTAAATGTTACTTGTGCCATATAAACGCCTCCTAATCTTCATATGTACATAATATTACTAAAAGGAGGGAATTAATTGCAACTGAGACAGCTTAGCAAAAATAGTTTTGAAAAATCTTTTCGCACCTGTTCAGTCATGTTTGTTTAAGGTTGATGCATTTTCCAAGCTCTTCACCATAACGTTGGGTTCGTTCCGACTAGGCAAACTAAAGAGCTGTCTCATTTAACGAGACAGCTCTAGCCATTATTCTTCGTTTTTTCCCTCTAGCTTTTCAGGCTGAGTTTTTTCTTCTTGAGATACAGAATCAGTCTTTTCCTCTTTGACAAGCAAAGATGGTTGCACAATATCTTTTTCAATATAAATATTTTCATGAACGACTGTTGTATCTGCAAAAAAATCATGTAGACCTTGATTATCCGGTAAAATGGCTACGAGAATATAAAGTGGCATAAAAATGCTATTGATGATACGCCCTATCCAATCACGGAATAACACATCTGACCAAGTCAACTTCTCATGCTTTAATGAAATAACACGTAATCCAAATATCATTTTCCCTAATGTTTGCCCAAAAAATTTCGTAATTAATACGAAATAACTGTAATAGAGAATAGCAGATATAATCGAAATTGGTGCATACCACACTGTTTCTGATAATGACCAATCCATTAAATAAAAAATTGGGTTAACGAGAATTCCAACTACTGCTGTAATAACGAATCCATCTAATAAAAATGCCCAAAAACGAATCCAAAATCCTGCCGTTTTTAATGCATAGTTTTTATTTGTAATTGGCTTATCAATTAGGAGTGTATTCTCCATAGAGGGTGAACCTTGCATAACAATTTCATTGTTTGTCATTGTACTCCCTCCTTAGTATTCGCCATATAAGTACATCATTTTTGGTGCTTTATAATCCGCCATAATTTTCATCAGCATTTTTTCCTCTGCTGATGGACCAAATATTGATCCAATCTTCATCCCAACATATGATTGCCAGCCACCCGCATCATATGTATACTTAAACAATTCTGCGTCCTCTAAACCAAAGTCTTTACGCAATGCAGTAATTGCTGCTTCCTCATCACCAATCTCATCTATTAAGCCTGCTTGAAGAGCCTTTGTACCACTAAGAATTCGACCATCGGCAACTTTTTTCACATCGGCTTCGGACATATTTCGTCCTTTTGCAACAATATTAACGAATTCCTGATAAGTTTCGTTAATCATATCTTGCATCATAGCACGCTCTTCCGGTGTCACTTCACGCATTGGACTAAGCATATCTTTATGTTCACCAGATTTAAATGTCTCATATTTGACACCAACTTTTTCAGCAAGAGCTTGGTAATTAATAGATTGCATAATAACACCAATTGAGCCCGTAATTGTATCACGTTGTGCAAATATTTTATCTGCAGGTGCTGAAATATAATAACCACCTGAAGCTGCCATTGAATCCATAGATACATAGATTGGAATTTGTCGTTCTTCTTTAATCTTCAATAGTTTTTTATATATTTCTGCTGATTCTTTTACACCGCCACCTGGTGAATTAACACTTAAGACGATACCTTCAACAGTTTCATCATTTAAGATATTATCTAATTGATCTAAGAAAAATTGATGATCATAAGCAACTGGTTGCCATAATGAACTTGAACCAACATCTTGAATTGCACCATCAACCTTTAAGTATGCAATACGTTTATCCATATTGCCGCTTTCTTTAACTTCTTCCATTACCGTCAAATTGTTTCCAGCAACCAAACTATCAAAATTGCTAAAGAAATTCGATTTAAATATTGCAAAAATGGTATTGATCCCTAATGAGAAAACTAATAGTACACCTGCAATTATTAAAGCAGCCCACCTTTTACCATTCATATCTTTCTGCCTCCTTATAATGTTATACGTTGAAATCCTAATTTGTTTCATACTTATTGCAATAATATGGCGCCATAGTATGGGGTTGATCACACCGCCGAGCGTCCAAGCTCCAATCAACTTATATATATATGTCATACCTATTAACAAATATCATCACCAAATTTTGGTGATGAGCCAATACTATGCAAAAGCTTTGACACATTCAACCTATAATACATTACCTAATATTAAAAAAAAAATCAAAGTTCATAAAAAAAGCAGGAACTTTGATTTTCGACATTATTTCCTAGGAAATTAATGATGATTGATGTAATGGACTTTTTCTTGCTCACGTAGTTCGACACGACGAATTTTGCCTGATGCAGTCTTTGGTAGCTCAGTAACAAACTCAATCGCACGAGGATATTTATAAGGTGCTGTTAAAGTTTTCACATGGCTTTGTAATGTTTTAATAAGTGCTTCATCACCAACTTCTCCGTTACAGAGCACAATAAATGCCTTTACGAGATTACCACGAATCCCATCCGGACTTGCGACAACGGCAGTTTCTTTCACTGCTGGATGCTTCAGTAAAGCATCTTCTACCTCAAATGGGCCTATCGTATATCCAGACGATATAATGACATCATCTCCACGTCCTTCGAACCAAAAATATCCATCTCCATCTTTATATGCACGATCTCCAGTAATATACCAATCGCCTCTAAATTGTAAATTTGTACGTTCGGGATCGTTTAAATATTTTTTAAATAACGCGGGTGTTTCACAGTGTACAGCAATATCTCCAACTTCTCCAATTGCAACAGGATTTCCAAAATCATCGATAATTTCAACAGTATTACCCGGAGTAGGTTTACCCATTGAGCCCATTCTCGCCTCCATCCCTACCATTGTACCAACAAGTAATGTATTCTCTGTTTGTCCATAGCCATCTCGTACTTGTAAATTAAAGACCTCGGAAAATACTTTGATCACTTCACTATTTAAAGGTTCGCCCGCTGACACAGCCTGACGTATTGTACTTAAATTGAATTCATGTAAATTTTCAAGCCCTGCCATAAGACGGTATTCGGTTGGTGTGCAACACAGAATATTAATATTGAATTTTTCAAGCAGTGAAAGGTATGTTGCTGCATCAAAGTGTCCTTTGTAAACAAATGCTGTAGCACCACTTCCTAAAGTAGCGAGAAACGGACTCCAAATCCATTTTTGCCAGCCAGGCGCTGCTGTAGCCCAAACAATGTCACCTTCTTGAACACCTAACCAATTTGGTGCAGTAGTTCGTAAGTGTGCGTAACCCCAGCTATGTGTATGTACCGCTGCCTTCGGATTGCCTGTTGTACCACTCGTATATGCTAAAAATGCAATATCTGTACTCTTAGTCGGTGTAATGCTTATGTAGGTTGTTGGTTGGTTTTGCATTTTTTCAAGCAATGGCTGCCAAGGTTCATGTGCATGACCAATGACAAATTGCTGTATTTCTTGTAAATTTTCAACATTATCAAATTGTTCAATATAAGGCTCAAATGCAACAACGCCTTTTGCATCAGCATGATTGATTCGATATTCAATATCCTTAGTTCTCAGCATTTCTGAGCTAGGTATAATGGTTAAACCTGCCTTTAAGGCTGCAATGTACACGATATACGCTTCAACCGATCTTGGCACCATGACTAAAATAACATCACCTTTTTTTAAACCTTGAGATGTAAATACATGTGCTGCCTGATTCGCCTTTTCAAGCAAAGCTGTATATGTTATATACTGAATTTCCTCGTCTTCGTTATAAATTAATAATGCATTTTTTGTAGAATCCTGAGCATATTTTTCAATTTCCTCTGAAATGTTATACCATTCTGGTGCAATTAAATCTTCTCTTCTCATGGCAAATGCCCCCTTTTGTTACGCTTATTATAAAACTCAATTTTTATCTTTTTCAATGGAATACACTCTAATTCAGTAAAGTAGTGACAACTATCATGCTCTGCTATATGGCATCAGTCACGTTTGAGTTCTATCAATTTCAACTTGGCGTAATTGTTGCTGTCGCTTCGTTATCTCTTCGCTTTCGCACAGAAATCGTTTGTTGCTGTCGCTTCCCTATAAAAACTTCCTATTGAACATGAATGAATAATATGGTACATTTTGGTCAACTAAAAGCATGATTGCAGGGGGACTCATTTAGAGTTGAGAAGGTAAAACCTGACCCTTTGAACCTGTTAGTTAATACTGACGTAGGGAGCAATTCACATCTATTTACTGATGAAAGGCTCTTTTGCGTGTTTTTTCCACACGAAAAAGAGCCTTTTTTGCACGCTTACGTCCATCCAACAAGGAGGACTTAAATTGGTATTTCATACTATCCGCAAACAAAATCCACTTATTCATTGTATTACTAATTATGTTGTGGCTAATTTTCAAGCAAATGGCTTATTAGCAATAGGCGCTTCTCCAGTCATGGCTGATGACAGTCATGAGGTTGAAGAAATGGTCGCAATTGCCTCGGGTTTATTGATAAATATCGGTACCCTTAACGAGCGAATGAAAGAATCAATGTTACTTGCAGGAAAAAAAGCAAATGCTCTTGGCATTCCCGTTATTTTAGATCCTGTTGCAGCAGGTGCAACAACTTACCGGAAACAAATGGTACAGCGATTACTGAAGGAAATTAAATTTTCCGCAATTCGTTGTAATATTGGAGAGCTTGCGGCTATCGCCAATGTAGACTGGCAACAAAAAGGTGTTGATAGCGGTAGTGGTTCAATATCTTTAGAAGTTGAGGCACAGCAAATAGCTCAACTCTACAAATGTATTGTTATTGTGACTGGTGAAAAGGATTTTATTACTGATGGTAAACATCAGCAATGGGTTACAGGTGGAAATTCTCAAATGACAGAAGTTACTGGAACAGGTTGCTTATTGAGTGCAATTTGTTGTGCCTCCTTCGCTGCAGGAGATAAACCATTTGACCAATTGGTAGAAACATTATCGCTTTATAAAAAAGTGGCAGAGCAAGCCACTTCTTCTTCTCAATATATCGGAGATTTTCAAATTGCAGTGTTAAATGAACTACATCGCCTTTCCAAGGATGGTGAAGAATGATGCATATTGTAACGACAATTGCTGGTTCAGATAGTGGCGGCGGTGCAGGCATACAGGCTGATTTAAAAACATTTCAGGAATTAAAGGTATTTGGAACGTCTGTTATTACAGCTTTAACAGCCCAGAACACACTTGGCGTATCGGATGTCTTACCAATTGAAGTGAGCTTTATTGAGAAACAATTTAAAGCGCTAATCGAGGATTTTTCAATTAGTGCTGTTAAAACAGGAATGCTGTTTTCCTCCGAAATAATACAATCAATTGCACATATTTTAGCCAAATTAAATATTCCGCTTATTGTAGATCCTGTCATGATTGCAAAAGGTGGCGAAAGCTTATTACAGCAAGAAGCCATTGAGGCAATACGTAGTTATTTGCTACCTTTAACAACAATTGTAACACCAAACATTCCTGAAGCAGAAACCCTTTCAGGAAGGAAAATCAATTCTTTTGTAGATATTAAAGCAGCAGCTCAGATCTTATTACAAATGGGTGTTCAATGTGTCATTATTAAAGGCGGTCATTTAGAGGATAAATGTTTTGCTATTGATTATGTATTTTTTAAAGATGGTCGGTCATTTTCCATGCAGTCCACTCGTATTGCAACAAAAAATACGCATGGTACAGGCTGCACGTTTTCCGCTGCATTAACAGCTTTTCTTGGCCGTGGATTACCTTTAGAAGAAGCCATTGAGGAAGCTAAAAAATTTATTCAATTAGCAATAACTCATGATTTATCTATTGGTAATGGCCATGGTCCAACAAATCATTTTGCTTATCAAAACTATAAGGATTCCTGTGAGGTGATCATTCATGAAACGTGACAATCTACAGCTATATTTTATTATGGGTACCAGTAATGTTTTAAATTATGAGCCGATAAACGTTTTAGAGAAAGCTCTCCAATCTGGAATTACTATGTTTCAATACCGTGAAAAAGGGCCAAATACACTAATTGGGCAAGCCTATGAAAATTTTGCTCGCAAATGTCAAAAGCTCTGTCATCAGTATAATGTTCCATTTATCGTCAATGATGATGTAGAGCTAGCTATAAAACTTAGGGCGGATGGTGTTCATATTGGACAAGAGGATTTTCCTGTTGCGATAATACGTGAAAAAATTGGCAACATGATCCTAGGTGTTTCTGTTCATTCACAAGCTGAATTACAAACTGCTTTACAATACGGTGCTGACTATGTAGGAATTGGTCCAATTTTTTCAACCACTTCTAAAAGCGACGCCAAACCACCTAGTGGAACTGATTTTTTACAGCAAGTTCGGATACAATATCCGGAACTCCCCATCGTTGCAGTTGGAGGCATAAACTGCTTGAATGCACATTCGGTATTTAAAGCAGGTGCGGATGGAATAGCAGTTATTTCTGCAATTTGCGAAAGTGAGGATATTTTTGAAACAGTTGCTACATTTAAATCATTTGTAGGATAAAGTGATATGGGAAGACCTAATGCTTCTCTTTTGATACAGATAAATTACTGCCTGTTAATAGGGATAAATAATAAACAATTTAAACAAACTAAAACCAGTGCCTTTTACGGTCACTGGTTTTAATTTTAATAATTGCTGATTAAGCAATTATTGGTTGCTGTTTGGCATACCTTTTAATTGAGATTCTGCCATTTGTACAAGACGTTTAGTGATTTCACCGCCAACGGAACCGTTAGCACGAGCTGAAGCGTCAGCTCCTAATTGAACACCAAATTCTTGTGCAATTTCGTATTTCATTTGATCAAGTGCTTGTTGTACACCTGGTACTGCAAGCTGGTTTGAACTGCGGTTTGTGTTTGCCATGTCTCTCACCTCCTTGTGAATATAGAATGTGCGATATTAGATTTTTAATACGAAAATTTTATAGGTAAATTGTACCTAGAAAGGAAGGAGAACTAAAAAAAGCCGACTCAAAATAGGCTTTTGAGTCGGCTCTCTAGAAATCGCACGTTTCTTCTATAGAAGATCCGCAAATTTATCGGCTTCTTGCTCTTTTTTCGGGAAAATATAGACTTCACGGTTTTTCACTGCTCGTTCAATTAGTTCATCAAAATCCGAGAAGCTTTCATAGTGCTCAACCTTTTCAAGCTTTGGCTTTGTTTTTGGACTTGCAGGAGTAAAAATTGTACAGCAGTCTTCAAATGGCTGAATAGACGTTTCGTATGTGCCGATTCTCTCTGCAATATCGATAATTTCTAATTTATCAGCTGAGATTAATGGGCGTAAAATCGGTGTGTTAGTTACAGCATTAATAGCAGTTAGACTCTCTAGAGTTTGACTTGCTACTTGACCAAGGCTTTCACCTGTAACAATTGCTAGTGCATCAATTTCTTCACGTACTTTGTCAGCAACTTTTAGCATCATACGACGAGTTGTAGTCATCGATACATTAGACGGTACTTTTTCTTTAATAAGAACTTGAATTTCAGTGAAGGGAATTACATGTAAACGTATACTAGCTCCAAATTTCGTTAATTCATTAGCAAGTACCTTTACTTTTTCCAATGAATTTTGGCTTGTATACGGTGGGCTAAAGAAGTGAATCGCCTCTAAGCGCACTCCTCGTTTCATCATTAAATAACCAGCGACAGGACTATCTATTCCACCAGAAAGCATTAATAATGATTTACCATTGGAACCTACAGGCATTCCACCTGCACCCTGAATAACTTGTGCCATCATATATGTTGCATCATGACGTACCTCTACACGAAGTTCGATATCAGGCTTCTTCACCTTTACTGATAAATTTTGATATTGTGGTAAAACATAACCACCAATTTCGCGTTGAATGGCATGTGATTCTAAAGGAAATGTTTTATCTGTGCGCTTTACTTCTACTTTAAAAGTAAGCTGTTCATTTTTAAATGTATCCATAATTGTTATGGCAAGTTTTTTCATGGCCTCGATGTCTTTTTCACATGCTGCCACTGGGCTAAATGATTGAATACCAAAAATTTTAGGTAATCCTTTTAATAGAACGTCCATTTGTGTTTCATTTTGAATAGCAATAAACATTCGATCGCGCTCTGTACGAATGTGTAAATGTCCTAAATCCGCAAACGCATGACGAATGTTCTCTCGTAAGCGACGAATAAAATCCATCTTGTTGCGACCTTTTGTAGAAAGTTCTCCATATCGAATTAAAATTTCTTTCCAAATCATGATTTAAATTCTCCTTTAAGTTCCATCAATACTTCATCTAATACTTGTTTAAACTTTTCTATATCTTCATTTGTTACATGTGCGCCAAAACTTATACGAATAACACCCTTTTTAAAATGCTCATCGATATTTAGCGCTTCAACAACATGGCTTGTTTTTGTCTGTTTCGATGAACAAGCACTCGATGTCGATACAATTACATTGCGTTTTTGCAATGCATTTATAATGACTTCCCCTTTTAAGTCGCGAATACTAAAAGATAAAATATGTGCCGCTCCTTGTGGTGTTGATAAAATATGAACAACTTCCCCATATCCTCTTAATTGCGAACATATTTCTTCATACCATTGACGGTATTTTTTCGCACGGTCATTCATTATCTCTACTGCTATTCGAGCTGCTTTGGATAAGGCTACAGCTTGCGGTACAGCTACTGTTCCACTACGTAAACCAAACTCCTGCCCTCCACCAAGTGCATATGGTTGCCACTTCATTTCTTTACGGAATGCTAGTACACCTGAACCTTTAAAGCCATGAATTTTATGGCCAGAAATTGACATACAGTCTGGTCCCTCGTCATCGTTAAATGATATTGGTAATTTCCCAAAGCTTTGTACAGCATCAACATGAAAAGCTGCACGACTCGATTCATGAATAATTTTTGCAGCCTCAAAAATTGGTTGGATAGCACCCATTTCATTATTTACATGCATCATACTTACTAAAATGGTATCCTTGCGCACTTTTGTGCGAAGCTCCTCTAAAGAAATAATTCCATTTTTATCCACTCGTAAGTATTCTACGTCAAAACCCTCTTGTTCAAGTTGCTTCACAGATTCCAGAACAGATGGATGCTCAATTTCAGTTGTTAAAATATGATTTCCTTTATGCGTATTACTACGTGCTAAACCAAATATTGCCGTGTTATTAGATTCAGTACCACCTGATGTAAATAGCACATTTTTTGCTTCTGTATGCAAAATATCTGCTACTTGCTCACGTGCACGCATTAATAATTCGTTTGATTCAACACCCATTGCATGGATGGAAGCAGGATTGGCATAATACTGCTCATTCACTACCATAAATGCTTGCATAACCTCATTTAAAGGTTTTGTTGTTGCACTATTGTCTAAATAGATTGTATTAACTTCCATTAATATTCACACACTTTCAAAACGTTGATTTAACGGTATTTATCATAACGCAATCTTCAGCAATTGACTACTAACTTTAACAATAATTCTAATTTATTCGCTTATTTGTTTGCTTTTAATGTGAAAAACCACCCTTTATAGAGTGGATCTTAAAGACTTGCTATGAACGTTTCTAGCTAAAAATTAAGTAGCATAAAAAAATTGATTTTTGCATTGTTAGGCTCATCATCATAACGTGTAGTTGATTTCCGTTCCGACTGGCGCTTTTATCGCTACCGCTAATCCCGAGGAGTCACCCAGTCTCCACTCCAATCAACTAATTCACATAGCATACGTTTTTTGAAATGTCATCCTCCACTTTTAGTAAAAGCCAATGCTGCTATATTTGAAGTTAATTTCACACTAGTAGTTCAAGAAAAACAAGCGATCCCACAAATTTTTCTTAATTTACTAGCTGATTCATCAACCTTTCTTCATTGTTATAAATTCAGTTGAAGCTGTGAATTCCATAACTTTTTTAAAGCCTAATTTTTCGTAAAGGTGAATTGCTCTTGTATTGAATGTAGCTACTGTTAAACGAAGAGGACTATGATTTTCTTGTTGTAGCTGGTTTAAAATAAATGAAAAAAATTCTGAACCATAACCTTGTCCTGTTAGCTCAGGCTTCATCCCAATCCCAACATCAATGCACTCATCTAAATACGCACCATAATCACGTCCTTTAGGTACTTGTGCAGATGTTCCTGTACAATAAAAACCGACTAGCTCTTCTTTTTCATTGAAAATTGAATAATATGGACTTTCAAGTAATTCTTTTAGAGATTCATCGCATAGATCATTGTTATAAAAATCAAATGGTTCTTCATATTTCCAATTCAAAATGTCAGTCGCATAAATTTCATTCATTTTCCGAATATAAAATTGCATTATGAACACCTCCATTTTCCATCGTTTTTAATCAAAAATTGAGATAAGGTACAATGTGAAGCTTCCGTCAATTTTATGTCTTAGAGCACACGCAAAAGTACGAAAAGTCGTATAAATACCCCAATAAATTGGCTTTTAATAAAAAAACTGTCTAAAAAGTAATAACTATACCTTTTAGACAGCTGATGTAATTCTTTATTTACTTACTACTATTTCTTCTGCTACAAGTTCTTGTATTCGTTTTAAAGCACCTGGTTCCATTTCTTCAACTGCCGTACCAGCCTCTTCTAATGCCTTGGAATAACGGAATTGATTAAAGGATTTTTCTGCTTCTTTTAAACGAGTATGTAATTTTGGATTTGTTGCACGATGACGATTACCATACTGAATAATGCGTTCAATCAGCATTACATTTTCAATCAATTCATGCGCCTTCGCTTTTACATCCTCTACACAAAGTGTAGCAGCATTTAAATTATTATGAACTGTACCCATGTTGAGAGGTACTTCTTGCAAGCTTTGCATAACTACATAAATATGCTCTGCTGCCTCATCTAGACGAACATCCATCTCTTCAGGGATACCTGGAATATTAGCCTTGTTTAACAGACGATCTGTTTCTTGTAATATTTTCTTTAAGCTTTCTACTTGCGTGCGAGCCTGGTTTTCATCAATTCGTAGCTTCTTCATCGTATTTGATAAATGCCCCTGCTCCTCATGAATACGTTCAAGCTCATCGTTAATTTCAATCAATTCTTCCTGTAAACTTGAGTATGCAGATTTTTCCTCTCTAACACGCATCGCCAATAAGTCATAGCGACGTTGTAAAGCCTCTAATTGCTTTAATGCAGCTTTTGGAATTTCTGCATCTTTTTCATTTAAACGATAGCTTTGCTGCACAAAGGTTGCTTCATCACTTACTAATCTTGTTGAACTAATAACATTGGTGATTGAGCTTAATAAACGATCACAATTTTGGTCAACATAATTTTTAGCAATAACTTCTTTTTCAAGCAGATCGTAGAAATGATCAATCTCTTCATTTATTTCAGCAACACGTGGTTTAACAACTTTTAAGTTAAGCTCTGCTAATTCATTTTTTAATGTCGCAAATTCCTCATCAAATTTATCAAGCGCTTTAGTCAACTCTAAATGCTGTAAATAATAGGATTGATCCTCCATTTCACGCTGTCCACTACGTAATTCCTGTACCGCTCCTGGTAGCTTTACTTGCAATTCAGTCAAAATTGTCGGTACATCATTAATGTATTCAAATGTCTGTTGCGATTCTTGGTTTAAGCTAATAACAATTTCTCGCGCCTGCAAATAGTTCCCATCGCTAGTAAGCACATCGAATTCCTCAAACTTTTGAACAAACTCCTCCAGCTTTTTCTCCAAAGCTGGTAATGCTACACCAAATGAATGTTGGTGCGCTAACAATGTTTTACGTGCAGAGCGATAGTATTCTTTTAATTGTTCAATTTCAATACGATTTTTTTCTTCGCTTCCAATTAATTCATTTAATTCTTCTAAGATTTTATCTTTATTTTGTTCACACTTTTGAATGTAATCTTCTATCTCACGTTCAATTAACGTCGCTTTATTAAAACGAAGTCTATTGATTTGATCCTCTGCATCAAATAAAAGTGAATCAATTTTTGTCATATGTACATCGATGACTTCATCCCAGCTATTACGCCATCGTTCAAACATCTCTTCCGTTTCACCGTTCATGTTTAAAGATTTAACTTTTGAAATTTCCTCATTTATGGGATTGTTTTGTATTTGGGATTTTTCATTTTCAAGTTTAGCAATGATTGCTGTATGTTTTCGTCGCATCATAAATCCTACTATCGCTAAAATTAATAGTAGGATAACCGGAATGATGATATACTCCATCGTAAGCCTCCTATTCTACAATATACGAATTGGCTAGTTGTATTTATTATATACTATGTTATCGCCTTTTGTACTAAAATTTGAGTGTTTTTTGTGTATTTGCGCCTTTCAAGAATAGCAACTACTTAATTTTTGAACAATTGGTGCAAATAGAAGTGTATTATCCATATGCTAAAGGAGTGATGATTTTATGAAATGTGACGGTCATATTCATAGTCCATATTGTCCACACGGTACTTCTGATTCATTTAAGCAATATATAGAAAAAGCAATCTCTCATAACTTCACAGATATTACCTTTACAGAACATGCACCATTACCATTGAATTTTGTTGACCCTACACCACAGCAAGATAGTGGTATGAATCCAGAATTTTTAATGCCCTATTTTGAAGATTTACAACGCCTTCAAAAGGAGTACGCGCAAGATATTCGCATTCATATTGGTCTAGAGGTTGACTATATTCAAGGCTTTGAACAAGAAACTCGTCAATTTCTTGATACATATGGACACTTTTTAGATGACTCTATTTTATCGGTTCATTTTTTACAATGGCAAAATTACTTTGAATGCATAGACTTTTCTCCAGAATGTTTTATGGCCTTTTCAAAAAAAGTGGGCTCAATTGAACAGGTGTATAGTTTATATTATGATACAGTCTTACAATCCATTAAAGCAGATTTAGGGCAATTTAAGCCTAAGCGCATTGGGCATCCTTCACTTATTCACAAATTTCAATTAGCACATATGGTGAAAATCGATGATTCTGCGCGGATTCGAGAAGTTTTAGATTTTATGAAGGAAGAAGGCTATGAGCTAGATTTAAATAGCGCTGGATTAAGTAAAACATATTGTCAGGAACCTTATCCACCATTTGCCTTCATCGATTATAGTAAATCTATTGGGCTACCAATAGTTTTCGGTTCAGATGCTCATACTGTTGCAGATTTACATCAACACTATAATGTTATATATCCCAAATAAATAATTTAAAACGAGGTGCTATGATGTTTACACAAATTAATTATGAAGGGCCAATTGCCGAGCAATATAATACATTAGCAAAACAGTTAGATGCCTTGCTTACAGGAGAAAGCGATCGCATCGCTAATTTAAGTAACGCCTCTGCATTACTAAATCAATTTCTACCAAACATTAACTGGGTTGGCTTTTATGTAGTACATGGAGAGGAACTAGTATTAGGACCATTCCAAGGCTTACCTGCTTGTGTCAGAATACCAATTGGACGTGGTGTTTGTGGAACAGCTGTAGTCAAAGAAGAAACAATAGTGGTAAAAGACGTACATGCCTTCCCAGGGCATATTGCCTGCGATGCGGCTTCCCAATCCGAAATCGTTATTCCTTTGATAAAAGAAGGAATAGTTTTCGGTGTTCTTGATATCGATAGTCCAAGCGTAAATCGCTTTTCTAAGGAAGACCAAGAGGGGTTAGAGCTATTCGTAAAGACCCTACTCCTTCATTTATAAAAAAATGCCCTGAAATGATTTAATTATTGTCATTTCAGGGCATTTCATCTTATAAAGATGCCTGACGTTTTATTTTCGAAAACATCTGCTTATTTTTTATGAAAACTCATCACCATAACGTGCAGTTAATACCCGTTCTACTAGGCACTTTCTTTTCCTATACATGGCATACGAAATGTCATGCCTAATTTTAGTAACGAGCTATTATGATTTTGTTTGATAGGATCGATCATGAATACAAAATCGATTTTTACCACTGTTTTTCGCTTCATAAAGTGCTGTATCTGCATGTAGGAAAACAGATTGAAACGCAGGACGATAAAGTTCATCCCATGTTATGAGACCTGCTGAAATTGTCACCTGAGGATCTGTTGTACTTGGAATTATTGCAACGATCGCTGCTGCTAAATCGATTGCTTCATTCTCATCAATATTTGGGATATACACAGACATTTCCTCACCGCCCCAGCGTGCACAAATACCACGAGTTCCAATCGTTTCTTTTAATTGTACCGCAATTTGAATAAGAATCTTATCACCAATTTGATGACCATACGTATCATTAATACGTTTGAAATTATCAATATCAATAAGTAGGAACATCCCTGATTGATCATTTTTAAGCGACTTTTCCACATACTGGTCTAAATAACTTCTTGCATACAATTTAGTCAAATGATCCAAATCTACCATTTCCTGAAGTCGATTTCGTAATATTGAGTTTGCAATTGCTAAAGAAGAGTGATGGATTAATGATTGCATTAATTTAAAGCTATCAAACGAAAAGAAATATGGCTCCTTGTGTAACACAATACTAAAGCCATTAATTTTTTCTTCCATTAAAATCGGGATTGCCATAATTGAGCAATATTCAATTTGATTAGGGGTTAATCGGCTGAAATCAGCAATAAATAGTGGATCATTTGTATGTTCAAAATGTTGTTCAACATGTTTTATATATGTTTGACCCTTTTCTGTGTTGAATAAGGACGTACTAGCATCCGTCACTTCAAAGGTGTCATTCTGTTTAAAAGCGAAACAAACTTCCATTGGTTGAAAGGATTTCATTAACTGTTTTTGAAGGAAAAGTAACATTTCATGTATGTCAATCCTCATATTTAAACGATGCGATGTTTCATTGATGAGTTGTAAATCACTTACAAGGCGATGTGATTGATGATATAATTTTGCATTTTCAAGTGCATTTCCTGATGTTTGTGCTAGCATTTGTACAAAATCCTTTTCTGTCGTTGAAAAAAGATATGTTGTAGGTGCACTTACTTGTAAAATGCCATAAATAGCTTGTCTCCCTTTTATAGGGGCGTTTAATAATCGACAATTCAAATCGCTAGCAAGCTCCGTCGTCAGCTCTCCTGAGACAAATGCCTCTATCGTCGCAGGTCTTTCAGATAAGTAATCAAAGAGCTTAATATCGATAGTCGTACGGCGGTCTTGATCATTCGATAGTATAAGCTCCACATTAAACTCCGGGAAATTATCCTTAATATTTTTTAAGACATTTTCTAAAATTAAATCAATATCCATAGTGGAATGAAATAAATCTGTCATATTGTACAATTTTCTATATTGATCTTCATTCACTTTTACTTCAAAATTTTCTCTAGTCATCTGAAGAACCTTCGAAAGCGTTTCCACAAACTTTTCCCCGTAATCTGAAGTCATAAAGTCTATCCAAGTATCTGTTGCCTTCACGAGTAGCACACCAATTGGATTTTTGCCCTCTACTTGGAAAAGTACCATATCTGTCATCATTGTATATGCTTTTTTTTCTTTTAATATATAAGGAATCTTCACCATTTTCTGTTGATAAAAGCTAGCTTCAATCATTAACCATGACACAGCATTTAGTTTTGTTTCGATTGTTAAAGCAGCCATCTCTTCAACAGGTATTAAAGAATTACCTTCGAAACTGAGAAATGCCACATTTACAATTCCAAAGCGCTTCTTTAGACACTGTTTCAATGGGTTAAAATACCCATTAAAACCATTTTGTTCCTCAGAACTCACCAAAATGCTCAAAACATCTGATTTTATATATTTTAGCGTTTGTAAATGGTCTGTCATGAAATCACCTTTTCTATATAACGTCCAAATCAATTACTATTAACTTATAGTATATTATACATATTTTGTGTCATTTTGACTATGTTATTCTATTTTACTTTTATATTTTACATTTCACACTGTATCATTGACTATCCTCGTATATTACAATATGTATATAGAGGGAATTTTTACTATTACTCCTTTTTAAAAATAGTTAGTCTAATAATTGACGTCTATGTAATAAGCAGTTACAATGAAGTTTGTGTAAAATAAACGCAGCAGTGGTATGAGCTTATTACTGTATTTTATTCCTCTATTTCGTTTAGTACATCTAAACAGATTCTAATAGATGGTGTATTGTGTAACCTAACGGCTGCATAGGCGAAAATACATGAAAATAAAATGCGTATAAGAATGGGTACTACTGGTTTTTGTTTTACAACAAAAAAAAACCAAATTTAAAGGAGGAGACAACAATATGTCTCGTTATACAGGTCCATCTTGGAAATTATCACGTCGTCTTGGTATCTCACTAAGCGGTACAGGTAAAGAAATCGAAAAACGTCCTTACGCACCAGGTCAACACGGTCCAAACCAACGTAAAAAATTATCAGAATACGGTTTACAACTTCAAGAAAAACAAAAACTTCGTCACATGTATGGTATGACTGAACGTCAATTCCGTACTGTATTTGACCGCGCTGGTAAAATGAAAGGTGTTCACGGTGAAAACTTCATGATCCTTCTTGAAACTCGCCTTGACAACTTAGTTTACCGTTTAGGTTTAGCTCGCACTCGTCGTGGAGCTCGTCAATTAGTAAACCACGGTCACGTTATGGTAGACGGTAAACGCGTTGATATCCCATCATTCAGCGTAAAACCAGGTCAAGTGATTTCTCTTCGTGAAAAATCTCAAAACCTTGCAGTAGTAGCAGAAGCAGTTGAAGTAAACAACTTCGTACCTGACTACTTAACATTTGATGCTGACAAAAAAGAAGGTACATTCACTCGCCTTCCAGAGCGTTCTGAATTATCAGCTGAAATCAACGAAGCATTCATCGTAGAGTTCTACTCTCGTTAATTTTTTAACGTTAGATTACTTACGGTTCTTAAACCTCGCAACCTTGTTTATACAAGCGTTTGCGGGGTTTTTGTATATAATCAGATATTCGGAAATTGATGTTTATATTTCAGGGATTTTGGGGAGCCTGGGGGAGCATTTTTTCACCTTAATCAATTAAAAAATAACATACTGACAGGTGTACACTAACTCAGAATTATTCAAATATCTTCCACACTTCAAAAAAGATATACTTCCCTACCCCCTTCTACCTATAAGACTGAATCCGTTGGAAAAATAATACAAATCAACTTTTGTCCCCTTTTGAGCATATTTTGATAAAACCTCTTTGGAGAATTATCAAAACTGAGTTGCGCTTATTGCGATTAATTTACAAACAGGCAAAAATAGTGAAAAAAATCAAGTTCAAGTTGAATATAAAACGTATGGACATTGATTTATCTGAATTTTATCAATTTTTGTTCAAATGATGACAAAACTTGATTTTTTAAAATTTATAGTTAATGGTATTTTATTAATATACCCGGGGAAAAGTAAAGAAGGAGGAAATACAATACTAAAATTTTCTATTTTTAAATTAGGAACTATTTTCAAGTAGCGAATGCTCCCCCTTTTATTTAAAACTATTAAATTACTGTTTCGTAGAAAAAGAGCAGAGTAGCAATAACACAATATAGGGGTTTTTTAAGCTTTTATATTAGATTAATCAAAAAAATTCCATTCACCATTAGAAAATTTTATTCATCACTATTGAATATTTGTGTATTATCGGAAATAAAAAAGGGGGTATAACGAATACTATAACAATGAACGTATTAAACAGAAACCAGCTGACATGAATCCAGTAAAATACCGAACTCACGCCAGCCAATTAGCTCCATAATAAAACTTTAACTTTAAGGGGTTTTTATTTTTTAGGTGATTTCCCTTTTATCTCTAATACAAAAAATATGATAGATAGCAGTGTTAGTATGATTGGAAAAGCTTGATAGTCTACTGTATAAGCGCCAGAAAAGTAACCATTAAAAAGGCTTATTTAGATGCATTTCTAGATATGTTTAATGGTGAAATAATTTCCTATCGATTATCTGAACGACCGAACGCA
>NZ_JBNNTL010000032.1:0-24368 GCF_050278745.1 Lysinibacillus sp. NPDC094403 | reverse complement strand
GTCACACCCGTTCCCATACCGAACACGGAAGTTAAGCTCTTTAGCGCCGATGGTAGTTGGGGGCTTCCCCCTGTGAGAGTAGGACGTCGCTAGGCGCAAAAAGTCGCTGCTGATAAAATCAGTAGTGGCTTTTTTTATGTTCAAAAGTAGAAGGAGACATTTCAACCGAGTGATTGGTGAAATGTCTCCTTTATTATTTTATACAGTTGCTGCTCGTAACTCTATACGACGAATCTTGCCAGAAGTTGTTTTTGGTAGTTCATCGATAAAGACAATACTACGAGGATATTTATAAGGCGCTGTTAATGCTTTAACGTGCTCCTGTAGTTCTTTTGTTAACTCGTCTTCATCACGATCTCGGAAGCCTTCTCGTAAGATGACATAGGCTTTAACAATATGTCCTCTAATCTCATCTGGTGCTGCGACTACAGCACATTCTTGTACAGCTTCATGTTTATTTAAAGCATCCTCTACCTCAAATGGTCCAATTGTATAACCTGATGAAATAATGATATCGTCTCCTCGACCTTCAAACCAGAAGTAGCCGTCTTCATCGCATTTGGCTTGGTCTCCAGTAATATACCAATCTCCACGGAAGGCAGCTTGTGTACGTTCAGGTTCACGATAGTACTCTTTAAATAGAGCAGGAGATGTTTTGTGTACTGCAATATCTCCAACTTCCCCAATCGGTGCCTCGTTGCCTTCATGATCTATAATGCGGACAATATTGCCTGGTGTAGGAACACCCATTGAACCAGGACGTAACTCAGTACTTTCGAGTGTGCCGATTAATAAAGTATTTTCCGTTTGGCCATAGCCATCGCGCACCTTAAGACCGAAGTTATTCATAAATGCTTCGATGACTGGTCGATTTAATGGTTCACCAGCCGAAACAGCGCTACGTAGAGAAGAAAGATTATAGTCTTTTAAATTATCAATTTTCGCCATAATTCGATATTCCGTTGGAGTACAGCATAATACATTGACCTTTTCATCTTGAAGCAGTTGAAGGTATGTTTTTGCATCGAATCCTCCGTGGTATACAAATGCAGTTGCGCCCAGCATAATAGTCGATAAAAATGGGCTCCAAATCCATTTTTGCCATCCTGGAGCTGCTGTAGCCCAGACTAGATCACCTTCACGTACACCAAGCCATTGAGAAGCTGCTGTTCTAATATGCGCATATCCCCAACCGTGCGAATGAACAGCTCCTTTTGGTTTACCAGTTGTGCCTGATGTATAAGAAAGAAATGCCATATCATCTCTTTTCGTCGCTGCTGCTTTAAATGTATCCGGCTGTGTACTAGCCAATTCATTTAAAGACGTCCAATCACCTGTAGCAGTACCTATAACCAATTTATTATTTAAAGCATCTACTGAAGAAGTAATATGATCTACCTCACTAGTGAACGCTTCATAGGCAATTACTGCCTTTGCAGAAGAGTGCTCCATACGATATTCTAAATCACTTGCACGTAACATTTCTGAACATGAAATTGGAACAATGCCAGCCTTTAGACAGCCAAGGAAGACAAAATAAGCCTCAGGAAGACGTGGAATAATAACTAATACGCGATCTCCTTTTTGAAGCCCCTTCTTCGTAAAGGCATGCGCGTATTGATTCATTTTTTGAACAAGTTCAACATAGGAAATTGTTCGGCGTTCCTGCTGAGTATTTAGCCATTGTATTGCTTGACGATTACTATCTTGAGAGAATTTCTCCAATTCCTCTGTAATATTATAGAATTCTGGTGCAATTAAATCGTTTGTTACCATGTGAACATTCCTCCCCCAAACAAATTTAATAGAAAATTCATAAAACTATTTCCATTTTAACAATTACAATAATATACAGCAAGAATATTTTGTACATAAGATAGAAATATTAGAGTTAATAGAGAACTATTGTGATCATAGTTAGTGCATAGGAATGTTTCGACAGAAAAATATAAAAATTTTCATAAAAAGTATTGCATAATTTATAATGCTTGCTATAATAATAAATGTACTTAAGAGGTTTTAATAAACCGAATTGAATAGTATTGTTCCGAAGTAGCTCAGTTGGTAGTAGCACCTGACTGTTAATCAGGTTGTCGCAGGTTCGAGTCCTGCCTTCGGAGCCATTTTTTTGCCCATTTTTAAGATGATAATATTATACATATAATAAAATTATAAAAAAGTGTTGCATTGAAAAGGAAATAATGTTAATATAAATATTGTCTTCTTTGAGACATTTAAAATGGCCCCTTGGTCAAGTGGTTAAGACACCGCCCTTTCACGGCGGTAACACGGGTTCGAATCCCGTAGGGGTCACCATTTTAAAAGCGTTGTAGTAATGCAAAGGCTTAAAAAGAAAATAAACTGTTAAGAAATGAACACCTGTTTCTATGGAGGATTAGCTCAGCTGGGAGAGCATCTGCCTTACAAGCAGAGGGTCGGCGGTTCGAGCCCGTCATCCTCCACCATAATGTGTTATTTCGGAGGGGTAGCGAAGTGGCTAAACGCGGCGGACTGTAAATCCGCTCCTTAGGGTTCGGCGGTTCGAATCCGTCCCCCTCCACCAGTTTTATTATAAATGATTGGGGTATAGCCAAGCGGTAAGGCAACGGATTTTGATTCCGTCATGCCTAGGTTCGAATCCTAGTACCCCAGCCATTTTTTTCTTATTTGAGCCATTAGCTCAGTTGGTAGAGCATCTGACTTTTAATCAGAGGGTCGAAGGTTCGAGTCCTTCATGGCTCACTTTTTTAGAATAAAACATATTCAAAAGTGCAACATTAACTACAGATACTAATCTCTTACTGAAAACAGTAGGAGATTTTTTTATGCTCTTTTTAAATGTATAAATATACATAAAACTGTTAGGTTGAGCCAAGGTGGATATAGGCTTTACAATAGTCTTACAACTTAAAGGGGGTATGAAAAGATGAATAAACTAAATATTTCTATTATTGGTGTGCCGACTGATTACGGGCAAACTCGCAGAGGGGTAGATATGGGGCCGAGTGCTATCCGTTACGCAGGTGTTGTAGAACGCTTAGAGGCAATTGGTCATGTAGTACATGATCAAGGAGATATACGTGTTAGTCAAAAGCAAGGAGGTGCTATTGTTGATAAACAGCTTCTTAATTTAGAGGAAGTTATCGATGTAAGTACATCCTTAGCGAATAATGTAAATGAAGCTATTGAACAAAAGAAGTTTCCGCTTGTACTTGGTGGCGATCATAGTATTGCTATTGGTACACTTGCAGGACTTGGTGAGCATTATAAAAATTTAGGTGTTATTTGGTTTGATGCGCATGCTGACCTAAACACACCAGAAACGACACCGTCTGGCAATATACATGGTATGCCGTTAGCTGTTAGCATTGGGTTAGGTCATGAACGCTTAGTGAAAATTCGTAATGATGTACCGAAAATTAAACCTGAAAATGTCATTATTATTGGAGCACGTTCCGTAGATCCAGGCGAACGTGAATTAATTAGTCAGCAAGGGATCAAGGTGTATACAATGCACGAGGTAGATCGTCTTGGAATGACGCGTGTAATGGAAGATGCTCTTGCTTATTTAAAAGAGCGCAATGTAGATGGTTTGCATTTATCACTTGATTTAGATGGTCTAGATCCACTTTATACTCCAGGGGTTGGGACACCTGTACCTGGTGGTATTACGTATCGAGAAAGCCATTTGGCAATGGAAATGCTTCAGGAATCAGGTATGCTAACATCTGCTGAATTTGTTGAGGTCAATCCAATTTTAGATGAAAAGAATAGAACAGCTGATGTTGCAGTAGCATTAATGGGTTCTTTATTTGGAGAAACCCTAGTTTAAAGAAATTTGACAAAAAATTGCCTATTGCCACAATGAATAAAAATCTTTTGCTATAATTAATAACAAAATGAAACTTTTCTTATCGATGAGTCGTAAAGTATAAGACAGTTGTAAAGGTGGAGAAAACAACACAATGGATGCGTTAGTAAACAAGAAAATAAAACAAGTGCTTAAAGGCGATCAAAACGCATTTGCAGATATTGTGAGTCTCTATCAGCACAAACTGTACCAAGTATGCTATAGGATGTTGGGGAACAAGCAAGAATCTGAGGATATTGCGCAAGAAGCGTTTGTTCGTGCCTATATGAACTTGCATACTTTTGATCAGAAAAGAAAATTTTCGACGTGGCTTTATCGCATAGCGACAAACCTTTGTATAGATCGAATCCGGAAGAAAAAGCCGGATTACTACTTAGATGCGGAAGTAGCTGGTACAGAAGGGCTTGATATGTATTCGCAAATCGCAGCCGATGACCAGCTACCAGAGGAACAGATAGAGCAAATGGAACTGCAAGATCGCATTCAATATGAGATTGGACGTTTGCCGGATAAATACCGTTCAGTTATAGTATTGAAATATATTGAAGAATTATCATTGCAGGAAATTAGCGAAATTTTAGATATGCCTCTTGGAACGGTGAAAACGAGGATTCACCGCGGACGTGAAGCATTACGTAAGCAATTAAACAATCTGTAGGAGGGGAAGCGTCATGAATACTTGTCCAGAGCATATTATAGACTATATCCATGATTATTTAGATGGTGACATTAGTCGTGAGCATGAGCAAGAGTTAAAAAGACATTTGCATACATGCAGTGATTGTAAACAAATGATGCAGGAATTGAGTGAAACAATCGCCTTTGTGAAGAGTGCTTCCCACATTACAGCACCTCTGCATTTTGAAGAAGCCGTGATGGCTCGTTTACCGAAACCCAAAAGTCGTGTAGGCATGCAAAAATGGATTCGCCGGCATCCATTCTTTGTGGCAGCAGCAGTTTTTTGTTTATTCATGAGTGCCACTTTACTTGGTAGTTTCATGGATGACCAACATTTCTCCGTAACCAAACAACCAAATCTAGTTGTTGAAGGTCAAACGGTTATTGTGCCGAAGGGAGAAGTTGTAAAAGGCGACATTGTTGTTAAAAACGGTGATTTAATTGTTGAGGGTGAAGTGGATGGCAATGTCACTGTTATTAATGGACAGTATATGGCCTCTTCGGCGGTTGTTTCAGGGAAAATAGAAGAAATTGACGAAGTATTCGAATGGCTTTGGTATACGATTAAAAATTCAGTGAAATCTGCTGTAACATTCGAGGACAAACAAGCAACTAAATAACACTCTATACGTCCTAATAGATAGTGCACGTGAGAGGCTGAAAGGTCTACTCTTTTGAGTAGACTTTTTATTTGAAAAAAGTTACATTTGTTAAGAATGTGCTATACTTAAATGTGTATGGATTCGCAATGAAAAGTGGGGGATGCCACGTGCAGATTATCGAACATTTCGCTAATTTAACACCTGTGAATATTCTTATTAACTTATTAGATGTACTGCTCGTATGGTACGTTGTTTATAAAATTTTAACCCTCATTAAAGGTACGAAGGCTGTCCAATTATTAAAAGGAATTTTCGTAATTATTATTGCGCGCCTTGCTACAGAATTTTTGGGGTTAGAAACGTTAGGGTGGATGTTACAACAAGTTATCGATTTCGGTTTCTTGGCGATTATTATCATTTTCCAACCTGAAATTAGGCGCGGTCTTGAACAAATTGGTAGAGGGAAGTTATTCCAACGTTCAATTAATCAAGTTGAGGAAGAACAAACAAGGCTAATTGAGGCGATGAAGAAATCTGTTAGTTATATGGCCAAACGTCGTATAGGGGCGTTAATTTCTATTGAAAAAGAAACTGGTCTAAATGAATATATCGAAACTGGCATAGGACTAAATGCTGAGATTTCATCGGAGTTACTTATCAATATTTTTATACCTAATACACCGCTTCATGATGGAGCAGTAATTATGCAAAAAGATAAAATATCGGCAGCGGCCTGTTATTTACCGCTTTCTGAGAGTCCGTTTATCTCTAAGGAGCTTGGGACGCGCCACCGAGCTGCACTCGGCTTAAGTGAAGTGACAGATGCCATTACTATTGTCGTATCAGAAGAAACCGGTGCCATTAGTCTTACAATGAATGGTAATCTACATCGAAATCTTTCTCTAGAGGAATTCGAAGGACTGTTACGTAAAATGTGGTTCGGATTAGCACAGGAGTCAGATGCAGCCTCTAAGTTAACTTGGAGGGGGAAAAAGAATGGATAAAATGATGGATAGCCCTTGGGTGTTACGAATCGTCGCACTATTTCTAGCCTTATTGTTATTTTTCTCCGTTCGTACCGAATTATCTCCTAAAAATAAATCGATAATGAGTGAGCAAACAGTAGTAATTCGCGATGTACCAGTAGATGTTTTTTATGACGATAAGAACCTTATTGTAACAGGGATACCAAAGACGGTGAACGTTACGATAAAAGGTCCAACGCCACTCGCTTTAAAAGCTCAAACTTCGAGAGATTTTTCTATATTTGCGGATTTGAGTAAATTACTCATAGGTGAGCATAATGTTAGACTACAATACGAAAATATTTCGGATAAGTTGCAAGTTACATTAGACCCAGCAACTGTAAAGGTAAACATTGAGGAAAAGGTCACGCAGGAGTTTCGTGTTGACCCTGAGCTAAATACTCGTTTAATTGAAGAAGGATATATTTTAAATGGCATGACTGCTAATCCAGCTACGGTGTATGTTACAGGTGCCAAAAGTGCAATTAAAAACATTAGCTATGTAAAAGCTACTGTAACGGGTGAACAAGGCTTGAAAGAACCGTTCTCACAAGTAGCGGCGGTTAAAGTATTAGATCGTGATTTAAATAAGTTAGATGTAACGATTGAACCGGCAACGGTGAAGGTACAAGTAGATATTGGACCTTACAGTAGAGAGCTGCCTGTTGTGCTTAAGGAAATAGGGAAAGCGGCGAATGGTATTACCGTCAACCAATTAACAATTAGTCCTACAAAGGTGAGAGTATACGGTAAAAAATCTATCATAGATGCTCTAACTGCAATACCGTTAGAGGTTGATTTATCAAAAATTACAGAATCAAAAACTTATGAATTTGAAGTGAAATTGCCAGAAGGTGTGACAAAAATATCTGATTCGAAAATTAAGGTGAAAGCAGATACTACGATGGTAGAGCAGGAAAAAACAACAACAACAACTACTACTCCTGGTCTTACACCTACTCCTTCGCCCCATACAGGGGACTCTGACACTTCTTCTGATAACAACACACCGCCTACTGAGAAAACAGAAGATAATATTGATTCTTAAACAAGAACTGACTATAATTTTATTTTGATTCAGTAGAGATTTCGTTCTCTATCGGTAAGGGTATTCATTTTCGGATTTAACTTCTTTCAGCAAAAGTCTCCCACCTCTATAGGTGGTAAGATGAATGCGGGTTTAAGCTACTTTTCAGAGGGTGTACAAACATCCGCTGAAATAGAGGAACTCAGTCTAAGAACGCCACGTCCTGTGGCAACGACTGAGTGGCCAACATCATGCTGCTGCCGCTGCGTTAGCACTACGCTTTCGCGCAAAAAACATCATGTTGGCCCAAAGCCTCCGGCGGATGTCACAGAAATCGGAAAGGAGTTCTTAGAGGATGTTAGCCTAAAACCATCGCATCCATGCGATAACGGCTAACTGACCTGCATCAGTGCTGTGTTGCTGTCGCTGCGCTTTCGCACAGAAAACATTTGTTGCTGTCGCTGCGTTAGCACTACGCTTTCGCACAAGAAACATTTGCAGGCCTAAGCACAAAGCCGATTCCGGACACAATTATGCCGAGGCATAATTGATAACATTAACGAAAAAAAGTTGCTCAGGCTAAAATCAAAATACCCTATGCTTTATCTGTGCAGATATACAAGCCAAGATAAATTACATAGGGGCATAATTACTAGTTACCAATGAATGAACGAAAATTGACTTTTCCAAAAGTAAGCAGACGAGAGGTTTAGTTGTCAGTGTAGACAAGCGTGATCACCGTCTTGCATTGAAGGAGAGAATAATTAAAATGGGTAAATATTTTGGAACAGATGGCGTTCGTGGCGTCGCGAATAGTGAATTAACACCGGAGTTTGCATTTAAGCTTGGCCGCGTAGGTGGCTACGTTTTAACAAAAGATGCAACTGACCGTCCAAAGGTTTTAATCGGTCGTGACACACGTATTTCAGGTGAAATGCTTGAAGGTGCACTTGTAGCTGGTCTTTTATCAATCGGCGTAGAGGTAATGCGTCTTGGTGTTATTTCTACACCAGGTGTGGCTTATCTTACTCGAATTATGAGCGCAAATGCAGGCGTTATGATTTCAGCTTCACATAACCCAGTTGCTGACAATGGTATTAAATTTTTCGGTCCTGATGGCTTTAAGCTAACAGATGCGCAAGAAGCCGAAATCGAAGCAATATTAGATGCTCAAGAAGATACATTGCCACGTCCAATCGGGGCAGATTTAGGTTCAGTAAGCGACTACTTCGAGGGTGGACAAAAATATATTCAATACTTAAAACAAACAGTGACTGAAGAATTTGAGGGCATTCATGTTGCATTAGATTGTGCACATGGCGCTACTTCTTCACTAGCGACACACTTATTTGCAGATTTAGAAGCAGATATCTCAACGATGGGTGCTTCACCAACAGGTTTAAATATTAATGCCGGTGTCGGTTCAACACATCCAGAAGGATTAGCTAAATTTATCACAGAAAAGGGTGCTGATGTTGGTTTAGCATTCGATGGCGATGGTGACCGTTTAATCGCAGTAGATGAAAACGGTAAAATTGTTGACGGTGATCAAATTATGTTCATCATCGGTAAGCACTTAAATGCAGTTGGTCGCTTGAAAAAGCAAACAATCGTTTCGACGGTAATGAGTAATATGGGCTTCTACAAAGCTGTTGAAGATAACGATATGCATAGTGTACAAACAGCTGTAGGTGATCGTTATGTCGTGGAAGAAATGCGTGCTAATGATTATAATCTAGGTGGCGAGCAATCTGGTCATATTGTTTTCCTAGACTTTAACACAACTGGTGATGGCTTATTAACAGGTATTCAGCTTGTCAACATTATGAAAGCTACAGGTAAAAAACTATCAGAGCTTGCTTCTGAAATGAAAATTTTCCCGCAGCGTTTAGTCAACGTACGTGTAACAGACAAGCATGCTGTGACGGAAAATGAAAAAGTTGCTGCAGTGATTGCTAATGTAGAAGAAGATATGGCTGGTAACGGTCGCGTGTTAGTGCGTCCTTCAGGTACTGAACCACTTGTACGAGTAATGGTGGAAGCGGCTACAGAGGAAGACTGCGAACGTTACGTAGAGCGTATAGCAGATGTTGTCCGTGCTGAAATGGGCTTAACAGAATAATTAGTTTATAAACTCGATTTCCTTAGAAAGGAGGTCGGGTTTTTTTATTAGGCACAAGAAAGTGACGGATAGAAAAGCAAAAATGGTGGATAGAACGCCTTTGTACTTCAAGCATTGAAAGCTCACCGACGAAATGAATGTTTTCGAAGTGAATGGGAACAGTAGTAAAGAGTCACAATTACAAGGGGTGTTATATTTCAATGGCTAAAATTGCTACAGTGATTACTAATATGTTTGAGGATGCTGAATATACGAGTCCTAAAGGAGCATTAGAAGCGGCAGGTCATGAACTAATTATGATTGATACGACAGCTGGCATTGAGGTAGAAGGCAAGCATGGAGAGAAAGTAAAAATTGATAAAGGGATCGATGAGGTGACGTCTTCAGAATTTGATGCATTGTTCATCCCTGGTGGTTTTTCTCCTGATATATTACGCGTAGACGATCGTGTTGTGGCATTTGTAAAGGAATTTATGGACAACATGAAGCCAACCTTTGCTATTTGTCATGGTCCTCAGCTACTCATTACAGCAAAAACATTAAATGGTCGTGATGCAACTGGCTACAAATCGATTCGAGTAGATTTAGAAAATGCAGGTGCGATATTCCATGACGAGGAAGTATTTGTTTGCCAAAAACAATTAGTAACAAGTCGAACACCGGAGGATCTACCAGCATTTAATCGAGAAATTGTAAAATTATTGGAGAGTAAAGAAGGCTAAGCTTAAAAGGCACAAGTGAATTTACCTGTGCCTTTTAACTTTTAAAAGTGTTAAATCCAATTACAACAATCCTACTTTTTTTTCAACGCTATAATAGCATTGGTAATTTGCCCAAGTCCGATACCGATGATAATGCCAACACCAGCACCCGGATTTTTATCTCCACCTCTGTCCATAACAGAAAAGATTTGTTGCTTATCTAAGGGAGAAAGCATCATATTTTTAATAAGAATTTCTAGATATTCCTTTATAGCAGATTATTTGTCTACATCTTGTCATTAAGAAGTAGGATAAATAGGTGTTTTTTATAACGAAAATTTGACGTATAGCATATGATTGAGTATTATGGAGAAGTTGAATATGAGGTCCGACCTTATTATTTAACGAGCGCATAAGGAGGGAAGAGAGCGCAAAATCGGAAAACAATTATAGCGCCTGAGCTGAAGAAATTGGACGAAACTATCTTCAGCAGACGAGGTGGAGGTTTATCGAAAATTCGGCGGATGCCTCCCAATCGACATACCCGATTGTCATTTTTCATTTTGAAAGCATTTGAGCGATTGAATGTACAGAAGATGGAGAAGGTATAGTAAAAGCAATTGATAAATAGAGAAATCTCACGTATCGAATGGTTGCTATTCAGATGGCTGAATGAGTGTTAACAATGTGCATGTATTGCATCCTAATTTTAATTAGCAGAGCATTTACATTCACAAAAAAATTCGATAGGTTGAGGTCTAGTTTGTCATTGCGTCAAATTGACGATATCGGAGGACAAGAAATTTATGTGTGGAATTGTAGGATATATTGGTGAATCAGATGCAAAGGAAATCTTATTAAAAGGTTTAGAGAAACTAGAGTACCGTGGTTATGACTCAGCGGGTATTGCAGTTCGTAACGAAGATGGTGTAACAGTCTTCAAAGAAAAGGGACGTATTGCAGATTTACGTGAGGCAGTGGACGAAGACGTTGCTGCAAAAGTTGGTATTGGTCATACACGCTGGGCAACTCATGGTGTGCCAAACCGTTTGAATGCACACCCTCATCAAAGTGCATCAGGACGTTTTACGCTAGTACACAACGGAGTTATAGAAAACTATCATTTATTACAAAAAACTTATTTAAAAGGTATTCCGATGAAATCTGATACAGATACAGAGGTCATCGTGCAATTAGTAGAGCTATTTGTGAAAGAAGGTTTAAGCACGGCTGAGGCATTCCGTAAAACTTTATCTTTATTACACGGCTCTTACGCATTAGCTCTTTTAGATGCAGAAGCGGCTGATACAATTTACGTTGCGAAAAACAAATCTCCACTTTTAGTAGGTGTTGGTGAAGGCTTCAATGTTGTTGCTTCAGATGCGATGGCAATGCTACAGGTAACAGATCAATATGTGGAGCTACACGATAAAGAGGTCGTAATCGTACACACAGCTAGCGTTGAAATTACAAAGTTAGATGGTTCAATAGTAGAGCGTGCACCATATACAGCAGAGCTTGATATGAGCGATATTGAAAAAGGTACTTACCCTCACTATATGTTAAAAGAAATGGATGAGCAGCCGACAGTTATTCGTAAAATCATTCAAGCATACGAAGGTGAGAATGGCGAATTAACAATTGATGCTGATATTTTAGAAGCATTACGAGCAGCAGACCGTCTATATATTATTGCTGCCGGAACAAGCTATCATGCAGGTCTAATCGGTAAGCAATACTTTGAGAAAATGGCCGGTATCCCAGTGGAAGTTCATATTTCAAGTGAGTTCGGCTACAATATACCATTGCTTTCAGAAAAACCATTGTTTATCTTTATTACACAATCAGGTGAAACAGCAGATAGCCGTCAAGTACTTGTGAAAATTAAAGAGCTTGGCTATCCAACATTAACAATTACAAACGTACCTGGTTCTACACTTTCACGTGAGGCGGATCATACACTGTTATTACATGCAGGCCCAGAAATTGCAGTAGCTTCTACAAAAGCGTATGTAGCGCAAGTAGCTGTACTTGCTCTAACAGCGTATGTAACGGCGAAGGCTAATGGCAAAGGCTTAGAATTCGATTTAAAACAAGAGCTTGCGATTGCGGCAAACGGCATCCAAACAATTATCGATTCAAAAGATGTTTTAGAGGATATCGCTGAGGACTACTTGAAAATCGCACGCAACGCATTCTTCATCGGCCGTAACATGGACTTCTATGTAAGTCTTGAGGGTGCCTTGAAGCTAAAAGAAATCTCTTACATCCAAGCAGAAGGCTTCGCAGGTGGCGAGCTAAAACACGGAACAATTGCCTTAATCGAAGAAGGTACACCAGTGTTTGCTCTTGTTACACAAGAAGCAGTAGCATTAAATATCCGTGGTAACGTTAAAGAGGTAGCTGCACGTGGAGCATACCCATGCATTATTGCAATGGCAGGCGTAGATGAAGACGGTGACCGTTTAGTAATCCCTCAAGTTCATGAGTTACTAACACCACTTGTATCTGTAGTGCCATTACAGTTAATTAGTTACTACGCAGCACTACACCGTCGCTGTGATGTGGATAAACCACGTAACTTGGCTAAATCGGTGACTGTGGAATAAGGTTTTGGATGTTTTTTAGAAGTTGTTGTCCATGTACAACTTAGTTATACCCTGCCCAACTTAGTCGTACCCGGTACAACTCAATCGTACCCCATACAACTCAGTTGTACCCTGGGTATCTGTACACAACTTAGTCGTGATGCAAGAAACATTTGTAAAAATCAAAAGAGGTTTATTAACTGTTACTCAACAGTAAGTAAACCTCTTTTCATTATTGCAATTTACAAGTATAGCTTTAGAATAAAGATTGATCAAAATGGAGTTAATCTTTCTAACTAAGTATGAGATTTATAAAAAAGTTTGATCAATTAAATGAGCCTTATTAAACTAAAGCACCCCGTTACTTTAAGTACACACTTTCACAATCTTTGATACATAAATAATAATGTGCAATAAATTTACTCTAGTATACTGATTTTTCGGGGTTGTATTTGTCAGCATATGCTTCTTTTGCTTTTTCTGTATATTTTAAAATAAAATCAGATTTAGCATCTGTATATCCATCTCGGTCATGTTCATATTTTTCTATAAGTCCAAATTTAAGTTTACCATATTCTTTAGCAACTACTTCATGTTCAATAAGGTAGTCTCTAAAGTACAATTCATTCCAGTTGTAGTAGTAGCCAACATGTAGATGATACACCTTTTCTGCAAATCCTTCTTTTGTATATCCTTTATTAAATGTCATTTTCATGCATGGATTACTTTGGGATGACATCAATAACCAACCATTATGTAGTAAAGTATTTGTTAATTGTTCAATATTGCTTCCCTTATCTATTTCCACTAAAATATCGACTATTGGCTTGGCAATTAGTCCTTCGACAGCTGTACTTCCTATATGACTAATGCGCATAATATTTTTTTCATTAAGACAACTTAAAATTTTCCTTTTTTCAATTTCATACCAATCTTTATACTCTGTCTTATGTTCTTTCAAAATGATGGGGAATAACTCCCACAATTCTTCTAGCGTCATTTCTGCAATTCTTTACCTTTACCCATGTATAGTATCTCTCCTTTACATATAATATCTATTTCTCATTTTACTACGAATGTAACTAATAATCTTGTTGAACAATACTGCGCCGTTAGCTCAATAAGAAAAGCTGCCTTTGACTTCGGCAGCTTGATCTTAAACTCTTAAACCCGTTACTTGAAAAGCACCATTGATTGAATATACTTAACTGTTGCTCCCTTTAATATCATTACTTGTCTTTTCAAAACACAGATTAACTGTCCTTTCGTTTGAACGAGTCCGATGCATTGTATTGGCAGGTACAGTAAATATTTCTCCAGGTTTCAATGAAACTGTTTCAGTGTTTTCTAAGTCTATGAAAAGTTCACCTTCTAATACATAAAATAACTCATCGCAATTCTCGTGTTTATGCCAGTGAAATTCTCCATTTATCACAGCTATCCTAAGAGCGTGATCATTTACTTCACTTAAAATAAAATTTGTGTAGTCACTTTGGTCTTTTATTAATTCATTTAGGTTGTATACCTTTAATTGACCATTTTTCTGCATTCTCATTCTCCTTACCTAATCTAATCCTCTTTAATGACTAAATTCGACAATAGAACTAAAATTCCTTTTTCTTCTTCAACTATTCTGCCCCGTTAGTTCAATAAGAGGTTAGATGAAAAAGGACTTACTTTTAACAGTAAGTCCTTTGTGTATCTTATAAGAATATCTCGTCACAACTTAAGAATTTTATCATGTATATCTAGGGTTTACGTAGTACATCATTATCCCTGATCTTGACCTTCATCTAAACTAAATTCAGTTACTTTCTTAAGGTCTTTATTTACATTAACTAAACATGTTTTTCCTCCATCATATTTAAAATAAAAATGATAGTACCAATCCTCTTTTGAATCTTTAGCTGCATTTACTTCTTTACTTTGTTCTTCTGAAAATTCATAGCTTTTACCATCTAATATGTTATTCTCTTTAACAAAGTTAGTTGCTAAATTTTTAGCTTCATCATAAGAAAAATCCTTATAATTTTGATTTTTAGCTTCTCCTGGATGATACTGTAGACTTACTATCTTATTAGTTTCAGCGTCTAATACTGCAGTATATTGAATAGCTGTATTTCCATTTATAAATTCACTATTTTTATTACTCCATCCTGCAATATAAAATTTGTGTCCGTCTATCTCAAAAAACTCATTGTTTCTTTCATAAAAGTTTTTAGTATCTATTGTTTCATTAAAATTCTTTTGAAAAGCATTAAGTGCTACTTCTTTAAGTTTATTTTCTTTGTAACTGTCTTGTTCAACAGCCTGTTCAGTCATTACTGTATTCTTTGGCACTATATTATTTGATGCATGTGCAATAGCTGTAACACCTCCAGTACTCAATATCCCAACTAACGCTAATCCCAATATTTTCGTTGATTTCATAATATTTTTCCTCCTGTAATCGCAAGTTTTAAATTTGTTTTACTTCCTTGCTATAACTGA
This sequence comes from Lysinibacillus sp. NPDC094403, assembly GCF_050278745.1. NCBI lineage: Bacteria > Bacillati > Bacillota > Bacilli > Caryophanales > Bacillaceae > Lysinibacillus > Lysinibacillus sp. NPDC094403. The sequence continues at coordinate 9,264 of NZ_JBNNTL010000032.1, read as the reverse complement.
AGTATAGTAGATAAATCTTAAGAATCTCTTATTATAACTCTTAAGAAAATATAAATATTATTAGTAGCAAAATGAGAAGCGAATCATTAAGCTTATGTGCATTAACTATTCAACTTAACCCCTTGTTCAACTAAACTGCCCCGTTAGCCATCCATGGTGCAAAAATCAGCACTTCACTACAGAAAATGAAAGATGATTAAGTTCTTTCATGGGAGTTGAGTAAAAAATAAGATCTGTCTAAACAGCTCAATATTCTTCAAGTAAAGCACCCGGTAGTTTAAGCGTAATTGTTCACAATCTATTCAACAAGCAGTATGTCTTTATTTAATTTAGCAAATAAATCATAGGTAGATATAGTTTTAACAACAGATTCGAGATAAAATCGTGGTTTCCCAGTTCCTCCGAAATTAATCGAGTTAAACTTGAACAGAATGATTTTGAATAAAGCATACACATACAAGGCAAATAGTGCTTGTACCATAATACCGTCCATCAATTTCATTCAGTTCATTCCTCATCCCCACCTTCCTTGAGTTTCTACACGTTATCAGGAAAAACTGTCACAATCACACCATCCATATTATTGCCCGATACCTCATAACGAAGATCGGCTGGCACATTAATAGTGGTATTTTCTGTAATAGGATAATAAAAGACCTCATAATTTTGACCATTTACAGTAGCAGAAATATGTTTATGTTCTTTTAGATAGTCTAAATATTCCTCTAGAACAAAATTCATTTCTTTCATAATCGCACTATGTGGTAAACCGACATAGCGGATATGCCATGGTTCATTCATAATTCCAGTTATGTCCGTTTTATCCTCTGGATAACGTAGAGTAAACCCGTATTTCCAAGCGTTTTCTGCAATCCACTCTCCCTCAGGTGCTACCTCCATCTTCCCTTGGGTACTTCCCACATCAAGCGATAAACCTAAATTGTGTTCGCTGTAACCTGCTGGCAAGGCACGAATGGAGCCCATTTCTTTATAAAGCTTATTTTGCTCATCAAATCCTCGAAAACCACTCGTTATTAAGAAACTAGAAACTCCATCTTCTTCCGCATCAAGAACCATATCTGAAAATTTACTTGCTATATCTTCTGATAAATATGTTTCGCTATTAAACACTCTGTATCCTTTTACCAATTCTTTGCGAGAATTTATATTGATGACATCTGATTTTATACTTTCATTGTGAACTGGGTGCTTACTGTTGACCAAAAGTAAATTTCCTTGATAAATTTGTTCTACTGGAATTTCTACTTTTTTTATATTTCCAGAAGACAACTTACCCTCTACAATACCATTCTCATTATAGGCATTTACGATTACACCTTTTTCACCTTGGAAGAACGGTACTATCTTAAAGACTGTTACACCCAAACAAATTGCAAAAATTAATAAAAAGCCCAACTTTTTCATTCTTAACTTCTCCCTTATTCTTCTTTACTTAAAAGATTAATCACCTAGTTGACGGACATGCCCGGCACACAAAAAGGGCCCCCTTTCTTCAATAGGGGCCCACTAAATTAATTTCTCCCACACATATTATTGGAGGAATTTTACTTTTTAAGATACTCATTGTTATTCTCTCTCTGCTCAAAGATGCTACTCATAGTATTCTTCTAATGTTAACCCTGCATTGTATAACTCAGTGGCTAAATTTACCCCAACATAACGAATATGCCATGGTTCATATTTATAACCGGTAATATTATCTTTGTCTTTTGGAAAGCGAATGATATATCCATATTTATGGGCGTTATCTTCAAGCCATGCTGCCTCTTCTGTATTCGCGAAACAGTCATCTGCTGCACAAGATCCATCAGATCCACTAACGTCAATTGCTAATCCTGATTGATGTTCGCTTGTTCCAGGAACAGCACTATATGTTTTTGCTTTTTCGATTCCATCTCTTTCAACATAATTATTAAATAGTGTTGTTTGAGTTTGAGAAGAACGATAGGCTGAAACACCTGCTAGATGAATATTCTGCTGATTCGCCGCATTGAACATTTTTTCGAGATACTTCGCTGCTTCTTCTCTCATCATTCTTTTTTCTATTTTTTCATCAAATATAAATGGAACATTTGGATAAACGAGATCTTTCGGTTCATAACCTTCCGGAAAAGCATATTTTTTGTTGACAAGAACGGTTATACTTTCAGGATCAGCGACAGTGAGGAATTCATGTTGTATTTGTTGTTTGTTTTGTTTATTTCCGAAACAGCCAGAAACAATTAGAATCATCATGAGTAGTGCAATTGTGACTATTTTTTTTATCATATTTATATACCTCTTCTTATATTAGTAGTAAGAGCTCTTTCCGATAGAATTTCCAATTGATCCAGATAACTGGGGGGATCTGTTGTATTTCCTATAGGAGATAGTCGCCTTTTGGCTCCCTCGCTCTTTTTATGTTTTACCTGTTTGATATCATTCCAATATCTGTAAAAAATAAGTGTTTTTAGTAATGTTTTTTCTACATATTATCTTCCTTTCATCAAGATATTATTAATTATAAAAAAAAAATATTAATAAAAACTTAGGAGATTTCTTAAGATTTAATGAAATTAAAGGGAGGTAATTTATAACAAGGATAATGAGGAGGAAAATTCTTGACTGGATGTTTTACATCATCAGGTAGCTTAGAAAGATTATGTTCAATTACTTTTTTCGAATATATTCACTATCTTCTTGATTCCATTGTTTTGTTATTAGCATAATTCCCCTCCTAATAGTTGCTGAATTAATATTTATTACTTTTACTTGTTCAACTATCCTGCTCCGTTAGTTCAATAAAGAAAAAAGAGCTGTATATATAAACCGTGATGAGTTGCGATTACAGTTAATCTTTGTAATGAGCAAAGTTTGTAAATTAACTGAATATTTGATATTAATAATAAAAAGGTGTCGATTGGTGGTGAATTTTTGTCGATTAATAAATATACTTGGACAGAAGAAAAAATAGAAAAATTCTATAAAGAAGGAAGAGGTTCAGGAGAGTTAAATCATTATATCCCTTGGATTAAAACTCACGAAATACAAAGTAAAGGGCGAGTACACCGACCTTTGGGCTGGAAAACAAATAGAATTCATCATTTATTATCTGATTTAGAACTTTCTTATTTTTATTATTTAGAATGGAGTCAGAAGGTAATCGATATAAGAGAGCAATTCCCATTAAAGCGTGAAAGAACTATGGAAATTGCATCAAATAAAGGTATTAAACACCCATTTGAAAATAAAACCCAAACAAATATTGTAATGACTACAGATTTTTTAATTACAACACGCATTGAAAATGAAATTGTCTATTTAGCTCGGTCTATAAAACCTAGTAGTGAATTAGAAGATCCACGTGTTATAGAAAAATTGGAGTTAGAAAGACAATATTGGGCAGATAATGATATAGAATGGTGTCTTATAGATGAGAAAGTAATGTCACAGCAATTTGTGAAGAATATGGACTATATTCATGAATATTATTATCTAAAAGAAAGAAATGAAGAAAAAAACAGCTTATATTTTCTTGAATATTTAGCTAATGAAAAACTATTAAATCCACAACAACTGTTAGTAACATGTTGTAATGAGTTTGATTCCCTATATAATCTTGAGAATGGCTCAGGAATTTATTATTTGAGATATTTATTTGCAAGCAATATATATCAGCGATGAATATGGAAAATACTATTCAACCATTCAAAATAAATATGACTGAAATTATTATAAATAAAGGAGGTATAAGTAGTATTTATGATAATTCTATCGGTTAATGAACTTATTGTGGATATCGATTTGGGTAATACTTACAGAGTCTTATGGATTGATAGTGGTTATGTGATTGCATATGTAATTGATATAAATGATAAAAATGCCCTACCCTTTAGAATGAACATTAAGGAAATCAATGAAAAAGTGGCACGTTAAAAGGTCAACGAATATTATCTTTAAAATAGTCGATAATGGTCGCAAAGAGAGAAAATCAGCACATGATTCCCTAGTTAATAAAGGCTTAATAATAGCTCCTTTCTCTGACAATAAACTATTTTAGGGCGGGATAATATTGATCGGATGGTTTCCATATCCAAAGCATAAATTGTTTGATGAATATCTATATAATAAAAGTAAATAGGGTACGACTAAGTTGTGTGTAGTTTAAACATACTTAAATTTTAGGGTACGATTAAGTTGTATAGTTAATTTTTTAATAACGGAGAAATGGTTGCTTGGAGCGCCTTTAGGGTATGATTAAGTTGTATGAACACAGTTGTTGTCTACGTATAACTTAAACGTGACGCACACAACTTAGTCGTGATGTAAAAACATTTGGAAAATATAAAAATAAATAGTTTAGATTTGTAATAAAGTTGTTGATTAAATTAACGATATTAACCTTTATACGAGAACAAATCTAAAGAGCATGTTTTGAAAAAAGGTTGATCAAAACATGCTCTTATTTAATGTGGCAGATTAAATTCTTTATAAAAAAAGTTTGATTATTTTCGAAACCCTTGTTGTACTAAAGCCCCCCGTTACTTGAAGAACATCTAAAGTGTCCCCTTAAATTTCTCTGGTTTTTCTACATAACTTTCAATTATTAGTCCACATTCAGTACAAATAATATATTCAACATCATACCCAAAGCTTAACTTATTAGATGGATACATAACTGAATAACTACTATGTTGATGACCTTTTCCCAATTCTTTTCCACCGCATTTAGGGCATTCTGTTACTTTTGTAGTATGTTTCATTTGTAAACCTCCACTTTGGTTTTATATAAATATTATTACGATGTCCCTTATGTAATTATGAATGAACAATAATTTGCTTTCATCTTGTTCAACTAAACTGTATCGTTAGTTTAATAAGAAAAGCAAATCTAATAAAGAATAGTACATACTTATGATACGGTTCACCTTAATGTAGTTAGTTTCCATTATATATATATATATCCTTACCAGCGATTCATCGCTATTTTCACCCAGACAACGTATAATAAGAGAAGCAGAAGAAGAATTCATTTTTCCTCTAGTTAAAAAAAGAGGTGCAATTACTTGAAACAGTTTGAAACAGCATTACCTGAGCAGTATGAAACATTAAAAAAACAGGCCAATTATACGTCTAGCTGGCGAGAACGTTTAGACGCAGTCGAAATGTTATCGGCTTATCAACATGACAAAATCATAGATTTATTAAAAAATCGTATGCAGCATGATACTGTCAACAAGGTGCAATTAGCAGCCTATGAAGCACTCGCAGCGTTTGGTGAGGACGTAGAGAAGCCATCACCTGCACGTTTTGATATTATCAAAGGAACAGACAAAATTTTCCTGCGGGTGAAAAAGAGCTTGCCGAAGGACCATACAGTGGCAGACTTTGCGGATAAACTAAAACGTATGCGTTTAGATGTCTTTGATGCGTATGAAGGCGACAAAGGTGTACAGTTTATGAACTGGTTAGAGGAACGTTGGGCAAAACTATAATCAGTAGTTTTGTGATTTATGAAGGAAAGTCATTCTCTCCGCTTGTGGAGGGAATGACTTTTTCTTATCTTACGCTGCGGTTCATGGAAACTAATATTAAATTGTATTACTTCTTTTCTTTGATCATCTATCTTTATTGTTTAATGATAAAACAAACACCTTATTCAACTAACCTGCATCGTTAGTGTAAGTACATTTCTTCACAATGTTATATGGGTGAGGAAATGGGTTCATTCTTTATTTTGCGTATAAAGATGAAAGAGTACCTAGGTATGGGGTATAATGTTTGAAAAATCTAATGTGTACTCATGGTTTTGGATAGCACTTAAAAGGGCAAATATAAAAGCAGAACTGCAATATCTAACAAAAACAAATGAATACATAGAAAAGCATAAATTGTTTGATGAATATCTATATAATAAAATTAACGCTTTAGTAGATTCATACATAGGAAAAGAGATAAGAAAGTTAAAATTTTCATGATGTTTAGGTATTCGCTTCAGCGGCTGGTTGCTTCTAGAGTCTCTTCATGTGGCATGCACACTGTAAACCTTTCTCCAGTGCTTGTCTGCCTAAAAGGCAAAAGTGCTTTTTGGAAAAAATTAGTGTACATATAAACATAAAAAAAATACAAACTAATTTTAATGTCGAAATTTTAGGAGGTTAACATGGCTAATTCAAGACACTCGAAACCAGATGATAGATCTGATAACGTTGAACGAATTCGTGATATCGTTAAGAACACTGAAGAAAAACTTCATGAAGCGGAAATTAGTTTGGAATTTGCAGACCCTATGCAAAGTGAAATGATTAAAGAAAAAAATAAGCGACGTCAAAAGTCAATTGAAGGATTAAAAGAAGAAATGAAAGATGAAATGGCAGCACGTAAAAACGGAGAAGTGTAGAACTGGCTTTCAAAAGATGGTAATTTATTTGATGGTGCAGAGATAAATATCTATCCTTAAGGTTCATTAAGTGTTAGTATAACTGTTAAACCTCTAGCTTCTTTTTCGTGAATGTTTTTGCATAACGTAGAATAGGGTTTCAAGAAATTGTAGTACCCGACCTTTTTGTCACTAAACATTTGTGATGTAGCTTTGTAAAAAAGATTGATCGTTTATAATAAAAATTGATTATTTGTAATAAAGCTTGATAAAAATCACCTCTTTAGTTATTTTTTGAGGTGATTTTTTGATGGATATTTGTGTTAAAATTGATGTTTGTCGTGTGTAGTATTATATAATGAGCAATTATCAGGAAGATTATTATGTAAATGTGCGGCAAGATTTCCATTGGGTTATGACGTTTCAGAAGATACACAGTTATTAGTTTATAAATAATAAAAAATACATAGTTATATATTGAATCAGGCGTATTGATTAGGAAAAAATAGTTTTATTATTGAGTGATAAAAGGATTTTTTTGTTACTATTTGCTATTATATTCTCATTTTAACTGATTGTAGCTCGTAGCAGAAATCAGGGCCTTCAAATTAATTGGTGTGGATAAAAATGGTTAATCAACACACCTGATAATGAATAATTTTAACTGGATAGAAGTAAAGGGGAAAAATATGAGAAATAAAGTTATTTTATCATTAATGTTAATGACATTTCTTTCTGCTGTAGAAGGAACAATAATTAGTACAGCAATCCCCCGTATAACAAGTGATTTGTCAGGCGTCGAACTTGTTAGTTGGGTATATGCAATTTATATGCTGGCCACAGCTGTTTCGACTCCAATATACGGGAAACTGGCTGATTTATTCGGTCGAAAAAAAGTTTTACTCATCGGGGCTACAATATTTTTAGTCGGCTCTGCACTTTGTGGTGTCGTTACATCGATGGAACAGCTCATCGTCTTTCGTGCCCTTCAAGGTCTAGGTGCGGGCGCTATTATGCCAATAACAATGACAATCATTGGTGACTTATATAGCGAAGTGAAAGACCGTGCAAAAGCACAGGGTTGGATTAGTGCTGTTTGGGGTGTCTCTGGTGTTATCGGACCATTAGTTGGCGGATTTTTAGTTGATTCTCTTTCTTGGCGCTACATCTTCTTCTTAAACGTTCCATTTGGAATTATCGCTTGCTTAATGATTGTTATTTATTATAAAGAATCTATTAAGCCTGCTAAGCACCATATCGACTATCTTGGTGCAACAGTCTTCTCATTAAGTACAATCGCTCTACTATACGCGTTATTAACAGGTAGTAGTAAGCACAACTGGGGGGACATTACGATTATTGGCCTCTTAATCTTTGCAGCTGTTTCATTCATTATTTTCTTATTCATTGAGAAGAAATCTCCGGAACCATTAATTCCGCTAGCGCTTTTCTCTAACCGTACATTATCTATTATCAACATACTAACTCTTATTTCTGGTGCAATGCTTATTAGTATTACAATGTATCTTCCAATTTGGAGCCAAGGTGTATTAGGTAAAAATGCGACAGACGCCGGACTCATTTTAATGCCACTTCCTGTTATGTGGACATTTGGCACTATTTTTTCTGGTAAATTAGTTGGTAGCTTAAATACGAAACAAATCATTCTACTTGGAGCTAGTGTTCTTTCAGTTGGTGCCTTTTCATTATTTACATTGTCAACAGATTCACCAGCATTCCTTATTTATGTTGCAGTTGGATTAATCGGCTTAGGAATGGGGCTTGTTACACCTATCTACATGGTAACAATTCAAACAGCTGTTCCAAATCATACGCGCGGAACAGCAATTGGCTTAAACACATTCATCAATACGTTTAGTCAAACATTAGGAGCTGCAGTTTTCGGGGCGATGTTCAATACGATGATTCATGCACGCGGTATTAAAAATCTTGATCTAGTTACTTCTGGTGGACATGAAGGAACTACAGCAAATGTAATAACTGAATCGCAAGAAGCATTAGCTTCAAGTGTACATTTTATTTATGTGGGTACTTTTATATTAGCACTTCTAATTTTAGTAATTGTTTGGTTCTTATTAAAGCCATCCACACAATCTAGTGAACAATAAAAAATAATTACTATAAAAATGGGCTGTGAAGAGATTTTTCTTTATAGCTTATTTTTATTTTTATTTTTATTTAAAGTTGATCAACCCTTTTTATAAAAGCCTCATACATGAAAAAAGCGAAAGGCTTCCTCAATACAATAGGGATTTTTTCAGTGCTCCAAATAAGGGTTGATAGATAATGCGATTAAGTATACGAAAAAGGGAGGGGAAATTTTAATTTCTTGTTCCCAAACCGTTAATTCCGTTTTAATAAAAGTACAGGATAATGGCATCGGTATTGAGGAAGAGAATATACCCAAAATATTTGATCGATTTTTTCAAGTGGATAAATCTCGGACTGAAGAAGCGGGAGCTGGCCTTGGACTTGCTATTGCAAATTGGATTATTGACAAACATCATGGCAAAGTAAAAGTGCAAAGCAAAGTTGGAGCGGGAACATGTTTTGAAATTATTTTTCCAAAGAATCAAAAGCTATAAAGAAAACTTGCAGATAGTCAAGCCTCATGTGAGGGACATGAGGCGTATTTGCATTTAACGCGGGTGTTAAGTTCACCACAATCAAAGCCAAATAGAAAGGGTTAACCGGGCTCAAATGAAGGAAAGATTACATAAACATTAGAAAAGAATCCATTTTGATTTTTTTTCAAAATGGATTCTTTTATTGTATCTTTTGAAAACCCCTTGCTATGCGAGGGGTTCTAAAGAGCTTCTAGCTATGGACAAGAAAAAAACCCCAGCCGTACAATGAATTCAGGT
>NZ_JBNNTL010000031.1:0-27670 GCF_050278745.1 Lysinibacillus sp. NPDC094403 | reverse complement strand
CACTCTACCCCAACATCTTTTTTCTCATTATAAACAAAAGTACCCTATAGGATAGACTTTTTTCAAAGTGTCTATCTTATAGGGTACAGTTTATATTACAAACAAGCTTTTCTTTTAAATCCTGAGGATCAAACATTGCTATCTATATTAAAAGAAATGGAGATGACAACCCACCCACTACTAGCGCCTAATCGTTTTATAGAGCGTTTAGGCGGTCCCGCTATCATCTGGCTTGTAGGAATAGGGCTAACCTTTTTGTTACTAGCATTAGGGTTTGATAGTTTAGCAATGGTGTTTATACAATGTTGTGTAGTACTTACACTTTATACGTGGATTTCAGTTCCATTGGTAAAAAGATTAAGAAAAATAAGGAGTTATCGATATGGATAAAATTAAATGGTTACAGCAAATGGTGGAACAAAGCCCAACTGACCCTCAAGCACATTACTGGCTTGGAAAAGAGCTTGCTGAAAACGATCGCTGGCTTGAAGCTGTGCAATCGTATTCAACAGGAATTTCTCTCTGTACAGATGATACACTACGTATGGAAATCATTAATGAATTAACAAAAGTGAGTGTACAAATTCAGCAAACGAATTCAAAGGATTTCCATTCACCAGTTGTTGAGCATGAAGATCATGATAATGATGAGATGATTGAGACTGAAGAAGCCATTGCCGCTTCTGCAGAAGAATTGCTTGAAAGAGAAGTCGAAAGTGACGAAACCGAGCCGGATCAAGACAACGGACAAATAAATCTTGGACCTAAATTAAAAGTTATTAACGGTGAAGTCCCTCAAAAAACCGTAAAAAAAGGTAAGGAACAAATCACTTTTGCGGATGTTGCTGGCCTGGATGACTTAAAAAAGACAATTAATTTACGTATTATTAGCCCATTTTATAACAAAGGTCTATTTGCAAAGTTCCGCAAAAAAGTTGGCGGTGGCGTTCTTCTCTATGGTCCCCCTGGTTGTGGGAAAACCTATATTGCTAAAGCAACTGCTGGCGAATGCAAGGCTAATTTCTACCCTGTACATATTACAGATATACTAAGTTCGTACACTGGAGAAAGTGAACTAAATTTAAAAAGCTTTTTTGATAAAGCACGCTTTCAAAGACCAAGTATTATGTTCTTTGATGAAGTAGACACACTTGGTTATAGCCGTTCTCAGTCTTCAGAGCGTTCTAGAAGCTTAATTAATACATTTCTTACAGAGATGGAAGGAATCGATACAAGTACAGATGAAGTACTTGTCATAGCAGCTACGAATACCCCATGGGATGTTGATAATGCCTTAAAGCGACCTGGTCGATTCGATCGCCTCATCTTTGTCGCTCCACCAGATATAAAAGCGAGAGAACAAATTTTTAAATTGAAGCTAGCGGGAAGATATGCTGAAGAAATCGATGTAGCAACACTTGCTGCGCAAACAGAGTTTTTCTCAGGCGCAGACATTGAAAATGTGATTGAATTAGCTACTGAAAATGTCCTTGCAGAAATTTTAACAACTGGTAATGAACGTCCAATTACGACTAATGATTTATTACACACTTTAGAAGAGTTACAACCCTCTACATTAGATTGGTTACGTACCGCCAAAAACTACGTAAAATACTCAAACCAATCAGGATTATATAATGATGTTGAAAAATATCTTCGGGCCCACGCTAAGCGCATATAATAAATAAAATCAAGAGACATCTCAGAAATGGGATGCCTCTTTTACATGTATATTATTTTAGATTTTATGGGTATCTAAATACTGATGCCATACTTGATCTTCCTCATCTGTCATCTCACCAATTATTGTGGAAAAGTCAATCGTTTGATGAAAAAGGTCTTTTAATATTCGAAACTGCTCGAATGATCCTGTAAATACTTTAAGTGAAGAAGAATTTGCGATCACCTCAAGATTGCCAATTGTTGCCCCATTCAATTCTATACTTCTTAAGTTTTTTAGTTGGCCAATTGCTCCCCCATCCTCTAATACTGTATCATGTAAAATGATTTCTCGCAGTGAATGACTGGATGTAAAACAATCTACATTTTTCAAATAACAATTTTCAAATTTCATCACTTGCAAGTTCTTTAGGTGGCTTAACTGTAATAAATCCTCTTCTTCAATATTTTTCAACTGGCGAATAGATAATTGTTTCAAGGTACTAATTTGCGATATTTGTTTTAACTGTTCTTTACTCACGATTGAAATGGATAAGGATTCAAGCGCTTGACAATGTTGAAGGATTGAAAAATCTTTAACGTCCGTTTGTTCCATTTCTAATTTTTTTAATCGTGGAATACTTACTAGCGGTGTTATATCGAAAACTTTTGTATGATTAATATTTAATTCTTGCAAATACTCGAGGTTCGCTAATGGTGTTAAATCGCTTAGCGGATTCTTAATTAAATAGAGCTTTTTTAAAGATAGCATGTTATGTAAAGGTGTTATATCAGTTAGTAGATTGTTTGTTAAGATTAATTCTTTTACTTCTGTACAAAGTCGTAACGGTTTAATATTCGTGAGTTTTTTCCCAATTAAATATAGTTTCTTTTTTTTCATAAAATTCTCTAGGTCCGAAAACTCTTCTTTTACTATATCTTTCCATTGGATGTCCAAATCTTGCATCCATTTCGTTGTATCCTCTTTGGAAATTTGCGGTGATACAGGATTTAGCACGGGCAATTCAATGGTGTTTAGTACATCTAAAAAATGGGTGCTATTTTCATAATTCCAGTAGATACAATCTTCATCCTGTTCAATTTGATATTTCCCCTGTAAAATCGTTTCAGAAATAAATAGTAGGAAATCTGATAATTGATTTGCTATCACATACTTTATTTCCTCATCACGCCCAAAATTAATAACTTGCCCTATTCGTCCTTTATGATCTGGGTCGACATCAATGCCGATATTATTGCCACCAAAATCCTTACTAATAGGTATCCAATTACGATTGATATATCTCTCTTTTATGTATCCAGTTGGGACTGAATAAGAAGCACCTTCCAATGCATATTCCTCTTCTAACTGTGCCCATACTTGCCATTCCTGCAATACATCATTTAATGATAAAAACGGCAATCCAAAAAACAAACCTGGCCCGCCTTCCTTCTCTCCATTATGCAATAAATAAAACGCCCTTAATTCATCAGGAAATTGAATTGCCATCTCATTTTCAACCTTCTGTATCTCTTCCTCAGAAGCTGGTGGATTTAAAAATGGTGAAAATACTTGGTCTAATTGAACCTTTAATTTATTCATTGCCAACTTAATCATCATCGTTTATCTCCTTTTTCAATTATCACAATCATTTTCTTCATTTAAGCAGAGTTCTATAAATTCAAAGAGACCCTTTGCATCAGTTGTTCGATCTCCCCAATCATGCCAAAAATATAATGCCTGACCCACTACTCCTTCTTCTGTTGGGTCTGTATCAAGACAAAGATAATCACCTCCGCCATTTTCAGCAATCGGAATCCATTTTTGATTCCAAAGCATTGGTTTAACCTCGACACCATACTCTATATCTGGGAGCAAATCATCTGGATCAAATTCCTCCTGTAGAAACTTCCAATTTTCAATTATTTCCGAAATAGGAGAAAGTGTTAAATTTCTAACAAAAGGCTCTACCCCTAAAGTCCAAACTTGCCCATTATAAATGCTATAGAAACTTTTCATCTCCTCAGGCAGCGTAATACTTAAGGTTTTTTCGATTAGTCGGAATTCTTCAGCTGTAGCACCTGGTTGAAGATTCAATACTTCTTCACCATTTGCTCCCAGATTTGAGTTCTTTTCAATTATACGATTCCACAAATCTTTAGCTTGCGTATTCATTTGTAACCTCCACTCTACAATATACTGGCATTTTTCACACATCATCTTGATGCAATTTCCTTGCCTGATGAGTTGCCAAGTCCGCATATCTTGTAGGGATTGGTAATCGGCTATCCTTTTCAATAAAATGCATCGTGATTTTAGTTGCTGTATCTAAATCAATGTCGTTTCCACATGAAACAAAAATTGGTTTAACATCCTTTCTACTTCTCAGAGCACGACCATATACTTCCCCTTCAATGACAATATCAGTAAACGCTCCTGTTATATTTTCCGGCATGATAAAATCCGTATTTTCAATTTTATAATACGTTTTCGCTACACCAATTGTCGGTTTTTCTAAGTAGAAAGAAGCATGTGTCGCAACGCCCATATTGCGCTTATGTAAATAACCATTTCCATCAAACATATAAAGGTTTGGATTCGTTTTTAACTTTTTAACGGCTTCTAAAATAAGAGGCAATTCACGAAAAGCTAAAAACCCAGAAATATAAGGAGTTGTAATTTCATCCATGTAATCAACTTGTTCCACTAACTTTTTTGAACAAAAATCAAAAACTTGAATGCAACAAACTCCATATTCTTTATTATTTTCACCCCAATAGGCAATATCCACTCCTGCAACAAGTTTAATTTGATCTTCAGAAAAATTGTTTTGTAGAGATATACGCTTTCTTAATTCATTTTGTTGGGATGTATAGTTTAGGATCATTTTTTCTATTTCCATGAAGATGATCATCTCCCTTCTATATAACTATACCGGGTGTGTTGATGAACCATTTTTATCTGTCCTAATTAATTAGAAGGCTCTGATTTCCGCTACGGGCTACTCGCTTTCCTGCGGGCGAGCGTCGAGCTGCTTACTCCGCTAGTGTTGCTGCCGCTACGTTAGCACTCACGCTTTCGCACAGAAAACATCCGCTCCGTGCAGGGTCTCGTCTGTCTCGCTTTCCCGCGGGAGTCGAGTAGCCCTACGCTACAATCAGTTAAAATGGAATATATCAGCAAAATAGCAACAAAAAAACCCTTTTGTCGCTCAATAATAGACCTATTTTTTGCTAATCAACCCCCTGTAATTATACACAAATATTGGTATTTGTCATAAAAAAACCAAAGCAAAACCTCCTAATCCATATTAGTACTGTGAATTCTGCACAATACGAAAGGTTAGGAGGTGTGAAATTATTTATCTATTAGCCTCTACTATGAATTGGCCTTCTATTATAGGTGTCATGGTCAAAGTAATGGGTATGATTTCCTTCATCTACTTTAATTCGAATGGACATGCCTTCTCCTACATTGGTGTTAATAGAAAACTGACCATTAAAGGCCTGTACCCGCTCCTGCATACCCCTTATCCCCATTGAATCAGCTAGAATGATATCATCCTTTTTACATCCTACACCATCATCAGAATAATTAATTTCAAAACCATTTTCTGTTTCTAATAGGTGAATTTCAACAGTATTGGCAAAAGAATGCTTCAAGGCATTGTTCAATAACTCTTGAAATAGCCGATAAATCATCAAGTTTAAACGCTCATCCTCTAAGTAAAGACGATCAATTGTGTAAATTAAAACAAAATCCGCACGCCTATGTATTTTTTGAATAAGCTTCTCAAGCGCAGCATTTAATCCCAATGTATCTAGTAAAGGTGGCTTCAAATGTTCACAGTAGCCTCTTAAATCATTCACCGATGTAATCATATGATTATGAATCTTAGTAAGGTTCGATTGAATATCCTCCTTTTTCTTTGCATGTATACATACATCCATTTCTCTAGCAATATGGAGCTGCTCTTGTAAAATCGTATCGTGAAGTTCCTGAGCTAATTGATATTTCTCTTGTTCAAATCGTAACCAAAGAAGCTTATTGAGCCATGGTAGCTGACTTTTATCAGCCTCTTTCATATGCTTTAACTGTTCTAATAGACCTTCCACCATTTTCGTATTTTCTATAAAATTATTTAAATATAAAAGCAATAATTCAAGCCATAATAACTCCTCATCCTTTAGATAAATGGATTTATTATGGTCTACAACTAAAATTCTTTTATATTTACTATCTTGATGGATAAAGGCAATATAAAAATGCTCCGTTTTCTTTATATCCCCTAGGCGAAGGTTCTCAAGTAATATTTCGTTAATTTGATTTTGAGTATATTCTTTTGATATGCTTGTGGAAGTAACTTGATTTGTTTGTAAATCATAGGTTAATACATAAACATGTTTAATCTCAAGGTGTAAAGAAATTTCTTGAACAAATCTCTCAAGCAAGTCTTCAATCTTTACGAATCTTCCAATACTATCAACTATCGTATACAATCGATGGATATGATCCCCTTTTGTTGAAAAAAGAATTTTTCGCTTATGATAATCTATTTTCTCTTTTATGTAGAAAAGTGCTATTAAAGAAAAGAAAGTAAAAAAGAAGATTTCCGTCATTCTTGAAAAAGATAAATCAGTAAGCCAATAAAGACCCATTAACAGCCAGATTGTAAAAACAAATGAAAAATTAAAATAATGGCGCAAACGGGTAATAAAGTATTCCATATCAAATATACGTTCAGTGAGTTGTGTACAGATAAAGCTGTATGGTATAAGCATTAAGAAGAAAGAGCATACTTCACCAGTGAGTATGTGCATTTGGAAAATCATTTCCGGTAAAGCAAACAAAAACAGAAAAGGTAAAAATGGGATTATAATACTTAACAAAACCACTTTCAATTGAGGGGTTTTATATTTTAAATAGCCTATCCCTAAAACACCAAAAATTATTACTAATAAAATAAAAAATAACCACAGTGTCAAATTAGAAAATAAAGGATTCAAAGACGGATAGGCGATACAAAAGAAGCTAAGAACAGCTATCATTATTGGTACTACATATATTATTTTAATGTTGTAAATTAATAGCCATTTTAAATGTAAAAATAAAAAATAATTTCTTAAAAAGTGAATCAATAGAACAAGACAAAGAATCATGCTACTTCGATTCACGATAGTTCCAACACTATCTAACCTTCCAGATGCACCAATACTAACATAAGCCAAAGAAACTGTAAGAATAAACAAAATAAGTAAATTTATCAAACTCGAATTTTCTTGCTTATAATATAAGAAGATAGAAATAACTAGACTTAATAAATAAAAACATGCCGGTAGAATCAATATATATAAAAGTTGTTCAGGATTGTCCTTTACGTCTATTTGTATATGTAGTAACTGCTTACCTTGCTTCAACAACGTTAACTCTTTAGCGACCCTAATAATAGGATCATATTTTATATTTTCATTAATATCTTCGCCATCAACTTCTACTATAATATCCCCTGTTGATATTCCTTGCGAATTTGCCCATCCCTTAGAATATGGTTCAATTACTAACCATTGTCCATTCTCTTCTTTTAACTTAATTCCAAAAAAAGGCGTGCTATAAGTAACATAAAGTAAATAGCATCCCAATATGAGATAAGTACTTATAGCAAGCCAAAGCCAGTTATTTTTTAAAGTTTTTAGAACCAAAAGCCACTACTTTCTAAACGTACCTCTTCATCAAAGGATGTGATAATCGCATTTAGTTCAAGTTCTGTAACACCAACTAGAGAAGCTTTTTTTTCTTTTAACAAAGTTATCAACGACGGATTTTGCTCTAAATATTGAATTACGTTAATCATAAAATCTCCTCATTTCATTAGTTTTTTAGCTACACATTCTGGAATACTTATATTAAGTCCAATCTTAATTTACCAATTATTTACCAAGGAATTAATAACCATATATGTAACTACAACTCCATTATACTATCATTCATCTTTTAATCAACAATATTTTCTATTAAATGCTAAAAAACAATAGATTATGTAGCGTTTTTCACAAAATGCACCAATTTTCGCAATACTTCGTCACATCGCTATTGTAAACTTCTACCGTTAATATGTTCTACATAAATGGATTAAGAAAATATTCAGAAATATAATCGAATTTAAACTTCTTAATTTTCCTTATAAAATCCTGATAATTATTATTTAAAGTTTCATTAACAAAGTTTTTTCAACAGTAGCATTTGTTGAAAGAACAAAATAACAATGAAAAAGGATGATTATATGAAGCAAAAGCTTTCACCTATATCTGCCAAGGAGCGGATTGAAACACTCGATGTATTAAGGGGGTTCGCATTATTAGGCATCATATTAGCGAATATTGTTTGGTTCCTTTATCCGGTCTATATGCAGGAAGATTTAAGTTTTAAAAATGAATGGACTTCTTTTTGGAATCAAGCTGATTATACAGTTCATACTATTCTTTCAATGTTTGTCGATGGGAAATTTGTTATGCTGTTTTCTATGCTGTTCGGTTTTGGAATGGTCATTATGCAGGAAAGAGCCGCCGCAAAGCAATTAAACTTTTGGGGGATTTATTTTAGACGACTGATTGCGTTATTTATTTTTGGTTGTATCCATGCCTATTTCATATGGTTTGGAGATATTTTAACAGACTATGCAATCTTAGGGTTATTACTCCTTTTCATGCATAAGTTAAAAGCTAATGCTATGTTAATCATTAGCGTAACTTTATATTGCTTACTTTTAGGATCATTAACGTTTGGAGCTCTATCCGCCGATTCTACTACGTCAATGTCAATGCCAATGTCGGAGGAAAGTCGTCAGCTCATGCAAGTTACGATAGATGCCCATCAAAATGGAAGTATTCAAGAATTAATGAATTCTAATTTTATGGAGAGAACATTTTATACAATGCGTAATGGGTTATATGTTCTTTATTTAGGAAACCCAATATTTTATTTATTTTCAAATCTTCCGTTCTTACTAATGTTCTTATTCGGAGCAGCTGTTGCGAAGAAAAAATGGCTTCATCGTTTTGAAGAATATCGAAAAGGCTTTTTCATTACGTGGTTACTTACATTGATTTTTGGTGGCACATTGGGCTGGATATTACCTTTCCTTTCAGAAAACTTTTCTGCTGTTCAATATATTAGCTCACCACTCCTAACCATCTTTTATGGCATTAGCTTGATCTTTATTTATCACACGGTGAAAGGGAAGAAAGTTTTACAGTGGTTAGCGTTCCCTGGGAGAATGGCATTTACAAACTATATCGGCCAATCTATCATTTGTACATTTTTATTTGGACCATTTGCATTTGGCTTGTACGGAAAACTCCACTTAACGACAGCTATCATCATCGCCTTTGTCATTTTTGTTTTCCAAATGATTATGAGTAAGCTATGGTTATCCAAATTCCACTACGGACCATTAGAATATATTTGGAGGTCATTCACTTATTTAGGGATTAAAAAGGAATCTAAAAATGCATAGGTTAGGTGAGGATTAATTACAATTCGGTGAGTTCTCGATAAATTCAGGATTCTTCATGATAAAGTGAACTAAGGGGCTGTCAGTTGACAGCCCCTTATGACTTCGCTATCTTTTTGTACAGACAATCCGAAGCTTATTAACCCATACCGCAAATCAGACTATTTAGAAAACATCCACTTATTAGTTATTAACAAACAAATAAAAAAAACACCGTAAAAGTTAGATTGATGTCTAATTTTTACGGGGCAATTCATCGTCTTTATCGTTGACATTAAATTAGTAAATGTATCTTAATAGATGAGTTTTATTATTAATTATAAATTTTTGAAGCTTTCTTAATACGCAATGATATATCATTTTTTTCTTCAATTAACTATGCATTAACTCATCAAGTTGAAGGATAAAGTATCCCCTGTGAAATTTCCAATCTAACAAATAATTTTCTTTTGAATATAATTTATATTAATTACTGTAAAAATAATGCATACTGAATAACTGATAATGGCTTTTAAAATCTCCAAATTTGTCAAAGAAAACATACCCGCTATTCCAAGTGAGGCTGAAATAGGATAGATCATGTTAAAAGAAGAGTTTATTATAAAAATTCCTAAAAAGGAATACATTACCGACATACCTACCAAAAGTAGCGAATCGTTCTTCAAATAACTTGAAAGTGATATGATGGGGGCTACACTAATCAGTAAACAAACACCATTCACAATATACGCCTTTAAAAAATCAAAAAACAATGTCATTGATATAATATTTTTGAACAATATAAACTGATTGAAAATAGCACACATATACGCAAATAAAGAAAATACAAGCATTAGTAGGAAAAGAACAAAAAATTTAGCATATAACACTTTGGAATAAGAAACTGGAATTAGTAATAAATGATTTAGCGTTCCTTCTGTCCGCTCTCTAGTAATCGAGTGACTTCCAACTAGAACAAGAAGTGCCGGGAATATATAGAAACTATTCCAAAACAATAGTTGCTCCATGAAAAAACTTTCTTTGTTATCAACTTCAAAACCATAGGATACTATTCTTAAACCAAGTAGGAGAGATAATAAAGAAACTGCTAAAATCGATAGGAAAGACAAAACAAGCATTTTAGTACGCTTTTGCTTTTTTAGTTCAGAAAGAATAATTTCTTTCATACCCACTACTCCTCTCTTCGTTTAAAAAACAGAATAGATAATGTAATCGAAATAACTGTAATGATGCTTAAATTAACAATACTGACAATAACATTTCCAGAAATCAATAATCCTTCCGTGTTTTTATAATAGATAATATTAATAGCATTAAGGACAGTATGGACAGAAACAAAGCTCTCTGCTCCCATAAAACCAATTAATGCATAAACAAATGATACGCAAACGGGAAGTATTATACTTCTACTAATTGACGTGAAGATCAGAATCGGTGAACATGCTATAGGAATCAACACTCCCGTTCCTAATGCCAATAAAACAACTCTTCCAATGGATAGAAGGGAAATTTCAAATTTACCAATTAGTACCCCTCCTATAATTATCACTAGTGCATAAATAAGCATTAAGATTATACTAAGTACTTCGATAACTAAAAATTTCGAAATTACGATATCTCTTTTCTTTATTGGTATCACCAATAATTGTTTTAAGATATTATTTGAGTATTCGAGATGAAAAAAGTAAGCATACAGAATGCCGATTAGTATTGGCAGTATTAACAGTCCCATATATGCCAAACACATTTTATAAAAACTAGGGAAATTTCCAAGAACAGGGCTATTGGGAGGTAACATTTTAAAGTAAACAGCTAAAAGGATTGGCAAAATATTCGTCACCAATAATATTGTAACTAAAATCTTCTTCCTCTTTAGCTTTTGAAATTCACTAATAAAAATATCAACCAATCCCTTCACCTCCAGTAACCCGAATAAAATATTCTTCTAACGTTGGTTTATGGTTTTCTGTAGAAAGAATTGTAATGTCATGACTGACGAAAGCCTTATTAATCTCAGAAAATCGCTCCATTGCCTCATAAATTTTAAATTGACCATCTCTTTCAACATAGTCGGAAATAGCTAACTTCTCAGCTAAAATCAACTTACTTTTTTCTACATCAGATTGTTTAACTTTAAAGACTAGACAACTTCTATTTTGTTGACGAATATTGTGTAATGTGTCTTCGACAAGTAAATTTCCAGAATTAATGATACCAATATCATCAACTAGCAATTCGATTTCTGATAGAATATGGCTAGAAATTAAGATTGTCTTACCTTCTCGCTCGCACATTTTCTTTAACAAGTCACGTACTTCAGAAATTCCAATTGGATCAAGCCCATTTGTTGGTTCATCCAAGATTAGTAAGTCAGGATTATGCATTATCGCATTGGCAATTCCTAAGCGCTGCTTCATTCCCAATGAATATTTTCCAAAAACTTTTTTGTCTTTGTACGGTAGATTTACCATTGTTAACACTTTTTGAATCTCTTTATTGTCCACACCTCTTAATCTAGCAAAAATTTGTAGATTTTCTGTGCCTGTAAGATTAGGATAAAAACTTGGCGTTTCAATAATAGAGCCAATCTTTGGATATAATTCTTTTTCATGACCTTTTAGACTCTTTCCTAATATCTTAATTTCTCCATTCGAGGGTTCGATAAGACCTAAGATCATTTTCATAATTGTTGTTTTACCGGCACCGTTTCTACCTAATAATCCATAAACTCTTCCTTTTTTTATTGTCATACTGACATTACTTACCACAGCACTCTCATTATACTCTTTTGTAAGATTGGTAATTTCAATCATCTTTTTTTCCAATTGCGTTCACCTCAAGATTTCATCATATAATTAGTACCCCTGATTTTCCCATAATTCTTTGTAAAGATCATTTCCCATTAGAAGTTCCTGATGTGAACCTATCCCTTTAATTTGACTATTATCTATTACAATTATTTTGTCTGAATCAACAATGTTTTGTAGCCTATGAGAAATAATGATTTGAGTTATTGCTTTGGATTTCAAATTTTGGTTGATCTTTTTCTCTGTAATGGCATCAATCTGATGGGTAGCTTCATCTAGTATCAGCAGAGACGTACATTTATACTAAAACGCTTTTGAATTATTTTCATGAGTAAAACCGGAAATTTATAGAAACTAATAGACAAATTCCATATAAACACATAACATTATACGCGAGGTAACTTTTCCCTTAAAAGTAATAACAAAGGAGTGTAATTATGGAGAAAAATATAAAAAAAAGCTTATGTTAGAGGAGAAGCGAATTCTATCAAAGAAAAAGGAGCAAGCAGTTTTAAAACACAAAACATATCATTCTACACTAAATTCTGGAGACAAAGGAAGCTGTGCCTTTCCAGATCATGAGGAAGCTATTACACTATTGTCAATATACATAAAAGGCGGTAAGAGCAAATGAAAATAAGATTGAATGTCATGTTAATTACCCCATGGTTAATATTACTTACATATTCTTTTTATATAGAACAGGGTACTGACTTTTTATATCTTTTCATTAGTTTTTACCTCCTTTTTCTCGGAACCTTTGTTTATAAAAGACTGCCTAAATATCCTTCAACATCTGAATTTTTTTTCTTAACTTCTTGCATGTCGTTAATGTTTTTATTTATTTACTCTAATATTTTTTTTATAAACTTAATTGGACTATTTCTTTTATGTATTTGTCCTATCATACTCTATCTATTTTTACATTCCTTTATCCATTCAGATGATTCAAAAATGTTTAAAAGAAACTTTACAATCTTACTAATCGTCTCTATATACTGCTATTTATCTTTTCTAATCAAATTTTATCCTGAATATAACTTGATTTTACTTTTAATTGTCTCAGTCACTATAAGCTACTTAACAATCGTACGAGAGAAAAAACTTTTTTTTAACTCTTTTAATTTTAAAATTATAAGCATTTCAATTTTCCTATCTTTTATTCCTTTTATTGCCTTGTATTTAATCCCAAGAATTATACCTAGCTTCTATCTATTTGAAGGATATAAAACTGCAATATTAGTGATTGTTTTTCCAACATGTATTACCTATACACTCGTTCAAAATAAATTGATTACTTTGTCTAAGAATTTCTTTTTGAGTATATCTATAATATTTTATAGCACTCTCTTTTTTCTTTTGATTAGCTTACTCAATTTAGCTTTTGAAAAAAGAATATTTATTACTTCTGTCTTTCTAATATTTTGTTATCTCTCTCATTTATCTTTAAATGCAATTGAGTATCAAAAAAAATCTCGTATTAAAAAAAGTTTCGATACGTTGAACAATGAAAAAATTGAAATTTTGAATCAAGTAACCTATTCGAACTTTCTAAACGGTGTTTCTAATTTAATATCAGAACGTTTAGAAGATATAACTTTGAGTCCAACTATTCTTATACTAATGGAGTCTAATAAAGATCAATTAGTACTTTGTCAAACAGGAAAAAAAATATTAAAAACAGTTAAAAAGCAATTACCAATGTTAGAAAAGAAAAATCAAACAATTGAATTAGAATTAGGTATATTTGAATGTATCCCTGTTGAGATTTCCGATGAGACTACCTGGGTTTTCTTTGAATCAGTAAATCATAAAGTTAACCTATCAAAGGTCGAGGATATTATTACACAGTATACAATCATTTTAGATACTGTCAGATTACTGTATTCTACACATCAAAAATATGTAGAAACCTGTTTGAATACAAATCAACTTTTACAAATGAAATTATTTAATAGCATTGAAACTGAAAAAAAGAAATATACAAACTATTTACATGATCATATACTTCAATCAGTCATTGGATTACATACTCTTGTA
This sequence comes from Lysinibacillus sp. NPDC094403, assembly GCF_050278745.1. NCBI lineage: Bacteria > Bacillati > Bacillota > Bacilli > Caryophanales > Bacillaceae > Lysinibacillus > Lysinibacillus sp. NPDC094403. The sequence goes on along the minus strand of NZ_JBNNTL010000031.1, from coordinate 13,653 downwards.
TCAAATTTAGAAGGTAATGCGGAAATTATCGGACTCATAAATATTGAATTTTCTAAATTAGTTCGTTCAATTCGAACAGAGATTTTCAATACTTCTCCATCAACGTTATATTACCTTCCTCTTGAAAAAAATATTCAAATTTTAATAGATGACTTTAATAGAAAATATCCAGATACAGAATTCATATTGAAGCATAATATAAAGGCAACATTGCCAAAGTATGTTATTGCGCCTGTATATAGAATTATTAAAGAATTGAATGAAAATATTGGAAAACACGCATCTGCCAGCATAGGAAAAACAAACATAAGCGTTAAAAATAGCTTTCTTTCCATAGTTATTGAAGATAATGGTATTGGCATTAATGACTATTTACAGATTGAAAAGATACTTATGCAAACAAAAGAACATGTCGGCTTACTTTCTATCAAAAATGATGTAAATTGGCTTAATGGCTCATTTGAGCTTTTATCCATACCAACTTTAGCTTTCGGAACAATGATTAAAATTACAATTCCTTTTAACAAGGAGGCGACAAATGAAAATCCTGCTAGTCGATGATCACAGTTTAATAGGCAAAAGTTTGGAAATTACACTTAAAAATTCCCCTGAAGTTTCCCAATTTAAACATATATCAAACCCCAAAATTGCTCAAAGTGTAGTTTTAAGCTATTCACCTTCCATTGTGTTGATGGATATTCATATGGGAGATTATAATGGATTAGAATTAGGTGAACAACTTTTAAAAAAATTTCCCATAAAACTAGTTTTTTTATCTGGTTTTGATTTAATTGAATATAAAGAAAGAGCAATGAGTATAAACGCTCATGGATTTTTAGATAAACACATCACTGTAGAAGATTTAATTAATCAATTAAAGAAAATTTATTTCGAAAATAAAAGAATTTTCCCTGAAAAAGAAGAAAATAATTTTGCATATCAATCCTTAACTTCAAGAGAAAAAGAAGTACTTCAGCTGCTTTCACAAGGAATTAAGCAAACTGCAATCGCAACAAAACTATCTGTTTCAGAAAGAACAGTTAGAAACCATATATATTCTATAAATGAAAAATTGGAAACAAATTCTGCTATTACATCAGTAATTAAGGCAATTGAATTAGGTATTGTAAATGTTCACCTACAATAGAGAGAATTATTTGGATTGTCGTTTTTTTGTACATAAAGGTGCCAAAAATTTAAAAGACAAGCAGAAAGTGAAGGGAGACTATTTGTACATGAAAATGGTGATAAATAATGAGTTTATTATTAATTTCATGAGGAAGAATAGATTAAATAGGGCATACATTTTTCAGTAGAACATCATATAGGTACTTCAAGGGGTACACTTATTTACAACAAAATTAATAGAAAATAGACTCGTTTAGACATGAAAAGTCATGACGAGTCTATTTTCTATTTGTACACGGGCTTCGTTTTACTTTTCGAAGTCTACTTTTTTGAGAAGGATCTAGTCCTTAGTCCCATCTTCTGTTGGAAGATTGCTCGTAATAATTATCACTATCCCCCTTACTTAGTATTTTCATTTTGCTTCCTTTTTTCCTGACACTTTGATGGTTCTATCCAGAACTTTGATAGTTCTATCCATTCTTTTGATGGTCCTATCCATCTTTTTGATAGTTCTATCCGTCGCTCTCGACTTTCTTTCCGTCGTTCGGACCATTCTTTCCCTCGCCTTGGCTCTTCTTTCCGTCGCTTTGTTTTCTATCCGTCACTTCGACTCTTCTTTCCGTCGTTCTGGCCATTCTTTCCATCACCTTGGCTCTTCTTTCCGTCGCTCTTGCCATTCTTTCCGTCGCTTCGACTCTTCTTTCCGTCACTCTGCCGCTTCTATCCATTACCTCAGATTCTATTCTTATCTCTGCCTCATTGATCCGCCTCTTTTGAAGTTAAAATGCTTCTCAAAAAAATAATAAAAAAGACGTCCAACAAGTACCTAAATACTTATTGGACGCCTTATAGCAGTTAATTATGCTTTTTGATAGCGAAGCACAGGTGTACGAGCAGCGCGTGTTTCGTCTAAGCGAGTTACGACTGTTGTATGTGGTGCTTCTTGTACGATTGATGGATTTTCTTCTGCTTCTTTTGCAATTTGGATCATTTTATCGCAGAATGCATCTAATGTTTCTTTAGATTCTGTTTCTGTTGGCTCGATCATTAACGCCTCTTCCACATTTAATGGGAAGTAAGTTGTTGGTGGATGGTAGCCAAAGTCTAACAGACGTTTTGCAATATCTAAAGTACGAACGCCAAGTTTCTTTTGACGACGACCTGATAATACAAATTCATGCTTACAATGACGGTTGTATGGTAGATCATAGAAAGGCTCTAAGCGACGCATCATATAGTTTGCGTTTAGTACAGCATATTCTGTTACAGCTTTCAAACCATCTGGACCCATTGTACGGATATAAGTGTATGCACGTACGTTAATACCAAAGTTACCATAGTAAGGTTTAACACGTCCGATTGATTGTGGACGTTCGTAATCGAAGTGATATGTTCCTTCCTCTGTTCTTACTAAAACTGGTTTAGGAAGGAATGGAATTAAATCAGCTTTCACTCCTACTGGACCTGAACCTGGGCCACCGCCACCGTGAGGACCTGTAAATGTTTTGTGTAGATTTAAGTGTACGCAGTCAAAGCCCATATCACCAGGACGTGCTTTACTCATAACTGCGTTTAAGTTTGCACCGTCATAGTATACTTTACCGCCAACAGAGTGAATTAGCTCTGCCATTTCGATAATGTTTTCTTCAAATAGACCAAGTGTATTTGGATTTGTCAGCATTAATGCAGCTGTATCAGGACCAACTACTTTGCGTAAATCTTCAATATCTACTAAACCAGCTTCATCCGATTTAACAGTGATAGTTTCGAAGCCTGCAACTGTTGCCGATGCTGGGTTTGTACCGTGAGCAGAGTCAGGAACAATAACTTTATTACGATGACCTTCACCATTTGCTTCATGGAATGCGCGGATCATCATTAATGCTGTCCATTCACCATGAGCACCTGCTGCAGGTTGTAATGTCACTTCATCCATACCTGTAATTTCAACTAATGAAGTTTGTAAATCGTAAAGAAGCTCCATCGCACCTTGAGTTGTTGATTCATCCTGTAATGGGTGAACATTAGCAAAGCCTGAAATTCGTGCAACAGCCTCGTTAATTTTTGGATTATATTTCATCGTACAAGAGCCAAGAGGATAGAAACCTGAGTCTACACCGTGGTTTCGACGAGAAAGTGCTGTATAGTGACGCATAATATCAAGCTCAGAAACCTCTGGTAATTCCGCCTCTTCAGCGCGTACTAAGTTCGCAGGAAGTAAATCTGCAAGATCAACCTCTGGTACATCAAGTGCTTCTAAGCTATACCCTACGCGACCTTCTTTTGAAATTTCAAAAATGAGTGATTGATTTTCGTTATGCATTAAGAGCCCCCATTTCTGCAACAAGTGCATCAATTTCTTCCTTCGTGCGTAATTCTGTTACAGCGATTAGCACGTGATTTTTAAGAGATTCATATGTTTGACCTAAAGGATAACCACCGATGATACCTTTTTCAATTAGGCCTTTATTGATTTCTTTCACACATTTATTTGTTTTCACAACGATTTCGTTAAAGTGTGCACCTTGGAATGCTACTGTAAAGCCTGCCGCCTCAAAAGCATTTTTAGCATAGCGCGTTTTCGCAATATTTTGCGTAGCCATTTCACGAACGCCTTGTTTACCTAAAGCAGTCATAGCTACAGAAGCTGCAAGTGCAAGAAGAGCTTGGTTAGAACAAATATTAGATGTTGCTTTATCGCGACGGATATGTTGTTCACGCGCTTGTAATGTTAAAACATAACCACGACGACCTTCACCGTCCACTGTTTCACCAACAAGACGACCTGGAACTTTACGCATTAGCTTCGTTGTTACTGCAAAGAAACCACAGTGCGGACCACCGAATGCTTCAGAAATACCGAATACTTGTGCGTCACCTACACAAATATCAGCACCTAGCTTACCAGGTGGTGTTAAAATCCCTAATGAAAGTGGGTTTGAAGATACGACAAATAAACTTTTTGCATCATGTGCAATATCACTCATTACTTGTAAGTCCTCTATTTGGCCAAAGAAGTTAGGATATTGTGCAATAACAGCTGCCGTATTATCATCGATTAGTTCTTTTAATGCTTCTACATCTGTCACACCATCTTTATGTGGCACAGTAACAATTTCAATTGATTGTCCGTATGCATATGTAGCAACGACATCGCGATACTCAGGATGAACCGTTTCAGATACTAAAATTTTCTTACGGCGTGTATGACCAGCTGCAAGCATACCTGCTTCAGCTAATGCTGTTCCTCCATCATACATAGAAGAGTTTGCAAGATCCATACCTGTAAGTTCTGCAATCATCGTTTGGAATTCAAAAATTGCTTGTAATTCCCCTTGTGAAATTTCTGGTTGGTATGGAGTATACGCTGTGTAAAACTCTGAACGAGAAATAACGTGGTCCACGATAATTGGTTTATAGTGGTTGTATACGCCTGCACCTAAAAACGATACGTTAGCATTTGTATCTTTATTTTTTGCAGCAAGTGCTGATAATTCTTTCAATAAAGCTGATTCAGATTTTGCTTCTTTAATATCATATAGGCCTTTAAAACGTACTTTTTCTGGAATATCTCCAAATAGCTCATCAACTGAGGATACACCAATTACGTCTAACATTTCTTGTTTATCTTGCTCCGTCATAGGTAAATAACGATGTTTCATAAATGTAGGTCCCTCTTTTCAAATATTATTTTGAACGCTTGTAAAACGGTGTTTCAACTGTTACTACCTTTAAGTGTTTACCACGAATTTCGATTTCCAATTCAGTTCCGATAGTTGCGAATTGACTGTCAATTAACGCGTTACCAACATTACGTTTAGATGAAGGTAGCTGTGTACCTGTTGTCACTTCACCGATTTCCTTACCATCCTTAAACACTTTGTAGCCATGACGAGGAATTCCTTTATCAATCATTTCAATGCCCACAATTTTACGTGACAGTCCATTTTCTTTTTGTGCCACTAATGCATCATGACCATTAAAGTCTTCTTTATTTAATTTCACAGCAAAACCAATGCCAGCCTCAAGAGGTGAAATTGTCGCTGATAGCTCTTGCCCGTATAATGGAAGACCTGCTTCAAAACGAAGTGTATCACGGCATCCTAAACCTGCAGGAACAACGCCTTTGTCTTTTCCAGCCTCTAAAATTTTATCCCATAGAGCTTTAATATCTTCTGGAGAGCCATATAATTCAAAACCATCTTCTCCTGTGTAGCCACTACGAGATACTAATGCTTTATGACCAGCAACCTCAACATCTGCTTGGAAACGGAAGTATTTAATAGCACTTACATCAGTAACTGTTAATGATTGTAGAACTTCTTCTGCTAACGGACCTTGGAGGGCAATCTGTGCATAAGCATCCGATTGATTGTCGATAGTCACATCATATTGATGTTGATTTTCCATCATCCAATCATAATCTTTTTCAATATTCGATGCATTGACACATAGTAAATAATGATTGTCTGCTAATTTATACGTTAATAAATCATCGACAACGCCCCCATCTTCGTAGCACATTGCATTATATTGCGCTTGGCCTACTGCAATTTTTGAAATATCATTTGTCAAAAGATTTTGTAAAAATTCTAGAGAATTAGGGCCCGTTACTAAAATTTCACCCATATGTGATACATCAAATAAACCTGCACGATTACGTACTGCATCATGCTCTTCTTTAATAGAAGAGAATTGTACTGGTAATTCCCAACCACCGAAGTCAATTGTTTTACCACCATACTTTGCGTATTCGTCAAATAGAGGTGTACGTTTTAATTCATTCGTCATTCTTTTTGCCCCCTTATTGTTAGTTACATTTTTACTGGTAGTAGTTCGTCTGCTCTTTTTATTAGTACAGTCAATGCTACCCTGTTTATTCATCCAAATAAGGAACTAACAAACTCCTTTCGGAAGCTTTCACTAGGCAAAACATTTCGACATAAAAAAAGACAGACGAACCCCTTTTCGGGATTCTCTGTCCTTGCACCTGAAAGTTACACCAGACTGGCTCGCATTACTACAATGCCAATCAGCCGGCTTTCCCCTTTGGTGGCTGTTGTACTACAGCTCTCTCCAGAGTTGCGTCTTGTACGAGTCCTTTTACCTGAGAGATTCATAACACTTTGCTACTTGCTCCTTCGGTGACGTCTACACGTGCTCTCCCCGCACAATCATCCGCCCAAGATTCATCTTGGTACTATTTAGTATTCAATGAACATTAAGTTACTTATTTGTCTATATCCTAACATTAATTGCATTGAAAAGGCAATCATTTTTTAATTTATAATAAAACACGAACATTAAAGATATTCACACCTATCATAGTTCGCCTTTCAACCTTTTAACTTGGAATACTAAATACTCAAGAATTTGGCGGATTGTTCTACCTTCTGTTAAAACTTGTATATGTCCTGCCTCGCGATAGAACTTTCTTCTGTAATGATACAGCTTCTCTAGCTCCTCTTTCGTTGAACTCTGTACAATCGGTCTGTTGGGATCATGCTGTATTCGTTTGTAAATATCTTCGAATGTCGCATCTAAAAAAAACACGAGTCCACTGCGTCTCATTATTTTTCGATTTTCAGCATTGACTGCAACTCCACCACCTGTTGAAATAATACAAGCTTCGTCCCGGAAATTTTTCAAAAATTCTGTTTCTATTTCTCGAAAACGTGCTTCTCCGTATTTTTCAAATATCTGTGGAATTGTCATACCTTGCTGCCTAACAATCTCACGATCCATGTCATAATATGGCATCTTTAACAAATAGCTCAAACGTCTGCCTAACGCACTTTTCCCACAGCCCATAAAGCCAACTAAATATATTTTTCGCATTCGAATCACCTTCTTATAACTACGATTCTACACTGTCTGACAAAATTTGTCCTAATAAATTTATCGTAGCTCGAACATTCAGCTTTTCTAGACTATCATATGTTCGAAACTGAACCTCATAAGACGTAAAATACGTAAGAACAAAAGTAGTTACAAAAAATAATAATGCAATTGCGATTAAAAAAATAGCCCCTCTGTCATTTTTCAATAACTGGAACATAAAAAGTTCGCTCCTTTTTGATACCACTTGATAATTCAACATCTACTGTTAACATATCTTTTTCATATTGGAACTGGCATTTATTAATACCAATTAACATTGGTACATGGCCACCATTGACTTGATCACGAATTATATTGCTGTAACAATCAATTTTATGAATGGTATCTGCAGCTTGAAAGGTTATTCTCTTTTGATCTTGTCGAATCGTAAATGATGAAATATCATTTAAATACATATTCAAATCATAAACAAAAAGCTCCCACTTCGATTGTTCACCAGATAATACCGTTGTTTTCATTTCAGCAAACCAAAGCATAATGAAAACAACAAGATGTGCAATAAGCGCAAAAACAACTAATTGAAACAACGCTTCTAATAATGTATAGCCTCGCTCATTCATCAACTTCACCTGTCAGTTGTATACATTTTTTACGTAATTCTCGCGTATTTTGAAAACTTACACATATCCCTTGTCCATTCATAGACCACCGAAAATCTACATTTTCAATTGTTTTAATGCCTTCCGTTTGCTGTAAGTAGCGAAAATGCTTTAAGCCTTCATAAGCCGTTTCCGCTGCTATAACTTCTAACTTTTTGTTATAAAGAGTCGTTTTCATAGTGTAGCTAATGGGTATTAATGTCGTGCATAATAACATGACAATGACTATTGATATAATCGTTTCTACAAATGAAAAACCAGATTCATTCAACTCTCGATCTCCCTCGTCCTAACGTAATCACAACTTTTTTAATGCCTTGAGGCGTTTTAAAAGAAACAGTCCCTGGGGTCATGACGTTTCCATTATAATTGTATATTATCGTGTAAATCGAACTCGAAGAAGGCATGAACTCAACCCCTTTCGGAAAAGGTCGTTCATATACTTCTGTATAAAAATCCTTTTTAATGATGTATCTCTTTGATGAACTCTCAAACTTCATGGAAGTATATTCCTTATGGTGCATACTATAAGTTTGTATATATTGGATATCTAATTGAATTTGTGTAAAAAATTGCTTAAGCTCCCTAGCTTCTTCTGCTTTTAACGAATACTTTACGACAATCGCTGACAAACACATAACGATAAACAATACAATTAGCATTTCAACAAACGTATAGCCACGCTCACTTTTTATAACATTCATCAGCTACCTGAACCAGAATCAGAAGAGGCCTTCGCCAATCTTACCTCCCCATCATTAGTTATCATAATCTCTGCTTTATTAGGACAGGTCGTTTCATTCTTCTTCAAATAGCCTTTTGCTACCAAGTCTTCAATTGTTGGATAAGTCATAAAATCTACTCTATACGCCTCTACCTGCCCTTGCACCATGCTAATATACGCTTTACAGCCCTTCTCATCGACCGTGGCAAAATGTTTCGTAACATTTGGGATTGTAATTAAAATTAATATTGAAATAATCAAAAGGACAATTAGCATTTCAATCAATGTAAAACCCGCTTGCTGCTTTATACGTTTCATTAATATCCTCCTATACTAGTTCAATCATGTGATATATTGGTAATAATAAACTTACGTATGCGGCAACTATGCACATTGCGATAATGATAAAGAAGGTCGGCTGCACAAACGCTAGAATTTTATGCAATAGTTGCTCTTGCCTTTCAGTTAATAATTCGCTATACAGTACCAGTTCTTTTCCTAAATAGCCACTATGCTCTCCATGTTCAACAAATGTCGAGAAATCCTTCTGCCAAACTGACATTAAAGCAACAGCTTGTGTCAACGTATCACCAAAAATAACACGTTCCTTAATACATCGCGCCAGATACTGAAGAAACGGTTGAAGTCGCTGCTCCTCTAAAATTTGGAGACTTGCCTGTAAAGAAAATCCACTTTGTAGTAAACTCCCTAAATAAGCTGCAAATTGTCTCGTCAAAGACAATCGTGTATAAATCCGAATAAATGGGATTTTTAGAAAAATGTTTAGTTGGTGATTAATCGGACGCCGTTTGAGATAAAGCTGAAAAATCAAAACACTACAAATAACTACTATTCCTATGATCATTAAAGCATCTGGAAAATACAATAATACTTTTGATAAAGCAATGCTTGTCTCCTCTGTGCCGGTAGTTCGACTTGTCACCATTTTTTCTATATTAGGAAAAAATATGGTGCGAAACACTAAAAACAATAGCAACAAAAATAAAATGAGTACTACTGGATATAAGAGTAGCTTCATTAATTTTTTCTTAGTCGATTCGCTTAAAGCCATTTGCTTTGCCACACCTTTTAACGTCTCAATCATATGCCCATTAATTTCTGCAACTGTAATGGCTACTAAATGCTGCTTTGGAATTTGCAGTGCTTCAAAAACCCCTGAAACACCATCTCCTTGCCTCAGCTTTTCATTGATTAGCTTTTGTATTTCTTCATGCGCTTCAATATGATGGGGTAATAGAATAGAAATGGCCTGCGGGAATAAATAACCTTCCTGCATTAACACACTTAATCGACTAAAAAAATGAGCTTGCTCCCTTACTCGCCATTTTGTTGCCTTTTTGTAATCCAATCGAATTCTTTCAATAAACTTTCGTATTCGCATAGTTCTGACTCTCAATCAATTCTTTTTGACCCTCAAGCGTTAAATCATGAGGTAGCTCGTAGCTAGTTTTTTGCATAATTGCTTTGATAGCCATTTGAAGATGAACATCGCTTAAAACTTCAAACAATGCACGACGTTCTTCTTGAATTATCGGAGATTGGAAAAGTGTTTGAGCAACAATACCTACTACAGTTTGACGAAGTTCTTCTACTGAAACACCTAAGTCAATAAATCGATAAAGGCAGTTAACCGAATCCTTAGCATGAATTGTCGAGACCACCAAATGACCTGTTAACGAAGCTTCGATTGCGATTTTGGCAGTCTCTTTATCGCGTATTTCACCAATCATAATAACGTCTGGTGAGTGGCGTAAAATAGCCTTTAAGCCTGTAGCATATGTAACGCCAGCCCGTTCGTTTACTTGAATCTGCAAAAGATTAGCCTGGTTGTTTTCTACAGGGTCTTCTAATGAAATGACATGTCGATTTAGCTCTGTCGAACAGTAATGGATAAGGGAATACAAGGATGTTGATTTACCAGAGCCTGTTGCACCTGTAAAACATAAAAGTCCTTGTTGATGTTTCACTAGTTCCATTAACATGTCTGCTGCATATTTGGAATAAGATAAGGAAGTAAGTGGGAATGTATGATTTTGTAGAAGTAGTCGGATAATTAGGCTTTCTTTTAAAAATACTGAGGGAAGTGTAGAGACACGAAAGGCATATTGATCTTGTTCCATAGCTTTTTGGAAGGAGCCGCTTTGGGGTTTACGCCGCTCGCTAATATCTAATGCCGCTAAAAATTTGTAAAAGGAAATCATTCGTTCCGCAAGATCATTCGGTAATTCACCTGCTTGGAGTAACTTATCATATTTTCGAAAATAAATACGATATCGTACACTTTCTGGAACTAATAATAAATCTGATGCACCGAAATGATAGGCCTTTAGTAAAAGTTGCTCACATTTTTGTTCAACAATCATTTCAAAATTCTGCATATTCGCACCCCTCTTCTAGTTCATTCGAATATGACCGCTCTATTCGTTATTCCCTAGTATAGATACGAATCTAACATGAGAAAAGCCCTTTTCTTAAAATAAAAATTTGCTATAAAATTTCCTATCAAACATGTTTTTTGCTATAAAATTGTGGATAACGTGCAAATTTCCACTAATTTTGAACATAATCTTATAGATCATCACTTTTAAGGGGCTAATTATATTTTAACGACTTTCACTTCTTCTTTTTATTACGCATCTCTAGATATGCACACTATGTTTACCTATTTATCACGCTTTACTCAATCGTTTTCAACAATTGATAAGAATATACGTTTTATATGAATTTAAATTAGTGGAACAAAACATCCATGATTTTTCAGACTCCCAACCCAATGATTAAAGTTTTTTACATAAAAATAAAAGGCACCTAATTTTAAGTACCTTGTATTTTTATATATGTTTTATAAATCCTCTACTCTTTTATCCTTTGTTCTATATAAACCATAAGTTAAAGAACCCTTAAACCCCATATAAAAGTTAGATTTATCCCCAAATAATAATGTAAAAATGGAATTTCCAAAAAAGTTATTGATTGTTTTTTCCTTTTTTTAGAATTTCTTCGTATCAAATATTGTTTAGTTAAAATATAAACAATAAATGTTCCACTTACCAACGTCCATTGAAACCCAGTATTTCCTGTCTTAAAACTATCATAAATTGCCCAAATCAATAACGTTGCAAGTAATATAGCTAGTGTAAATCTTGAAGCTTCTGGAGTATAATCATAGTTTTCATCTTTTTTTCCATCCTTTTTTCTCATTTTTAATATTCATATCTCAACTCAACTCCGCCAATTTGAATATTTATATCAAATGAAATACTTGATAAAAGTTGTTCACATTTCCCAACACGAATTTGAAAATTCCGCAAATTTAACCCCCTCTTCTGGTCCATTCGAATATAACCGCTCTATACGATATTTCCTAGTATAGGTACGAACCTGTCACGAGAAAAGCCCTTTTCTTAAAATAAAAATTTGCTATAAAATTTCCTATCAAACATGTTTTTTGCTATAAAAATGTAGATATCCTGCAAATTTCCACTAAATATGAACATAATCCTATGAAAAAGTTAATATTTATGCCTAAAGGAACTGTTTCTTTTTCAATAATGCAATATAATAGAATTAACATGATTTTTTTCCTACACTTGGAAGAAGAGTTAATATTCAAAAAAAATACATAGAGGTGAAGTAAATGATCCATCCATTAAAAATTACTAGTACGTTGGCCGATGAAACTAGATACTCTATTTATGAGTACATCCTACAAGAGAAGAAAACAGTAACGGTCCAAAACATCGCTGATAAATTCGGCATCCATCCAAACGTTGCACGTTTACACTTAACAAAGCTATCAGAAATCAATATAATTACAGCTGATTTTGCCAAAACTGGGAAAGGTGGTAGACCTGGTCGTGTTTATAAAGCATCTGATAAAGGTGTATCATTAACGTTCCCAAGACGTGATGAGGATCGACTATTAAAATGGACAATCCAATTAATTCAAGAATTTGGACCATCTGCTTTAGAAAAATGCCAGGACATAAGCTACCAAGACGGTTACCAGCAAATGAAGAATTATCTAAATGCTGAGTTACAATTAAATAATACCCTTTCCTTCGAACAAAAGCTTCAGCTATTAACTGACAATGCAGCATTAATTGGCTATATTCCGCAAGTACAACAAACAGAGCATGGTAAAAGAGTGACTTTCTCCATTTATAATTGTCCATTCCAGGAGCAGCTTACTACTCATTCAGAAATTGTTTGTTCTTTACATGAATCCTATTTAAAGGGACAGGTCGATGCGTTATACTCGAGCAATGAGTTAATACAAATTGATAGCATGATACATAATTGCGATTTATGTAAATATGAAATAGACGTGACAGAAATCGAAAGCTAATTTATAAAAATCCAATTGTTTGTCACAAAGAAGCAGAAGTTCCAGTTTACAGATACCTTTCATATCATTTATAATGAGTAAGAGATTATTGTGTCGTGGGCAAAAGGAGGGGAAATCTTCATGGATAATATGTATAAAGTTATGGCATTCTGGACAGGTATTTTTGCAGTTATGTTCTACCTTGGTGGTATGAACGAAGTATCGCTATTATTCGTAGGTAATACAGGTTTATTCTTATTATTAGGCTTCTTAAACCTTTCAGAACGTATGTACATGTACATTTTCGGAGCATATTTAACTGTATTCTTTGCTGGCTTCACGTACTATACAACATTCATTCACGTACCTGGTGTCGGTCATTAATACAAAGAAAAACGCGTGTCTCATCAAGTGTGAGACATGCTTTTTTTATGTAAATTATTCATCAGATGCATGATCATATATCAAGACATAGTAAAATCCCCCTTTGCAATTACATGGTTAGATTTTGGTTTATTTTATCTATCCAACGAATTGCAAGGGGGATTTTTGTATTTTATGAAGTTAATTTAGGCTTTAAAATCACCCACAAAGATGAAATTGTCCAATAAAATGGCATGGTAGATGGCATGAAAATTAAAGAAAATACTATCATCACAGCTAAATAACGAAAATCAGTAATCAGCGAAAAATAGCAATAATAATTCCATTTACATCACCTTTTTTATTTTAGTTCGTCTCCATAACGTAAGGTTAATTTCCACTCTGGGCGCTTTTATCGCTGCCGCTTCGCTTTCGCGCAGAAAACATTTGTTGCTGTCGCTTCGCTTTCGCACAGATAAAACATTTTGTTGCTGTCGCTTCGCTTTCGCACAGATAAAACATTTTGTTGCTGTCGCTTCGCTTTCGCACAGATAAAACATTTTGTTGCTGTCGCTTCGCTTTCGCACAGA
>NZ_JBNNTL010000030.1:0-27948 GCF_050278745.1 Lysinibacillus sp. NPDC094403 | reverse complement strand
CACACCCGTTCCCATACCGAACACGGAAGTTAAGCTCTTTAGCGCCGATGGTAGTTGGGGGCTTCCCCCTGTGAGAGTAGGACGTCGCTAGGCAACAGAAACAGTCAGCTGAGTGCTGGCTGTTTTTTTATAAAAAACTTTAATAATTTATCAATAATTCCACAAAACTTAAAATAAGATGTGCTTAACTAACATTTATATTTTAAATGTAGAGGAAAATTAAAAAGGCTATATTTTATCGGTGTAAATAAGGAAAAAAACTAGCAGATTTGCCACCTTAAAAAATCTGAATTGTCTTTCTTTTATAAGTTTCTTGACAGTAGCTTAGCACGTTGTTAATCTTACAATTAATATTCTTTTAACTATAGGAGGACGTTACGAAAATGTGGGAATCTAAATTTGCCAAAGAAGGTTTAACTTTTGATGATGTATTATTAGTACCAGCCCATTCAGAAGTATTACCGAAAGATGTTGATTTATCAGTTCAACTAACACCGAAGATTAAATTAAATATTCCAATGGTCAGCGCAGGGATGGATACAGTTACAGAATCTAAAATGGCAATTGCTATGGCACGTCAAGGTGGTATCGGTATTATCCATAAGAACATGTCGCTCGATGAGCAAGCTGAGCAAGTAGAAAAAGTAAAACGTTCTGAAAATGGTGTTATTACAAACCCATTCTTCTTAACTCCGACTCACCAAGTTTTCGATGCTGAGCATTTAATGGGTAAATACCGAATTTCTGGTGTACCAATTGTTGATAGTATGGAAAACCAAAAGCTAGTAGGGATCATTACAAACCGCGACTTACGTTTCATTTCTGACTATTCTTTAAAAATTGAAGATGTTATGACAAAAGAAGATTTAATTACAGCTCCTGTTGGAACGACTTTAGAGGATGCTGAAAAGATTCTTCAACAATATAAAATCGAAAAGCTTCCAATTGTAGATGAAGACGGTAAATTAACTGGATTAATTACAATTAAGGACATTGAGAAGGTAATTGAGTTCCCTAACGCTGCAAAAGACATACATGGTCGTTTATTAGTTGGGGCAGCAGTTGGTGTTTCAAAAGATACTATGATACGTATTGAAAAGCTTGTTGAAGCACAAGTAGACATCGTAGTAATCGATACAGCTCACGGTCATTCTGAAGGTGTATTACAAACAATTCGCTCTATCCGTGAATCTTATCCAGAGCTTGAAATTATCGCTGGTAATGTGGCAACAGCTGATGGTGCACGCGCATTATTTGAGGCTGGTGCAGATGTAGTGAAAGTTGGTATTGGACCAGGATCTATTTGTACTACTCGTGTCGTAGCTGGTGTAGGTGTACCACAAATTACAGCTGTTTACGATTGTGCAACAGTAGCACGTGAGCTTGGTAAAACAATTATTGCTGATGGAGGCATTAAATACTCTGGAGACATCGTAAAAGCTCTTGCAGCGGGTGGTAACGTTGTAATGCTTGGTTCACTTCTTGCAGGTACTTCTGAATCTCCAGGTGAAACTGAAATCTTCCAAGGTCGTCGCTTCAAGGTTTACCGTGGTATGGGTTCAATTGGAGCTATGGAAAAAGGTTCAAAAGATCGTTACTTCCAAGAGGATGCGAAAAAATTAGTACCAGAAGGTATTGAAGGTCGTCTTCCATACAAAGGACCACTAGCAGATACAATTTATCAACTAATCGGTGGTATTCGTGCAGGTATGGGCTATTGCGGTTCACCTAACCTTGAGTTCTTACGTGAAAATGCTCAATTTGTTCGTATGACAGGTGCAGGTCTACGTGAATCTCATCCACATGATGTACAAATCACAAAAGAATCACCAAACTATTCGATGTAATATATTACTAGCAACTTTTATGCTCTCGAATCGTCTACAAAGATGACACGAGAGCATTTTTTTATGATAGAGAGTGCGCACGTAAGTTACTATATATGATAAAATGTCGAGGACAAGATTATTTTTTTGGAGGGCTTTAAAGGTGAAAAAGACAATGAACACTGTCATTCGCTTACTCCTAATTCCTGTTTTGTTATTTAGTGTGTTAGCAGGTATTCCTACAAAGGCACATGCGGACTCAGGTTTAGGACTACATGTGGATGCTGCGATTTTAATTGACGCAGATTCAGGAAAAATTTTATATGAACAAAATGCAGATACTGCGCTAGGTATTGCGAGTATGACAAAAATGATGACTGAATATCTGTTATTGGATGCAATTGATGCAGGTACAGTTAAATGGGATCAGGAATATCACGTAACTGATTATACGTATAAATTGTCTCAAAACCGTGCGTTAAGTAATGTACCATTGCGTAGAGATGGAACTTACACGATTCGCGAATTATATGAGGCGATGGCTATTTACTCTGCAAATGCTGCAACAGTGGCTATTGCAGAAACAATTGCAGGTACTGAAACTGAGTTCATAAAGCTGATGAATAAAAAGGCAGAAGAGCTTGGTCTTAAAGATTATAAATTCGTCAATTCTACTGGTCTTAACAATGCAGATTTATTTGGTATGCAGCCAGCTGGTACTGGACCAAATGATGAAAACGTAATGCCTGCTAAAACTGTAGCTAAATTAGCATATCATTTACTAAAAGATCATCCAGACGTATTAAAAACATCTAAAATTGCAAAAAAGAAGTTCCGTGAAGGTACAGATGATGAAATTAATATGGAGAACTGGAACTTTATGTTGCCAGGATTAGTGTTCCAATATGAAGGCGTTGACGGATTAAAAACAGGTACAACAGACTTTGCTGGACATTGCTTTACAGGTACAGCAGAGCGCAATGGTACACGTTTAATTTCTGTTGTTATGAAGGCTGTAGATACAAAAGGACAGGGCTCAAGAAAAGCGCGCTTCGATGAAACAGCTAAATTGCTTAACTATGGTTTCTCACAATTCTCGAAACAAGAAATTATTCCAGCGAACTATACGTTTAAAGATCAAGAAACAGTAAAAGTTACGAAAGGTAAAGAAAACAAAGTAGCGATTGCTGTTAAAGAACCAGTTTCATTTATGGTCAAGTCATCTGAGAAAGATTTATATAAACCTAAACTAGTATTAGATAAAAAGAGTCTAGAAGCAGATGTTAAGAAAGATACTGTTGTTGGAAAGGTAGTTATTGAACGCTCAGAGGGCACAGATTACGGTTTTATTGACGGTAAGGACCTTAAAGCCGATGTTGTTACAACAGAGGCTGTGGAGCGTGCTAGCGGTATCTCATTATTCTTCCAAGGTGTTGGTAGCTTCTTCGGAAACTTATGGAGTGGTATTACTGACTTTGTTGGTGGCTTATTCTAATAATTAATGCATAAAGAACACGTAGATGTTTTTAAAACATCTCGTGTTCTTTTTCACGTTTTTACGCATTAGTGCATACGCTATTAGGCGAAAGGATGTGGCTAAATGTGTGGCATTACAGGATGGGCTAGCTTTCAAAAGGATTTAAGAACGAGTAATGAAATTCTAAAGTTAATGACGCAAACTTTAAATAAACGAGGGCCTGATGATGAAAATATTTGGTGTAGTGAGCATATTGCATTTGGCCATCGTCGGCTAGCCGTCATAGATTTGATCGGTGGGAAGCAACCGATGAAAAAAATACATGATGGTGCAAACTATGTCATTACATATAATGGCGAGCTTTATAATACAGAAGAATTAAGGACAGAGCTTCAAAAACGAGGGCATGTTTTTACAACACATTCAGATACGGAAGTTTTATTAACTGCTTATATTGAATGGAAAGAGCAGTGTGTTGATTTTTTAAATGGAATTTTCGCTTTTGGTATATGGGATGAACAATCACAATCTCTTTTTTTATGCAGAGACCGACTAGGTGTAAAGCCTTTGTTTTACACAGAACAACAAGACGGCATACTTTTTGCATCCGAAGTAAAAGCATTATTAGCCCATCCATTGATTAAAACAACCGTTAATACGGAAGGGCTAGCAAATATTATGGCTGTAGGACCATCTAGAACGCCCGGAAAGTCACTTTTTCAAAATATTAGTGAGCTACGTCCAGGATATGCAATGCGTTTCTCTAGAGAGGGTATACGAGTTTGGCAATATTGGCAGTTACAGAGTAAACGTCATGAAGAGTCATTAGAGGAAACGATTGATCATGTCCGCTTTTTACTAAGGGATGCTATTGAACGACAACTTGTTTCAGACGTACCGATCTGTACATTCCTTTCAGGAGGATTAGATTCTAGCATTATTACTGGTATTGCAGCAAACATGTTTCAGCAACAAAATAAAGGCAAACTCCATACGTACTCTATAGACTATGAGGATAATGAACGTTTTTTTAATCCACATACTTTTCAAACGTCCACAGACACGTATTGGATTCAAAAAATGACAGATACCTTTAGTACAACACACCATGCTGAGGAAATTTCTCAGCAGCAATTAATCGATTCTTTAGTTGAATCTGTCATCGTTAGAGATTCACCAGGGATGGCAGATGTAGATTCATCGTTATTATGGTTTTGTCGAGAAATTAAAAAGGATTTTACGGTTGCACTGTCAGGTGAATGTGCAGATGAGATTTTCGGTGGCTATCCATGGTTTACAGAAACAACTACAGGTTTCCCATGGATTCGTTCACTGTCTGAAAGATCAACAATGTTACAAGAGAGATGGCGTAAGAAATTAAAAGTTGAGTCATATGCACAACAGGCATATTCACAAACAATTGCTGAAGTACCATATCTTGATGGAGAGAGTATCGAGGAAGTAAGACAACGTGAAATGTTTTATTTGAATATGGTATGGTTTATGCAAACATTGCTGGAACGAAAAGACCGTATGAGCATGGGGGCCAGTCTTGAAGTTCGTGTTCCATTTGCAGATCATCGCCTTGTGGAATATGCGTGGAATATTCCTTGGGAAATGAAAAATTTAGGTGGTATGGAGAAGGGTTTACTTCGTAAAGCAATGCAACATTTATTGCCAGAAGAAGTTTTATATCGGAAAAAGAATCCATACCCTAAAACTTATCATCCAGTTTATACAGCCGGCGTTCAAAAATGGCTAAGAGAAATAGTAGAGGACAAAAATTCAATTCTTCATGAATTATTTGAACGACGGAAGTTAATAGAGCTAATTGAATCTGGTGGCAGCTCTTTCAAAGTCCCTTGGTATGGACAATTAATGGCAGGTCCACAGCTTTTAGCTTATCTGGGGCAAATTCATACATGGTTTGAGTTTTATAATATCCAGCTAATCGAATCATAATATTAATTTCGCCTTGGCGTAATTGTTGTTGCTGACGCTTCGCTTTCGCACAGAAAACATTTGTTGCTGACGCTTCGCTTTCGCACAGAAAACATTTGTTGCTGACGCTTCGCTTTCGCTACAAGAATGAAGATAAAAGAAATACCAATCAACCTTTTAACGTGAGGTTGATTGGTGTTTTTTCTGTATATCCCAACAGTTCATTAGCTTTTCGATAGAAGGTTCAATTTCATGTGCAGGTATACTTCCGAAACCTAGTAAAAATTGAGCTTGTGAGGCTGTGGAGTGATCCAGGCGATAATCAGATAGTGGATAGATTCTAATTTCCGCATTGGAGGCAAGCTGCTGTAATTGCTTTTCAGATAAAGTATGTTGTACATCCAGTAAAATATGCATGCCTGCTTGTTCGCCAGTAATGTTAATTTGATTAGAATAGTTTTCTAAAATAGAAGTAAGTTTTTCATGCTTTTTTCGATAAACCTTCCTCATTCGATTTAAATGCTTTGCAAAATGGCCGTCACGCATAAAATTAGCTACGATATGTTGATCGAAACGAGGTACTGTTGATGAATAGTAATTAAATACGTCATTATAAGTAGCAAGTAATTTTGGTGGAAGTACAAAATAAGCAACACGCAGGGATGGCATTAATGATTTTGTAAATGTACTCATATAAATGACTTTATCATTTCGATCTAATGCGTGAAGTGCAGGAATTGGTTTTCCAGTATAACGAAATTCGGAATCATAATCATCTTCAATAATGTATCGAGAGGCGCTTTGTGCAGCCCAATTTAAAGCCTGTGCACGTCTTGTTGCCGATAATACTGCTCCTGTTGGGAATTGGTGTGATGGCGTGATATAAACAACGTCAGCACTAGTTTTTTCGAGCTCATGAATGACAATTCCTTCATCATCGACCGCAATTGGGTAGACTTTTCGTTTATGCTGTGAAAACATACGATGCACAGCTGGATAACCTGGGTTTTCAAGCGCAAAGCAAGTATCGTCACTAAAGAGGCGCAAAATCATTGGTAGTAGCTGTTCTGTCCCTGAGCCGATTACAATTTGCTCGGGACTACAAACAACCCCGCGTGATTGAAATAAATAATTAGCAATCTCTGTTCGTAAAGATAGTTCTCCTTGAGGCTCCCCCGTTAATAATAATTCCTTTGAAGCATCATCAAACAGCTCTTTTGCATATTTCCGCCATGTTTGAAAAGGGAAGGCATCAATATCAATAGAACCAGGATTAAAATCTATCTTGTACGATTTTTTCTTAGGTTGTTCGTTTAAGGACGCTGCTGTGTCCTGCTGAATATACGGAAGCTCGTCAATTTCCTCTACAAAATAACCAACGCGGGATTTAGACATAATATAGCCTTCTGCAAGTAGCTGTGCATATGCAATTTCAATAGTTGTTTGAGAAATATTCAAAAAATCGGCTAATTTTCTTTTTGATGGTAATTTTTCTCCTACTGCTATTTTCTTTGTAATAATAGCTTCTTTAATACCGCTATAAAGCTGATCATAGAGCGGTTTTCCACCATCTTTTTCTAGCTGAAATAATAGCATGTCCATGTTCGTTAATCCTCCTGGCCTTATAATTATTTTGAAAACTGGATATTTTTATATGGTCAATTTCAATTATACTAAATTTCATCATAAAGGTGGAGGTTAGAAATCATGAGACAAACAGGTACAGAATTAGTTAAGCGCGGAATGGCAGAAATGCAAAAGGGTGGCGTCATTATGGATGTTATTAATGCAGAACAGGCGAAAATTGCAGAAGCAGCAGGAGCTGTGGCTGTTATGGCATTAGAACGAGTACCATCAGACATTCGCAAGGCGGGTGGTGTTGCGCGTATGGCTGATCCTCGTATTGTCGAGGAGGTGATGGGGGCTGTATCCATTCCTGTCATGGCTAAAGCACGTATTGGACATATTGTAGAAGCAAGAGTGTTAGAAGCAATGGGTGTCGATTATATTGATGAGAGTGAAGTATTAACTCCAGCAGATGAAGAGTTTCATTTATTAAAAAGTGATTACACAGTGCCCTTTGTTTGTGGGTGTCGTGATTTAGGAGAAGCTGCTCGACGTATTGGTGAAGGGGCTTCCATGCTACGAACTAAAGGGGAACCAGGGACGGGTAATATTGTAGAGGCAGTTCGCCATATTCGTAAAGTGAATGCGCAAGTACGTAAGGTTGTTGGAATGACAGAGGATGAATTAATGACAGAGGCTAAATTGCTTGGTGCTCCGTTTGAATTATTAAGAGAAATTAAGCGTCTTGGCCGTTTACCAGTCGTAAATTTTGCAGCAGGTGGAGTTGCTACGCCAGCTGATGCAGCTTTAATGATGGAGCTTGGAGCTGACGGTGTATTTGTTGGCTCTGGTATTTTTAAATCAGAAAATCCAGAGAAATTTGCTCGTGCAATTGTTGAAGCCACTACGCATTATAAGGACTACAAGCTAATTGCCGAAATTTCAAAAGAGCTAGGTGTTCCGATGAAAGGTATCGATATTGCACAGCTTAGTCAAAATGAGCGTATGCAAGAGCGAGGCTGGTAACATGAAACGAATCGGTGTTTTAGCTTTACAGGGAGCGGTACGAGAGCATGTGCAAATGATAGAGTCTCTTGGATGCGAAGCTGTCTTAGTAAAACAAAGAAATGATTTAGAGAAGCTTGATGGACTCATCTTACCTGGTGGAGAAAGCACAACAATGCGGAAATTGCTGAATCGATATGAGCTATTAGAGCCAATTCGCACACTTGCAAAGCAAGGTTTACCGATGTTTGGAACATGTGCGGGATTGATTTTATTGGCAAAGGAATTAGTAGATTATGAGTCACATTTAGCTGTAATGGACGTGGTAGTTGCACGTAATTCTTATGGACGCCAGGTAGATAGCTTTGAGGTTAAGCTTGACATACCTGAAATAGGTGCTGCCATTCCAGCTGTCTTTATACGTGCGCCACATATTGTTTCCGTTGGTGAAGGTGTTGAAGTATTAGCAGAGCATGACGGGAAAATCGTGTTAGCAAAGGACAATCATTTATTAGGCTGTTCCTTCCATCCTGAATTAACGTCAGATGCACGTATTCTTGAATATTTTGTATCTTCTATGGTATGACTTGCAAAATTTCAATTCATATAGTACAGTATGGATAAAATTTAAATAACTGAACACGATGATGGGAAGTAGTAGCAAGCACGTTTTTTTTAGAGAGTCAGCGGGTGGTGGAAGCTGATAAAAGCACTTGTGAATCCGTCCTGGAGTTGCACAGTCGAAGTTAATGAAGTAGGCTGTCGCCGGCTGAAATGCCGTTATGAGATAAGTGGATTAGACAAAGTACAATGTGTCTAGTCAATTAGGGTGGCAACGCGGGTAGCTCTCGTCCCTTTTGGGGATGAGGGCTTTTTTGTGTTTTCTACTAAATATTTTCCCATCATTAAGAATCTACTGGAGGTATGACGATGTTAGATATTAAACGCGTGCGCGACAATTTCGCGGAAATTAAAGAAATGCTATTAACACGTAATGAGGATTTAGGAAACTTAGATGACTTTGAACAATTAGATGCAAAGCGTCGTGAATTAATTGCAAAAACAGAAGAGCTTAAAGCTGAGCGTAATAAAGTATCTGAGCAAATTTCTATCATGAAGCGTAATAAAGAAAATGCAGATGAAGTTATTGCACGTATGCGTCAGGTGGGCGATGAAATTAAAGAGCTAGATGTCCAATTAAATGATGTAGAAGAACGCTTTAAAGATATGATGATGCGTTTACCAAACATTCCACATGAATCTGTACCAGTTGGCACAACAGAGGACGATAATGTAGAGGAATATACTTGGGGTGAGATTCCAACATTTGATTTTGACATTAAAGCACACTGGGATATCGCTACAGATTTAAAAATTGTAGACTTTGAACGTGGTGCAAAAGTGACTGGTAGTCGTTTCTTATTCTATCGTGGCCTTGGTGCTCGTTTAGAACGTGCATTAATGACGTTTATGATGGACTTACATGCAGAAGAGCATGGCTATGAAGAAATGCTACCACCTGTAATTGTCAATCGTGATAGCTTAACAGGTACAGGACAACTACCTAAATTTGAAGAAGATGTCTTCAAATTAGATGACACAGATTATTTCATGATTCCAACAGCAGAAGTACCGGTGACAAACTTCTATCGTGATGAAATTTTATCAGTTGAAGCATTACCACAGGGCTTTGCAGCATACAGTGCATGCTTCCGTTCAGAAGCGGGTTCTGCAGGTCGCGATACACGTGGTTTAATTCGCCAACATCAATTCAACAAAGTGGAATTAGTACGCTTTGTAAAACCAGAAGAATCTTATGAACAGCTAGAATTATTAACAGGCCACGCAGAAAAAGTACTACAATTATTAGGGTTACCATACCGCAAACTAAAAATGTGTACAGCTGATTTAGGCTTTACTGCAGCGAAAAAGTACGATCTAGAGGTTTGGATTCCTGCTCAAAATATGTACCGCGAAATCTCTTCATGCTCTAACTTTGAAGATTTCCAAGCACGTCGAGCAAATATCCGCTTCCGTCGTGAGCCAAATGCAAAACCAGAGTATGTACACACATTAAACGGCTCAGGTCTAGCAATCGGTCGTACAGTAGCAGCAATCTTAGAAAATTACCAGCAACAAGATGGAAGCGTAGTGATTCCAGAAGTATTAAGACCATATATGGGTGGAAAAGAAGTAATCGCTCCAAAGTAAAATGGACCGAAAGATAAAAGAAACTACTGTTGAAAATTTAATCTCAACAGTAGTTTTTCTTTTATAAAAGTATGCTAGCGAAATGATTTATCCGCATTATAATGTCTTATACTTCTTCATTTTCAGCAACTAATGTTTGTCGCGCCTTTTTCTCGGCTTTTTTGCGTTCACGTAGTGCTCTGAAAAAATCGGTTAAGATTTGTCCACATTTCTCGGCTAAAATACCTTCCGTTACTTCGCATTCATGGTTAAAGCGTGCATCGTTTAATAAACGATAGAGTGAATCGACACAGCCTGCTTTTATATCTCTTGCACCATATACAACACGCGGAACACGGGATTGCAAAATGGCACCTGCACACATAGGGCAAGGTTCAAGTGTCACATAAAGTGTTGTTTTTTCAAGGCGCCAGCTACCTATTTTTTTACAAGCCTCTTGAATAACCATTAGTTCAGCGTGAGTCGTTGCATTTTGTGTTGTTTCTCGTAAATTATGAGCTCGTGCAATAATCTCTCCATTATATACAAGTACAGCTCCTATTGGCACTTCTCCAAGTAAAGCTGCTTTCTTAGCTTCTTCCAGTGCACTGTTCATAAACAATCGGTCTGTTTCAAAAATATCCACTATGATCTCTCCTTATCATTTAGTGTATCTTGCTTAATTAACAATTGCTACTATCAAATATGTCTCGGTATAATCGTTGCTGTCGCTTCGCTTTAGCACAGATAACAATGCGTCCGGATTCAGTAAGAAGTTAAAACGTTGACATTTCCAATCTAACCATCTATATTTATATATGAACACATGCTCATATATAAATATAGATGGTTAGGGGTAAAATAAATGGATGAAAAATTACAAAATACAGAGGTTCAGACTAACAAAGAGCAACATTTAGACGAAGAGACACTATTCGTCGTGTCTCAAACATTTAAAGCATTAAGTGATCCGACAAGAATTCGTATTTTAAATTTATTATGTACGGATGAACATTCAGTCAACGACATTGCAGAAATTTTAGATTTAGGTCAATCAACAGTTTCACATCAATTACGTTTTTTGAAAAATTTACGGTTAGTGAAATATAGAAGAGAAGGCACAACTATATATTATTCAAAAGATGATGATCACATTATGAATTTGTTGCTGCAAGCTATTGAACATGCTACACATAACTAGAGTTAATGGAGGGGTAAAATATGGGGCATAATCATGATCACAGCCATGACCATACACATGGCGCAAATAAAAAGGTGTTAATAGTATCATTTATTATTATTACAAGTTATATGGTTGTTGAAGCGATTGGTGGCTATTTAACAAATAGTTTGGCTCTTTTATCTGATGCAGGACATATGTTAAGTGACTCAATTTCATTAGCAATAGCCTTACTTGCTTTTATGTTTGGAGAAAAGGCTGCGAGCTATAGTAAAACATATGGTTATAAACGATTTGAAATATTAGCAGCGGTATTAAACGGCGTGACTTTAATTTTGATTGCTTTATTCATTTTCTATGAAGCAATAGAACGTTTTGCAAATCCACCAGAAGTAGCAACTACAGGTATGCTAGTTATTAGTACAATCGGTCTTTTGGTAAATATTTTAGTAGCTTGGATTATGATGCGTGGCAGTGATACAAAAGATAATTTAAATATGCGTGGAGCTTTTTTACACGTATTAAGCGATATGCTTGGATCTGTAGGAGCCATCGTTGCCGCACTATTCATTATGTTTTTTGGTTGGGGCTGGGCTGATCCACTAGCGAGTGTTATTGTTGCAATATTAGTATTAAGAAGCGGCTACTACGTAACGAAGGCTGCTGTCCATGTTCTTATGGAAGGAACACCTTCAAACGTTGACGTTCAAGAGATCATACAAACTATTGTACAAACTGATGGAGTTTATAGCATTCACGATTTACACATTTGGACGATAACAAGTGGAACAAATGCACTTTCTTGTCATGCAGTTGTTGATGATCACCTAAAAATTGCGGACAGTGAGAATATATTACGAGAAATTGAACATAATCTTGAGCATAAGGGCATAAAGCATGTAACGATTCAATTGGAAACAGTAGAGCATAAGCATGATAATTCAATTTTATGTACAATAAAAAATGAGCAGTCGAATCATCATCACCATCATTAAAAAATTCTAAAAATTTTCAACTTTACATACCCTTCGTGGGTATGGTACTATGATTATGAAGTAGGAGGTGCATTTAATGGAGGATATAGTGAAAGAAGATGCTTGTCATACAGAGGAAGCTACTTCGTGTCGAAAAAGCCATCATCCTGAACGCGTTAAAAAGGATTTAACGACTCGTTTGAATCGAATTGAAGGTCAAATCCGAGGTATTAAAGGGATGATTGACAAAGACGTTTACTGTGATGATATTATTACGCAACTGTCTGCCACACAGTCTGCTTTAAATAGTGTAGCAAAGATATTATTAGAGGGTCATTTAAAGGGATGTGTAGTAGATCGCTTATCAGAAGGCGATGAAGCAGTGTTAGACGAATTAGTAGTGACTATTCAAAAATTAATGAAAAAGTAAAAATAAATATATACCCCTATACAGTTTTAAAAATAAAAGGAGAGATATTTTATGCAAAATGTAACTTTAAACGTACAAGGAATGTCATGTGGACATTGTGTAAACGCAGTGGAAAAAAGTGTTGGCGCTTTAGCTGGCGTTGAACAAGTAAAAGTAAACTTAGCTGATGGTTTAGTAGATGTAGCATTTGACCAAACACAAGTATCTCTAGACCAAATTAAAGAAACAATCGATGATCAAGGCTATGACGTTAAATAATATAAGTAGGGTGCTCTTGTAGCACTCTCTTATTTTCAATTAAACATACCCCCTAATGGTATGTGGAGAGGAGAAATAATGATGAGTTCGGAAATAAAAGAAGCGAATTTGCAAATTACAGGTATGACATGTGCAGCCTGTGCCACTCGTATAGAAAAAGGTTTAAATAAAATGGATGGTGTAGAACAAGCGACGGTTAATTTAGCCCTTGAAAAATCAGCGATTAAATATGATTCGACAAAGTTAAGTGAAGAGGATTTTGAAAAGAAAATTGAAGCTCTTGGCTACGGTGTCGTTAAACAAAAAACTGAATTCGACATTACAGGCATGACATGTGCAGCCTGCGCTACACGTATAGAAAAGGGTTTAAATAAACTAGCAGGTGTATCTTCTGCGAACGTAAACTTAGCACTCGAAAAAGCAACTATTGAGTTTAATCCATCTGAGGTGACGATTGCAGACATTGTTGCAAAAGTTGAGAAATTGGGATATGAAGCGCATCAAAAAGCAGATGAGAAAGAAACAGTAGATCATCGAGAACAGGCCATCAAACAACAGCAGAAAAAATTTATTTTATCGGCCATTCTTTCATTACCATTACTGTGGACGATGATAGGACATTTTTCAATTACATCATTTTTATATGTCCCTGAGTTTTTAATGAATCCGTGGGTACAAATGGTGTTGGCTACTCCTGTTCAGTTTATCATTGGAAAGCAATTTTATGTTGGAGCCTACAAAGCTTTGCGCAATGGTAGTGCTAATATGGATGTACTTGTAGTTATGGGGACATCTGCGGCTTATTTTTATAGTGTATATCAAGCAATTATTACCGCAGGATCACATCATGCCCCTCATCTATATTTTGAAACGAGTGCCGTATTAATTACTTTAATTTTATTAGGTAAATTATTTGAGGCAAAAGCAAAAGGTCGCTCATCTGAAGCAATCAAAAAATTAATGGGTCTTCAGGCAAAAACGGCGGTCGTTGTTCGAGATGGTGTTGAGAAAGAAGTACCATTAGAAGAAGTAGTTATTGGCGACATTATTTTAGTAAAACCAGGTGAGAAAATTCCTGTTGATGGTGAAGTATTAGATGGAACCACAGCTGTAGATGAATCGATGTTAACAGGAGAGAGTTTACCAGTTGATAAAAAGCAAGGTGACCTATTATTTGGTTCCACTATTAATAAAAATGGCTTTATTAAAATGACAGCAACTAAAGTCGGTCGTGATACGGCCTTGGCTCAAATTATTAAAGTTGTAGAAGATGCACAAGGCTCCAAAGCGCCAATCCAGCGCTTAGCAGACCAAATTTCGGGCGTCTTTGTACCAATCGTTGTTGGCATTGCGATTGTAACGTTTATAGTTTGGATTATATGGGTGCGGCCGGGTGAATTTACGCCTGCGCTTGAAGTATTAATTGCAGTTCTCGTTATCGCTTGTCCATGTGCGCTCGGATTAGCAACGCCAACATCTATTATGGCGGGCTCTGGTCGTGCAGCGGAATTTGGTATTTTATTTAAAGGTGGAGAGCATTTAGAGCAAACGCAAAGCATCGATACAGTAGTTGTTGATAAAACAGGTACAGTGACACACGGCAAACCTGTATTAACGGATGTTGTACTAGCGGCAAATCAAGACGAAACACGTTTTTTATCATTAATTGGTGCAGCGGAGAAGCAATCAGAACATCCGTTAGCAGAAGCAATTGTTCAAGGAATTGCTAATCGAGGTATTGATCTCGGAGATGTTCAATTCTTTGAAGCAATACCAGGTTACGGTGTGCAAGCGACTGTATCTGGTCAAGGAGTTGTCATCGGTACTCGTAAATTGATGCAGCAATACGGTATTCATATTGATGATATTCTACCAACAATGGAGCACTTAGAGGAAAATGGTAAAACGGCAATGTTAGCTGCAATTAACGGTCAGTATGCTGGCCTAGTAGCAGTTGCTGATACAGTTAAAGAGACTTCAAAAGAAGCTGTTCATCGTCTACAAGAAATGGGCATTACCGTTATTATGATGACTGGTGATAACGAACGTACAGCACAAGCAATTGGAGCAGAAGTTGGTGTGGATCATGTGATTGCAGAAGTACTTCCAGAAGGCAAAGCTAATGAAGTGAAAAAACTGCAAGCTACAGGTAAAAAAGTGGCGATGGTTGGTGATGGCATTAATGATGCGCCGGCACTTGCGACAGCTAATATTGGGATGGCGATTGGTACTGGTACAGATGTGGCTATGGAAGCAGCGGATATCACACTAATTCGTGGCGATTTAAACAGTATCGCGGATGCTATTATTATGAGTCGTAAAACAATGCGCAACATCAAACAAAACTTATTCTGGGCATTTGCTTACAATACATTAGGTATTCCAATTGCCGCAATCGGTTTACTAGCTCCTTGGGTAGCAGGGGCAGCGATGGCGTTTAGTTCAGTATCTGTCGTTTTAAATGCACTGCGTTTACAGCGAGTTAAATTATAAGAGTAACGATAGATCCACTTTGAGTGGGTCTATTTTTTTATTTATTACAGCGGATGTCACGGAATTGGTTTAGACCTCCTATTTTAATAGAGAAATAGTTTGATTCTGTTCTTCACTTTCTCACTATGATACAATGAAAAGCACTGATTCATTTTTAACTTCTAAAAAAAGTTAAATCCTCCGGACGCAATTATGCCGAGGCATAATTGATATAATTATACAAACCTCGAGAGACGGGGTAATTGACGATAGAATCCATAGAACATAAAGGAGGAGCTTCTGGTGACGGTTCCATTTGTTACGGTAGAAGGTCCGATTGGTGTTGGTAAAACCTCTTTATCTAAAGAGATGGCAGCGACATTTAATTACCATCTATTAAAAGAAATAGTAGACGAAAACCCTTTTCTAAATAAGTTTTATGAAAACATAGAGGAATGGAGCTTTCAGACGGAAATGTTCTTCCTATGTAATCGCTATAAACAATTATCAGATATAAAAAAATTTCGTTTAACGCAAGATAAACCTGTTGTAGCGGACTACCACATTTTTAAAAATTTAATATTTGCCAAGCGTACATTACTATCAACTGAGTATGATAAATACGAAGAAATTTATAAAATATTAACGAAAGATATGCCTGTTCCAAATGTAGTTGTTTATTTACATGCCAGTGTTGATACGTTGATGAAACGTATTGCGATGCGTGGTCGTGAATTTGAAAAAATGATTTCACGAGATTACATGGAGCAACTAGTGGCAGATTATCATTCCTTTATCGAGCATTTTGAGAACATGCATCCCGAAATTCCTGTTATTCGATTTAATGGTGATCAGCTTGATTTCGTAAAAAATCCAAATGATTTGAAATATGTTTTACAAACAATAAAGGACACGTTACAACAAAGGAGCTTGCAACAATGAATTTGAGAGAGAAATACGATATTCCTCCACAAACGGTCATTACAATCGCTGGTACGGTTGGTGTGGGGAAGTCAACAATGACAAAGGCGTTGGCAGAGGCGCTTAATTTCCGTACGTCATTTGAAAAGGTGGATACCAATCCATATTTAGATAAATTTTATGAGGACTTTGAAAAATGGAGCTTCCATCTACAGGTGTATTTTTTAGCGGAGCGTTTTAAGGAACAGAAGCGAATTTTTGAATATGGTGGCGGGTTTATTCAAGATCGCTCCATCTACGAAGATACTGGAATTTTTGCTAAGATGCACTATGACAAAGGTACAATGAGTCCCACAGATTACGAGACGTATACAAATTTATTTGATGCGATGGTGATGACACCGTACTTCCCTCATCCAGATTTACTTGTTTATCTAGAGGGGCCAATTGATGCTGTAATTGGACGTATTCAAGAGCGTGGACGTACAATGGAGCAACAAACACCGAATGATTATTGGATTGAAATGCATGAACGCTATGAGAACTGGATCAATAATTTTAATTCATGCCCAGTTCTACGATTAGATATTAATGATTATGATTTATTAAAAAATCCTGAAGCAATTGATTCAATTGTTAGCCGCATCAGTCATATGCTAAAACAAACGAGTCATTTACGTAAATAGAAAGTTATTAAAGCTAATATTTCTACAACAATAGGAAGAAAAATTTTGGCTTTCTGGCCGAAAGCGAAGCGACAGGCATAAACAAGCAGTTGAAGAAAATAAATGATCAAAAGACGTGAGACAATATGTAACCTATTGTGTCACGTCTTTTGAGTAGGAGGGATTGCTATAAGAATAGCGGTGTATTGCGGTTCTGGGTTAGGCAGAAACCCAATTTATGCAGAGAAGGCAGCCGAATTAGGGACTGTGTTAGCTCAAAATGGTCATGGTGTCGTTTATGGTGGTTCGAAAACAGGATTAATGGGGAAAGTAGCAGATGCAGTATTAGAGGCTGGGGGAGAGATTATTGGTGTGATGCCAACTCATTTGCAGGAGCGGGAATTAGCACATGCCTCGCTAACGGAGATTCATTTTGTTGAGTCTATGCATGTACGTAAAGCCAAAATGGTAGAGTTAGCAGATGCTTTTATAGCTTTACCAGGTGGTGGTGGGACAATGGATGAATATTTTGAAGTGTTTACGTGGGCACAAATAGGATTACATGAAAAGCCCGTAATTTTATATAATGTAAATGGCTTTTATGATGCACTTTTACAACAATTTCAGAAAATGCTCGAGGAAGGTTTTATACGCATGGAACAAAAATCACTTATTTGTATAGCTACTACATCTGAAGAAGTATTACACTTTTTAAAAAAACATGGGTAATATGCCCATGTTTTTTCTGCAATAAATAATCTGTATAAATATTTTTGTTGGGCTCATTAACATAAAAATTTTAGTTCGCTAATAAAATGAAAGAGGTGTAGGTTATGCAGACACTAAATACAGAAGTTACTGATGATCTAGTAGTGCTGGCAATTGAACGAAATATAGCCATTATCCGTTTTGATATGGAGCATAAAGTTGCCTATGTGAATGAACTATTTGCCAAAACATTAGGCTATAAAGTTGAGGAAATGATAGGAAAAGATCATAAGGATTTTTGTTTACCGGAATTTGCGAATAGCATAGAATACGGGAAATTCTGGCGCAACTTAGCTGCTGGCAATAGCTATCAGGATAAAATCGAAAGAATTGATGCAAGTGGAAATAGAATTTGGCTTGAGGCTACTTATATGCCTGTTTTCGCTAATAATTCAAGAAAGGTAATTGGCGTATCGAAAATCGCAACAAATATTACTGAACGCCAAAATGAAATTGTTACCGTAGCTGATACATTAAAGGTCATGTCTAAAGAGCTTTATAGCCGTTCGGAGGCTGGTATTCAAAATAGTGAGGATTTACTGGAAACGGTGAAAGAGGTTTCACAAGAGTCTGCCGATAATGTGAGAAATCTTGCGCAGCTACAGAAGCAAGCTGAATCTATTAAAGGGATTGTCAAAACCATTCAAGAAATTGCTTCTCAGACAAATTTACTTGCACTAAATGCAGCTATTGAAGCAGCAAGAGCTGGTGAGTATGGCCGAGGCTTTGATGTTGTAGCAAAAGAGGTTAGAAAACTTTCCGTAAGGGTAGAGCAATCTATTTCAGAAGTAAAAGATAATGTTGAGGGCATAGAGCGAGAGATTGGACAAGTCACTGAAAGTATCACGCGTATAGCTGAAAAAGTTGAAAAAACAAATGGTCAAATTAATGTAACAACGAATGATTTTACAGAAATTGCTACCGCAGCAGAGGCATTAGATGAACAATCAAGACATTTTATCGAAATAATATAAAATTGCGCCATATTAGAGCGAGGTAGTTTATCTAATATGGCGCAATTTTTAACTTTATTTATCCCTTTACACGTTTCATAAGAACGCAATAATTACAAGAATCAGAGGAAAGGTTAACGTTTGCTGCACACCGATGATGGGCCAGTCAGTATATTTGTAGTGCTCTTTCAATTGCTGAAATGCTTACTAAAGGGCATTGTTGTAATAGATACCCCCCAAATGTCTTATTTCCATAATTTACTGATATATATTGAAATAGTAGCTGAACTTTATTTACAATAATTGTGTAAGGCTTTCATAAATCATAATAGGGGTGTTATAGATGACAAAGGTGGAAGTAAGTTTTAAGCATTTACCAACGACTGCAGTATCAGATGCGACTGGAGGACATACGAATTTACGAAGTGATATTAAACCGTTAGCAGATCATTATAAAATTGCTGGTCGCGCGGTAACAGTGCGTTTACCAGATGGTGAAAATGGTGCAGTACTGGAAGCCATTCGAGCTGCTAGAGAAGGAGATATTTTAGTAATTGACGCTAAAGGGAATACCAATCGTGCAGTTGCCGGTGATTTTGTTCTTTCACTAGCGAAGGGTATTGGTATACAGGGTTTTGTCGTTGATGGTGTTATTCGTGATATTGCAGCTATTCGTGAGCTAGACTTTCCTGTATTTTCACTTGGTACAACGGTAGCAGCTGGCAATAAAAACGGAGGTGGGGAAGTAAATGTTCCTATTGCTATTGGGGGCGTTGCTGTTAATCCTGACGATTATATTATTGGGGATATGGACGGTGTTGTTGTGGTGCCTCAGAATGATGCAGAGCGTATTGTTGCTGCTGCTGAGGCCAAAATCCAAAAGGATGAAATACGTGCACAAGAAGCACACGTAAATGGGAATGAATCAATTATTGCTTATTTAGATAAAGTATTAACTTCTTTAAATTAAAAAAACCCTCACGATGCCATCCATACATCGTGAGGATTTTTTTTAGTTTTTATGCTAAATTTTCATTATCTTTAAAGTAATTTTTCATTTTTTCTGTATCGAAACGGCCTTCCCATTTCGCCATTACTAATGACGCAAGTGAGTTACCAATTACGTTAACGACTGTACGTCCCATATCAAGAATACGATCGATACCTGCGATGAATGCTAAACCTTCAATTGGAATGCCGACAGTACCTAAAGTTGCTAGAAGCACAACGAAGGATACTCCTGGAACACCTGCAATCCCTTTAGATGTAACCATTAATACAAGCATTAACGTAATTTGTTCACCAATGCTTAGGTGAATACCGTACATTTGAGCAATAAATAATGCAGCAATAGCTTGGTACAATGTAGAACCATCTAAGTTAAAGGAGTAACCGGTAGGAATAACAAAGGATACGATATCTTTTGGTGCACCTAGTTTCTCCATTTTCATCATAATACGTGGTAATACAGCTTCAGAACTTGCTGTTGAGAACGCTAAAATCAGCTCATCTTTTAGTACTTTAATTAAGAAGAAGATGTTGATACCCGCGAATTTTGCAACAAGACCTAGAACGACAAAGATAAAGAATAGCATTGTTGCATAAACAAGAATAGCAAGTTTGCCGAGTGGTATAAGTGAAGCGAATCCATATTTGGAAACGGTTACACCAATTAAACCAAATACCCCAATTGGAGCGAATTTCATTACGAGGTTAGTTACCCAGAACATAGCATCTGCTACCCCTTGGAAGAAGTCTAATACTGGTTTACCTCGTTCGCCAACGGCAGCTACCCCTAAACCAAAAATAACTGAGAAGAAGATTATAGCAAGCATATTACCTTCAGACATAGCTTGAATGATATTTGTTGGTACAATGCCTACAATAATATCAAATGGTCCTTCATGCTTTACTGTTTCTGTAGTTGCAACATATTTCGAAATATCTCCTTGAGAGAGCTCGTTCATGTTTACACCTGCACCTGGTTGGAATAAGTTTGCAGAAAGTAAACCAATTACAATTGCTACAGTTGTAATAATTTCAAAGTAAATAAGTGATTTACCACCTAATCGTCCAAGCTGTTTCATATCTCCAGTTCCAGCAACACCAACGATTAATGTCGAGATAATGATCGGTACAACAATCATCTTAATTAGATGAAGGAAAATATCACCTAGAGGTTGTAAATATGTTTCGATTTTGGGGTTTCCGTAAAAAATACCGCCAACAATAATCCCTAAAATCAAACCGACTAAAATTTGAGTCGCTAAACTGATTCTAAATTTCTTCTTCAAAACCTTAGTACCCCCTAATATTAAAATTTTTAGGACTTGCCTTACTTTAATAATACGGAGGACTTATGAAATCCGACAAAATCCGAGAAAATTAATTTATTTTTGTTAAAATGTCTGAATATAATACCTGAATAAACTTCTTAATATTAACTTTTGCTTTACGATTTCCGTGATCCTCTATCTGAGTCATAAGCTGACGAATTTCTTTAAAGTCAAAGTATCGAGGTGCGTAATATTCAAATTCGGAGTTTGTATAATCCACGACACCTAAATTAGCGAGATTTATCATCGCTGCTAATATTGTACGGCGCACACGCTGTTCAATGGCTTTACTTTCCTTCAAAATTTCATCTGGTGTAGCCTTTGTGACAGCTGCAATTTCCTCATAAAGTTCCTTTAATGGAGGAAGTGGCGCAATTTTGTGCTGATGAGCAAGCAATGTTTCGATGATAGCTATAATATCTTCGCTTCCGAGTTCACCAACGATACCCATATCATTTAAGATGGATTGAATATGATCACGTGATGTTGCTTTATGATTTATTTGTTCACTTAGATCAATATTTGTAAGTGATTGGCGAATAATAAGCAATGAGTTTTTTAGGCGAAATTGTTCAGTTGTTTTACGTAAAACATTCTCAACCTCAATACGGTTTATAGGTTTATGAATAAAGAAATCTATACCTTGCTCATATGCCTCGCCTACCATTTCCTTATTCACTACTTGAGAAATCATGACAAATTGTCCCTCAAAACGATTTTGAATAAGGTGCTCGACTGTTGCTATCCCATCAAGCTTAGGCATAAGCAAATCAATCAGCACAAACTCTGGCTGTGTCATTAAAATTTGTGGAATGGCGTCCTCACCATTGCGTGCTTCACCAATTACTGTACCTAAACCACTATCTTCAATAATTTGCTTTAACATGCCCCGACTTGCACGATCATCATCTACAATAAAATACCTCATTTAAGTCTCTCCCGTTTGAATAGTTTGTGTAGGAACTGTAATTTTAAACATCGTGTTTTGATTGTTTGATTCAACGGTTATTGAGCCATTTAATTTATTTACCAATTCAACAACATGTGAAAGCCCAATACCTGTTGCTGCGACACCGTCTACATTGTATTTTGTGGTGTATCCAGGTTCAAAAATAATAGAGAGGTTACTTTGTGGGATACCCTTCCCGTTATCACATACTGTTATTAAAGTATCATCCTGTTGCTGCTGAATGGCAATAGAAATGATGCCTTGACCATCGATTGCTTCAATAGCATTAGCTGTTAAATTATTTAAAAGTGCAAGCAATGCAATATGTTCTTTCGTTTGAAAATCGCCATCAATTTTTATTATAAACTCAATTTCTTTCCTTAAAAATTCTGCGTATTTACTGTTGCCATCTTCAATAAAATGTAATAATTCTGATAATCTTAGGGAGCCAAAGCTCTTCTCGCCAACAATTTTAGAAATACCTGCATAAATGCGTTGTGAATCCTTCTTTACTTCATGAATTTCCTGGGCAATATGAAGTGCCTGTAAACTTTCTGCACGATAGCCTAGCAATTTTAACTGTCGATATAAATCAAACCCGCTGGCTGTAATTACTTCTATGTGGTTCATAGATTTTTTTAAATAAAGTGTCTCAACATATAAATCTGAGCCGATAGTAAGCATCTCCTGAACACGTTTTTTTTGCTCGGCAATTAAAATGGAACTATAAATACCAACAACAAAAAAACTACGTAATAAAGCAACTGCTAACAGTATAAGTAAATCATGAAGGAGTAGAAAAGTATAAGAATTTATTAAAAAACGAAATAGTTGTTCCACTAAATTACTGAATACTTCACTAAACGCAACTAGCAATCCAAGAAATAGTGGTTTTTCTCTATATTGATGGATGCTTAGAATTTGTAGGCATATTGCAAACAGTATATAAAATGCAGCAGCAGGTAAATGTATAAGTAAACCATCTACTAATGGAACATCATGTATAGAGTAATTAATGATAACTCGAAAAATGGTTGTCACGATGCTCGTAGTAATTCCAGCCAAAATGATAGGTGTAGGTCTAAGTAGAGTGCATAAAAAGAAAATAATACTTCCTAATCCAAAACGAAAAGGTGTATCAGCGAAAGGCATTATTTTAATCTCACTACCGATAGCAGTTAATAGAGCAATTATTAAAATCCAAGTGAGGGATGCTCGAGATAAGTAAAACTTCGAGTGCATAAAAAAATCCTTCCTAATCAATATTAACGAAGCAATATAGCAAAGAAAAGGTTTGCTAAGAGCTCGTTGCGTATTTGCAATAAAAGTAATTGTACCACTACTTTTGATGTTGCGTTGAGGCAGAACTCGACTTCGAAACGAAAGTGTTATTGTCTAAAGAAGATATGCTATAGATTATTCCCAGTTATAAAATCATAATTTACAATAAAAAAATACCACAACCTAAGTGGAAGTGGTATCTAGTAAGTGTTACATATAATTTTTAGGCAAAAAAAAACGGCTACTTTCGTAGTCGGAATTTTAAAACTGGAGGAGGTAGAGGGATTCGAACCCCCGCGCGGTGTTACCCGCCTGTCGGTTTTCAAGACCGATCCCTTCAGCCAGACTTGGGTATACCTCCATGTTGTTTTGTTGCATTGTCTCATCGACAAGAATTAATTTATCATATTTTGAAATACACGTCAACATATTTTCTCATGTTTTTTTATAATTGTTTATTTACAGTACAGATAGAATGTTCCATACAAATATTATGTGTATTATGTTGCAATTTATGAAAACAGTAAGTATACTAGTTATTGCCGTGCTAGGTGGGAAGGTAGCGGTGTCCTGTAACTCGCAATCCGCTCTAGCGAGACTGAATTCCTTTTTCGAGGCTGTCCGTATTGTTTGGTCTGCCTTTTGCACGTAGTGTTGACGATTGGGTCCTGCGCAATGGATACCCATGAACCATGTCAGGTCCGGAAGGAAGCAGCATTAAGTGGTCTTATTCATGTGCCGCGGGGTTGCCTAATCTGAGCTAACGACAAGAGTAACGCTTATGTGCGGCTGTCGAAGAAAGGTGCACGGCATTAAATTGCCAATTCAAACGCATCCGTCTACAAAAGGCGGATGCGTTTTTTTGTATTATTTTTTATAATGTTAGATTTTTTAGACGTATGGGCAATACCAGAACGTTTGAAGAAGTTATAAATGGTGCGAAGCAAACGGATAGGAGCTGAAAGCATCGGCCTTCATTATGGTAAGTGAAAGAGAATCGTCCCGAATTTTTAGAAAAACGATGACACTATTTTATAAATAATGAGGCAAATGCTATAATAGAACTATTCTATATAATGAAGAAAAGGAGAGGAAACCATTGACGTATCAAGCATTTTATCGTGTGTATCGACCTCAATCATTCCGAGAAATGTCTGGTCAAGCACATGTCAAAAGAACGCTACAAAATGCTCTCCTAGCGAATAAAACAACGCATGCTTATTTATTTTCCGGCCCACGTGGTACCGGGAAAACAAGTACAGCTAAAATTTTTGCAAAGGCTTTAAACTGTGAGCATGCACCATCAAATGAGCCTTGTAATGAATGTGCTACTTGTTTAAGTATTACAGATGGTTCTCATCCAGATGTTATTGAATTTGACGCGGCGTCTAATTCACGAGTTGAAGAAATACGTGACATCATTGAGAAAGTTCGATTTGCTCCTGCAAGTAGCAGATATAAAGTGTATATCATTGATGAAGTGCATATGCTTTCTACAAGTGCTTTTAATGCTCTTTTAAAGACATTAGAAGAACCACCTTCTCATGCTGTATTTATTTTAGCGACGACAGAGCCCCATAAATTGCCTGCTACGATTATTTCGCGATGTCAGCGCTTTGATTTCAAACGTCTTTCAACCAATGATATTATTGAGCGCATGAAAGTTGTATTAGAGGATATTAAGTTACCATTTGAGGAACAAGGTTTAAAGGTAATCGCACAATCGGCAGCTGGTGGTATGCGTGATGCTTTAAGCTTATTAGATCAGGTCGTATCCTTCAGCGGAGAAAAGTTGAAGCTTGAGGATACATTACTTGTTACAGGTTCTATTAGTCAGGAAGTTTTCTATGAATTAGCAGAAGCTCTAAAAGTAAAAGATGTCGCACAAATGCTAGCGCTATTAGAGCAACTTATTGCAGATGGGAAAGATCCTCTTCGTCTTTCAGAGGACCTGATTACATTTTTCCGGGACTTATTATTACTGCAAACAAGTGAAGATTTGGCCGAATTATTAGAACTAGTATCACCAGAGGAGAGAGTATTTACATTAGCTCATGATTTTGCACCGGATTTGCTATATGGTTATATTGATATTTTAGCGAAAACACAGCAAGAAATGCGGTTCTCCCACCATACAAAGATTTACTTAGAAACAGCGTTACTTAAAATGGTGCAGTTTTCGGGTGGTGCAGTTGGTCAGACTACCACTTCGGGTGAGGTAGCTATGAGCCCTGAGCTCGCTCAAAAAATCGTGGCACTTGAGCAAATGGTGCAACAACTATCAGCCCAATTACAAGCTGGTGCTCCTGTGCAAACGGCGCAAACACCAAAAGAGCAACGTCCACGAGCAAAAAGTCCAAATGGCTATAAAGCACCAACAGGCCGTATTCAAGAGATACTAAAAGATGCTACAAAGCAAGATGTGCAACGTATTAAATCGGTTTGGGCACAGGCGTTAAGCCAAATGCAAAAATCTCAATCAGCTCTTTTAGCAGAGGCTGAACCTGTTGCGGCATCATCAAGTGCTTTTGTGTTAAAATTCAAGTATGATATTCATTGTCAAATGGTTGCTGATAATCAATCCCTAAAAGCTCAATTCACACAATTAATTGCAGGGCAAACTGGTACTATGTATGAAATGCTTTGTACACCTGAAGAAGCTTGGTTAAAATTACGTGAAGAGTTTATTCGTGATCATGGCTTAGAGCAGCAGAAAAAATCTCAGAATGAAACCGATCATGAAATGGAATTATTAGAACCACCACCGGCAGAAATGCCAGAGGGGCCGTTTATCGACGATGCTCAACCGCTTGCTTCACAAGATCCACTTGTGACGGAAGCAGAAAAGCTGTTTGGTAAAGATTTTATTGAAATTGTTGAAGATTAATCATTTAGGAGGAATATGTTTATGCGCGGAATGGGAAATATGCAAGGTATGATGAAAAAAATGCAAAAAATGCAAAAAGAAATGATGGAGGCTCAAGAGGCTTTAAATGCAGAGCAATTTGAAGGCGCAGCTGGTGGCGGTATGGTGAAAGTAACTGTAACTGGTCAACGTGAAGTCGTAGAAGTAAATCTTGATCCATCAGTAGTAGATCCAGAAGATATCGAAATGCTACAAGATTTAATCGTTATTGCTACAAATGAAGCATTGAAAAAAGTAGATGAAAAAACAAATGCAACAATGGGTAAATTCACTCAAGGCATGAACCTTCCGTTCTAGGAGGTAAATAAATGTACTATCCAGAACCAATATCGAAACTGATTGATAGTTTTATGAAATTGCCAGGTATCGGGCCGAAGACCGCGGCTCGTCTGGCGTTTTTTGTGTTAACAATGAAAGAGGATGATGTTTTGTCCTTTTCAAAGTCATTAATTGATGCTAAACGAAATTTAAGCTACTGCTCCGTATGTGGCAACATAACTGATGTAGATCCTTGCCATATTTGTACGGATAAACAACGAGATCATTCTATTATTTGTGTTGTCCAAGATACAAAAGATGTGATTGCGATGGAAAAAATGCGTGATTTCAATGGTATGTATCACGTATTACAGGGAGCTATTTCACCTATGGATGGTATTGGTCCAGAGGATATTAATGTCGCTTCACTACTAGTTCGTTTGCAAGATGAGGCTGTTCAGGAGCTTATTTTAGCTACGAATTCAACTATTGAGGGTGAGGCGACAGCTATGTATATTTCTCGTCTAGTGAAGCCGTCTGGCATTCGAACAACACGGATCGCTCATGGGCTACCGGTAGGTGGAGATTTAGAGTATGCAGATGAAGTAACGTTATCGAAGGCAATGGAAGGTCGCCGAGAATTGTGAGTGAGGGATTAATATGTTCTTCCGCAGTAAGGGAAAATTAAAAAAAGAATTCGATGACAAGCTGGTGAATCTTATAAAAGAAACAAAAGAGGATTTACAGCAGGCGAAGATAATTGAAGAATTGCTAGATGACTATGATTTAGAAGTAATCGCTCAACGAAAAGCGGCGGAGAGTATACATTTTTATTTATTCAAGGAAGCTAGAATTCGAAGAGTATTAATTAAATAATAGTTTTTCAGCTTATTTCATTCGGTGTCCAAACATCCGCCGGAGGCATAATTGATATTCATAGAAGCAAAACAGGAAACATAAACTTTCATAATTATATTGCTAAGGGGGAAACCATTTGTCGTGGTTAGTAATTATGAGTTTTTGTGTACCTGTAGTGCTTCTTTTTCTTTATATAATAATAAGACATGCTAAAATGGGTAAAATTTTAGAAGGAATGTCTGTGTTTTGGTTTAGGTTTGCCTTTGCCTTTCTTCTATTATTTATTATTCATTTAGGTATAGGGTATGCTGGCTATAATGTACCGATTAATCTATTTTCAGTGTTAACAATTGCAATTTTAGGTATTCCGGGTGTACTAGGAATAACTGCTTTAATATTTTTTTTATAAAATGCTTGCAAATCAAAAGTATTGTGGTATAGTAATAAGAGTCGTTAAGATAACTGTTGAAAAACAAACAATTAAATTAAATCGAATTTAGTTGTTGACATCGGATATGCGACATGATATTATATAAGAGTTGCTGCTAAACGAGCGGTAACGAAATGAACCTTGAAAACTGAACAAGCAAAACGTAATCAATAAAGTTTTTAGTAGCTAACCTTGAGTTGGTGAACGAAACAAAATTTTGGACATCAAACATGATGCCAGCAAAACAATTTGAGCTAATCAAATTTCTTTTTATGGAGAGTTTG
>NZ_JBNNTL010000029.1:0-31638 GCF_050278745.1 Lysinibacillus sp. NPDC094403 | reverse complement strand
AACTTGAAAAAGCTACCGCCTGCAAAATACAGACAGCAGCTTCAAAAGGTTGCCTAGCTTTTTTTCAAAATGTCCTTTACAAAGGGTACACTTTAGTTAATTCACAACCCTTTTTACAAGACACTACAAATATCTATGTTTCCTACTATTACATAAAATAATGATCTGAATTTTATCTAATACGTACAGATTGTTCAGGCCAATGCCAGATACCTCTATTAGAATAAGCCCCTTCAACCTCTTTCAAATAAATATATTTATTCTTGAACTAAAAAAATATCTCGAAACCCCAAATATCCATAAGAACTAAACTCAAAAACTAGAAACTAGTAAACCCCTACTAAACTCAATTAACTAATAAGACGAGAGAAAAACAAAGACGTAAATAGAAATATGTAAAGGCACATTGGAGTGTTAAATTAACCAGAGTTACCAAGGGGTTTTTTAACAAG
Source organism: Lysinibacillus sp. NPDC094403 (assembly GCF_050278745.1). Classification (NCBI taxonomy): domain Bacteria; kingdom Bacillati; phylum Bacillota; class Bacilli; order Caryophanales; family Bacillaceae; genus Lysinibacillus; species Lysinibacillus sp. NPDC094403. Next base: position 31,186 of record NZ_JBNNTL010000029.1, on the reverse strand, counting down.
TGTTCGTTCACTATTATTAAAGATTAGTTGGTTTAAATAGCGCAATAGGTGATTGTAGCCAGCTACCTCTTCTAATTCTTCCGTCCATTCTTTTACTACTTGAAGGAGTTGTTTTCGATAGCTTGCCTTCGCTGTCTGAATTAAATTTATGGCATGTTGAATAAACAGATTGACGGTTGTCCAGCCTGTCTTTGCATAACGTCCCTTACCTGTTACAGTTTTAACAATCTTTGTCGATACCTTCAGCATCTGGTTCAATGTGCTTTGTGGAATACCCACTGCTTTACAAATTTCATTTTGAGAACGCCAAATAAACGGTTCAGAAGGGTTATTTTCTGCCGTAATATAGTTGATTAGATCTTCTTCCCACTCATTGTAATGGCTACGTGTACGATCTTGTCGTTCCTTCTTAAACTTGTACCATACCTGTTTAGCCATATAAACGGGAATAGATTGGCCATTATGTACATGTATTTCTAGTAAAGCCTCAATATACTCTTTGCTTGCGCCTTTATATTTACCAGAGTAAGCCGAATTTAGAATGCTTTGTAGTGCTGTTCCTTGTAATGGGTTACGAAGACGAGAATTGTACTCATCAATAAAATCAAATGTGCGAGCATTATCCCAACCTTCACTAAAGCATACAAGTGCAAGCGTAAAAATCACATTATTGCGCCCTATTTGTCCCTTCTTACCCTTTACATCAACTGCCTGTACTAATGCTTGAAACCACTCTGAATCTATCACAGAAGCTTTTGAGAGTTTTGTAGGCACTACAAATAAAGGTCGATCTATATCATCATCCTGACCCATCGACCAATTAATATATTCTGCCATACTATATGTATTTTGAAGCTGTGCAAAGACGATATTGGTAGCTTTCGGTAAACGGAAAAAACCAAAGTTATTGCAAAATATATCTGCATCTACAGTTTTTAAACTACGTTTAAGGTTATCAGCAATACGTTTTGCCACAGCTAGACCTTTAAAATCGTTTTTGTTTGAAATAAATAATGGTTGCTCTAATACAAAATATACTTGATAACCACGCTCTGAAGCTATGATGAGTGTTGGAAGACCAATAGAATAATCCATACATGCCAGCAAAATATCCTGTACAGAGTGCTTTAGAGTATCAATATCGACCACAAATGTATTAATTTGCAGGAGATTGCGCTCCTCAAACCCTCGAATCATACGACGGTTTTCATCAGCATAGCCATACTTACGATAAACATTCGGTGTAAAATGCGTTAATCCTGATGCATCTTCTAATAGCGTTTCTTTCGATGTTACGATATAGCCTTTGACACCTTTCGTTTGGAAATCAGCTTTCGAACGAACAACAAAAACAGCTCCCTTCTTCGAACGAGCATCTACTTTTGCACCCTTTACTTGAAGTGGAAGTGCTGCATTTGAATGCTTTTTCTTATAGGTTGTCAGTCCTTCATGTACTATTACGTCATATACTTTTTGTAAATCGACATTTACTGATTCATATTTTACGGAAACTGCTTGTGTCATGTAGTTCACCTCTTACCCTAAAAACATTCTTTTTCATTAAGGATAAGTATAGTAAATGATCCTCATGTAAAAAGGGGCTCTCTAAGCGTTTTTGAACCACTTTTTCAAACCACTTTTTTTCTTAGAGCCACAAGGGATTGCGAGATTTTGAAAAAAAAAGTTTTTATGACGAGTTCCCGAAGAAATGAACCACATTATCGAATATGAACCACTCTTTAAAATGAACAGCAAATATCTATAAACCTTGATATAACGATATTTCTAACACTTCTAATATTTTCTCTAAGTACACCTAGTTCCCGAAAAAAAGAGGCTCTGGTTCAATATTTAGTACACCTAGTTCCCGAAGACGCTCTATTTATGAACCACTTATGAATCACTTTGTTGATATGACTGCATTTTTAAGTACACCTAGTTCCCGAAGATGCTCTAAGTACACCTAGTTCCCGTAAAAAGACTAAAAATGAACCACTTTAGCACACTTATTTCCCGAAAATCGGTTCATTTTATACACCCCCATCCTTAAATGGTTCATTTCAATTTAAACCCCTATGTGTTTAATACACGATTTATTCTTATCGAAAAAAAAAACACACATCCCTTGACGAATACTACCTAGTTCATTATTTAGTACACTTAGTTCTCGAAACATGAACCACTTTCTCTGTTTTTGAACCAATATTCCCCCTAACCATACCTAGTTCTCGAAAAATGTCGATTTTTATCATATTCTGAACCAATAGTGGTTCATTTCACCCTTCTAACTACGAAAATGGTTCATAAAGCATTGGTTATCAGTTTAACTTTGTTATACTAAGGGTAATGTTAGAATGTATGAGGTGAACCAGAATGTCTTATAAAGATCTACCTGAACGTATGATTATTAAAAACGAATGGCTACCGCTAGTCATATTGGAAGAGGCATTACCTATATTCCAATCAGATATACGCTATAAAGAGTCTTTAGAACGCTGGATACACGATGCTTCATTAATGAGCGTTAATGCCACGTATACGCCTTCACAGAGCTTTCAAATGCTTTGTAATTTCTTTAGGGATTCTTTATACCCCAATCAACCATTAACGAAATTGATGATTCGCAATGCGATTCACAACTATACGGATTCCATTCTTGCTGAAGTAGACTCTTATCTACAAAATGAAATGTCTTCTAATGAAAATGAACCACATCATGTTGAAATAATAGAGCAAGTATTCGATAACGATTATATGTACAGTACCATGCACTCTGATTATCAGTTGATGCGTGATCTAGTCACAAAGAAGAAGCAATTTGTTGAAAATGAAGAAGGTTTGTACGGAGCTGAGATTCAGGATAATAAGGGGATTGTACGTGGGAAAGCTGAAGTACGTCCAATTGACCTGGGGATTGTCAGTTCTGAAAAGCAACAAATGTGGTTATCACTCATGGAATCTACGCTTAGTTCACTAGATGAATGGACTGCCGATCTATTCGACTTAATTTCTTATTTGTGGATCGTGCAGCCTAAAGATGCTGATGGCTACATTAAATTTCATAGTGATGAAGCCTTAAAACTTCGATTTGCTGATGCCATGAAGGAAGATTTCTATATACGCGAAAAAGAACGCTTTAGCATTATGAAACGTGTCGCTGCCCTTTCAAGCATTTGGGTATCGATGCGTGGTGACAATATCACCGTTATTGATACGGAAAAGATTTCAGATGAACAGCAATATGATTTTACGACATTCAATCGCATGTTTGACATTGGTAGTTTGGATATGGCTTACGATAAAAAGACAGGGAAGGCAAAAGGAATTTACTCCTTACAAATTCGTCCCGCCCCTATTCTTTCGTATTATTTAAACAATGAATCGCAATCTTTTGGAGCACTTGATTTAAAGGTCTTTCAATATAGCCATCATACACAACGTGAACATAAGCGTTTAACACGCTATTTAAATTACCAATGGAAAATACGAGCGTTAAAACGTACCTTACATCAGCCGTTTAAGATTAAAACCTTATTGGATGTTGTTGCTTTCCCTAAAAGCTATAACGGTGTACAAATACGTGATCGCCTTGAATCTGTACTAGACGATCTACAACGCGATCAAGTTATCAAGAACTGGTATTACACAGAACCAATTGATGAAGAACGTATAGGGAAGCGTTTCTGGATACAAAAATATTGGAGTCCACTTACTTTGGTGATCGTACCACCTGATGAAATTATTGCGGAGAATTTGAAAAAGATTAATATCGCAGCTTTGTCTACACCAGTTGCGAATGAAGTTGCTGCTTCTGTCGTGACCTCACATATCACAGATCAGCTGTTAGATATATCAGAACAAATTTCAATGAGTTTAGATGAAACCAAACCTATTGAAATCTCACCAGAGTATATAGCCCACTTAATAGAACAGGAAAAATTAAGTATCCGTAAAGCTGCTACGGAAATGGGGCTTTCCCATAGTACCCTCCTTCGCTACTTGAATCAGCAAAACAAGCGTTACAACAAAGGGAATATTACCAAATTAGAGCAATGGGCTGAGCAAAAACAGCAAACAAAAAGATAAAAATGTAGGGCTAACAAATTGTTTGTTAGCTCTTTTATTTACATTGAACTATAGAACCTAGAAAACGCTGAGGCAATAGCACTTTTTAGTGTTTCTTTATTTAAATATATGAGTATATTCATATATTAATATGTTCATATATAAGTATATGAGTATATGTGTATGGCATTAACCGATGTTTCCCCTCTTTTAGCATTCTTTGTTTGTAAATCTATCACCTTTATAAGGTTAGCTCCATACAAAATTAAAAAAGCATCCAACTCAAATGAAACGAGCCATTACAAAAATATGTAATGGCTCGCTTTTTAGGTCAATAATATTCATGGTATATTATTGGAAGTTATATAAAAAAATATTCTTTAGAGGTGAATGTAGTATAAAGTTTATCTTTTTAAGAACTCATATTTTTTGGGGGGAGCTGAGACTAATGCATTTAGAGTTAACAAATCAAACACTAGCAACAATTTTATTGGACTGCATGCACCACTATCCTTCTTATAAAAAAGCAAAAGAAGCTTTCGGTGTAATTCTAGGTGCGACAGAACCCACTTCCTACATAGGAGAATATAGCTTCCCTATTGGCAATGTGGATTTTCGCGCACAAGATGAAGTCTCACCAAATAAGCAAATCAATCAAATGATTATGAATGCAAGAAAATTAGTGGCTACTTCTACATCAATTGCTTCTTATCATAGCCATCCATTTGATGGTGCATATGTTGACTGGGCTAGACCAAGCAATGAAGATTGTCACTATTTTATTAATGAACCACTAGAAATTCAATTAATTGTAGCACTTGCACAAATTTATGATGAATCGAAGCCATACAAATTAGTCTACAAAAAAGATAGCACAAAGGAATTTATTCCCAATGATAATATGGATGCTGATCCAATTGAGAAGACAGAATCCACTGAAACACAATATATTCAAGGGCATTTTCAAAATGTTGCTTTTGAAATAAGAGCCTATCTAAACACTGAAAGCTCTTTAAAAGATATCGATTTATTCTCATCAGAAGTTGAATTAAATCAAACACTCTGGCAACATGATGTACATCTCGAGCAACTGCCGGCAGAAGCAATGTACAGTATTCGTAAATTAGAATATGCACATAGACAAAAATCACAAAAAAATGCATCTGATAAAATCGACTACCATCTAGAAAAAGTTAAAAAACTTCAGATAGCAAACCCTATTATTCCGACAGAAGACGACTATCATAATATTCGTTTTATTAATGGGCTGTTATTGAAAGAAGCGACGTCGTTAAGTTATAAGCAGGCTATTCAACTTGCACGTAAGGGGAATATTTTCGCTGATTTACATGAAGACAGTGTCGTGCTCTGCCAAGTCTTATTTGATGAACAGGCTAATGTTTTATTTTTAGAAGACCTTGAAAAAGAAGTGGGCTCTACTATTGATTTGGCTGATTACATGGTTGAGAATGGCTATTTTGAGGAAATTTCATTATGTAATATTCGAAAATTCCCTTTAACCTTTTGGGTACTGGAGGATAAAAAATGAGCATATTTACGTTAGCTAATTCAACAGTTCTATGCCCGATTCGTGAATATCGTGTCGTATATACTCCAGAAGAACGTGTACGTCAAAAGCTATTAAAACAATTGTTAGCAAGTAATGCCTCGATAAAGCCATTTATCGCATTAGAGGTAAACACAGCTTTAGGACGTGCAGATATTGTCATTTCAGACGAGCAACATCAACCATTTTTAATTATTGAACTCAAAAAAAATACTGAAGTAATCTCTCAACACACATTAGAGCAAGTAATGCGATACTGGGAAACGCTAAAAGCTCCTTTTGTTGCAACATCAAATGGTTCTGCAACTCATATTTATCATGTAGTAGATGGACAACCAAAAGAAATACAAGAAACGAATATTATTCGATTTTTAGCTAATCAACAAATTGACTATCCAACCTACATGCCTTTACAACGTTTAACTTATGACCTTTCAACATATGATCGATATCTTCATTACTTAGTTGATACTAGCTATATTAGTGAGAATACAACCGATGAAAAGCAAAAATGGTTTGCAGAATTGCAAAATGCACTATTTACCGAAAAATATGAACCTACTAATCGATCTTTACCCATTACAATTGAAGCTGATTTTGGTACTAGTTATTACGCATTTAAAAATGCAGCGAACGGTTCATGGGATGGAATGCATAGGAATTTTCGTGTACACATCAAACGGCTAGGCTCTTTTATGTTCAGAATCACTATTATGGGTAGCGCATCAACCAAAAATGACCCTACTTTTGGTAATAGAACAGGTGCCACTCATTTAAATATTGCCATGCAACGTCATCATACAAGTACTTATAATTTACAGTTGAGTTTAGATAAATTCACTCAAGAGTTAGATGATATGTATTTGATTTGGCATTCAGGTGTGAAGAGTCGTACCAAAAAGGAAATTGTTCAAGCTGCTGTTTCTAAGTTTGCTCCACAGCTAATAATTGATGGACAAATTCAGTTAGGAATACTACCTACAACGAGAAGCATTTCTGCACAAGAATTTTCACATTTTATTGAAAACCTTATTTTATATTCAACTGCCAGAGATCTTACAAAATAGTTTTGATTGGAAAAGGATAATAATAGAATTAAATATCTGTTCTTAATTATTCTGATTATTCGTTTTTTTGAATTAGAAATAAAAGTTGAAATTAAAGCTAGAAAAGCCCTATTTCAAACGAAATAAGACTCGCGAAACTCAATTCTAACGCGTTTTTCCGTACTTTAACAACCAACTACCTTACTCGATTCATTTTAGTACCACATATATCACCTTTAAAATTTGGTGTAAAGCGATTTCTAAAATAGAAAAATATCAGTATATTCATATATACGTATATTGATATATGCATATATCATCTTTAAAACTTGGTGTAAAGCGATTTAAAATATACCCATATACTCATAAATGGATATAAGTATACAAAAGTTTTTTCGTGAGTAGTAGATTAAGTGAGCAAAAAAAGAAAAGCAACGAATAATCCCAAATTTGAGGATGGTTCGTTGCTTTTTTGTTCACTTATTTATAGATTAAGAGACAAAGCCGATGTATTTTTTATTTCATATACTAGCGATCTCGTTTCTGAATGATATCTAAAATAAGATTGAAGGTTTTCTCTTCATCTTTTACTAGGTTGGTTTCGATATATTCATCAAGAAGAATATCGATTAGGGAGTCGACATTATCAGCTTTACCTAATTGAATGAGGGCATTTAGCTTGTTACGTGTTGTTTTTGTGACACGTACACTTGTAATCTGTGCTGCTTCACGTCTTTTGTTTGTTTTTGGTGAATCTGTTGCCTCTGTTTGTTGGGGTGTAGGAGCTGATTGTTGCTCCTGAACAAGGACCTCTTCAACTGTTACTTCTTCTGTTGGTTCCAATTTGAACTCTTGGGATGGGACGATCTTAGGACCGCGCTCTAGCAGTCTTTTTTTAGGCTTTCCATTGTTTAATAGATTACTCATTCGTTATACCTCCATTAGCTCGGCTTGAACGCGAGTTATGAATTCTTCAGCAATCGTATCGTAGCTTTTGTGTACTTTACGATCATGCATATCTTCATTTGTAATCCCTGTTATATCGAAGCGTTTTAGGCGCTCCATGTTATTCACAACATTTGCGAATAGGTTCTCTTCACCAAAGATTTCACGTGCGCTTTCAAGTGTGGCTAAATCAACGGCCGCACCATTTTTCAAAAGCACTGGTAAAATACCGACAATATCTAATTCAGCGTCATAATCGTCAATTAATGATTGCAGGTATCCAGTGAACACTTCTGCCCCCTGTAAACTGCGCTCTTGTGTTTGCAGTACAACTACTACAAAATCAGAAGCATACAGAGCTGCATCTGTGATGATTGAGATTGTTGGCGGTACATCAATAAAGATAAAGTCGTAATCTTTTTTTAATGGTTCGATTAACGAAGAGAAATATTGAACACGGGCTGTTGTATCATTTGGGAACTTCTTCTCTAAGTAGCGAGGGTATAATGCGAAATCACTGAAACTTGGCAGTAGGTATAGATTTTCTTTTACCTCTGTCACGATTTGAGCAAGATCCTCTTCTTGAATAGCAGTCATTAGTGTTTTGTTAAATGAAACGATTTCATCTGTCCCTAATGCCTTTGTTTTTAAATACAGAGATGTTGCATTTGCTTGTGGATCCTGATCACATAAAAGCACTTTATATCCTTTCAACGATAGTGCATGCGCTATCATTGTACTGTTCGTCGTTTTGCCTGTCCCACCTTTAAAGTTACCAAATGTTACGATAATTGCTTCTTTGTTTTCTGACACATTCTTCTCCCCCAATCGTCGGTATAAAATGTTTTTCTCATACGTATATGTATATATTTTAATTTAAAAGATTTGGACGTGCAATGGTATTTGAGATTAATAATGGTAAGGGAGAATTGCTTGTGTAGGTTTGTATGGAATTTTAATATGAAATACACATATATGTATATATGCGTATATGTATATACTAGTATGCGAATATATACGTAACAAAGTTTTATTAACGAAATTTCCGGAAAGAATAACTGGCCTCACTGGATATGCAAGCCTATAATCGATGGGGTATAATGCGAAAAACACATGGTGTCATGGAAGATGGTGAAATTTAGATTCGATTTAAAAGCGAAACCCTCACGCATCTGGATGTCTGCTTACAAAAGGATCTATACTATCCTGAGGAACCAAATTTCTAGAATTTCAATATGTTAACTAGTTAACCTCTTTTACAGAAGTATTTAAACGAACTCTCAGGCGTATTTTAAATCGAGTTGACAGGTGATTCCCCATCTCAATTCGTCTGGGAGCTCTTTAAGAAAGCTAGCATAAAACGGAGCACCATAGAATAGAGAAGTACAATATTAGCGTAGAAAAGAATTGAAAATTTCTGCGAAGAACAGGGGAGGGTATAAAACAAACGATTTAAATAGTTAGGCGTATACAAGAGCTGCTCGCGAATGATCAATTATTTCAGGAGACACCAGCTGAGCAGCGTTTTTTATCTGCAACAGGTGGATAACTATGAATAAATTTGTAAAGTTTTCATTTTTTCTAAGTGCTCTACTTATCTTAGGTCTCTTGTCTTATCAATTTCATATTTAATCCTAAAGTCGAAGCTTTTCAGGAAATAGAAAATGCGAAACCTAAAGAGTTAAAAGCAGCTTAAAATGAAGATCCAAGTATTATTGTAGGTAATTCCGAATGCTCCTTTAAAAATGCCATTATACTATCCTTTACCTGCTCACGTTCAGAAACTCCCTCCCCTAGCAATATACGTACATATTTGTATATCTATATATTAATATATGCATATATTAACGCTGGAAAAGTTCATAATATAGGTTGGTCCAAATACTGATACTTCTTACGGGAAAGTACCCGATTGCTGAAAGAGAAAAAATCCTGTGATTCCACAGGATTTTAATCAAATTTTATTATTAATCTACAAACCTTGCGTTCGTTTCTAACGACTAATTCCCATTAACTTAGAGTGTAGCAATAAAAAGCACTAGACCTCCCATCCACTTGCTGATTTTCTTCGTTCTATTGCATATGTAAAAGACCTGTTTGTATCATTTGCTGCACAACTTTACTAAGTATTTCAACTCTGTTGATTAATTCATCATGCGTTTTTCAACGATTCCTCTAGGGGGTCTTCGGCCCTGGTGATGTCTGCAAGTTAGTTTAAGCTCTTGAAAAATATGACTAAATTGATTCAAGTAAAAAATTTATCTTAAGTTTATCTAGAGTTTATTAGAAGTTTAGATTTATTAAGTAATGTATTGTTTAGAGGTGATATTTCATGGGAGAGGTTATAAAAACTGTAAATTTAACAAAAAAACACAAAAACTTTACTTCGGTAAATGATTTAAATTTAAATGTAAGACAAGGAGAGATTTATGGTTTTTTAGGACCTAATGGAGCAGGAAAAACAACTACAATTCGAATGCTACTAGGGTTAATTAAACCAACGGAAGGAAATGTTTATATATTTGGAAAGGAGTTTAAAAAAAACCGACTAGAAATATTGAGAAATATAGGTTCTTTAGTAGAATCCCCTTCCTATTATGGTCAATTAACAGGATATGAAAATTTAGAGGCCGTAAGAAGAATTGTAGGAGTTCCTTCACAACGAATAAATGATGTTTTGAAGATTGTAAAATTAACTGACTATTCAAATCGGCTAGTTAAAGAATACTCTTTAGGAATGAAGCAAAGGCTAGGGATTGCTGTTGCTCTATTACAACAACCTAAACTCCTTATTTTGGATGAGCCAACAAATGGTTTAGATCCAGCTGGTATACAAGAGACTAGAGAATTAATAAAAGAACTAGCAAAACAATATGGAATGACTATATTAATGTCTAGCCATTTACTTAGTGAAGTTGATCAAATGGCTAGTCAAGTTGGAATTATTGTTAAAGGCGAAATGATTTTTCAAGACTCCATTTTAAATTTACACAAAAAAAGTGCATTAGATTTTAAAATTGGTGTTAATAATCCGCAAAACGCTATAAATTTCCTTAAAGAAAAAGGATGGGATGTCATCCTAGAAGGTCAAGATATACACATAAGAGAAACTAACCCAGATATTATTTCGAAGATAAATCATCAATTGGTGTATGGTGGATTTTCAGTTTACCGTTTACAAGAAAATAAAAAAACATTGGAAGATATTTTCTTAAGCTTAACAAATAAGGAGGGCAGTATGTGATAAGTCGACTTATTTTGTCAAACAATATAAAAGCAAGGCGCTCTTGGTCTTGGAGAATAGTTCTTTTTTTTGCAACCTTGCCACTAGTTTTATTACTTATATTTGCTTTTCTTAGTAATGGGCAAGTAAATACAAACCCGGACATAGAATATACTGATTTATGGAAACGCTTTGTATTTAGCGTCCATTGGATTCTTATATTTTCTTTACCTTTAGGAATTACTATTCAAGCTTCCATAACCGCTAATATTGAACATCAGGGGAATTCATGGAAACAGACATTATCTTTACCATTAAAAAAATCGGACGTGTATATAAGTAAATTTATAACTTTACTTATGTATAATATGTTTTCAGCTGTTATTCTAACCTTAGGAATTATTACAATAGGAGTAGTTTTCGGGATTGGAAGAAATATCGAATGGTATACAGTTTTAGCTGGAGGTTTTTATCCCTATATAGCAGCGCTACCCATTATGGCTATTCAACTTTGGTTGTCAATTTCAATAACAAATCAAGCTTTCCCTATTATATTTGGTACAGTTTTTGGAATGGCAGGGTTATTTTTTAGTATGAATAAATTTACAAAGTGGCTTCCTTGGGCATATCCGGTTAATGCTACACCTGTAACGGTTATTAGTGATACAAATAATATGATACTAAATCATGATATTCATTACATAGTAATAATAGCAATAATTGAAGGGGTATTATTATTATTTTTAGGATTAGTTAATTTTTTAAAACGCGAGGTTTATTAATAGGAGGCTCAAATGTTTACACGACTTTTTTCGGTTGAATTATTAAAAATGAAGCGTTCTAATTATTGGCTGTTAGTTATAATTGGACCAGTAATCGGGGTTTCTTTGGGTTTGTGGAATTTTTTTCAAAATATTGATGTTTTTATAGTGAGTAAAGATGATAATGGTTGGTTAGAGGCTTGGACTCAAGTTGAATTATTTTACTCTTCTTTAATTTACCCTATATTAGTAGGTGTATTTGCTGCTCTAGTATGTAGAAGTGAACATACAGGAAGAGGGTGGAAAATGTTGTTAGCACTTCCGGTTACAAGATCAAAAGTATATATGTCAAAGCTGGTTCTTATTATACTTTTAGTTGCTTGGACTCAGATGTGTCTTCTAATATTTTATTTATGTTTGGGGTGGATATTATCTATTCCTGGTACCATACCTTGGAGATTATTATTAGGTTTTATTGCAAAAGGGTGGCTAGCTACCTTGCCATTGGCAGCGATTCAATTAATTTTATCTATTAAATGGAGTAGCTTTAGCATTCCAATTGCAATCAATATAATATTAACTCTACCAGTGTTATTAGCTGTAAATTCTTCATACGGGCAATTTTATCCTTGGGCACAACCAGCTCTTGCAATGTCACCACCTGATGAGACTCCTATTCAATCTTTATCAGTTTTCTATACGGTTATATTAATAACATTCTCCATTTCAATTATAAGTGGGTTAATTAAATTCAATAAATCAGATATGACTTAGGCTTGAATGTAATATAGATGTATCAATACACTAGCCAATACGTAATTAAAGCTCTATTCACAGTTAAACAATAGACGTCACAGAACAGGAGAAAAGCCAAACTTCCATTTTGTGATATTTATTTATCAGGCATGTTGATTAACCATTTTTTTCGTTCGGATTAATTCGAAGAAGCTGATTTCCGCTGCTGGCGAGCGTCGAGCCACTTCCTCCACTACGCTCCGTGCAGGGTCTCGTCTGTCTCGTTTTTGCGTCGAGTAGCCCTACGCTACAATCAGTTAAAAATGAGAATATATTAGCAAAAAAGCAAAAAAAATCCTTTTATAGCTCAATAATAAACCTATTTTTCCCTAATCAACACGCCTGTTTATTTATAATACCTGCAAATTAGCAGTGGATTGTATGAATGCTTTATTACAAGTACAAGTACATAAACTTAAAACTCTAAGCTCTTGAGCAAAGTGATTTATTTAAATTTATTCGGTTATATACTATTTAAAGTTTAACTTTTGGTACATCGCTAACATATAATTTTTACTTAAATAAGCAATATCTGAACAGGTTTTAAAAAAAATAAGGTTCGTTTGTCCTGAAGATTCGATTCGATTAATATGATTTAGGTTAACAATAAAACTTCTGTGAGTACGCATAAACATATCTGAGTCAACTTTTGTTTCTAAAGATTTTAATGATTCAGATATTTGAATAACTTTATTTTTACCATTTATTATAACAATTAGCTTAGAAACTTTACCCTCTGCTCGTATATAAACTATATTTTTTTGATCTAACAATTCGATGCCATTATTATTTTTTATTGGTAATATATCTTTAATAGGATTGTGTCTACTTATCTTATTCATATTTAGATAGGCGTATACTTTTTTCATACAAGTATAGAAGCGATCTTGATCAAAAGGTTTTATTAGGTAATCAATAGCTTCTATATCATATGCTTTATGTGCAAATTCTGTATAGCCTGTTATAAAAACTATTCCTATATAAGGATATTGAATCTTAATCTGTTGCATCAATGTGAAAGCATTACTATCCGGTAAATGAATATCACAAAAAATTATACTTGGAATTTCATTTGAAAGAATTTGTTTTGCTTCTTCACATGAGCTTGCCACTCCTATAAGTGGAATATCAAAATAGTTAATGAGCTTTTGTAATTGTTGCTGAATAGTAACATTGTCTTCAATTAATAATGCCGAAACCATTATTTAGTCACCTTTTTGTATATGGTATAAATATAAAAAATGTTGTACCCGTTTCTTTGTTACTTTCAACTTCGTAGTATCCTTTATACTTATTTAATAAATTACGGACTGTAAATAAACCAATCCCTTTATGGTTCTCTTTTTTTGAATACCCCTCCAAGCAACTTTTCTCAATCTCTTCAGGATTCATTAGAGAATTACGATTTCTAATGGAAATAACTAATATAGAGCTATATAGGTTATCCATAGTAAAAGCAACTTTTTTATTAAATTCAGTTGATGCTAGTTCTTCATCGAAAGCATTATCAATAATATTACCTACTATTTGGATGAGCTCATATGATTTCAACGGGAGATTTAGAATGTTACTTTTTATATTTATGTCCATTTCTATTTTATTTATACTTGCATACTCTCTTTTAGCCTGTAGTAACGCTACAAGTGATGGGTGATTTAATTTTAATAGAGAATGATCTATATTAACATTTGTATTTAAATCCTTAAGATAATATTTGGCTTCCTCATAGCTTTCTGTAAAAACCAAATTTGAAATAACATGTAAATGATTCATGTAATCATGCCTTTGACTACTTATTGAATGGGTAAGTTGTTCTAAGCTTTTTAAATATATATTCTCTGAATTTTTCATAATTTCATCTTCTTGTGAGCGAATTAAATTAAAAGTAAAAAATATAATAAATATCATTAAAATGATTGTTAAAAAAATGAATATTGAAAATTTTGACACATCAAAATAAACCAAACATACTACTATGATTTGAAGTAATGCAATACTAAATACAAAATTTATTTGTCTGTAATTTAAATGATTAGGAGCTAGAAGTAAAATTCCTACTGTAAAATTTTTTTTATCAATAAGAATGGTTATACCAATTATAGAAATATAGGTAAAAAAAATAAATATTGTATCTCCTAAGAATGTAAATATTGTTGAACTTAATATGAAGGAGCAAAGCTCTATAGTCATTTGAAAAGCTGATCTTACTAAGGTTATATGTAAAGAAGACTTACTAGATATGTTAAAGATATACTTAATACACAGAAAGTGAATAGGAATATTTAAAAATATTCTAAGATATAAATTTCCAATATTTTCATACGTTATTGTTGTTATAATAGAATAAATAATTATGAAAATAACAGTTCTTTTTGAAAATAAATCACATTTTCTTCTGAAAAAGATTAGGAGGAAGAAAATGAGGATGGTATTTTCAAAAATAGAAAGTAATAAAATGTCCATTATACATTTTAATCCATTTTACTCAGTTGTTTTGGAATTTTTGGTTCGTGAATTAAGAAGAAACTAGCAGCAACCACTTCTGATTTCGCAATTAAGTAAAGTAAAGTAAATACGCAATTTAATAATAATTTCATTTTAAATTTTACTCCATTCTATTCTAATTAAAGTTAGTGATTGGAAAAGCATAGCTAATTGAATAGCTATAGAATAACTTAAAAAGTTTTCTTTGATACTTAAAGATATCAAAAGACTAACAATTGAAATAATTATGGAGATTTTTAAATATATATGCTTCTGCCCTACATAAGGACGATTTGGATTGATTAGTGGTTTAAAAATAACTAAAATTATGATTGTAATAAAATTTATCCCCACTAAAATTAGATTCCAATTTAAAGAAACTTGTGTAATTTCATTAGCTATTAAAGATAATACGGTTAAAAGCCCTAAAGAAACAAAATAACAATATTTATATGAATTAAAGTGAAAACCGCCTGAACTTAACCTCAATAATATAAAAGATACTGTAGTAATAATTAAAAGACTTAAGTTATTTAATAAAATCCCTATAATTAGCAAAGAAAAAACTTTTATTGAAGATCTAATTAGAATTTCTATACCGTATTTTATTATCTCTATATCATTTTCTTTTCTTAGTTGATAACACATACTTTTAGAGAATGCATAAGATAATTTATCTATTATTTTCATCCCCCCCTTAGCTTACATATTAGCCATTAAATGGATTGTCGTCAAGTTACTGGATGCAAGGGGATTTATTTCATATTTGTTCAACTAATCAGGAAGAATTTATCTCCTGTAAGTAGCTACCCATATAGATCACGATAGTCTGTGATGCACCGAGATCATTTAAGCCAAACTAATGGATAGGTTCCATAGTACCATTAAATATCGAATTTTTTGCGTGCCGTAGAATACGTATCGATGTTTTTTATTTGTAAGTGCCAAATACTACACACCTTCTAATGAATTAATAATCGTGAGACAATTCTCCATAATCATTCATTAGGAGGTTTTCTCATGACCCGATCAGAACGTTAACTCTTATAGTACTCACGTACTCAGGCCTTTCAAGACAGCGGTGAAACAAGCGTCGCTGCTTGGTGTGCCAAACAGGATGTACCTGTTCAAAGTATGTATCATTGGTTATGCTCACAAACACCACCGTAGCCAGCATAGTGGCTTCTGGTAGCGATACAAGAATCTGTCATTTCAGACACTGTTCCAATTGTCATTAGGATAAAGGAAATTTCTATCGAAACTGCCACCAGATTTCGAGGAAGCAACGCTCACCAAAATCCTACACGTGGTACAAAACCATATTCACAAAACGAAGTCCTACAGGCTAAACTCGACTGGTTGGGAGCTCAATCCCGCCTCAACCAACAGAAAAGATTTGGTGTTTCCAGTGAAAAATTCAACCCAGAACAGCTTGCCCTGATGTTATTCTATGAAATTGAGATGGCAATAGATGTATGGGTAGAAGAGACAACAATCGAAACAGTTTCGTATAAACGTAAAAAACTTTCAGGCAAATCGAAGTGATGTTGGAAAACTTTCCTACAGTGCGCCGACAAGTACAAAAAGAATGGAATAAATACAATCGCACAAAGTGTAAACGTATGCGTCATGTATTTTATAAACGTGCATCTAAATTATCACCGAAACAACAGTGATACTTACAGTGCTATACAGAAATGTCTGAAACATTGAAAGTAGCTCATGAATTAAAAGAAGCCTATTGTGAATGGTTTGATTGTGCAAAGACAAAGAGTAATGTCGTAGAAGGGAAGAAGCGATTACTAGCTTTTTACCGTAAGGTAGAAGGGACAAAATTACCAGCTTTCTTAATAGTAATTTAAACATTGAAAAACTGGCAAGTGGAAATTTTAAATAGCTTTAGTTTTGGTTATTCCAACGTCTTCTTGGAAGGCATTAATAATAAAACAAAAGTGATGAAACCGGAATGCATATGGCTTTCGAGCAAAAATCTTATTAAATTTAAAGTATAAAGAAATCGGAGTTCATCTAGGTTAAGGTGCTGAAAGAGTACAGCACCCCAACATTTGACTTAGAACCTTATTTTACTTCTCAATGGTGCTGCACTGATTTTGCGCTTCCTTGATGGCTAATAGGTAGCATTTGAAAAGCATGTTTTAATTAATCTTTTTTAAAAACACGCTCTTTTCTTTTGTTCGTAAATTACTAGCATTAATATAATTAAATCTCATTTCAAAGCTACAACAATGTCTTAGTTTTTTGGGGATTATCACTTACTTGTTTCTTCCATAAATTATAATATAAACCCTTTTCTTTGATTAATTGTTCATGATTTCCCCTTTCACATATATAACCGTTATCTATTACAAAAATTTGATTTGCCTCCTTAATTGTTGTTAACCTATGAGCGATGACAATAGTAGTTATACCGCTTTTCTCTATATTTTCATGTATTTGTTGTTCTGTATGTGTGTCTAATTGACTTGTTGCCTCATCTAAAATTAACAAAGAAGGATTTTTTACTATAGCTCTAGCAATCGCTAATCTTTGACGTTGACCTCCAGAAAGGTTTTGTCCATTTTCTCCAATTATAGTCTGAAGACCTAGCGGCATTCTTTCTATTTCTTTTTCTAAATTAGCTAAGCAGATTGCTTTTTGTAGTTGCTCTTTTTCTACTTTGTCAAAAAAGCATAAATTGTTTTCAATTGTATCATTAAATAAAAATGTATCTTGTAAAACAACACCAATATCTTTTCGAACATCTTTATAATTAATTTCAGTATGTTTAATATCACCGTATATAATATTACCTTCTGTTGGTCTATATAGTCCTAAAATTAATTTTAATAAAGTAGTTTTTCCACTGCCTGTGGCTCCTACTAAGGCTACTTTTTCTCCGGGATTAATAGTTAATGATATCTCTTGTAAGACTTTTTCAGAGTTGATACTATGTGAAAAATTAACTTTATCTAAGATAATTGATTTACTTAAAACATTATTATAGTTTTTTATTGTATTAATTTGTTCTGGTTTTGAATTCATTACGTCATTTAATCTTTCAAATACACCATTTAATAGTTGTAACGACTGTATATTTCCAATTATAGAACCCATAGGAGATAAAAAAGCCATAGCTATAAGACTGAAACTCATCAATTCTCCAATTGTTAAATTATTATTCAATACTTCTTGAATTCCAACCCATATTAATAGAATAGGTGTAACAATACGTATACTACTAATTATGCTATCAAGTATCCCACTTAATTTGAAAATATTTGTGAATACATTCATTTGATTAGTGAACATATGTGACCATTTTTTAAAAATACCTTCTTCTTTACCAGTAGTTTTGATGAGAATTATAGATCTCATAGCTTCCATTAAATAACTTTGAATTTCTGATTGAATTGCTAAATCTCTTTGTGTTAGATGTTTTACATGTGGGATAAATAGTAACATTAGTATTACTTGTATAATTGCAATAATAAAAGTAATACTAGTTAATAATATAGATTGTTTAAACATGACTATGCCATATATTGCAAGCATGGTAATGTCTAGTATAAACGCAGATCCACTACGTGCTAAAATTTCCCGAACAGTAAAAATATTATTCATACGAGAAGCTAGATCACCAGTGGCTCTTTGTTCAAAAAAATTAAGTGGTAATTTAAATAATCGTTCAATAAATTGTGTAGACAATTTGGTACTTATAAATCTTTGAAGTCTAACGCTTAAATATATACGACTGTATGTAATGAAAAAATTAAATAAAAATATTAGTATAATAATCATACCTATTATATCGAATAGATTTTCTTTATCTTTTAGTAAAATGTTATCTACTAGTTCTTGAATTAACAAAGGACCTGTTAAACTTAACAATTGAGAAATAAAAGATAAGAATACAATAGCTAGAATTATTTTAAGATTACTTCCAATATATCGCTTATAGTAGTACCAATTCGGATTAGAATAAACTTTCTTTTTAATTGACTTATTTGGTGTAAATTTCAACACTATCCCATTGAACTTATCTTGCAAGTCTGACATTGTTATTAATTCTTTACCCTTAGCAGGGTCTACAATTTTAGCCTTATCATCATGCCATCCTTCTAAAACGACATAATGTGAATTATTAAAGTGAAGAATAACTGGTAATTCAATCTTATTTCTCAATTCGTTAACAGATACTTTGAATGCTGCACTAGAATATCCATATTTTTCAGCAGTATTTTTTAAAACTACTGCATTTACTCCATCTCGATTAGCTCCACATTGTTCACTTAGTTGATACAACGGAACAGGGGAACCATAGTATTTCATAATCATAGCTAGACAAGCGGGGCCACATTCATTTTGTCCCATTTGATAAATTATAGGGACAGCTTTCCTTTTTAAATGTTTAATCATGGCATTATCCCTTCATTTTTTATAACGAACCTCATGAATAATCACTACCGTTATATAACGATAGTGATTATTTAGGGTTGAAAATTTACACGCTTATATAGCGTATCTGATAATTATTATTTCACTAAGGATGGCATTTCTATAGGAGGCTGTAACCTAATGATAGATGGTACAGATATGGGATCGTATTGTCTTAATAGGCCAAATCCAATACCTGCCAACCCAACCATTAAACCAGTAGTTTCACAGTTCCTAGATAGTCCACAACGTCTACCTTTGGTCTTAATTTCTAACAGAGCGGTTATTGCTGCATCTTCGGCTAATTTTCTCCATTTTTCTTCTTTCAAAACATCACTTGCAAATCTAAGAATATCAATGTTTCCAAAATCACCGTGACACAAAGAATGGTCGGCTCCAAAACCTTCTTTTAAAGTAGTTTCCAATCCTACTCTTATTTCCTCTTGTAACAATGTATCTTTTACATTGTCTCCAAGTAAAAGGAGACGACTTAATACAATTCCTGAAGCACCGTGGCACCAAGCAGCTGGTACCTTACCATCTTTCTCAATTAATTTAGCCCAGTTTTTGCTCTCTTCTAGAAACAAACTTCTTTCATAAATTAAAGCCTCATGTACTATGTCTGAAAAACGGCAATCTCTTGTTACTGCAGCTAACTCTGAAAGTGCCCAGCTGATTCCTGCTACTCCATGTGCAAAGCCAGCCAAAGGATCACTAGAAACGGATACTCTCCATCCTACGCCATTATCTCCCATAGGTTCAGCTACTTCTAATAATCGCTCCCCACATAATGTAGCTCCTTTTAAAGCTAATTCGTTTCCTGTTAGGCGATAAAAATCTAAAAGAATAATTAATGTTCCGGCAGAACCACCTATAATATCTAAAGCTTCATCTTTAGGAATCATTTTAATTAATTTTGGTAAAAAGGAAGAAATTTCATCTAACAGTTCCGGTTCTTGTAAAATTTCAGCTAGATGTTGAAGTGCATAAATACAAGAGCCCATACCTGTAAATGCACCAATATCGGGAGTTTCCACTTCAGAACTTATATAATTAAGAGCACGTCTTACTGGAATTAATGAACGTTTGGCAGCTTCTTTAAAACGTATTTCACCAGTCACTTTAGCTAAATATCCATAAAAAATGGCCATCCCACTAACTCCATCGTATAAATCTATTCCTACAGGGGCCAATCTCCACTGAACTTCATTAATGCCTACTAAGTTAGTTCCAATCCATCCTAAATCAATCTCTTCTTCATTGATACCAGAAATTGATTTAGATAAGAGATAATCGCCTATTTTTATAGCTTCAACTAAAAAGTCCTCGGGAATATAGTCTCCATTTTTTGAATCGATTGAAGGAATAAACCTATTCTTATTTCGTTCTTCTTTGGAGTCTATAGCCAGCATTGACAAACGGATTACATTTAACTGTTCCTGACAGTCTTCTAAATTTAAACTTTCAATCTTATCAAGAGTTATACTTAAGCAATCTTTTTCAAAAAAATTTTCAATACATCTTCCTTCACTATCCCACAAATGTATTTCACTAGGTTTTGATGTGAAATATGGGATATCTCCTTGAAGTAAGTCTTTTTTTTCTGAATTCATGGCATGCATTAACTCAGGTCTTGCGATAGAATCTATCCAAAGTTTATTTAGTAGCATCTCTCTATCTAATGAATCTCTCAAAAAATCAGGGTGAGTACTAATATTTAATAATTCGCCATATCTTTCAGTTGCACGGAGAATATGTCTTACTTCAATATTAAAAAATAATTTGATTTGTGTTTTCACTATCTCTTTATTATTAATGAGCCAATGATAAGTATCCCGAAAACCATTTCCGATATTTTCTATATAGTCGACTACATTCACTTTATTTTCATTTAGAGATGGAGTATTGTTTCCACCTGAAATTTTCACATAATTTCTTACAACCTGCATAATGTCCGTATTTTTGTCTTCTACAATAGACACTTTTTTTGGATATAATTGTTCCTTTACTTCTCCTAATCCACTAAGATCCGCATTATTTTCCTTGTTTGTTACTAAGCTGGGTAAAATTCCTGTTGAAAGAACAGAATTACCTATAATATGTGTTGCCTTTTGATATGCTGTTTTAATTTGTGGGTTTTGACTATATTGTTGATGAAATAGTGATTCTAAGTCTACCAAAACAGGGTATTCACCTGACGCAATTAAATTTTCATAATGAAAGTCTGTAGCACTCAGTGCATTTAACAAAGCTAATTGACTTCCAATACGCCAATAAAATCTTTCTATTTCATCTTTTGTTATACAAGGCTTTTCTTCAATAAATTCAACCCAACCATAAGTATTACAATTAACAACCTTCATTTCATAGTGGTAAAGATCTCTTTCTTGATGTTGATTAAAAAACTTTAGAAATGCTTGAAATTGCACATCTATACCTAAGGGCCTAGGTTTATAAACCACTTTAAAACCACTATCGAAAGTTAATATACTAACTGTACGACCTCCACAATGCGAATCAGATAATCCCATTTGAATATTTTTAAGGTGACCTAACTCTTTACCATCATTGATCTTTTGGGACAATAAATGTTTATCATTTTCTAACCTATCAAATATTTCTATAATGTTATTTATCCACTGTTCACATTTGATTGCCATTAGACGGGTTAAAACAGGGTATTCCGTATATATACTTTTTAAATATTCTGTGTCATTTAACATTACTTCTTCAAAGTATTTATAACGTTCCTCGGACGTATCCCCTTTTAATTTCCCGGAAACCCGTGCAACATTTAACTCTAAAACTACTGTTCGGTAACAAGTTACGATTAATTGACTAATAAGTTGATATAATATAATAATTTCAATTTCATTATTAATGGGGCTAATATTTAATTCATTTTTTTTGATAATATCATTCATTTTAAAGCCTAATCTTCCCATTGCTGTTCTTAAAAAAGGTTGTATAAACCCAATAAAATGTAGATTATCTTTTGGTGAATACTTTAAAAAAGGTTTAGGAATTTTAATATGGGAATATTTTTCTGAAAATAATTCATCTATGTATTGGAACCATTCTTCTTTGTTTAATGGAATGTTTTCTTGAATCGTTTCATGAGTGGATAGTTTGAAGAGGTCACCTTTTTCAATATTTGAAATAACTTTGTTTACTTTGTAAAATTCCTCAAGTTCTGTATCGGGAGAATAATTACTTGACCAAAATTTTATACGTGCTTCTCCAAGCGCTATATTATCTATATCATTAATTTTTCTTTCATGAATATATAAGGATTTTTTTATTGCATCTATAGCATTTCTCATGAGATCACCCTTCCCTTGTTTTGAAACTTATTATGATTTTACAAATAAATAATCTGTATTAAGTAGTAAATATGTAACAATTTCAATTACATGTATTTTTGTTTTAACATACAATATTATTAAGATTTCTCTCAATAATATTGTATGCATAATCCGTTTTCTAAACGCTGCCATGAATGAATATAGGAATATTTCTTATAACCACACGTGTTATAAAATATCCCTACTTATTAACAGCCAAACCAAGGAATACCTGTACATTTACGTGTTGGACAGAAATCACATTCCACACTGTATGTACAAACGTTTCCTCCAGACTTTGCTGGTTTTAAACCTTGTCCAGCGCCTTGTACATCGTTTAATTCTGCATCAGAAAGCTCTGTCATAACATCTCCCGCAGGGTTTTGCGGTAAATTATTTAATACTAGAGATGTCCTAGACATAGGGTTTTTCCAAAATTTAATTACATCATTTGTCGCCATGTTTTTCACCTCCTTTCAATTATAAATTCTGATAAGATATTAAAGTTAATTGCAAAATTTTAATATCTATCTATTTTAGTAGTCATTCGCACAGTCCAATTATAAAAATTAATGGTATTGTTTTCTATATATTCCAGATAAAAAGATAGATTTGTAGGACAAGAGGTAACTTTTTTGTCATGAGGAGTTATATTTTATCGTTGATTAGCGAAATTTATGTGGTAGATTCTTAATATATCGCACGTGACGACGCCAAAAGTTCATGTAGATAGTGCCGCCAATCCATTGACAGGACATCATCAAGAAACAGACGTGTAAAACCTGCAAAAGATAAGTGCTTCACCATCTTTTTCTGCTGGGATCGTCTGTGTAAAAAATTCAGTAAAACGTAGGCAATCAGTGTAGCAAAGGGATAACTAATACTGCATTGGGTGTCTCCAAACAATACCAGCTCGTTTAAATGTTTAATCCAAAGAAAATGATGCGAGAAGCCATTAATACTTAGTGATAGAGGCTATCAATAATATACATCAAAAGGATTTTAGCGAATGATTAAACGGCTTGAGCCCTTTAGAATTCAGGGCTCAAGCCGTTTATTACATTTTTATTATTGCCATTGTCTACTTGACAGGGAGCAGTCCATTTATTGAACACTTGGGCGTATTTAAGAAGGATTCTAAAATTTTCTTATTTGAGTTAAATTCATACTAGAGGGCTCCTTTTCTTTCAAGACCCTTAACATCCTTCAAACAGGAATGCTGCACCAAACCAAGTAGTCAAACCTTTTATTACATATGGCAATCAAAATGGGAATCGTCAAATCAAGGTAGTGTCTTAAGCAACTAGACGAAGTACATAAAGTAGTACTAAAAAAAAGAAAGGGTAATTTTTGTTCCTTTTCCTAATTCACTTTCTATAAAAATTTCGCCATTATGTGCCTGAATGAGTTGTTTAGCAATTACCATTCCTAAACCTGTACCACTATAGGATTGTTCTGTGTTTGTTCCGCGATAATATCTATCAAATAAATGTTCCTGTGTTGATGTAGTCATTCCCACCCCATTGTCTTGTATGATTATATAAAATACTGGAGAAGATCTGTCTAAATTAACCATTTCGTTACTTTTAACTTCTATATTGACTGTTGTATCCCTAGGATTATGAATAATAGAATTCATTATTAGATTATCAATTGCACGTTTAAACCAGTTTGGATCTAATTCATAATATAAAATAGATTGATTTGAAATAAAATTTAGTTGTTGATTTTGTGTAAAAGGGAGATTAGCAGCATCAATAACAGATCGTCGGACAATTTCAATTACATCATTATTAATTCTTTTTAAAGGAAGAGCCTCATTTTTTAAACGAAAGGTTAAATTAAAATCTTGAACTAAGTCTTCCATATACTTTGCTTTGTCACTAATAATTTGAGCAAATTCTATTTTCTCTTCATTAGTCCAAGTATATTTTGCAGATACTAATATGTCTGCATATCCTATAATAGAAGAAAGAGGTGTTTTTAAATCATGTGATATCCCAGTCATCCATTCTTCTCTTGTTTTTTCAAGTTTCTTTTGATTTTCTATATTCTTTTTTAATATTATTGTAAGTTGATGCAGAGCAAGAACTACTTCATGGTAAATACGAAATCTTTTTTTTATTTGCCCATTCTTTTTTTGGCTAATAGGTTTTCCATATTTATTAGCAGGTTCATGGTATGAACCACTAGCTAAATTCTCAATCCAGTATATTATATGTAATAATGGACTCCCTAATCTTTTCCCAAAAAGCCACGCAGTAACAATTACTAAAATAAAACTACTAATTACAATACCAAAGAAAAAATATAATTTCTCTTTAGAGTTTATTGATAGATATTTTCCTAAAGTGGGCATTTTTTTTCCTATAAGCCAAGTAAATTTATTCCCCTTCTGGTTTTTATAAATTGTATTAAAATAGTATCCAGTAATATTTGCGTTGTTAGCATAATAAATTATTTCACCTGGTGCATAATGAGTTGGAATGTCTACAGGCCTATTAAAATGATATATTTCATCTCCCTTAGAATCTAAAATTTGTATCCAATATCCTTCTGTTTGGATTGCTTTAAGTGTTTTTTTTGATATAAAAATTTTGTTTTTATTAAATGTAGTAGATGTAACTATTGTATCGATAACTTCACTAGAAATATTATTCACATTTTTTTCTTTCTCTAATTTATAAATCATCATACGTTGAGTTAGTAATCCGAAAAATATAAAAAATATAAATAAGATAAATAGCCACGAGAGAAATTTCCAAGTTAATCTTTTTTTTAAATTCATTTTATTCAGCCATTCTTACTGATTTAAGTAATTTATAACCCAAGCCTCTTTTAGTAATTAAATAAGAAGGTTGACTTGGATTTGGTTCAATTTTTTCTCTTAGGCGATTTATGTGAACTGTTACAGTAGCCTCATTACCATAACTATCTTCTCCCCAAATTTGTTCGTATAATTGTTTTTTACTAAAAATAAGATTGGGGTTTTTACACAGAAATATAAGTAATTGCAATTCTTTTGTAGGGCAGAATATTTCTTCCTTATTAACAATTAACCTTCCACTTCTTTCGTATATTTGGAAATATCCAAAATCATAAGAAGTATCATCATTAGAAAACTCTGTTAGCTTTTGTCTCCTTAGCTGTGCTTTAATCCTTGCTATTACCTCTAAATGATTGAATGGCTTTGTAATATAATCATCTCCCCCACAATCAAAACCAGTTAATTTGTCTATGTCATCAACTTTAGCAGTTAAAAATAAAATAGGAACAGAAGTTTTCTTCCTTAGTTCATTACATAAAAAAAAACCATTACAATCTGGTAACATTATGTCCAACATAATAAGATCAGGATGAATTTTTTCACATAAAAGAATAGCATCATGACCATTTGTTGCAGTATATATATACTCAAAACCTTCTTTTTTTAATAATAGTTGCAACAATTGTAATATTGAAATCTCATCATCTACTAAAAGTAATTTAATATTCTTCAATTTAATGCCTCCCTCAATAAATGTTTTTTATCAATGGCTCAAGAGATTCAGAGTGTTTAAAGGAATTTTCTAAACCCATCTTAATTATAAATATACCAAATTTCTCATTATAACGTACTTAATCGCAACCAATTATTAACATGTTTTATATCATCTAGAAAATAATGAGTATTTTTCACATAGGAAACAAAAATAGAATTATATAAAGAAGTATTTTGCAAAGTATCTACTAAGTTATACTTATTTTATAAATTATAAGTTCAAAAATAATCAAACTTTTTTTAAGAAGTTAATCTGCCACATTCAAATAAGAGCCTGTGTTGATCAATATTTTTCCTATCAAGGTTAATATCATTAATTTGATCAAACTTTATTACAAAGCTACACCAACGAGTTTATAGGCAATCACTCAATTCGTCCAAGGACTTTTTTTTGTGCTCTTTTTAAAAGAAAATAGCATAAAATTGGACAGCGTAGAATAGAAAACTATAGAAAAGCAATAATTTCTTAAGCAATAAAGTAGGGTAGAAAACAATAGCGAAGATTTCCGTAGAATAGGAGGCGATAGCGTGGAACAAACGATATCAATAGAAACGCGTATTCAAGAGGTACTCGCTAATAATCCATTATTTCAAGTAATCCAGGAAACACCAGCTGAGCAGCATTTTTTATCAGAGTCATATTTAGACGAATTGATTGAGAAGCGTACCTCGTAAAAAGTTAGGTGTTGGGAAGACGAACAGTACTAAGAGTATTAAAGTACCATCTGTCATTCATAGTGAATTTAATTTACTAGGCTCCTTTATGGATGAAGGTAAAACCTATGTCATTTTACAAAAGCTGATTGATAGTTATGTGCACAATGAACTAACAGATCGTCAGCAACGTCAGTTCGAGTTTATGGTTGAAGCATTTCATGAAGATAAATAAAAAAGTATACCTAACAAAAGTAGAAATTTCTACTTTTGTTAGGTATATAAGACAAAATACAAAAAGAAAACTCATGTACTAAGCGACATAGGTTAAGCATTTATTTGACGATTTCAGAAAAAAAGAAATTATCTACATATTTTGTCTAGACAAAATGAAGGGGCCATATATAATCCTGAGCCTCATGGTACCTAGCAAATGGGATTTTAAATGGTTTCTATTTTCATATTTTTGTATATCAATATATACATATACGAATGAATACCAAACGACATGGACTATATAACACATTCGAATTAATATAAATGAAAAGCTATTTTTACGCTTCTCACTTTTATACTCATTATAAAAACTCATCCACATCGTTCGTTCTTAAATTAATATAATGTTCCATTATTGTCTGGTGGGATTTATGACCGGACTGTTTGGCAATCGTCGGAATATCAGCACCCTTTTTATACATAGTGGTGATCTGCGTTTTGCGAAATGTGTAAGGCGCAAAACCAAGCCAACTCTGTATCGCTTGATTATAGCTCACTTCACTAATTTTTCTGCTTGTATGATTGCCCCATTTGTCAGCTGCACCGACAAAATAGTCATTTGGCTCCAGTTCACACGACTGAATATATTTCTTTACTGCCTGCACACATTCAAGTGTCAGACGTTTTTCTTTCATTTCCCCTTGCTTCACCATCATTACATACACAGTACGATTCTCTAAATCAAAGTCACTTACTTTTAACCTAACCATTTCCGACGGCCGATTGGCTGTAATCAAATTCACTAAACAAATAGCACGCTTACGAATATCGCTTTTTTTATTAGTATCGTAGCGATCAATCAGACGTAAAACATCCCCTTGCTTTTCAGCTCGAATTCCTCGCATCGGTTTTAAACGAAGATAGGCTTCTTCATCGTACAGTCCTCGTAGCATTTTCACCTGCGCCCCCTGTTCAGGTGTTATGTATAACCCATGCTCATTTGTCAACCAGTATTTCACTCCGGCAATTCGTCTATTAAATGTAGAGAGTCGCACCTGTTGCTGTGTGATCAATTCATGTAAATAAATTTCCAGTGAATCAAAATCTAATCGCAAAAAGTGACGCTCACAAAATGTCTGGAACAATTTAAAATCGGATTTGTACATTTCTAATTTTTTCACTTTCATCGAGCGAAGTGTTTCATCTTTTTGTTGCTTCATTTTAAATTGTTGCAGCGAGAATAAATTTTCTTCCAAATAGCTCCTCTCCTCTCGATTAACTTTATAAATTTATAAACATTTCAAAAGTAGAAATTTCTACTTTTGAAATGTTTTCTTTTGATAGAATTGAATCTCCTATCCAGAACAAATGTTTCATTCAGTGTACCATAATCAACCTTAAACAAGGAACATTTTTTAAGGTTGAGATTATAAAATTTTATCCAAATTTATGATAAACAAAAATTACACTTTTTGTTTATTTTTAATGAAATCTCATTTTTTTATATAGTCGGATAAATAGACAAAATAAAAAGATTTCTTGTTTGCATCGAATTTGCAGAAGAATTATTTCTAAAAAGTCCCATTACGAAAAAATCAACGAGCCGCAAAACCTTACATTGAACAACTATTAAAGGAAAAAGGGCCGCGTATAGAAATCTTACGGCTCAAAGATTTATTCCAGCTACGAAAGAGAAGTAAACGCACAAAACACTAAATAGATAGTATAAACTCAAAAAAGTAACGCTGGAAATGACACGTTTAGAGCAATCGAGTTGGATAGTTACCTGTAAAGTAGAAATTCGATTGTTTCAAAGCTACTTCTAAACTTTTAATTTTTCTCAAGAACACAATAATATCAACCCAAGATACTAATTTTCATTATTTGGGTTATCCTGTTAAAAAACTGCAAATAAAAAAGCCGAGGAATAAATCCTCGACCTACTTATTTTGCCTAGCGACGTCCTACTCTCACAGGGGGAAGCCCCCAACTACCATCGGCGCTAAAGAGCTTAACTTCCGTATTCCGTATGGAAACGGGTGTGACCTCTTTGCCATCATCACTAGACATATTGAAAGAAATTGTTCTTTCAAAACTGGATAAACGTGCATTGAATGTTTCAAACATTTTGGTTAAGTCCTCAATCGATTAGTATTCGTCAGCTCCATGTATCACCACACTTCCACCTCGAGCCTATCTACCTCATTGTCTTTGAGGTATCTTACTTACTTGCGTAATGGGAAATCTCATCTTGCGCGGTCATCTTGGTGGTCGACCAGCAATTAATCCAGATACCAAGCGGCGTATAATCAAATTGTTTGAAAGTGGTGAAAGTGCGACAGATATTGCAAAAGAGTATGGAATTGGATGAAGTACGCTTTATAAGGTATTGAAGGAAAAAGATTAATATATATTACTTATGCTATGGAGAACCATATAATAATGAAATGGTTGAAATACACAATTGCATGTTTCTAATTGATTTAGATACTCGCTTTTTAAATAGTTAAATATCCTAAAAGGTGGTTTCCAATGTTGAATGCTTATAAAAATAAAAAAGCTTTACAAATGCAAAAGGTATATTTTTAACTGACCTAAAAATATACCTCTTATAATTAAAATAATTTGGCCACCTATTTTGTATTTTTTAATATATTTATAAAAAGCTACGATCATATCGCTCTAATTTTCTGGAATAATTTCCCTCTTTAGGTTCAAGGTTATATTTTTCCTTTAAAATCAATGGCAATTCAGATTGCTTTGAAAGTTGTAATAGATGTTCTTTTTCATTTCGTAAATACCCATGTAATTCCACACCTAAAAAATATCTATTTCTTAAAGGAAGTAGTGACCTTTGTACTTTTTTATTTGTATTCTTTAAGAACTCTTTAATTTTCGCTTCTATTTGTTCAAGAATTGATAGCATTTTTTTTAATTTTGTTGTGCAATTATCATAATCATCAAAAAGAATTGTTTTATAAAGATGTTCAAAATTTGGTTTATGTCCTATCAATTGTTCATATACAAAGAGTAGATTGTTAATTTTCCCTTTTATTAGAATAAGTTCTGATAGAATTCTTTTATAGCTTTCACGAAATCGATTTATTTCATAATCAACTTCATGGTCTTTTTCTAATTTCCATTTTGGTAATGTTTTATGTTTTAAACTTAAATCATAGAGACCGAGACCTAATACTTCATAATGTATAGAGCTTTTCTCACCTACATAAATACTATTTGCATGGTCACTTATTCTCTCTTGTAAATATAATTCAATCGTATTTTGAGTTTTCAACGGATTCACCTCTTTATTTTTTTGGGGGGTGGATAATTCAAAAGTTATTGAACCTATATATAAGCCACGTTTTATATTGATTGCCAAATCGTTGCTGCTAGGATTTTAATTTGTTCATTTCCACTATCTAAGCATTTTAAAGGACACCCCATTATTTACAATAAATTTCCAATTTAAAGTGAAGCGTTACAATAATATCGTGGTCACCAAATAAGTAAGATTCAATTTCAGCTATTTTTGAATAGTAGTTCCTGTTAGATTCCTAATTCCTGGATATCCAATTTGAAATAATACTATTTGCTAAGAAATCCTTGTACGAGTCAATGTCGTCGTGAAAACTCTTCATCTGAAAAAATTCCCCCAACCCTAAACTCCTTTCGGATTCTTAGGGGATATTTATGAGTTATTCTCAAATACATAATAATTCCCAAAAAACATAAAAATCAAATCCAAAACTAAAAAAAGTTCCTCAAAGTTTTAGAAGTTGATAATAAGATTGATACAGTTTATAAAGTTATACCTTTATAAAACAAAAAAGCCAAGGATTAAATCCTCGACCTACTTATTTTGCCTAGCGACGTCCTACTCTCACAGGGGGAAGCCCCCAATTACCATCGGCGCTAAAGAGCTTAACTTCCGTGTTCGGTATGGGAACGGGTGTGACCTCTTTGCCATCATCACTAGACATATGAAAGAATTATTCTTTCAAAACTGGATAAACGTGCATTGAATGTTTCAAACGTTTTGGTTAAGTCCTCGATCGATTAGTATTCGTCAGCTCCATGTGTCACCACACTTCCACCTCGAACCTATCTA
>NZ_JBNNTL010000028.1:28999-37946 GCF_050278745.1 Lysinibacillus sp. NPDC094403 | reverse complement strand
TTTGTTCATCGGAAATCACAAACTGCACCTCTTTTATTAGAATTTTAAAGTCCAATAATTCGGGTGCAGTTCATAGCGTCACAGATGAGACCCTGCAAGCGGGTAGGGGAACGGAGGCTAAAAGCATTACGTCCTGTGCTGACCAATATTCTGTGGCTGTCGCTTCGCTTTCACCTAGCCGAAATGAAAATTAACCCTGCGCTTTTGTGATAAGCCATACAAGAGTTGTTTGAATAAATTAGCTCATCACCGGAAATTTGAGATGACATTTTGTAAAAACATATGCTATGTATTTAGGTTGATTGGAGTGAAGACTGGGCGACTCCTTGGGGATCAGCGTCACAGATGAAACCCTGCACGGCTTATCGGACGCCCCCAGGAAAGCGCCCGGTCGGAACGGAAATCAACCCACACGTTATGGTCATTGTCCTCTTTTTTTTATGAAATAGTTTCCTGTATAATGGGAAACAAAAATGCGTATAGAGGTGTAGTTATGTCAAATGCTGTAATCTTAGAAGAAACAATTTACCAATGGTTTGATCATTTTCATAAATACCCAGAGGTAAGCTGGAAGGAGTTTGAAACTACTAAAAAGATTGCGTCGATTTTAGATGAATTAAATGTATCCTATCGTTTGTTAGGGGACGTTCCGGGATTAATTGCTGAAATTGGTACAGGTGATGAGATTGTTGCTATACGTGCAGATATAGATGCTTTGTGGCAAGAAGTGGATGGGAAGTGGCAAGCTAACCATTCATGTGGGCATGATGCAAATATAACGATGGTTCTTGGGGCTTTATTACTGCTGAAAGATCGACCATTGCAACATCGTGTTCGATTTATTTTCCAACCTGCTGAAGAACTTGGAAATGGAGCTTGTGCAGCCTTTGAGCGCGGGGCTGTTGATGGTGTATCACATTTATTTGGTGTTCATTTAAGACCAATTGAAGAGCTACCGCTTGGCAAGGTATCACCTGCTATCCATCATGGTGCGGCTTATTTTTTAGAAGGAACAATACGAGGTACTGATGCTCATGGAGCTAGACCTCATCAAGGGCAAAATGCAATCGATGTTATTATGGCCGTACAACAAATGCTCCATAGCATACATTTATCACCTTTCGAGCCTCATTCTGCAAAGTTAACGAAGATTGTTGCAGATGGTGGTAGTACAAATATTATTCCAGGTACTGCGAGCTTCTCTATGGATATTCGAGCTCACCGTAATAACCAACTAGAGTTACTTCGTAGTCGTATTGAGTTTGGCTTAACATCAATCCAACAGCAGTTTGAGATTGATATGGACTGGAAATGGATAGATTTCACACCTGGTGCTGAAGTTTCTTCAGTTGCTGCACGTATGGCTAAAAACGCGATAATTGAAACACTTGGGGAAGAGCATCTAGCCGAGGAAATTACAACACCTGGCAGTGATGATTTCCATTTTTACACAGTTAAAAAACCTGAATTAAAAGCAACGATGGTTGGTATTGGTGCTAATTTAACTCCGGGACTACATCATCCGAAAATGACTTTTGAACGAAGTGCATTAATTGATGCTGCAAAAGTACTTGCTTGTGTGTTAGAAAAAAAACCTGAATACGAATAACGATAGCGAGAGGGAGCTATATCAAAAGTGCAAAATTCTTTTGATATAGTTCCTTTTTATTTTATTTTTGTCGAAATGTATGAATATTTTGCATTGTCCCTAATAGCTATTTGGAAGCGTTTTTATGCGCAAAAATAGTCGAAATCGCTCGAGAAGCATAAAATTTTTGCGTTGACTTTTAATTTTTCGAATATTATGCTAAAAAACATATAAAAATATTTGCGTCTTAGAAAAGTTGAAAAGGGGATAGGTGCAAAAAAGGGGATGGAACTGTAAATAGGAATCTATGCTAGTTGGGAACTTCTAAAATTTGTGATTATATCTATTGTTTTAGTAGGATTAACTATCAGAGCATGGATCGATAATAGAGTCGTAGCAATAATGATTTATTAAGGCTTAAAATTAATTTCTCCAGCATGGTTCTTAGTAACAATTATGCTGTTATCGCAAGGGTTTATTAAAAAGAGATTTTGGCATTATTATTTTAACAAGAACATTTAATTTTGATATATAACAACAGCTAGGTAAAGAAAAACTAGATTTAGTTTTCTTGAAATTGGCAACATTAAGTGTTTTTAGAAAGGATAAAAAAATGGTCTTAAAAAAAGAAAATAGTATATCTCATGAAGATTCGCCCATTATTATACTAGGAGAAGAAAATTTAAAAAAGGGTTTAAAAGCTCGACATTTAACAATGATATCGATTGGTGGAGCAATTGGTACAGGGTTGTTCCTTAGTAGCGGTGCAGCAATCAGTACCGCAGGTCCAGGCGGTGCATTACTAGCATATACTTTAGTTGGAGCTATGATTTTCTTTGTGATGACAAGTTTAGGAGAACTAGCAGCATTTATGCCTACAAGTGGTGCATTTAGTACTTATGGTACAAAATTTGTTGATCCAGCTTTTGGATTTGCAATTGGTTGGACCTACTGGTTTAATTGGGCAATGACGATTGCAGCTGAGTTATCCGCTTCTACAATGATTATGAAATTTTGGTTTCCAGACAGCTCATCTATATTATGGAGCGGTTCATTTTTAGCTATTATTTTCCTATTAAATTTTCTATCTGTTAAAGGATATGGTGAAGGAGAATATTGGCTGTCATTAGTTAAAGTAAGTGCAATTGTAATTTTTATTATAGTCGGCTTACTAATGATTTTCGGTATAATGGGTGGGGAAGCAATAGGATTCAAAAATTTCACTGTAGATGATGCACCTTTTTCAGGTGGAACTTTAGGTGTTTTTATTGTCTTTATTGCAGCAGGGTTTTCATTCCAAGGTACAGAAATTGTTGGGGTAGCTGCTGGAGAAAGCGAGAATCCAGCGAAAAATGTACCTACAGCTATTAAAAGTGTTTTTTGGAGAATTCTTCTTTTCTATATATTTGCAATTTTAATTATTGGGCTTATCATACCGTATACAAATCCAAATTTACAAAGTGAAAATGTAATGGTCAGTCCATTTACCATGGTATTTGAAAAAGCTGGATTTGCATTTGCTGCTTCATTAAT
This sequence comes from Lysinibacillus sp. NPDC094403, assembly GCF_050278745.1. Classification (NCBI taxonomy): domain Bacteria; kingdom Bacillati; phylum Bacillota; class Bacilli; order Caryophanales; family Bacillaceae; genus Lysinibacillus; species Lysinibacillus sp. NPDC094403. Next base: position 34,825 of record NZ_JBNNTL010000028.1, on the reverse strand, counting down.
GAATGCTGTTATTTTATCAGCAGTTTTATCAGCAGGGAATTCAAGTTTGTATGCTTCAACACGTATGCTATACTCTATGGCTAAAGAAGGTCAGGCTCCAAGAATTTTTGGAAAGTTGAATAAACGTGGTGTTCCTGTTGCGGGTATGATATTAACATGTGCAGTCGGTATGCTTGCTTTTTTAGCTTCCTTTTTCGGGGATGGGGTAGTTTATATGTGGTTAATGAATGCAATAGGTATAACAGGGTTCATTTTCTGGTTAGGGATCTCTGTCAGTCACTATCGTTTCCGTAAAGCTTTCATTGCACAAGGGTATTCGTTGGACGATTTGCCTTATAGGGCAAAATGGTTTCCGATTGGACCGATTTTTGCAATAGCATGTGGACTAATTGTAATTATTGCACAAAATTTCCAAGCGTTTATGGCTGAAGAAATAGATTGGGGTAGTGTTGTAGCAGCGTATTTAGGAATTCCATTCTTCCTTAGTTTATGGTTTGGCTATAAAATCATTAAAAAAACAAAAGTTGTTAACCTTAAGGATGTTAATTTTGAATTTGAAAATAATAATTCGAAATAATATCTAATATATAATAGAAAAAATATGGCGAAAGTGGACTAATCTAAATGATCCCATCTACCAGCTAATCGAATTCTCGCAGATACCAAAAGTATCTGCGAGAATTTTTTAATAGATAGCAAAGTTCAATTCATAGATTGTGCGTGGACGACCTTGCTGATGGGTCATTTCTTCACCTACAACTTTAGCATAACCGTTATCCACTAATTTTTTAATAATGCGCTCTGTTGTGCGGCGTGTAACCTGTAAATACTCCGTAAGATTATGGGATGTAAATTGCGCTGATTGTCGCTCCCTGCTAAAATGAATGATCTTGGAAATATTTAATGGACTTAAGCTTGTTTGCTTTGCCATTTGTAAAACGTAGGGATCATCTGTTTTTAAAGCTAGTCTTACTTCCGATTTTGGAAATGGACCTAGCAAATTTTTATGTTCATCTAGAATATAAATTTCACAAGGCTTAGCAAACGTTAATGCGTTCTTTGCATTTTGGCAAGCCTCAAAAATCGAGTGACCATAACCAAATGCTAGCTTAAATGGCTTTTCAATTTGCTGCATTAAATTTTGCAAATTCTCTTTTTCGAGGGCTTTTTGCAAGTGCCCGGCTGTCGTAAAGAGCTCAAAAGAGTATGGTGTAACTTGTTTATAAGTTGAATGTGTAGCTGTAGTGATCTTCGTTAAAATGTAGTTGTCTAAAGGATTGTTCTCGGGAATCTCTAATAGTCCAACGACAGCTTTAAAAGATTCAGACTTAGTTAGAAGTGATTGTGATTTTGTTTCTTCTAAGCATTGAATAATTGAATTCGTTGCATCTAACATACGCATTGCAGGTATTTGAAGAGCCTGTAATTCATCAAACACACTATGAATACTCGTTATGACAAAGTCGATGCTTTTGGCATTCCATAAAGCTACATGCTGTTGCAATATAGATTGAGTAGACTTGGTAATAGAAATAGGCTGAATAAATGGTTTTGTACCGGAATACTCTATTTCTGTTAGAACGTTTTCCACAAAAACTGGATTCATAACATCGATAGAAACTCTATTTAAAGGTATTCCTTGATTGGCTATCAGGGACAGTAAAGTTGTAGAAATGGCCGTCTCATCTTGTTTTATATAATTCCAAGGTATTGGCAGTTCTGACAGTACAGATTGGGCATGTAAATAGGGTAGCGTTCCTCCGAATAAGAGTGCATCACATGGCTTCATTTCCTTTAACAAAACGGGCGCCTCTGTAGGTTGATTGTAAAGATAAAAATCTATTTGAATATTCTTTATGTTTTGTGCGATACTATTTATACGCTTCATAAATGCTTTAGAGCAGATAACCGCTATTTTAGTAGACATGGGCAACGTTCCCTTTCTTTATTTTTTAATTTATTTCAGCAGATGTCCAAACATCTGCTGAAATAAATTAAAGCCTCCGGCGGATGTCACGGAATCGGAAAAGAGTTCACATAGGATGTTAGCCTAAAATCATCGCATCCATGCGATAACGGCTAACTGACCTGCGTCACGCAGGCCTAAGCACAAAGCCAATTCCAGACGCAATTATGCCGAGGCATAATTGATTAACATTTAGCGACTTATTAGCGACAACTAAATTATACAGGAGAGTGATAAAAATGAAAATCCAACAAGTAGAAATTTTTGCAATTCATTTACCACTTATTGATCCATTTATCATCAGTTATGCTACATATGATACGATGCCTTCTATTATTTTGAAGGTTACGACAGATACAGGTATTGTAGGCTACGGTGAAGCAGTACCAGATGAGCACGTAACAGGGGAGACGTGGGAGAGTACATATGCTGTATTAAAGAATCAGCTTGCTCCTGCAATCATTGGAGAAAATCCAATGGCCTTTGAAAAGCTTCATGATAAATTGAACAAAGTCGTGAAGGATGTGCCAGCAGCGAAAGCAGCGATTGACATTGCTTGTTTCGATATTGCAGGGAAAGCGTTACAAGTTCCTGTGTACCAACTATTAGGTGGACGTTATCATGAGAAATTCCCGATTACGCATGTGCTGAGCATTGGAACACCTGAGGCGATGGCAGAAGAGGCAGCTAACCGTGTAGAGATGGGCTATCGATCATTTAAAATGAAGGTAGGAACAGAGGTAGCTCGTGATGTTGCTCGTATTAAAGCTGTGCGTGAACGTGTTGGTGAAGACATTGCAATTCGTGTAGATGTAAACCAAGGGTGGGGCAATGCGTCAACTACATTACAAGGTTTACGTGCATTAAAGGATCTAAATATCGATTGGTTAGAGCAGCCAGTAGATAGTGAAGATATTGATGGCATGGTAGAAGTGAAGTCAAAATCAGACGTATCATTAATGATTGATGAAGGACTTCGCGGTGTACGTGAAATGCGTGAAATTATTGCAAAGCGTGCTGCGGATAAAGTCAATATTAAATTAATGAAATGCGGTGGGATTTATCCTGCTATGAAACTGGCAGTTATGGCTGAAATGGCAGGCATTGAATGTCAAATCGGTTCAATGGTAGAATCATCAGTTGGTTCAGCAGCTGGCTTCCATGTAGCATTCTCTAAAAAAATAATGACAAGTGTAGAATTAACAGGTCCATTAAAATTCTCTAAGGATGTCGGAAACTTACACTATGATGTGCCATTTATCCGTTTAAATGAAAAACCAGGATTAGGTGTAGACGTAGACGAAGAGATCCTAAAAGAATTATGTAAGTTCTCAACAATTGTAACAGCCTAAGGAGGCGGCGAGATGGAAAAAGTTTATGAAGGCATGCTTGGTGAAACGCCGTTTTTTGTTACAACATTAAACCTTCAGCATTTGCAAGAAATTGAGAAATTACAGCTTCAGGTCTATGAAACATTAGCAGACCCAAGTATATTACAACCATTAAGTACTGAGGAATTTGACTATATTTTAAGAGGCAATGGCATGATGATAGGAGCTTACGTAGGGGATAAGTTAATTGCCTTTCGCGCACTATTAAACCCACCTGTTGATGACGAGCACCTTGGCTACGATTGTGGGATTGCCGAGGATGAATTTCATAAAGTTTTATATCAAGAAATATCGAATGTCTCACCAGCATATCGTGGCTATGGATTACAAAAAACATTAGCTCAAGTTGTCATGGGCCATATCGATTTAGAAAAATATGATTATGTATGCTCAACGGTCAAGCCATATAATATCCCTAGCTTAAAAGATAAATTTTCTCAAGGACTAGTCGTAAAGGGATTAAAGATTAAGTATGTCGATAAGCTACGATATGTTTTTTATAAAGACTTGCGACAAGAGATCCCAGCCTTTACAGAGAAGAAGACGATATCAATGAATGATACAGTAGGTCAGCAACAGCTTTTAAAGCAGGGCTATAAAGGTACTTCTATGTATGAAGATCAAGATGATTGGTTCGTCGTTTATGAAAAATAAATAATAGTAAAAAGCCTTACCGTTCACTTATTGTGAGGGTAAGGCTTTTGTGTTGTTGTCAAAAATAAGATGTCTATTATGGAAAATAAGGCTCCTCGGCAAAGCGAATGGTTGATTTCCGTTACGGCTGGGCGATTTTATCGCTGACGCTTCGCTTTCGCGCAGAGCAAAGCTTCCTGGGGGGGCCAATGAGCCGCTCGCTTCACTACTAACTGCCTGTAGTTAGAGTGTTAATAGATTCAAGTTCAAACATTGGCACTTTACCCTTTGTAGTTATTATCCCAAATGAAATGATTTACTACTACTAATTTACTAATTGGTTATTTGAATATTTATAACTAAATGATGATAAATAAAAAGAATTTTCATTAATTTTATTGACAATGATAATCATTCTCGATATAGTGTTGACTGCATTCAAAATTTCATACTAATTTTAGAAAGAAGGCATTTCTATTAAAACGCGTAGAATCATTTCAAAAATTCATTTATGGCTTAGTATGCTAGCAGGAGTTTTTATAGTACTGATTGGTTTAACAGGAAGTTTACTAGTCTTTGAACCTGAACTAAACAACTTGCTGCATCCTAATTTGTATAAAGTAACAGAAGGAAAAAAAGTTACATACCAGCATGCCTTGGAAGTTGTATCAGAAGCACATCCAAATGGTCAAATTGACCGTGTATACACGCCAAGTGAACCTAAAGCTAGAGGAGTTTATCTATTCCGGCTTAAAGAAGGCGAAGAACAAATAAAGGTATTCGTTGATCCAGGAACAGGAAACATAAACGGAACATTAGGAGATCAAGCATTATTTAGTTTAATAGCGGAGTTTCACGAAAAGCTGCTATTAAAAGATTTCAATGGTGAGCAAATCATCGGTGTGATTGGATTTATTTTCTTTTTCATTACATTATCAGGATTATATTTATGGTGGCCGGGCATTAAAAAATGGACACGTGGGTTTATTTTAAGACGTAATGCCAATCCTTATGTGCGGAAATATGATCTACATAAAGTCATTGGTGGAGTTTCCATTCCGTTCTTATTGGTTGTTTCATTAACAGGAGCACTTTTTGCATATGATGAAATGATTTTTGGTTGGTTTGGTGCAAAAGCAAAGGTGATGCCTCCAGAAGAGCAGCTTATCTCAAAAGCCCTTCCCAGTGGTAAGCTTCCACTTGATGAATTGTTCAGTATAGCTGAAAAAGAAGTACCTCAGGGAACACTTATGCAAGTTAGAATGCCCAAAAAAGTGGAAAGTGGAAACCCAGAAGGCGCAGTTGAATTTCGTATCAGCAATTCATATGATCCGGGCAATGGAAATGTAAAAGTATGGTTAGATCAGTATAGCGGAAAAGTAGTGGGCAAGCTAGATCCACATGTAAGTAGTGGGCTTATGTACCAAACATGGCACCTACCATTACATACCGGTAGTTTTGGTGGTTTATTTACTAAAATTTTATATGCTATCGGTGGTCTTACTCCATCTATACTGATGTTCACTGGTGTCTATATGTGGTGGTATAAGAAAAAGAACAAGAACAAACGGAAACAGAAAATCGACTCGAGAGCTGTAGTATAAACGTCCGATGAGCAGCTTCACTCACGGCGCTCGCTCCATGGTCCCATCTGTGAAGCCCCCAAGGAGTCGCCAGTCTCCACTCAACCATTGCATTTAGTATGTACCTTCTGGCATATCACTCTAATATACAGTGATAAAACAAAGTTTTCAGGAACGGATATATGTTAAAGCGAAGCGACAGTAACAATTGTTTTAACTGTGCGAAAGCGAAGTGGCAGCAACAATTGTTTTA
>NZ_JBNNTL010000028.1:0-28902 GCF_050278745.1 Lysinibacillus sp. NPDC094403 | reverse complement strand
TTAACTGTGCGAAAGCGAAGCGGCAGCAACAATTGTTTTAACTGTGCGAAAGCGAAGCGGCAGCAACAATTGTTTTAACTGTGCGAAAGCGAAGCGGCAGCAACAATTGTTTTAACTGTGCGAAAGCGAAGCGGCAGCAACAAATGTTTTAACTGTGCGAAAGCGAAGCGACAGCAACAAATGTTTTAACTGTGCGAAAGCTCCGACTTGATACACAATAATTTATATTTTAACAAGCAAAGCCTTACCTCTCACTCAATGTGAGAGATAAGGCTTTTTTGTTAAGGAGATTTTTATTTCATTGGGCAAAAGCCACAAGCCATTAAGCCAGGTATGTCTTTAGAAAAACAACATGATTTTCGTACTGGGACGCTCACTAAATTAGTGGGGCTTTGACCACCTGTATATTGTGCCCACCACGATTTGTTGGAGAAACGAGCCCATGTTTTAGGATCCTCTAAAGCTTCTATATCTTCCATTGCTTGATCTGCTAGACCAGGATTAGAAAGCAATATATGATAGTGCCAAAGTAAATATCCAAAGAAATTTTCCCAAATAGTAAGAGGGGAAATAGATGTCACTTTACGAAGCTGTTGAACGATAACGTGCCCGTCATATAGGATTTTCTCAATAACTGCCTGACGTTCATCCTCGTCAACATAACGCCAATCATTTGGGTTAACAAACATTGCGACTGTAAAACTGTCGAATTCTTTTGCTGCATCAAAGCGAAGCTCGATTGGTTTACCGTCCCACACTTCGTCATAGGCAGCAAGCATGTAAAGTTGCATAGCGAAAAACATACCGTAGCGGCGTGCAAAATGAGAAATAGCGGCTGTTTCCGTTGCTGCGTCTGTAATTCCCATCATAAGGTTTAAAAAGTCAGGATGGTAAAAGTCTTTATGTATATCAGCTAATGTAAATAATGTCCGCTTTGGTTCTGTCGTATAAATGCTATAGGAATTCAATTGTCGAACTTGATCCATCGTTAATGCTGGCATTGTGATCACCTTTTCTTTCAATCATCTGTTACTTTTATTATAAATTAATCATTTTTGCTTCACAAATGGAATGCAATATAGTAAAATACATTAAACATATCTGAAAGGTTGGTTTTTAAATGTCGCAGCCGTATGCTATGTCTTTAAAGGAATGGTAGTTGTAGCTCCATCGCTAGTAATTGCAGGCTTTTGTATAGGTTGTTTTCTACATTTTCAGCTAAAGCAATGGCAATATCGTCGCTCACTGAAGAGTAGTCATTAAAAAAACTTGAAAAAATTTTCAGATTAATGTTGACTTTATAATTGATAATGATTATCATTATCGTATAAAGAATATTCCTCTTCTACAATACAGTGTAGAGAGGATGAACTTTAGCTACTTTTCTCCAGAAGTTTGCTAGTTCATGATAACGCTCCTAAAACCCCCCTCATTTTTTGGGAACGTAAAAATCTCTAGACGACTCACTCCATTGTGATTGAGTCGTCTTTTTTTGATAGAAACTGCAATTGTTCCGATAAAATGAGATAATGTTCCGATAAATCTTCAAAGTATTCAGCAGGGTCTCATCTGTGACGCTGCTTAGTGTAGATATTGAAAATAGTTCAGCAATTAATATTTATCAAAAACTAGGCTTTAAGGATTATGAAGTAGTAGGGACATCTTAAAAATAATTCTAGTTAAAGCCTAATCATTGCCAAAGATATGATTACTATTGGAAGCTAAATATCTATAAAGTTTTTCTAGAAGTTTGCTAGTTCATGATAATGCTCCTAAAATCTCAGAGCGACTTAGCCTAAATGGATATGTCGCTCTTTTTTGATTGTCTTTAGATAGCAGAATAAGTAAATAAGTAACAGGCTTGGTATGGTATGATGAAGATTGGGAATTTAATAGAAATAAGTGGAGGGGAATAAAATGAAGAAATATATTATCACTTTGCTCATCGCTTTAGCCTTTTTTACAAGCCCATCATCATCTAAAGCTGCGGAAGCACAGTGGGACGGGGCGCAAGTTGTCAAAGGACAAACAGGCAAAATGACTTTTACAAAAGATGTAAAAGTGTATAAGGAAAATGCAAACGGTACGTATAGCTCGATGACAGTCAAGCGCAACAACTATTTCCGAGTGTATGATATTGAAAAGTATGACAATAAAACGTTTTATTGGATGAGCTCGGGTTACCGTGTACAAGCAACAGATTTAGTTGTTTTTAAGAAAGTACCTCTGAACATCCGCGCTTCTCTTTATGATAATCCTGGCTATATCAACATCAATGGTCGAGCCTCCTCCTTAAACTATGGAACACATTACCTGGAAGGATATGTAGATGGTGGCACTAGTTATGATATTTCTATTGGTGAAAATCTATATTACGATATTACGCACCCAACTGATGGAAAATCTAAAGGGGGCTATATTGATGCCACAGATATTCGCATTGCCGAAACAATAAAAAGAGATGAAAGACTCTATAAGCTAACAACTGATACACGACATTTAAGAGGTCCAATTGCTGGAGGAAAAGCGGGAGGGAAGTATTCAAAAGGTACCGTTTTTCAATCGTTAGGAATTGAAATAAATGGATACCTTAGAGTGCAAGAGCTCGGAACATGGGGGGAAGACTTTATTTTTACATATATTCCTGTAAAGTTACTCCAACCTGTGCAAACTCAAGAGAAACGCTATATTCGATATGGTGTTATTGGTAAAAGTAGCAGAAAGACAAAAGAGCTAAAGCGTTTTGATGAAGTAATGTTTTTAACAGAAAAAAATGCGACAGCTTGGATTGAGATAGATGGGGAAATGTATTATGTACCGAAAAATGCCCTAGCTACCATAAAGCCGAACGAATCACCGATCATTACAACGTCTTTCTTGCCAAATGATACGCTTCAGCAGCTAGTGTATGCGAATGGCGTATATAAGAAAACGGCTAATAATCGTTTTGAAGCGCAGCATGACAAGTTCATTGACTATCATGAAACAGAACAAACCTTTAATTATGAAAAGGATGGTATCAAATATATATTTGAAAAACCAGTTACAGAAGGCTCGAAAGTGACTAGAGTGGGGAGTGGAATGACAGATGAAGGGTTTGTTCGTGCCATTCATTACACATTCACAAAACCAGCAACAGGCACGTTTAACAATGTTGTGGAAACTTCTAATGGTGAATTCTTTGCACCAGGCTACGGTTATATCTATGGATCTAGCAGCATACTAATGTCTTATGAATAACAAATCCTTTATTTTTTTGATTGAAAGGTGAAAATCTTAATAATAGAAAAACAGGTGAGGAAAAAGAATTGTTTTTTCTCACCTGTTTGATTTTAACGGTTCTTTTAATCTAACGGCTCACTCCATTGTGATTGAGCCGTCTTTTTTTGATTGAAACTGCCATTGTTCCGATAAAACGAGATATTATTCCGATAAAAGCAAAAATTGTTCCGATAAAATGAGATTATGTTCCGATAAATCTTCAAAGTATTCCTATAAAAATGAACCCACCATAACGTGGGGTTGATCTCCGTTCCGACTGGGCCTTTTATCGCTGCCGCTTCGCTTTCGCACAGAGCTTCCTGGGGGCGTCCGATGAGCCGCTTGGGCCTACACGATGTAGGTCACGAAGGCGTTATCACAGGACGTGATGCTTTTAGCCTTCGTTCCTCTGCCTGCTCGCACCAGGGTCTCGGGCCAACAGATGTTTTTTGCGCGAAAGCGTAGTGTTAACGTAGCGGCAGCAGCACCGATGTAGGTCACGAAGGCGTTCTCACAGGACGTGATGCTTTTAACCTTCGTTCCTCTACCGCTGAACACCAAGGAGTCGCCCAGTCTCCACTCCAATCAACTTATAACTTAGCGTATATTTAAAAAAATATAACTTTTGATCAATTTACCGAAAATTACAATTTACTATATGATATCCCTAAATTCATATAGTAATAAGGCTAGAATCTAGAAGTAACAATATTGAAGGAGTGATTATTTTATGTTTTATATTAGAAATTTCGAAGGTAATAAAAATGAGTTTGAGTTCTTTCAAGATATGTTATATGAGTCAATACTTATTCCTGTGAATAAACCATCGAAAGCGGTTTTGCTAAACTCGCCACACATAAGAAAATATCATGAAGGTTGGGGGAGGAATGGAGATAAAGTTCTGATTGCTTTTGACACAGAAAATCAAACTGTTGGTGCAGTCTGGTACAGATTGTTTGATGAAAATAATAAAAGCTATGGTTATATTGATTGCAATACTCCTGAAATAGGAATTGCTGTTTCAAAAGATGTAAGAGGAAGAGGGTTGGGGACTTTACTGATGCGTAAAATAATTCAACAGGCGCAGGATGAAGGATACAATACCATTTCGCTTAGTGTAGACCTTGAAAATAGTTCGGCCATTAATATTTATAACAAACTTGGCTTTAGAGATTATGAAGTAGTAGGCACTTCTAAAACAATGATTTACAAATTATAGTGCTCTCTAGAATAAAAAATGTACACTACTAAAAGTAAATTTAGTAATGTACATTTTTTCTTTAATATTACTGCGTAGGATTGCTAGGAACAGCACTTTTTTTCCCTAGTATCATCGTATAGTAGCTATGTAGTAGCATGCCAACAATGATGACACCTAAGCCCGCAAGTGCAATTGAATCTGGGAATGCAATGCCGAGCAATAATACTTCACCAATAATGACAAAGATTATTTCAGTCGATTGTGTTGCTTCAACTGCTGCAAGCTTGCCTTGGTGATCACGAACACGGTCAGTTGCAATGAAAAATAAAGTTGTGGCGATGACACCAGAGCTTATGCCTACAAGCAACGATTGCATCACTTGGTTGATGGAAGGAAGCCCAACCGTTGCCAATGCATAAATGGCTAGAATAATCCATGCGGGCATCGAGGCGATGGTCATTCCGAGAACTCGTTGATATGTATCGATGCGTCCGCTGCAGATTTCCATCATTTTCCGATTGCCGAGAGGGTAGGCAAATGCAGCGATGGCAACAGGTAAAATGCCAAGCAATAAACTTTTAAATGGAACAGATTGTGCCTGTGGTATTTGAATAAGTAAAATGCCGACTAAAATGACACATGAAATTAGTAATGAAATAAGCGGTATTTTTTGACGTACTGTTTTCCCAGCTACTACTGAAACAAATAGGGGAGCTAATAATACGCCAGCGACAATTGTAAATTGCCAAGTTCCGGAAACAAGCCAGCCTGGACCGAATGCTGCTGCAAATGTCAGTGGTGCATAGAACAATACGAACCCAATAAAGCTCCAAAGCAGCCAAGCTACTGGCTGTGCTTTCATTTCACCTGATAGTTGGGAAAAGCCTTTTCGATAGAAAACAATCACAAGTAAAAACGGTAGCATGAAGAAATAGCGCAGGGATGCACTCCATAGCCAGCTACCTCCTTGCATTTCCATTGCATGATTCAAGATAAATGTAACAGCAAAAAAAAGCGAGGCTAAAATGCCTAATGCAATTTCTTTCATTAAAGTCACCTCAAAACCCTTTTATGTAATTTGAAAATTCAGTCATTACTTTCGGAAAAATTACGAAGAAGGGACAAACCCCTCTTCGTAACTAAAGAAGATTATACTCTATTTTCCTTGTTGTTCAAAAAGTTGTACGATTTCAATAATAACTTGTGTAGCTTTCTCCATCGTTTCTCCAGATACATATTCGAATTTACCGTGCATATTTTCGCCACCTGCAAAAATGTTTGGTGTTGGTAAGCCCATGTAAGAAAGCTGCGAACCATCAGTACCGCCACGGATTGGTAATGTAATTGGTGTAATATCCAACTTTTCCATTGCTGTGCGTGCAATGTCAACGATTTCTTTAACAGGCTCAATTTTTTCGCCCATATTATAGTATTGATCTTCCATTGTAATGCTTAAAGCATCCTCGCCATATTGAGCTTTAATTTTTGCCGCAACATCAAGCATTAATTGTTTTTTCGCTTCGAATTTTTGACGATCATGGTCACGGACGATATAAGAAAGCTCAGTATGCTCGATCGCCCCGTTAAAGCCCATTAAGTGAATAAAGCCTTCATAGCCATCTGTTTTTTCTGGTACTTCATTAGTAGGCATTTCATTTTGGAAGGCGATCGCCATTGTGATGGCATTAACCATTTTATTTTTTGCAGAGCCAGGGTGTACACTCGTACCTTTTGTCACAACTTTTACACCTGCAGCATTAAAGCTTTCGTATTGTAGCTCGCCAAGTGGTCCGCCATCCATCGTATAAGCATAGTCGGCTCCAAAGGCAGCTACATCAAATTTATGAGGACCGCGACCAATTTCTTCATCAGGTGTAAATGCTACACGTAATTTGCCATGCTTAATGGAAGGATTATTTATTAGGTATTCCATAGCAGTCATAATTTCTGCAATACCAGCTTTATCGTCAGCACCTAATAATGTAGTACCATCCGTTGTAATTAACGTTTGACCTACATAATTTTTTAGCTCGGGAAAATCTGTTGGCGACATCGCTAGATTTTCATTAAGCTGGATAGCTCCGCCATCATAGTTGTCAATGCGCTGTGGATTAACGTTTGTGCCAGTAAAATCTGTTGTAGTGTCCACATGTGCTAAAAAACCAATAGTAGGCACTTTTTTATCTGTATTTGCTTCCAGTGTTGCAAATAAATAGCCATTTTCATCTAATGTAATGTCAGTTAAGCCTATTGCAGCAAGTTCATCTTTTAATACATGTAATAAGTCAAATTGTTTTTGTGTTGAAGGAGTTGTTTCGCTTGTGAAATCAGATTGTGTATCAATTTTTGCATAACGAATTAAACGCTCGATTACTTGTTCTTTCATAAGTATGGCCTCCTAATGTATATGTTAACTTCTTTCAGCGGGTGCGCAAACACCCACTGAAAGAAGTTAAAGCCTCCGGCGGATGTCACAGAATCGGAAAAGAGCTCACATAGGATGTTAGCCTAAAATCATCGCATCCATGCGATAACGGCTAACTGACCTGCATCACGCAGGCCTAAGCACAAAGCCGATTCCGGACACAATTATGCCGAGGCATAATTGATATTATTGTAACACTTTACTTCGGATTTCGGAATATTGAAGGATGCTTAACGCAATAAGTATTTGGGCACTGTAATATGTCAACATAATAACCTCATGTGAAAATGGTAAAGGCATAACAAACTTATTAATAGATAAATAGGAATCTGATGCGATAAATAGCAGAGCTCCAATCGTTGCAAAAGTGGAACCAGTTCGAATTGAAGTCCAACCCATCGTTAAAATGACTGAAATATAGGCAATTACTGCGATACCAAGCACGACTTCTCCTGATGAAAACACTGTACCTACAATCCACACAGCCATACTTGCCCCGTAAACGAGTAATACAATCTTCGCCCAAGTAGGTACTTGTCGTTCATTAGTAGAAAAGAAGGCGAGAATATAAAAAATATGCCCGATTAAGAAGCTTGTGAGTCCAATTAGAAACCACTGTAGCGTATAATCACCGACCATACAAAATACAAGTCCGATGACAATCAGTAGCTGATACTTTTTAATACCTAAGTTTTTCTGTGTAGCTACTAAGACTATGATTAAAAGCATTGGAATGACTTTAAAGACAAGTTTTAAGCTTTCTGCAATATGGGAAAAGAAAAAAATATAGTAAAGACCAAACAAAATAATAAACGCTATTAAAATTTTTTTAGACAAATTTCTCATCTCCTTTTTTCTTTGAAATTCTTTATCTATGTTAGAATTTCCTTTATTCTTTTGTAAAGGAAATGCATAAGGGGGTACTCACTCATCTTATGTATGAAACTTTTTTAGTATGTAGCCGTAAATAAGTGGACAGTAAGGTAAGAGAGGGTGAACGAAATGACCAAGCTATTAATAGCTTCAGCAGTCATTGGACTAATCGCGAGTGTTATATTAACACCGCTGATAACTAAGAAACAAGAAGGCGGTTCTAAAAAGGTAATAGGATACTTCTTTATCGGTGTATTTGTACTAGGATTTTTAGCTACTGGTATAACAGTATATGTGACAAAAATGGATGTCAACTGGCTTGCTTTTTGGCCTGCTATTATTCTATTAACATTAGGCGGCGCACTACTTGCAAGTGGTATTGAAAGAAAAATAAAGGGTGTTTTATTTTTAGCAAGTCTAGGTGTTGCGGTGTATGTTTTATCAGCTCCTTTATGGAATGCTAACGAAAAATTCAAATCAGCTGAAATGAAGGAAGAGGTTGAAATAAAACCATTCGATGAAACACAAACACCAGCTAGTGTTCCTCCGAAATTTGCGCGCAATAAGATGAAAAAAGCGTTCGGACAAGTACCGAATACAAGTTATTATGAACTAGGGCGCTTACAAATTCAAAAAGTGAAGGGTGAGTATGTTTATATAGCACCGGTTGAGTTCTCTGGTTTCTTTAAATGGATGAACGGCGGGTCAACTCCTGGTTACTTTATAATGAGTGCAACAGATTCAGCGGACAATCCTAAGTTTGTTAAGCAGGAAATGAAATATGTTCCGTCAGCTTATTTAAATTCAAATTTAGAGCGTCATATACGTTTACAACATCCATTCCTTGTTTTTTGTGGAGATGTACAACTTGAAATAGATGATGATGGTAAACCATACTATATCCGTTCATATGGCGAATTTATTTCAGCACGTAATGGCTTCGATGTAAAAGGGATCGTGCTTGTAGATGCGCTGACAGGAAAATCAGAAGTTATTAAGCTGGGAGATGTCCCAGAATTTATTGATGGAGCGGTTTCACCAGAGACAGTAAGCTTACAAAATAGTTATTTCGGTAATTATGTACACGGATTTTGGAACAGTAAGTTTGGTAAAAAAGACGTAAAACTCCCTTCTGATGAGGGAACAGAGGCAAATGTTAGCCCAATTTTTGACGAGAAGGGCGATATGTATTATTTCACAGACTTTACGAGCCCTAAAGAGGGTGTTGATTCAATGCTTGGCTATTCCTTAACAAATGCCCGAACAGGTCAAGCAACCTATTATACTGGAAATCAAGACGCTTCTTATATGGATTCGCAAGGTAACTTACAAATTATTGAAAAGAAATTTATAGAGAAGAAATGGTCTGGAGAAATGCCGGTATTGTATAACTTTTACGGTGAGGCTAGCTGGCTAACTGCTGTGCTTGACTCAAATGGTTTCTTACAAAACTATTTCATCGTATCTGCGGCAAATCCTGAAATTTCCGTTTATGCAACAACTCCTAAAGAGGCATTAAAATTATATAAAACAGCCTTAAGTCGTGGTGGGACTACAGTCGAAGGAAGCTCACATGCAGAAGAGAAAAATGTAAGTGGAAAGGTACTTCGCGTATACAAGGAACGTCTCGGTGACTATACAGTTGTATCATTTTTACTAAATAACGGGAAAAACTATTTGATAAGCTCAGAAACAGAACCGCTTGCAATTTATTTACAACAAGGTGATGATGTAATTCTCACTTATGGTGATACAGGGGAGCAGTTCTTACCAGTTCGATCAATGATTATTAAAGGATTACAATAAAAGAAAAAGGACGATCTTGTTGCAAAATGCTACGAAGATCGTCTTTTTTATGTTGGTTGAGACGCCATATAGTGAAGCATTTTTTCCTGGTGATTAGTATAAAGTATCTTTGCATGATCGTTTAATGCAAATATTTCATGGATGTACCCTTGAAGTAATTTATGTTCATACTCATAAGAAGGGGAGTCTTCGTTTTCTAAGATACGTCCTAATAAAAGTGCATGTAACACAACGACTTCTAGATTTTGCGTATTTGTAACGAATTTCAAGTTAAGGATGCTAGTATGGGAAACGAATTGATTGACATAATCAATAGCATTCTTATAAAGAGCTAAGTCGATATTTGGTTCAAGTCGTTTTCTTAATGATGTACAATCATTATTTAAGTCTTGAATTTTTAAAAATAAACCTTTTACACTTCGCTTATGTTGTTGTTCTAATGTATTAGCAAGGTGTTTATTGACATAGGACATTTTTACATAACCCCTTTCCACATAATGGTCATCTATTAGTATCAATGGAATTCTTTGAAAAGGAAAGAGTCTTTTCGTTTAATTTATGGCCAATTTTAACATATCACTCAAGACAAAAATACTAGGTGCTGAATAGGGGCGTATGTAGAATATGAAAAAAGTGGAGTTACTATAATACGATAGTAACCCCACACGGCTTGTTGATAAAGTTATTTCCAATTAAAACCCTTTTTTGCTAATAATTCTTTGATATGAGGACGGCGTTGTTCAATTAAAAAATCAGCCATTTGCTTTGTCCAGTTATCAATTTTTCGATTGGATGAACGATTATTATAGTATGTTTCCATTGTGTCGTTGTAAGCTGGTAAAAGCTCTTCGTATTTTTCTGTATTGTATTCATTTTCATGTAATACTGCTGCTACTGGTAAACGAGGTTTTACTTCATTGCGACGAGCAGGAACTCCAATTGTTAAGCCGAATAGTGGGAAAACATAGTCAGGAAGATTGAATAATTCGCTTATTTCTTCAAGTTTATTACGCACTCCACCAATATAACAAATTCCATATCCCATAGATTCTGCTGCAACGACAAAGTTTTGAGCGAATAATGAAACATCAGCTACTCCAACAAGTACGTTTTCTGCCGAATCAGCCACAATGTCCACACCTTCTAATTTACCTGCAGATTGAAGGCGTTTGAAATCTACACAGAAGACAAAGGCACCGCCAGAAGTTTCGTATTGACGAGGATTACCAGAGAGCAACCCTAATTTTTCTTTTTTCTCATCATCTGTTACCCAAATAACACTATAAGCTTGTACAAAATGGGATGTAGCAGCCATTTGTGCAGTAGCAATTAATTCTTCAATAATTTCCTTTGAAATCGGATTTCCATCGTAAATACGAACCGAAGAGTGGTTACGTAATAATTCTTTAACCATCTATAAAATCTCCTTTTCCCCTTTATATATATCAAGAGCATATCACGCTTCTTCTTCAAAATCGAACTTTTTAGATGTTGAAATTATTTTTAAATAATTTACAAATGCATAAAATTTCTCGTAAAACAAATTATTTTGTTAGTTATAGATTAAAAATTCTAAATAGTTTAAAATTATGTATGCGACGGTTTATTTGGTTAGATTTCTAATAATTGGATGACTATACCAGAATGATTGAACCAAGTAATCTAGTTGAACAAAATAAAGTGGGATGGAGGAATAAGGGATGGCAGAAAAGTTGGCGAAAAAGCTACGTAATGAACAGCTACGGAGCAAGGTTGTAACAGCAGAAGAAGCAGCATCTTGGATTAAGGATGGTATGGTACTTGGGATGAGCGGGTTTACACGTGCGGGTGATGTTAAAGTGGTACCTCTTGCACTAGTAGAGAAAGCTAAAAAAGAGAACTTCCAAGTAGATGTATATACAGGTGCATCACTTGGCCCAGAAGTTGACCAATACTTAGCACAAGCTGGCGTTATTCGTAAACGTGGACCTTTCCAAGCAGATGCCGGTATTCGTAACAAAATCAACAGTGGCGAAATCACATTCGTTGATGCGCATCTATCACATAATGCGGAACTAGTACGTCAAGGTATTATTGGTCCTATTGATTTTGCGATTATTGAAGCGGCTGCTATAACAGAAGACGGCTTACTAATTCCTACAACTTCAGTTGGTAACTCTCCGATTTTTGTACAAGAGGCAGACCAAATAATCATTGAGTTGAACGTAGCTCAGCTTGATGCATTAGAAGGTGTGCATGATATTTTCGTACCAGGACCACAGGGAGAACGGGATCCAATTCCATTACAATATGTATCCGATCGGCTGGGCACACCTGGTATACCACTAGATTTAGACAAAGTAAAAGGTATTGTCATTTCAGATATTTTAGATGCACCATCAACGATCGTTCCTGCGGATGAAGAAACAGATATTATGGCTAATCATTTATTAAATTTCCTACGTGAAGAAATTAAAGTAGGGCGTTTAACAACAAGCTTAAGACCAATTCAATCAGGTGTAGGCTCAGTAGCAAATGCCGTTTTATTAGGTTTTAAAGATTCTGAGTTTGAGAACTTAGAAGTATATTCAGAAGTACTGCAAGACGCGGTATTCGAATTAATTGATGCAGGGAAGGTAAACTTTGCATCTGCAACTTCTATTACTCTTTCCGAGGAAGTTGGAAACAGAGTTTATGGTAATTTTGAGAAATATGCAGATAAACTAGTATTACGTCCACAGGAAATTTCTAACCAACCAGAAATCATTCGCCGACTCGGATTAATTTCTGTTAATACAGCGCTTGAAGTAGATATTTACGGGAATGTGAATTCTACGCATGTTTCTGGCACAAAAATGATGAATGGAATCGGCGGTTCTGGAGACTTTGCTCGTAATGCGCGATTAGGTATTTTCGTCACAAAATCTTATGCGAAAGGCGGAAATATTTCTAGTATCGTTCCAATGGTATCGCATGTAGACCATACAGAGCATGATGTAGACGTAATTGTCACAGAGCAGGGAGTAGCAGACTTACGTGGGCTTGCTCCAAAAGAACGGGTTGGGCTCATTATCGATAACTGTGCCCATCCGGAATATCGTGAGCAATTATGGAAGTATTTTAACGATGCCAATGAAGCAACAGGTGGACACCATACGCCTCACAATCTAGAAAAAGCACTATCATGGCATGTGAATTACGCAAAAAATGGTACGATGAAGAACCCTGCTTTATCGAAATAATAAAGTTGTAAAGCCTTGAAGGACAGTTGATTTGTTCCTTCAAGGCTTTTAATTGTTATTAATGTAATCTCGAAAGCCTAGGAGCTCTACGAAGTGGTCGAGTAACCCCGAGAAGTGATCGGGTACCCCCCTGAACTGCTCAGCTATCCAAAGAAAAACCTATCTGCTTCTTACAATAATCCAATCCATTTCCAATACGTTGCGGAGAACAGAAGGACTAGGATGTATCCAATAATCGTTAATGGAATACCGGATTTTAAGAAATCCTTTGTTGTAAAGGCTCCTGTACCATAGGCAAGCATATTTTGCGGTGCACTAATAGGTAAGAGGAAGCCAAAGCTAATAACGAATTGTTGCACGATAACGAAACCAACCTGATCAACATTAGTCGTTAATGTTGAGGCTAAAACGATAAATACTGGTATAAGTGCAGATGCTAAGCTTGTTGCACTTGCAAAACCTAAATGAATAAGAATATTAAATAAAGTAACAAGCGCGATTGTTGCAAGAATTGGCATAGAATCTAAACCGAGTGAACCGAATACTTTATCAGATAACCACGATGCACCTTTAGTATTAAGTAAAACCGTCCCTAGCATAATTCCTACTGCAAAGACAATAATTGTCCCCCAAGGAATATGCGGTTCAACTTGCTTCCACGAATAGACCCCGATTTTTGGCATTAATAAAATGGCGATTGCAACGATTGTGACGGTTGTCGTATCGAATGGGTGAAGTTTGCCCTCGGTAGACCAGAAAAATAGTAAAACTACCGATGTTATGATTAAACGAATTTCAGGAGCTTTTAATGGACCAAGTTCCGCAAGCTGTTTTTTGATTACTTCTCTACCGCCTTCAATATTACTTGTTTCAGGCTTAATTAGTGTAATCATAATGAAAAATAGAGCTACTGACATGATGATTGAGAAGGGGGCAGCGTAAAGTAACCAAGAACCCCAAGAAATATCAACACCAAATTGTTCTTTAATAAAATTTAAAGCGACCATATTTTGAGCTGCTGCCGTTTTAATACCGATATTCCAAATGGAGACAGCTTGCACAGAGGTAATGACAAGTAAAGCAGCAAGTCGACTATCAAGTGGTAACCCAAATGCTGCTACCATTCCGAGTAGTATTGGGACAACTGCGCCTGCACGTGCAGTAGCAGAAGGGACAAAGAATGCGAGTGCAATAGATACTAAAATAGCACCGAATACAATGGCTTTCGTTTTTGTCCCTACTAGTGAAAGTATCCATAGTGCAAGACGTTTATGTAAATTCGTAATTTGCATGGCTGCCGCTAGGAAAAGAGCTGCGGCTACGAGTGCAACTGCAGAATTACTAAATCCACTTAATGCTAATTTTAATGCATCCGATGTTCCTAGCGCTCTTGCTGGATCTTCCATTGACGGAGCCAACCCTAATAAAATTGTAACAAGAGCAATAATCATGGCAGAGCTAACGGGATAGGAGACAGCTTCTGTAACCCAAAGAATGACTGCAAAAGCTAAGATAGCTAAAGCCCGTTGTCCAGCTACAGGTAAATCGCCGTTATTAGGTAAAAAAATAATGATAATTAGTGAAGCGAAAGCTAATCCAATCCAGAGCGGCTTCAAATTACGTTTCGATTTTGCTTGTTCAGAAGTAGACATACTTTTTCATCCTTTCTATAAACGTGGATATTATTTCCTGTAACATCGGCTAGTAAAATGCTTTATTAAGAAAGTAATTTGTTTATTTATTGTAAAGAAAATTTACATGTGAAATACTCTCAATTTATAGCGATAACGGGCAGTTACGAGAAAAAATGCGGTCACAGAAAAGACGAAAATTTCCAAAAGATATTATTTTTTCTTTTTGAATGCAGAGGTCACTTTAGGCTCAGTTCCCTGTATTAATCGTTTAATATTTTCGAGATGCAAAATGAGCGCTATGCCAAAAAGTAATAAGGCTATAATCGTTGGGCCAACTCCAGGAATCCATAAATATGTGGCTGTACAAAAAACAAGATAAAATTCAAGTACACCGGCAATTAAATAGTTCGTAGCGAAAGATAAAATAACAAATAAAATGAGTGCAAATAAGCCAATTTTCCAATCGACCGCAAGTAATATCCCGATGATTGAAGCAGTTCCTTTGCCACCATTGAAGCCCATATAAAATGGAAAATTATGACCTAGAATGACACCGGCAGCTACGATATAGGTAAAGAGCCAAACTTGTACTTCTGTTAATTGTGTAGTATCTGCTAGATAGACATGAGCACCGATAATAGCTGCAACGCCTTTACCGATATCGATAAGTGCAACTAAGATACCGTATTTCCATCCAAGGGAAAGTGTTGCATTAGAGGCACCTGCATTGCCAAAACCAGACTTTTTTAGATCTACTCCGGATAAAAATTGAGCAACTTTAGAACCGTGAATACAGCCAATAAAATAACCAGCAAGAAGAAAAATGATAACGGCCTTTATCATAAAAGTCCTCCTTTCTAAATAAATAGGCTCATCACCAAAAGATAGGAGTGAAATTTGTTTAAATCTATACCATTTATATAATTTGATTGGAGGCTGGACGCCCCTAGGAAAGCGTCCAGTCGGAACGGAAATCAACCCCACGTTTTGGTGATAAACTATTAAATATTAAAATAGTGTATGCGTTTGTATTACATAAAAAAGCAGACAGAAGTTTCGGAAAAAATAAAATTTTAGTGTTGACAGAGAAAAAGTCTATGTTTTATACTGTGTAACAACGATGGAAATTGAATCTCATACTCTTATCAAGAGCGGCGGAGGGATAGGCCCTATGATGCCCGGCAACCAGTAAGTGACGAACTTGCTAAGGTGCTAATTCCTACAGATTCTTATTTGGATCTGGCAGATAAGGGGAGGAAAACTTGCAACCGCAACCCTCTTCTTAGCTGAAGAGGGTTTTTTGTTTTCTACTGAAAAAATCCTCCTCATCTCCGGTACCATCGTAAAAAAATAACCATTTGGAGGTATACAATGACAAATTTTAAACCAGAAACATTGCTGTTACACGGTGGCCAAGAGCCAGACCCGGTAACAGGATCTCGTACAGTACCCGTATATCGCTCAACGGCATTCGTTTTTAAAGACACTGCTCATGCGCAACGTCTTTTTGCCTTAGAGGAAGCTGGCAATATTTACACGCGCATTACAAACCCAACTGTAGATGTTTTTGAAAAGCGAGTCGCTTTATTAGAAGGCGGTACAGCAGCAGTAGCACTTTCATCTGGTGCAGCAGCAATCGCATTTTCCATTTTAAATCTTGCAGGTGCAGGGGATGAAATTGTTGCAGCTAGCTCTTTATACGGAGGTACTTATAATTTATTCGCCAACACACTACCAAACTACGGTATTAAAACGATTTTCGTAGACGAAACAAATCCAGAAAATTTCCGAGCAGCTATTACTGATAAAACAAAGGCCGTGTTCGCTGAAATTTACGGGAACCCAAGTTTAAAGGTACTAGATATTGAAAAGGTAGCAAATATTGCACATGAAAACGGCTTGCCATTAATTATTGATAGCACATTTGCTTCGCCATATGGCTCTACACCAATTGACTTCGGTGCTGATATCGTCGTTCATTCCGCAACAAAATGGATTGGCGGCCATGGTACAACTTTAGGTGGCGTTGTAGTAGATGCAGGGAAGTTTGATTGGACTCGTGGACGTTTCCCAGGCTTTACTGAACCAGATGCTTCATATCATGGTTTGCGTTATGGTATTGACACAGCAGCAGCTGCATTTGCCACAAAACTGCGTGTACAATTACTACGCGACTTTGGACCAACATTAAGTGCAGATGCAGCATTTAATTTATTACAAGGATTAGAAACGCTTCATTTGCGTATTCCTAAACACAATGAAAATGCACTAGCAGTAGCTGAATATTTACGAAACCACCCATCTGTGGAATATGTAAATTACAATGGCTTAGAAGATTTCCCTACTCATGATTTAGCAAAAAAATATTTGAGAAATGGCTTCGGTTCAGTGCTTACTTTCGGTATTAAAGGTGGACGTGAAGCAGGACGTAAATTAATCGATAGTGTGAAATTATTCTCGCACGTAGCAAATGTAGGGGATGCCAAATCATTAATTATTCATCCTGCATCTACTACACATCAGCAACTATCAGCTGAAGAGCTAATCCAAACTGGCGTAACCGAGTCGCTCATTCGCTTATCCATCGGTCTAGAGGCAATAGAGGACATTATTGCAGATTTAGAACAAGCTATTGAACAAGTAACAGCTTCACAACAACAAGTAGAAGCATAATAATAAAAAAACATTGGTTAATGTTGTAGCGTTTACGTATTTTCTCATTCGATTGGCCTCATTTGGTAATGCGTAAAACGTTGCTGCATCATCCGCTCGCCTCATTTGGTGAGAGTAAGGAAATTGTTTAAAATTAATACCAAGTAATTTTATAAGTATTATTGACTTACTTAAATCCTTGTTTTATACTAGGGATTAAGAAAAGTGTTCGAAAGGCTACCAACCTAGAACCAATTTATAGACTAATTTAGTTTTCATAAGTGCTCCCCCACTTTTGAATATATAAAGAGGAGTAGTTGCTCAGCCAGTAGCTACTCTTATCTACAAAAACTGATGATAAGGAGTGTTTTTAAATGGGAAATGTTTATAGTGCGCAAAACATAGCATCTTATCTTATTTATGAATTAAATGAAGGTCATGTATTTGTGAACAACATGTCCATTCAAAACATACTTGCGTCAGTTGAGCGTAAATGGAAAGAGATCTTTGGACATTCTACGTTTAAGGAAATCGTTTATGGCAAAGAGGAAGGTTATACAGTAAAAGAAGTTTTCGAAGCTTATGAAAGCTATGGAGCAAATCATATTCCTCTACCTGCGACAGAGTATTACTTAAAATACGGTACATTCCAATTAGTTGAACGTACGTATGCAATACCAAATTTCACGCAAGAGGAAATAGGATTGGTGCAACAAGCTTTAACTCAATATCGTTATAAATTGCTAGCCAAAGCTAGCTAATTATCCCTCATATAATCGGGCTCATTCTCTGCTGCTACAGGGAATGAGCTTTTTAAATTAGATGATGAAATATACAGAAAAAAATTTTTATTAATATATTTTAAAAGAACAATTTTTATGAATGTCTTTACATACATATATAATAGAAGAAAGGCATTTATTTTTGGTACATCACCAAAAGTTGTGGATGACATTTGTTAAAAATTTATGCCATATATAAGTTAATCTTCGTTCTGACTGGGCGACTCCTTGGGGATCAGCAATAGAGTAGCAAAGGCTAAAACCATCACATCCTTCGCGACCAACGTCGGTGCCGTTGCCGCTTCGCTTTCGCGCAAAAGACATCTGTTGGCCCGGACCCTGGAGCGAGCAAATAGGGGAACGAAGGCTAAGAACATCACATCCTGTGATAACGCCTTCGTGACCAACATCCTGTTGGCCCAAGCGGCTCATCGAACGCCCTCAGTCGAAACGGAAATCAACCACACATTATGGTGATGATCCTTATTTTTTATAAAGAATCGTCAATATTTGTTCAATTAATATAGATCAAGTGAAAAATCATTATTAAAAGGGATGAAAACGATTTCTTTTGCACTCCTAGAGGAAACAAATGTCCATCCTAGAAAGATTTTTCTTGTGCAATGTATGTATTTACGTTACAATTTTCTTTAAGTTGAATTTTGAATTATTTGAATTTGTTTGTTTCACAGACTTTGTATCTTTATTCGGAATATTTTTGTAGCGAGAGTGAAACAACATGACTAAATATCTGATTGAAAACGAAGTGTTAGAGACACGGCAAGTTGACCTGCTTTGTAAAGTCGGCGCACAATTCAAAATCTGTACGAATTAAGCTGAGACGAAATAAATATAATGAAACTGCGGAATGTAAGTTGGAGGGAATAACAACAATGGCAACTATAAAGGCAGCTATATTAGGATTTGGAACGGTAGGTCAAGGAATTTACCATATTTTAAACGAAAAGCGCGAAGAGCTTAAAAATAAATTAGGAATTGAGCTAGAAGTAGCAAAAATTTTAGTTACAGATGCTAGCCGTGAACGTGTACCAGGCACAGCACATTTAATGACAACTAGTATGGATGAAGTCTTAGCAGAACCGGGTATACAAGTTGTTTTTGAGGCGATCGTCAATGAGGAGCCAGCATTTACTTACTTAAAGCGCGCTGTTGAACATAAATGTCATGTCATCACAGCTAACAAAGTAATGTTCGCCAAGCGAGGCTTAGAGCTACAGGACCTTGCAAAAGCAAACGGTGTTTTTGTTGGCTTTGAGGCTACAACTGCTGGTGGTGTACCAGTTATTAAAACGATGAAAAATATTTTGCTTGTTAATGATGTTAGTCGTATTCAGGGTGTTTTAAATGGGACATCCAACTATATTTTAACGAAAATGCGTTCACAGGGCTGGTCGTTCGAAACGGCTTTAAAAGAGGCACAAAATTTAGGCTATGCAGAGGCAGATCCATATAATGATATCTCTGGTCAGGATGCCTTTAAAAAATTAATGATTTTAAGTGATTTGGCATTTGGTGAACAACCAGACTGGGCTGACGTCGAAGTGGTTGGCATTGATAGTATTTCGACAGAGCAAGTAAAAGAAGCGTGTGAAAACGGCTTACGTTATCGCCACGTAGCTGAGGTTGAGAAGCTAGCAGATGGTAAAGTGGTCGCGAAGGTTGGACCGCAGTTAGTTGATAAAGAACATCCGCTTTATCCAGTTGATGATGTCAATAATGCTGTGGCATTGGATACAAATTATATTGGCACATTAACGCTAGTTGGACCTGGGGCAGGTATGTATCCGACAGCTAGTGTAATGGTTGAGGATTATGCGGAAATTATCGGTAAGCGAGCTGGATTTGTCGTAACAATATAATAGATGCCTATCATTCAACAATGTTCTAATTGTTTGAATGATAGGCATTTTTTAATCCTCATCTTTAACATCAATATCCTCTGGAATAGGTGTATTCCTCCAAATTTCAATTTCTTCTTTAATACGATCTAATTGCTCAAAATAAGTGCTGAACTGCCCGCTATTAATCAGTATTTGGTCCCCGTCGTATACTGAACGAATACGGCCCTCGTAAACTAGGCGAAGTACTTGATCCTCGGGCATACCAAGCTCGATGGCTGTTTCTTCAATTGTTTTATACATAATTTCGCTCCTTTTGTTGTTTTTATTATAACCTCCCTGTAATAGAAAGCCTACTATGGGTTAATAAATGAAAGAAAGAGGAAAATGGTAATTGTTTGATTTTGGATAAATCTGTATTATTAATGTTAGTGCGTGGTGACGTTCGAGGGGCAATAAATGATGTATCCTGAAATGGTCATGAAAATGGACAAGTATAGTTGCTACGAGCATTGCATTTTTCCAAGGTCTTTTTTTCTCATCAATTCGTCTAACAGGTGTAGCTATTGAAATCATTGTAATTGGTAGCGCACCTGTCTTATCTGGTGCTTTAGAATGGGTACTATTGAAATCACAGCCGACAAAGGTGTGGGGAATAGCATCTGTAATGGCAATTCGTTATTAATGGGGAAGGGGCTGTTCATATGGGAGGGATTGGACTAGCCCTTTCTAGAGGCCTCTCCTTTGCACATATATGTTGAAATATATGCCTGTATATAAGTTGATAAGATTCATTAAAACCTTAAGAAATTCTTCATATTTATAATAACTGGTTTTTAAGATTTGAAAGGTACACTATTAATTGAGAGCGAGGTGTATATCATGACGAAACTAACAGTTCTTGTAACAGACGATGATCAAGATATTCGTGATGGTATTGAAATCTATTTAAAGAATGAAGGCTACAATGTCATTAAAGCTGCTGACGGCTTAGAGGCACTCGGAAAATTAGAAAACAATGAAGTACATTTAATTATTTTAGATATTATGATGCCAAAAATGGATGGAATTACAGCGACGTTTAAAATTAGAGAAGAGCGCAATATTCCCATTATTATGCTTAGTGCAAAGGCGGAAGATGGCGACAAAATTCATGGCTTGTCTGTAGGTGCAGATGATTACGTGACAAAACCTTTTCATCCATTAGAGTTGTTGGCTCGAGTGAAGTCTCAGCTGCGACGTTATGTACAACTTGGGACGTACAATGATGGAGCAGCAAAGGTGGAAATTGACGGACTTGTATTAGATGAAGATGCAAAGGAAGTCAATTTAGAAGGTGAGCCTGTTCGATTAACACCAATCGAATATAAAATTACGGAGTTATTAATGAAAAATGCAGGGCGTGTGTTTTCGATAAATGAGATTTATGAGCGTGTATGGAATGAGGAAGCTTACAATGCAGAAAATATTGTAGCTGTACATATTCGAAAAATACGTGAAAAAATCGAAGCAGATCCAAAAAATCCACGCTATTTAAAGGTGGTGTGGGGCGTTGGCTATAAAATGGAAAAATAAAATAGAGAAGTATGTTACAATTGCAGGGTTTGTAGCAGGGGTTATTGGACTAATTTATTTCGGTGTGTATGCGTATCAGATAGTAACTGCCCGCTCTTCGGGGATGCTACAATTGCTCGATAGGATATTTTAGAGAGGAGTTAAAAGTATGTTAAAAAATTGGAAATCTCTTCTCGCTCTTATATGTTTAATCTGGGTAATTTTCGGTATATTTACGTTCTCTAAAGCCGGTTACCAATATATTGGTAAATCTTATTTTCAATCGGGAAATTTCCAGAATGAACTTGATAATTTTCAATCAGAATTAGGACCATTAGTGTTAAATTTACCAACAGCTGAGGATTTAAAAAGTAAGATTGTGGTGACACAAAGTGAAATTGAAGAACATCGTAATCGCTATGGAACATTAGGGCAACAGATAGATAATATTAAAGCCCAATACGAAGAGCGCATTCAAGAAGCTGCTAAAGTAAATGCAACGGATTTAAAAACAAAGCTTGAAAAAGAGCGAGATGAGAAACTTAAAGATATTACGACAAATTTCGGGGATGATGAGCATGTCCGTAAAAAAATTCTAGCTCAAAAGAAAGAACTCGTTGATAAATATATAAAGACAGCAAAAGAAGAAGCAAAGAGTTTTGCGAAAAATAATAATTACTGGTCTTATGAATTAACGAACACTGAAACAGGTAAAACATATCGATCAGGTGATGTTTCGGATAGTAGTGCGTTCAAAATAAAGTATACTGGGCAACATCCGTTAACTACTTCTAATATCAGTGGTAATTTAAACGGCATTTTTTATCAAACTGATATCACCATTGATACAGAAAATTTAAGTGAAACTTCCGATTACACGGGTATCATAACCATCTCAAAAAAATCAGCACAAGCAGTCGATATCTTGGGAGGATATGACCATTTTACACGCAATCAATACATTTTCTATTTTATATGGTTAACGAGTATCGTGGCAGCTATTTTTGCATGGAAAGGACGTAAAGAAGTACTGCAAGTGGTACAAGGTTTAAAGGAAAAAGAGGCTCTTTTAAAGCTGAAAATTGATTACCCAATTGGATTATTATTAATAAATGCATTCATATATTTGGCAGCATCTGAAATTGCTTTTGAATCGATTGAGTTTGTCACTTATCAATCGAACTATGTGCATTACTTAATTAGTCTGTTGTTTAAAATGGGTGCCTTAATCATTATTGCAATGCTATTTTTTGTACAGCTAATTTGGTTGTATGAGCGAGTGAATACAGCACAGAAATTAGAGGAGAATTTAAAAGCTAGTTATTTATGGTCTCTAGGAGGATCAATTACAGATTTATTTATAAATCGTTCCATTGGGTTACATGCTATTGTCATGATTGGGGCAGCATTTTTCGGTGGTGGAAGCCTTGTTGCCTCAATGATAGGAGGTGGCGGATTCCCCGTTCTAGTATTGGGCATCTGCGCAATGATCGGTATACCAGCATTGATTCTCTTCCTCTCAAGAATGGGCTACTTAAACCGAATTATGAAGGATACAAAAGACATGGCAGAAGGACGTTTAAATCGCGATGTTAAGGTAAAGGGCAAATCACCACTCGCGGAGCATGCAGAAAATCTTAATCGTTTAAGAGAAGGCGTACGCACGTCTATGCATGAACAGGCAAAAAGTGAGCGTTTAAAAACAGAGCTTATTACGAATGTTAGTCATGACTTACGCACGCCTTTAACATCCATTATTACGTATACAGATTTACTGAAAAATCCTGATATTACAGAGGAAGAGCGTAAACAATACATTCATATCCTTGATAAAAAATCAGAACGTCTAAAATTATTAATTGAGGATCTTTTTGAAGTATCTAAAATGGCGAGTGGTAATATGGAGCTTCATCGCAGTCGAGTTGATTTAACCCAGCTTGTACAGCAGGCGGTAGGGGAGCATGAGGAAGATTTAGCACAGGCGCATTTAGATTTACGCATGACAAAACCACATGAGCCAATTTACGCGTATGTGGACGGACAAAAATGGTGGAGACTAATCGATAATTTAATCGTTAATGTATTGAAATATGCATTAGAAGGCACACGTGTTTATGTAACATTGAAACGTACAGCAGAAGGTGACGCTGAATTCACGGTGAAGAATGTTGCGAAATATGAAATTAGTGAAAATGCCGATGAGTTATTTGAACGCTTTAAGCGAGCGGATGCTTCACGCCATACAGAGGGCTCAGGGCTAGGCTTAGCCATTGCACAATCCATTGTAGATTTACATGGTGCTCGTATGAGTATAGAAGTAGATGGAGATTTATTTAAGGTAATCGTTCGAATTCCAACAGAATAAACAAAGAACAGCGGCAAAATGTTTTTGCCGCTGTTTTCATGATGTTGAAAATTAAAATATGTGAGGAATTCCTTTTTGAATGTTGTGAATTTCAATCCGTCATTTTGGCCCTTTATTCCGTTGTAGAGGCGGGACCATCCTGTTCTATCCACGACATTGACGGTTCTATCCGTCACTTCGGCTCTTCATTCCGTCGCATGAGCTCTTCTATCCGTCGTTCCGGCTTTTTATTCCGTCGCATGGGCTCTTCAATCCGTCGTTCCGGCTTTTCAATCCGTCGCTTGGGCTCTTCAATCCGTCGTTCCGGCCGTTTATTCCGTCGCATAGGCGGGACCATCCTGTTCTATCCACGATTTTGGCTGTTCTATCCACGACATTGACGGTTCTATCCACGACATTGACGGTTCTATCCGTCACTTCGGTTCTTCAATCCGTCGTTCCGGCTTTTCATTCCGTCGCATGGGCTCTTCAATCCGTCGTTCCAGCCGTTCATTCCGTCGAATAGGCTCTTCAATCCGTCGTTCCGGCCCTTCATTCCGTCACTTTGGCCACTCGTTGTGCCGAAGTGCCATATTTTCTTAGTTATAACCCTAAATTCTTGGCAATAATCACTTTCATCACTTCATTTGTACCTGCATAAATGGACATGACAGGAATGTCTCGATATCTTCTAGCGATCTTATATTCTTCCATATAACCGTAGCCACCATGTAACTGCATACATTGGACAGCGAGTTCACGTGCATTTTCCGTTATCCAGTATTTTGCCATTGAAACTTTTGTCACAACATCATTTCCTGCGATATGTTCCTCTATTAAAGATTCTAAAAAAGATTTGCCAAGCTCAATTTTTGTCGCCATTTCAGCTATTTTAAATTGCGTGTTTTGGAAGTCACTAATTGACTTTCCGAAGGCTTCACGTGATTTTACATAATCAATAGTTAAAGATACCATGTCCTCAGCAGCGGCTTGTGCGGCGATGGCTACTGCTAAACGTTCTTGCTGCAGCTTTTCCATCATATAGATAAAGCCTTTTCCTTCTTCACCAAGAAGATTTTCTACAGGTACGCGACAATCCTCAAAATATAGCTCGGCTGTGTCCTGCGCGTGCATTCCTACTTTTTCGAGCTTGCGACCTTTCGTGAAGCCTGGTGTCCCGTCCTCAATGACAAGGAGGCTAATGCCACGATGTTTTTTTTCTGCCTGAGGATTTGTTTTTACAGCAACGACCGCTAAATTTGTATGAATACCATTTGTAATAAATGTTTTTTGTCCGTTGACGATATAGTGATCGCCATCACGAATAGCAGTAGTTTGGATGTTTGCCAAATCTGAACCTGTGCCTGGCTCCGTCATAGCAATTGCTGTAATATTTTCGCCTGTAACACATTTTGGTAGCCAGCGTGATTTTTGCTCATTTGAGCCGTATGCCTCAATATAGGGCACGACAATATCGTTATGCAGACCAACGCCAATAAGGCTCGAACCTACACGCTCTAGCTCTTCTTGAATAATAACGCCAAAACTAAAATCGAGTCCGAGACCGCCGTATTGCTCTTCTACTTGAGGGCATAGATAGCCCATTTCGCCAAGCTTACGCCAAAATTCAAGTGGAATAAGATGATCTTTCTCCCATTGTGCATAGTTTGGCTCGGCTTCTTCTGTTAAAAACTTGCGTAACGTTTTACGAAATAATTCATGCTCTGTTGATTCGAATTTATATTTTGCCATATGAACAACACCCCTTTTTTCCTCGTACATGCGTAAATTTTCACTTGCAATTATAATGTTACTTAAATATTCAGAAAAATTAAAGTATATTATTCATAGTTTTTTTCGTAATCTTAATTAGTTGAATTATGTAAAAGTAAGAACCATCTCCATATTGGTTGATTTTCGTTCTAATCGAGTGGTTCCTGACGTTGTATTCGATTGCGTGTAATTGCCTTAGATTACTATATTGTAACCTTCCAAATTAAATTGTCATGTAAATCATACGAATGAATGACAAGAAATATGTACACTTGATATAGTACTTACAACAAATGTGAATGTTAAGTATAATGCTATAATCAACTAAGACTATATTGAAAGTAGGGGACTAAAATATGCCTAAAGTAATTGGTGGAATTCTTTTATTAAGTATATATAGTGCACTAACTTTTTACTTAGGATGGGGATTGAGACAGTGGCTTATGGCAATGGGATGGTTCCGTTATCCAATTTTATATTGGTTAGTGCTGTGTATCATTGCGTTTAGTATTATTATTAGTAGATTGCATGAGTCCTTGCGAGTATTTTCGATTATCCATAATTACTGGATGTTTATTTTTGAATACGGATTATTGCTTTGTTTGCTAGCAAACTTGATTATTTGGCTAAGTCCTTTTAAAAACGTACAGATAATTGGCGGTATTGCAATTGCTACGTTGTTTGTACTAAGTATTGTGGGCACCTATTTAGCATATTCGCCTGTTGTCCGTCATTTAGAAATAATGATGGATAAAAAGAGTAGTGAGTTAGAATCGATGAGAGTTGTAGTAGCATCAGATTTTCATTTAGGTGTGCTATCACATAAAAGACATTTACAGCGCTTTGTTACTTTATCGAATGAGGCAAAACCAGATATCGTCTTTTTAGTTGGGGATATTGTGGACGACGACCCTAAATGGTTTGTTGACGATGGAATGGCAGATGTGATGAAGCAAATAACATCTACATATGGAGTGTATGGTGTACTGGGCAATCACGAGTATTATGGCAAGAAAATCCCTGAATTTATTAAAGAAATGGAAAACGCTAATGTAAAAGTTTTGTGTGATGAAACTATTAGAATTGATAATGTGTTAGTATTAACGGGTCAAGAGGATATTACAAACAGGTATAGAAAACAACTAGATACATTGAAGACAACAGATGACTTGCCTTGGTTTGTCATGAATCATACTCCAAATGATTTAAATATGCCTGCAAAAATGGGCGTAGACTTCCATATGTCAGGTCATACACATAAAGGTCAATTATGGCCCAATCAGTATATTACAGCTCGTGTATTTGAGCTGGATTATGGTTATAAGATGAAGGAGAAAATGCATACACTTGTTTCATCAGGTTTTGGCTTTTGGGGTCCTCCCATGCGAATAGGCAGCCGTTCTGAATTATGGGTTGTGGATATAAACTTTCGTTAGTTGGTAAGGATGGCGTTTGGAGTAAGAAGTCTACTCATAACTAAATACTACAGTCATAGTATATGAAAAAGTGTATTTTATTATATTTTGGTATTTAATTAATAAAAGGTAAGGTGACAATGTGGATATTATAGAGTTATTAAAGGCGTTAATTTTAGGCATGGTCGAAGGGTTGACAGAGTTTGCACCAGTGTCATCGACAGGTCATATGATTATTGTGGACGATATGTGGCTAAAGACAGAGGAGTTTTTAGGGATGTATCCCGCCAATACATTTAAAATTGTTGTTCAACTAGGTTCTATATTAGCTGTAGTCGTTGTGATGTGGAAACGAATGTTGAGCTTAGTGGGGCTATATAAAATCGAAGGACAATCTACTTCGATGAAAAGTCGCTTCAACTTAATGCATGTTATTGTGGGCATGTTGCCAGCAACTGTATTAGGTTTTGCATTTAAAGACTTTATCGATGATCATTTATTTAAAGTAGAGCATGTTATTTATGCTTTAGTAGCTGGGGCAATTTTAATGATTATTGCAGATAAATTTGCACCGAAAAAACCAAAAGTGGATTCGCTAGATAAGATTTCTTATGGTTTAGCATTTAAAGTAGGTTTAGTACAATGTTTATCACTTTGGCCAGGGTTCTCTCGCTCAGGTGCAACAATTTCCGGTGGTGTACTATTTGGTATGAGTTACCGTGTGGCTGCAGATTTTACTTTCATTATGGCAGTACCAATTATGGCAGGTGCTAGTCTAGTATCTGTACTGAAAAACTGGGATACGCTATCTATGGATTATTTTAGCTTCTATGTAGTAGGCTTCATTAGTTCATTTATTTTTGCATTACTTTCTATTAAATTCTTTGTAGCACTTGTTTCAAAAGTGAAATTAATGCCATTTGCTATTTATCGTTTAGCACTAGCTGCTGTACTAGCTGTTATTATCTTTATGTAATTAATAAAGTCACTCTTCTTTTTAGAATGTGTACTGCACCCCAAAAGTTAGACCAAAAATCTAACTTTTGGGGTGTATTTATTTTGACAAAATATGATTATGAGTTTAAGAAAAAAGTCGTTGAAGCCTACTTTCAAGGGCATGGAGGTTATAGACAAATAGCTCTTCAATTTGGTATTTCCTCAGGCCATGGAGTGGTGAGAAGGTGGGTGAAACAAGTAACTGCACTAGGATTTGATTCTCTTAGGAAACAGAAAAGACGTTCGGATTACACTATTCAATTTAAACTTGATGTCATAAACTATTATTTAAATAGTGGAGAATCTATCCGAGATGTCGCTCATAAATTCAATCTGCCAAATGACTCGATGGTTTCATTGTGGACTACGGCATTTAGAAAACATGGTATCGGTGGAATTTCTCCAAAAACGAAAGGACGTCCATCCATGTCAGATAAACCGAAGAAAACGAAGGAAGAAAAGAAATTATCGCGTGAACAGGAATTAGAACGAGAAAATGAATTATTACGTGCGGAGCTTGCGTTCATAAAAAAGCTTCAAGCTTTAGGGTTACCTGTCCCGGATCGTCTCAAGAAGTAGATGCCAGAATCATCCACGAACTCCGAGTAGAATTCAAATTGAGTATTCTTCTCGAAGCGACGAAGTTCCCTAAAGCGACTTATATGTATTGGCAAAAGCGATTTGATAGAGAAAATCCAGATGAAGAAATTGAGCGTGTTATTAGTGAAATTTTTGAAGAGAATCATGGTAATTACGGTTATCGCAGAATAGATAATGAATTGCGCAACCGCGGAATCGTTGTGAATCATAAAAAAATACAGCGTATTAAACAGAAACTGGGTCTACAGAGCGTGAAATTTACGAGAAAATCTCGCAAATATAGTACATACAAAGGCAATGTTGGAACGGTTGAGAAGAATCGTATTCACCGCCGTTTCCATACATCCATCCCACATCAAAAATTGACAACGGATACCTCTGAATTCAAGTATTTCGTTACTGGAGAAGACGGAAAAGTAACCATTAAAAAGGCTTATTTAGATGCATTTCTAGATATGTTTAATGGTGAAATAATTTCCTATCGATTATCTGAACGACCGAAC
The DNA here is from genome assembly GCF_050278745.1 of Lysinibacillus sp. NPDC094403. Taxonomy (NCBI): domain Bacteria; kingdom Bacillati; phylum Bacillota; class Bacilli; order Caryophanales; family Bacillaceae; genus Lysinibacillus; species Lysinibacillus sp. NPDC094403. The sequence continues at coordinate 3 of NZ_JBNNTL010000028.1, read as the reverse complement.
GCA
>NZ_JBNNTL010000027.1:0-41164 GCF_050278745.1 Lysinibacillus sp. NPDC094403 | reverse complement strand
TGAAAGCATAAGAGGTCTACTCGTGAGAGAAAGACTGCATGAAGGGTTGCGCCTTAATGTGAACAAGAAAAATATATACAAATATAAAAATGTTAACAACCTCTCTAAATAGGGTAATGTCCTCGGAGAATAAGGAAGACACAAAACGAAAGTCAAAAGATATAAGTTGTGTCACAGTAGAGATGTCTACATTTTTTAAGAAATGTATATGTTTTTCGTATCGGAAATGATTAATGAGGTAGTCCTAACACTTCTAGATGAGTTTGAAGAGGAGCCGCAGCTATTTACAGTAACAGATGAAGATGGAACAGATCAGGTATGTGAGGTCATTCATACATTTTCATCAGAACAATTTGGTAAATCCTATGTACTGTATGTTCTGGCAACGGACAAGCCAATGGAAGAGCCAGATATTTTTGCTGCACAATACGTAGCTGGAAATGACGGAACAATTGAAGAATTATTACCGATTGAAACAGATGAAGAATGGGCATTTGTTGAAGATGTATTAAATGATTTGTAATAAAAACTCTGAGTGGTAAAGTGCTGCTCAGAGTTTTTTTATCATTAAGCAACAAAACAACATTAAGGAATAGCTTGTGGAATATTAATAGAAAATTTTTATCTCATAAGTTTCCTCCTATAAATGAAATTTATGTATTTTCGACTGAATTTAATTGTTAAACATTAATGATTTAACACAAAACGCAAAAGTTTCTGTCCCAATGATGTCGTCAATTTTTCTCGAACCCTACTACTATTTCAGAATAATGAATAATTGAAGTTGGATAAAACAAAGGAGAATGATTTTACTGTTGAGGATGTTATAAAAAAACGAAAAAAATATACAATTAATCGGTGTTGATCCTCAGTTATTAGCTCGTTCATTAGCTGAAGTAGAAGCAGCGGCTGTCAATAAGATCAACGCCATAGAAGGGGACTATAACCCTATGGAGGATGCTCTCATGATAGAAGGAGCTGTTCGCCTTATGTCAAAATTATCGCGTTAAGTTGTTGGTGAACGAAGTGTGTCTAAAGCTAGTAAATGTGTCAAACATGAAGCTTTTCAATTATAGCCTCAAATAAGTAATACGTTATCACTTTAATTTGACATAGTAAGTTTCCAACCGTTAATGCGGGGAAAATATTATTGAATCTACTAACAATTTAGTTGGCAGATTTTTGTTTTGCTTTATGGAAGTATTAATCGAACCTATCCTATCCTAATGTAATCTATCTAGATTTTTCCAGTATTTTATCAAATCCATAAAATTGTTTTGATTTCACCTTGTTGACTAAACCTGTGAAAATCAACTTTGATTTATTATATTCATTCTTTTGTCGAAAGCTATTTCTATGTGTGATATTTCTACTGAATTATCTATTTCTGTTTGTCGTGAAAGTTGATTTCTAGTATGATAATGAAGTGATAGGGGGGAAACCCGTGAATAACGGTTCAAAAAAACAAGAAATGTTTTCAAAAATGCAAGAAAGAAAATCAGAGGTAAAAGTTGTGAGAAAAATCGTTGCTATTGTTGCAATTGCTGTTGTTCTAATAATTGGGATTGTCGGTTTACTAGGCTATAATTATGTGAAGAGTGCCTTAAAACCAGTGGATCCTGATGCGACTAAAACAATTGCAGTTGAAGTACCGATTGGCTCAAATTTAGGATCTATTTCGACGCTCCTAGAGGAAAAAGGGATTATTAAAGATGCTCGTGTTTTTAAATACTATGCTAAATTTAAAAATGAATCTCAGTTCCAAGCAGGGAAATATGATTTAACACAGGCAATGACATTAGATGAGCTAATCGAAAGTTTAAAAACCGGAAAAGTATACCGTAAACCAGTCTTTACAATGACAATACCTGAAGGTTTAACACTTGAACAAATTGGTAATATTGTGGAAAAGAAAACACCATACACTCAAAAAGAATTTATGGCTTTAGTAACAAGTGATGCATTTGTTCAACAAATGAAGGCTAAATACCCTGATCTTGTGACAGATGCGGTTTTAGCTGATAATATTCGTTATGATTTAGAGGGCTATTTATTCCCTGCAACTTATTCTTATTTTGAAGAAAAACCATCATTGGAATCGATTGTAGACGAAATGGTAGGGGCAATGGACAAGGTTGTGAAAAATTATAGCGATGTTCTAGCTGAAAAGAAAATGTCAGTTCATCAATTATTAACATTTGCTTCTTTATTGGAAAGAGAAGCTACTGCCCAAACAGATCGAGAAACGATTGCGAGCGTATTCTATAATCGTATCGATCAAGGGATGCCACTACAAACAGATCCAACTGTTTTATATGCACTTGGTTCCCATAAAGATCGTGTACTATATAAAGATTTAGAAGTAGATAATGCCTATAATACTTACAAAAATAAAGGCTTACCACCAGGTCCTATTGCAGGTGCTGGAAAAACTTCAATTGAAGCAGCGCTTAATCCAAGTAAAACAGATTATCTCTTCTTCTTAGCTGATAAAGAGGGTGTCAATCACTTCTCGAAAACTTATGAAGAACATTTACAGAAAGAAGAAAAATATTTGCGCAAGGCAGAGTAATTTCTTTTAACTTCTTTTAGTAGAAGTCCCCACCCTTAATAGGTGACATGAATGAGAGTTTAAGTTAATTTCAGCTGGTGTAGCAAACATCTGCTGAATTAATTTAAAGCTGATTCCGGACGCAATTATGCCGAGGCATAATTGATACAATTAAAAAATAAATAGCAATAATGTGGATAGAAGGAAAGAAAAATAGCTTTCCTTCTATTTTCGTGCTATTATAAATTGTGATTTTTATTCAATCCGCATGGAAAAATTCAATCAATCCGTTAATGCGGAATAATATACGTGGTGGCAATTGTTTTGAGCTTATAAAAACAATTGCTCATTTTTGTATGACGAAGTACCAAGACATCACGTTTGGTCTTTTTCTTTTTGTTGCTAAATGATGAAGTACAGACAACGAGGATGTCTCGTTGCCTTTTAACTTCTTTCAGCGGGTGTCCAACATCCGATGAAAGAAGTTAAAGCCTCCGGCGGATGTCACGGAATCGGTAAGGGAGCTCTTAGAGGATGTTAGCCAAAAATCATCGCATCCATGCGATAACGGTTAACTGACCTGCATCGTGTTGTTGCTGTCGCTACGCTTTCGCGCAAAAAACATTTGTTGCTGTCGCTACGCTTTCGCACAAAAAACATTTGTTGCTGTCGCTACGCTTTCGCACAAAAAACATTTGTTGCTGTCGCTACGCTTTCGCACAAAAAACATTTGTTGCTGTCGCTGCGCTTTCGCACAAAAAACATTTGTTGCTGTCACTGCGCTTTCGCACAAAAAACATTTGTTGCTGTCGCTGCGCTTTCGCACAAAAAACATTTGCTGGCCTAAGCACAAAGCCGATTCCGGACGCAATTATGCCGAGGCATAATTGATATGAGGGTGAACTTAAAAATGGAATTATCAGATGCATATATACAATCTTTTATTCAACCACGTAATGAATTGCTTTTAGAAATGGAAGCATTTGCGGAGGAGAATCATGTACCGATTATGCAGCTTGCAGGCATTGATGCACTAAATCAACTGCTACGTATTCAAAATCCGTCGAAAATTTTAGAGATAGGTACAGCAATTGGTTATTCTGCAATAAGAATGGCTGAGGCTTTACCGGATGTGCATATTGTTACAATCGAGCGTGATACAGAGCGTGTTGCTAGAGCAAAGGCTTATATCGAACGTTCTATAGTATCAGATCGTATTACGGTCATAGAAGGTGATGCCTTAGAGGTGAACGATGAAGCAATTCATACGACCTTCGATGCAGTTTTTATCGATGCTGCAAAGGGACAATATCAACGTTTTTTTGAAAAGTATGCGCCTCTTGTAAAATCTGGCGGAGTTCTGTATATCGATAATATGTATATGCATGGCTTATCAGATTTGGATTTAAAAGATGTACCGCGTCGCAAGCGTACAATGATTCGCAATTTAAAAAATTTTACCGAGTGGATTATGCAGCACCCTGATTATACAAGTGCATTTTTACCAGTCGGTGATGGTTTATTACTATGTTTGAAGAGGTGACTATTATGAAAAAACCTGAATTGCTTGTTACTCCGCAATCAGTGGACCATGTAAAAGCACTTTTACAGGCTGGAGCAGATGCTTTTGTCATTGGTGAACAACAATTTGGTCTTCGTCTAGCAGGAGAATTTTCTGTTAGTGAAGTGGAAGAAGCTACAAAGCTGATTCATGCAGCGGGTAAAAAGGTATATGTTGCGGTAAATGCGCTATTCCATAATGAAAAATTGGATGCGCTTGCCGAGTATTTAAAAGAAATGCAACGTATTGGCGTTGACCGTTTAATTTACGGTGATCCAGCAGTATTAATCATTCGTCGTGAGCAAGGTGTAACAATTCCGCTACACTGGAATCCAGAAACGACTGCAACGAACTGGTTTACGGCAAATTATTGGGGAAAACGTGGAGCAACTCGCGCAGTACTTTCACGTGAACTTTCTTTAGATGAAGTGCTAGAAATTAAAGAAAACACAGACGTAGAGATTGAGGTTCAAGTACATGGGATGACATGTATGTTCCAATCAAAACGCCCATTACTAGGCCATTATTTCTTATATCAGGATAAAGTAATGGAAATTGAAAATCGTAAGGAAAATCGCAATATGTTCCTTCATGATGATGAACGTAATAATAAATATCCAATTTATGAGGACGATAACGGTACGCATATTTTCAGTCCAAACGATATGTGCATTATTGATGAACTTGGTGAATTATTCGAAGGTGGCATTGATGCATTGAAAATTGAGGGTGTTCTTCAAACACCAGAATATGTGATCACGGTAACAGAAGCTTATCGTCAAGCAATTGACACATATTTTGACGAATCAGAAGATGCGTACGAAGATATTAAAGATGATTTATTAGCAAAAATTGAAGACATTCAGCCTGCTATCAGACCTCTTGATACTGGCTTTATCTTCAAGGAAACAGTTTACTAGGAGGTGGCAAGAACATGGCGTTAGCATTAGAACAAAATGACAAAATCCGTGAAATTGTCGACGGTAAACGTGTCATTACAAAAAAACCAGAGCTACTTGCCCCTGCAGGTAGTTTAGAAAAATTAAAAGTTGCAGTGCATTATGGTGCAGATGCTGTATTTATCGGTGGACGAGAGTTTGGTCTACGTTCAAACGCAGATAACTTCTCGATTGAGGAAATGCGCGAAGGTGTTGAATTCGCCAATAAATACGGTGCAAAAATCTATGTGACGACAAATATTTTCGCTCACAATGAAAATATGGACGGCTTAGAGCAATATTTACAAGATATTGAATCTGCGGGTGTTACAGGCATTATAGTAGCGGACCCTCTTATCATCGAAACATGTCGTACAGCTGCACCGAAGCTTGAAATTCACCTTTCTACACAGCAATCTTTATCAAACTGGAAAGCAGTACAGTATTGGAAAGAAGAAGGCTTACATCGTGTTGTATTAGCCCGTGAAGTAGGCGGCGAAGAAATGAAGCTGATGAAGGAAAAAGTCGATATTGAAATTGAGGCATTCGTTCATGGAGCGATGTGTATCGCCTATTCTGGTCGCTGTGTACTTTCAAATCACATGACTGCTCGTGACTCTAACCGTGGTGGTTGCTGTCAATCTTGTCGCTGGGACTATGATTTATATGAGCTAGAGGATGGCGAAGAAAAGGCACTTTTCGATGACAATCACGCACCTTTTGCGATGAGTCCGAAAGATTTAAAGCTGATTGAAGCAATTCCACATATGATTGAGCTTGGTATTGATTCATTAAAAGTAGAAGGTCGTATGAAATCAATTCACTATGTTGCTACAGTTGTTTCAGTGTACCGCAAAGTGATTGATGCTTATTGTGCTGACCCTGACAATTTCAAGATTAAACGTGAATGGCTTGAGGAACTAGATAAATGTGCAAACCGTGATACTGCTGAAGCATTCTTCCACGATGCACCTGGCCACGAGGAGCAAATGTTTGGTATTCATGGCCGTAAAACGACTTATGAGTTTGCTGGTTTAATTTTAGAGCATGACCCAGAAACGAAGATGGTTACAATGCAACAACGTAACTATTTTAAACCTGGCGATGAGGTAGAATTCTTTGGACCAGAAATCGAAAACTTCCGTTTTACAATGGGTGAAATTTGGGATGAGGATGGCAATAGCTTAGATGCTGCTCGTCATCCACTACAAATTGTGAAATTTAAATGCGATACACCATTAAAACCGCATAACATGATGCGAAAGGAGAATAATTAATGGCAGTGAAGCGTCCAGTCGTCATCGGAATCGCTGGTGGCTCATGCTCAGGAAAAACGAGTGTGACCCGTGCTATTTATGATGTTTTCCGCGATCATTCAGTAGTTGTAATTGAACAAGATTTTTACTATAAAGATCAAAGTCATTTAACGTTTGAGGAGCGTTTAGGTACAAACTATGACCATCCGTTAGCGTTTGATAATGATTTGTTAATTGAACACATAAAAAAATTATTGGTACGTCAACCAATTGAAAAGCCTGTATATGATTATGTAGAGCATACAAGAGCAAAAGAAATTATTCATGTTGAACCTGTAGATGTTATTATACTAGAAGGTATTTTAGTGTTAGAGGATGCAGATTTACGTGATTTAATGGACATTAAATTATTTGTAGATACAGATTCAGATCTACGTATTATTCGTCGTATAATGCGTGATATAAAAGAGCGTGGGCGAACAACGGATTCTGTAATCGAACAATATTTAACGGCAGTGCGTCCAATGCATAATTTATTTATTGAGCCTACGAAACGTTATGCTGATATTATTATTCCTGAGGGCGGGGATAATGAAGTTGCAATTGATTTGATGGTCACGAAAATTAAAACTATTCTTGAAACTGACAACGTATTGTAATAAGATAGAGTGGTATTGACAATATTTTCATGCGAATCATTGCATATTTCTGAAAAGCATGCATACTATTAGGTCAAAGAGAATTTTGAAACCGATTAAAAACAATAAAATTCGATTAAATGCATCACACATGGCATTTGGTCGAGTTTTATGTTTTTGTATTGATGAAATAAGGAGTGAAGGACTTTGGCAAACGAAAAACAATACCCAATGACAGCTGAAGGTAAAAGAAAATTAGAAGAAGAATTAGTAAAATTAGAAACAGAAACACGTAAAGAAATTGTTGAACGTATTAAAATCGCTCGCGACTTCGGAGATCTTTCTGAAAACGCTGAGTATGATTCAGCTAAAGAAGAACAAGCCTTTTTAGAAGGTCGTATTTCTACGTTAAAATCAATGATTCGTAACGCGGTTATTATTTCTGAGGATGAAACAGACAACAGTGTAGTATCACTAGGGAAAACGGTTACATTTGTAGAAATTATTAATGGTAAACCATCAACGGATGAGGAATCGTATACGATTGTTGGTTCGGCTGAGGCAGATCCAATGGAATTCCGCATTTCAAATGAATCACCAATTGCTAAAGGCTTGCTAGGTCGTGCTGAAGGCGAAGAGGTTGTCGTACAAACACCAGGTGGTGAAATGAAAGTTAAAATTATTTCAATAAAATAATTTTTTTGTACAAGCAGTTAGCTTATCTTTTTAAAGGAGAGCTAGCTGCTTTTATCTTCATGCTATCATCTATGGAAAATACGTTGAGATGCCTTTATTTTTCTCCATAAAAAAATATATGAGCACAATTATTTTGCAAGTACAGTTGAACTTGATAGAATAATGGCTAGAGAGGGGGAGACTTCATGAGTGAACGACAAACTCGAAGCAGTCGTCATTTGCAGCCATCTCGTAATAAGAAGCTAGATAAACTATTGAATGTTTTAATTGGTATTGTCGTGATATTAATTATTATAACAGCAACATTTGTGTTTAAATGGCAGGATAATGCAGGAAAAGCTGAGAAAGACGAGCCAAAACAAGAGCAAAAACACGATAACGAGAATGTGAAGGACAAGCCTTCTAAAGAGCAAAATAATGATGTTACAGGTCAAGAGGAAAAACCTGCAAAGGAAGATTCTACAGAAGAGACTCAAACACCTGAAAAGGACGCTACTATTGAAACTACGTCAGACAACCCAATTGTTGACAAGGTCATAACAAATAAAAATTGGCAGCCTACACCTACAGCACAATCAGGGCAGCATGTGTCTTCTTACGATGATCAATCAATAGACTGGGCTGAAAAGGTAGCAACTGTTACAGCCGTTACAAGTATCGAAAAGGATAATATGATTATCTGGCGTATGGGAAATAACGGTAACGCTAATTCGGCTATTGCAACAGTATCAACGAAGGATAAGACAAAAATGTATCGCGTTAGCATGGAATGGGTCGACAATGAAGGTTGGCAACCAGTGAAAGTGGAACAACTAAATACTTTAAATGGCGCCTATTGACGAAAATAACTTGATTGCTTATTTTTATATAGAGTTAAATTAAGAAGGGAAGTAAAATAGACATGAAAATTGCTGTAATCGGCGCAATGGAAGAAGAGGTAGAGCTTCTACGAGCATCATTAGATCAAGCAAAAAGCACAACAATTGCAGGCAGTGAGTATACAACAGGAACTTATAATGGGAAAGAGGTAGTTTTACTAAAAAGTGGTATAGGTAAAGTGAATGCTGCAATGTCAACTACTATTCTATTACATGAATTCAAGCCTGATGTAGTCATTAATACGGGCTCTGCCGGAGGCTATGATGAAAATCTTGAAGTAGGCGCAGTCGTTATTTCAGATGAAGTCCGTCATCATGATGTAGATGTAACAATTTTCGGTTATGAAATTGGTCAGATGGCAGGAATGCCAGCTGCTTACAAATCAGATGAAAAACTTATGAAAGTGGCTGAAGAGGCAGTAGAGGCTGTTGGAGAGCACCAATACGGTATAGGTTTAATTTGCTCTGGTGATACTTTTATGAATGATCCTGTTCGTGTAGAAGCTGTCCGTCGTCATTTCCCTCAAATGAAGGCAGTAGAGATGGAAGCAGCAGCTGTTGCACAAGTATGCCATCAATTTGGTACTCCGTTTGTTGTTATTCGTGCTTTATCGGATATTGCTGGAAAAGAATCGAATATTAGCTTCGATGAGTTTTTACCAGTAGCTGCAAAGCATTCAACACAAGTAGTACTGAAAGCTATCGAATCGTTATAAAATCAATAAATAGTGGGGGTTTTCATTGTTTCCGCTGATTATTATTTTTCACCATTCTGCGGTATAAACTACACAAAATAGTCAAAATGAGTAGCTTTTAGTGTGAGAAAAATCACAGTTTAAAAGTCTCGCTAATGCTAAACTGTTGTTAATTAAATCTCTTCATATATAGATGGGAGGCATTCATGATGCTATTTTTAACAGCAGGTGTAGTCATTTTAACGATGTTACTTGGTACACTTATTTCAGTAGAACTCTCAGAGTCTGTTGAAACTCATTAAGAGAAAAAGCTCTCTTGCGACATTTAATGACGCAAGGGGGCTTTTTTATTGGGATGGCATTTGTTAATATGTATGCTGCTTTGTATATAAGTTGATTGGAGTGGAACTTGGCGACTCCTTGGGATCAACGTCACAGCCCTGGAGCGTATAGGAACGAAAGCTAAGAGCATCAAGTCCTGTGATAACGCCTTCGTAACCAACAAAGCGCCAAGTCGGAACGGATATCAACCCCACGTTATGGTGATGAGCCTAAGGATTACTTTTGTAACAAAAAATACAAGATTTAAAGCAGAATTATGTTATGGGTTTATTGAAATTTTATAATTATCAATTTACAATATATTACTCAATAATCTTTTGATCTCGTTTATATAATTGATAGAGTTTAATAAGAGCTCGCTTTTCAATGCGAGATACATAGCTACGAGAAATATTTAAACGTGCAGCAATTTCCTTTTGTGTAAGTGCATCCTGTTGGTTTAGGCCATAGCGTAGTGTAACGATTTCGAGTTCACGTTCGTCAAGCATATGCAAATAATGATATAGTTGGGCAACATGCTCTTTATGTTCAAGTTTTTCTGTTGCACTTTCTTCATCGCATTGTAAGAGATCTCGGATTTGTAGGGCGTTACCATCTTTATCTGTACCGATTGGCTCAAATAAGGAAACATCTTTTTGCACTTTTTTCTGTGTACGCAGATGCATTAAAATTTCATTTTCGATACAACGGGCGGCATAAGTGGCAAGGCGGGTTTTTTTGTCAGGAGTATAACTTTCTACAGCTTTCATAAGACCAATAGTACCGATGGAAATATAATCATCAAGTTGTTCATGCTTTGGGTGGAATTTTTTCACAACGTGTGCGACGAGTCTCATATTGCGTTCAATTAGATCAAGACGCGCTTGCTCATCACCGCCTAAAAATCGTTCAATACAAGCAGCTTCCTCTTCTTTTGAAAAGGGTTTATGGAATGTTTGCCCCTTTAAATAGCCAAGTAACGCTGGGATCTCAAGCCATAACTGCAACATAGATGTAAAAATTCCGCTCATTGAATGATTTCATCCTTTCCCCATTTTTCGACAGTATATGTTATAAAACTGTGTTAAATGAAAAAAAGTGCAACAGCAAATGCGCTGTTACACTTTTTTTAACGTGATTGTACTAATCATGAGTAATGCTAGTATTGGGAATAGGAAAAGGTAAAATGCCGGGTGGAACGTATTAGATGCAAAATACGTTAAAGTTAAGATCGTACCTGCCGCTGTAATTGGTAACCCTGTAAAATAACCGTTAGCTTCAGAAATATTGAAGCGAGCTAATCTCATCGCACCGCAAATGATGTATAGTACTGTCATTGTCATTCCGACGAAACCAAAGTCGACTAAGACAACTTTATACATTAATAATGCAGGCGCCACACCAAATGATATAATATCACTCATAGAATCTAATTGTTTACCTAAATCAGATACTTGTCCGAGTGCTCTGGCTACCTTTCCGTCATATCGATCAAGAAGGGCTGCGATAAAGATAAACAAGACACTGTAGCTATAGTATTCGTGTAGTGTAGCCATTATGGCCGCTCCGCCGAAGGACATATTACTGATTGTGATAAAATTTGCTGCTTGCGATTTCATTTTCTTAACCGTGGTATCCACCAACTTGTGATAAAAAAACAAGGGGGATCACTCCTTTGCACTTAAGATATTGTACCATTATACTTCGAATGCGAAAAAATTGACAGTCTAAATTAATCGATAGGGGTTTTGTTTTATGAAAGAAAAATTATATCAACGCTTGATTGAATTAACAAATGGAAAGCAATCCTCCCATCTTTTGCAATCTATTGCAAAAGCGAAATGGAGTAAACGTATTATTCCTAGTTACATGAAGGTATACGACATTAATCTTGAAGAAGTTTCAAAAAAACAACAACAATTTTCAAGTTTACATGACTTTTTTACAAGAGAGCTTTTAGAAAATGCACGTCCAGTTGAACAAGATCCCACTATCTATGTAAGTCCAGTAGATGCCAAAGTGGAATCATTTGGACGTATTGAATGGGATATGACATTTCTTGTAAAGGGTAAGCCTTATGCATTACAAGATTTACTTGGCAATGCAGAACGTGCTTCACAATATGCAGATGGACATTTTATCGTGTTTTACTTGAGTCCTGCAGATTATCATCGTATTCATAGTCCGATTGATGGGCAAGTGCTAAGGCAATATACACTTGGACAAAAATCCTATCCTGTTAATCAGGCCGGTCTTACATACGGTAAAAAACCAATTTCACACAATTACCGTTCAGTAACAGAGCTGAAAGTCCCTAATAACCAGCAGGTAGCGTTTATTAAAGTTGGTGCTACCTTTGTAAACACTATCGTACTTACTAATACAACGACACAGTGGCGTAAGGGTGAAGAAGTCGGATATTTTTCGTTCGGCTCAACAGTAGTTATGCTGTTTGAAAAGGATGCAATAGAATTTACGGAAAATGTTGTACAAGGAAGCCCAATTCGAATGGGTGAAGCCTTTGCAAATATGCTATAATGGTCGAATAATACGTTTAGATTAGGGGTCGCTATTTTGTATAATTTTTTATTACCAGACGAATTTGTCACGAGTATTTTTGAAATTACACCAGAAAAGCTTCAAGACTTAGGCATTAAAGGAATCATTACGGATTTAGATAATACGCTTGTGGAATGGGACCGTCCAGATGCAACGGAAGAGCTTATTATTTGGCTTCGCATTATGAAAGAATCAGGCATTCGTGTTATTATTGCGTCAAATAACAAAGAAGCACGTGTAAAGCATTTTGCTGAGCCATTAGGTATTCCATATATTCATAAGGCGAGAAAGCCACTTCGTAATGCCTTTTATGGTGCAATTATTCAATTAGGGCTACGACCACAGGAAGTAGTAATGGTAGGAGATCAACTACTAACAGATGTAATGGGCGCAAATCGCTTAGGCCTGCATACGGTACTAGTAAAACCAGTTGCACAATCAGATGGGCTAGTAACAAAATTCAATCGATTTATTGAACGTCGTGTGTTCAATGATTTAAAACGAAAAGGTATTAATACTTGGGAGGAAAAAGAATGAACGAAATGCCAAATTGTATTGGCTGTGGTACAACAATTCAAACAGAAGATAAAACAGCAGTTGGGTATGCACCCCCATCATCATTAGAAAAAGACGTGGTCATTTGCCAACGTTGCTTCCGTTTGAAAAATTATAATGAAATTCAACCAGTTTCATTAACAGATGACGATTTTTTACGCATATTAAACGGTCTTGGAACACAGCAAGGCTTAATCGTAAAAATTGTTGATATATTTGACTTCAATGGGAGCTGGTTACCAGGACTACACCGCTTCGTTGGTAAAAATCCTGTGTTATTAATCGCGAATAAAGCCGATTTATTACCGAAATCTGTGAAACCGAAAAAAGTGATTAATTGGCTAAAACGTGAAGCAAAGGCTCTTGGTCTACAACCTGTCGATGTACTTTTAGTGAGTGCCCATAAAGGTAAAGGGATGGCCGAAGCAATGGAAGCCATTGATGAGTACCGTAATGGACAAAATGTGTACGTTGTAGGTTGTACAAATGTTGGAAAATCCACGTTCATTAATCGCATTATCAAGCAGGCTACTGGTGAAGGTGAGATTATTACAACTTCTCATTTCCCAGGTACCACTTTAGATATGATTGAAATTCCATTAGATGATGGTAGTGCATTATATGATACACCAGGAATTATTAATCACCATCAGATGGCACACCATATTGATTCTAGCGAATTAAAATATATTATGCCTAAAAAAGAAATAAAGCCAAAAGTGTATCAACAAAATGCTGGACAAACATTATTTATCGGCGCCCTTGCACGTTTTGACTTTATTCAAGGAGATCGTTCGGCATTTACGGTTCACGTGGCAAATGACTTACCAATACACCGAACAAAGCTTGAGAAGGCAGATGCATTGTATGCTGAGCATAAGGGTGAATTACTGGCACCTCCAACTGCTGAATTTATAGAACAGCTACCGCCATTAGTGCGTCATGAGTTCTCAATCAAAGATGCGAAAACAGATGTTGTATTCTCTGGTCTTGGATGGATTACTGTGCAGCATGCCAATGTAGTTGTAGCAGCTTATGCGCCAAAGGGTGTACAGGTTTCAATTCGCCCATCACTAATTTAGGAAGTACAAGTAGAGAAGAGGGACTAAGAAATGAAGAAATGGTTTGCAGTTATTGGTGATCCGATTGAGCATTCAAAATCCCCAGCGATGCATAATGCATGGTTCGAGGAATTGTCGATAGATGCGACGTATATTCCAGTGCATGTATCTTCTGAAAATTTGGAGTCAGCGGTTGCTGGCTTGAAAACATTAGGTGCTAGTGGCTGGAATATTACAATCCCACATAAAACAGCGATCATTCCTTACTTAGATGAGCTAGATGAGTTGGCAGAAAAAATGGGAGCTGTCAATACGGTTGTCCGAACAAAAGAAGGAAAATTAAAAGGCTACAATACAGACGGTGTTGGTTTTGTTCGCTCATTAGAAGAAGCGATTGGCATGTTACATAAAAATAAGCCAGTCCTTCTTATCGGTGCGGGCGGTGCTGCTCGTGGTATTGCTTTTGCCATGCAGCAGCAAGGTTATACAAATTTAACCATTGCAAACCGTACAGTGGCAAATGCCCAAGCAATTGTCGATGAAATGGGCATAGGTAAAGCCATTTCTTTAATGGAAGCCGAGGAAACATTAGCTGATTTCGGCATTTTAGTGCAAATGACATCGGCTGGACTTGCTACGGGCAATTTTTCAATGCCATTTTCACTAGAACGACTTGCAGAAGGCGCAATTGTTGCCGATATTGTGTATAATCCATTAATGACGCCTTTTTTAAAAGCGGCTGAGGAAAAAGGAGCAACCGTCGTTACGGGTCTTGGAATGTTCGTTCACCAAGGAGCTATTGCTTTTGAGCATTGGCTTGGTAAATACCCAAATACAAATTCAATGATTGCCCAACTGAAGGTGCAATTAGGAGGATATTAATTTTTATGTTAACAGGTAAACAGAAACGTTTTTTACGTGCAGAAGCACATCATTTAACACCAATTTTCCAAGTAGGAAAAGGCGGCGTTAATGACGAAATGACAAAGCAAATTCGTGAAGCATTAGAAGTACGAGAGTTGATTAAGGTACGTATTTTAGATAACTGTGAGGAGGACAAGCATGAAGTTGCAGAAGCTCTTGCTAAAGGTGCTCATGCAGAACTTGTGCAATTAATTGGACTGACAGTTGTTTTATATAAAGAGTCACGCAATCATAAAAAGATTGTATTACCAAAAGCAACGAAATAAGGTGAGACGATGAAAAAGGTCGGTTTACTGGGAGGTACATTTAATCCACCACATAATGGGCATTTGATGATGGCTAATGAAGTACTGCATGCTTTAAATCTAGATGAAGTTCGCTTTATGCCAAATGCGTTGCCACCACATAAGTTCGTACGTCATGGTGCTAGCGATGTGGAGCGTCTTGAAATGGTAAAACGTGCAATAAGTCCATATTCGTATTTTTCTGTGGAGTCGTATGAGGTGGAGAAGGGTGGCGTATCCTATTCATATAAGACACTTTCTGCGATGTGTATAAGAGAGCCTAATGTAAAATTTTACTTTATCATTGGTGGCGACATGATTGATTCGCTTCATACATGGTACTGTATTGATGAATTAGTGAAGCTTGTGCAATTTGTAGGAGTAAAGCGTCCAGGAACAGAGGCCACAACAGATTTTCCTATAGAAATGGTGGAAGCTCCCCAAATCGATTTATCGTCCACACTGATTCGTGAACGCCTTGCTACGGGAGGAACGGTTACTTTTTTACTGCCTGAAGCAGTAGAGACGTTCATACGAGAGGAAGGTCTTTATGGAACGTGAACAGTACTTAGCGGCGATTAAGCCACGCATGCCTGAGAAGCGCTATATTCATACCATAGGTGTAATGGAAACTGCCATTGAGCTAGCGAAATTATATGGCGAGGATGAAAAAAAAGCTGAGACAGCAGCTATACTTCACGATATTGCGAAATATGCTGATATTGAATGGATGGAGCAAATCGTCCGTGATAAAAAATTAGATGTTCGCCTTATTGGCTGGGGTAGTGAACTACTGCATGGCCCAGTAGGTGCTTATATTGTAGAAAGCGAATTTGGCATTACAGATGAGGATATGTTAAATGCTATTCGATTTCATACAACAGGACGCGTAGGAATGAGCCGTTTAGAAAAAATTATTTTTGTTGCAGATATGATTGAACCCAATCGTAAATTTGATGGTGTTGATCGTCTGCGAAAAAAAGCAAAGAAAAATTTGGATAAGGCGATGAGTGCTTGTGTGCGCCATACATTGGCGTTTTTAATTGATACCAAACAACCAATTTATCCATTATCAATAGAATGTTACAACGATATGATGAAAAGAGAGGACAGTGAAGGATGACTTCAACTTTATTACAAGCAGCTTACAAAGCGATTGACGACAAACATGGTGAGGATATTGTCGTTTTAAATATGCAAGGAATTTCACTTTTAGCAGATTATTTTATTATTGCTCATGGTAATTCAGATCGCCAAGTGCAAGCAATCGCACGTGAATTACAAGAGATTGCAGAAAAAGAGGGCTATGAAATTCGCCGTGTAGAAGGCTTTGATGCAGCACGCTGGGTTCTTGTCGATCTAGGAGATGTTGTAGCGCATGTATTCCATAAAGATGAACGCGCTTATTATAACTTAGAGCGTCTATGGGGCGATGCTCCGCAACTAGACGTGCCAGAGGCTTAAGTGTGAGTTACGAACGATTTGCACATGTGTATGATGAACTGCAAACCGATATTCCTTACAATCTCTATGTGAAATGGGTTTTGCAGCATGCACCGAGCAGTCAATTTCCAAATCTTTTAGATATAGGCTGTGGGACAGGTGTGCTTGGCATGCTGTTTGCGCAGGCAGGTTACAAGGTGAGTGGAATTGACTTATCTGAAAATATGCTCTCAATTGCCGCAGAACGCTTTTCTGATGCAGGATTGCATGTGCCTCTCTATTGTATGTCGATGGATGAATTAGAGGGCTTTGAGGCGCTTGACGTTGTAACGATTGCTATTGATTCGCTGAATTATGTAGTGGAAGAAAAAGCAGTTTATTCAACATTAGAACGTATTTATGGTGCTTTACGAGATGGAGGCCAGCTGTTTTTTGACGTACATTCGTTATTTAAAATGAATGATATATTTTTAGACGGACCGTTTACGTATGATAATGGTGATATTAGCTATGTATGGCATACGGAACCTGGCGATTTTGAACATTCCGTTGTCCACCAAATGACGTTTTATGTACGTGATGTTGAGAGAAATCTGTATGAACGCTTCGACGAGGAGCATAACCAACGTACATTCTCAATCGAGCAATATATGGCATGGCTTCAGGAAATTGGCTTTAGAAACGTAGAAGTAACAGCAGATTTTACTGATGAAGGCCCTGAATATGAAAGTGAACGCATTTTTATCCGTGCGGTGAAATAGTAAAACAGCTTGCTGGTAACTAACCAGTGAGCTGTTTTTACTTTTCATTGTCGAAGATCACTCAAATCTTCAATCGGAATTAATTTCACTTCTTCAGACAGATTAAAAAGTTTCTTTTGTTGGATAAGAGCTTCTTCGTTAAGTGGTCCATAAACGGTATGAGCATGCATATCAACGATCCAAAATGCAAACTGCTCTTCATTTGGCTCAGCTACACCACCATTTATACTTTGGAGAGTCACTTGTTTGGCAATAATATAATTGTCATTCCACCAAATATCTGCTACTTTCGGAGGCACATAGTTATAATTAATTACATTACCCTGTACCTCTCCTTGCTCTACTACTGGTTCTTCTCCATATATGCCGATTTGATGTGCAGATAAACGATCGATTCGATATCCATTTGGTAGTGGGATTGTGTAGTCTGCTAAACCTGCACAACCAACTAATATCAATAGCATAATTGAAGTTATGACTAAAAGTATTTTATTCTTCAAATGAATCCTCCTAACTAAAATCAATGACGATTTTTTCCAAAAAAGTGTTTCTGTTTCTTACTACCAAATTGAAAGGGGCAAAGAGCCACGCTGCACTAATAAGCACTGTGGTTCTTTTCACAATGTAACGGTAGAAATCAACCCCACGTTATGGCGATGGGCTTTCATTATTAGTCTTAGCACTTGCTTTAAATAATTTATCTGTTCAACGCATGAATGATATTGTAAGATGAAATAGACTCCATATGATTACCTTTTGCAAAGGAAAGGATGTTATAGATGATCCAATCTTTTTGGCAAAAGTACAAAAAAAGTATGTTGATCCCCGGCATACTTGCAATCAGTGGACTTAGTTACTTCTTTTTTTTGAGTTCTGACTCTTCACCTCCCCAAGAAGAGCTCATCGAAACAATCCAACCTATTGAACAATATGAAATAAAAGAATCTGTTGATGAAGCGGTCATACAGCAGGTATTTGTTGATATAAAGGGCGCTGTTATGTATCCAGGTGTCTATGAGCTACAGACTGACCAGCGTATTATAGATGCGGTAAAGCTTGCAGGTGGCTATACGAAGGATGCTGATACGCAACTCATTAATCATGCGCAAAAAGTTGAGGATGAGATGGTTATTTACATTCCTATAAAGGGTGAAAAGCCTGACGAAATTACCACTAATATCTTGACGATGCCTACTAGCGGAACATCACAAAGTAACAATGGTATGAAAGATCAAAAGGTCAATTTAAATAAAGCAGATGAAGCAGCACTAACGACATTATCAGGTATTGGTCCATCAAAGGCTCAAAGTATTATTTCGTATCGTGAGGAGAATGGTGGCTTTAAAACAATTGAGGATTTAAAAAAAGTGAGTGGTATTGGCGAAAGAACGTTTGAGAAGCTGAAGGATTTCATTACGGTTAAATAATGGCAGTAAGTTTTGAGATATTGACGATTCTTTTCAAAAAGGGCTACACTATAGAGTAAAAAAACTGTTGCAATGAACGAACAATGTAAATTTATGGAGGTAGTCATATGGAGCGAATTACTTGGGATCAATTTTTCATGGCGCAAAGCCATTTACTCGCATTACGTAGTACATGTACAAGACTTGCAGTAGGAGCAACTGTCGTTAGAGATAAGAGAATTATTGCAGGTGGCTATAACGGTTCAATTACAGGTGATGAACATTGTATTGAAAAAGGTTGCTACGTTGTTGATAACCATTGTGTGCGTACAGTACATGCTGAGATGAATGCACTGTTACAATGTGCTAAATATGGTACGCCAACGAAAGGTGCAGACTTATATGTTACACATTTCCCATGTCTGCCATGTACGAAATCTATTATTCAAGCAGGTATTGAACGCGTCTATTACGCTACCGATTATAAAAATAATCCTTATGCACAAGAATTATTTGAAAAAGCAGGTGTAGAGGTTGTGCACGTTCCGTTTGATGAACGTAAAATCGACTTTTTAAGCGACGAAAAATTAGCCTTGTACATAGACATGCTAAACGAGCTTCGTGAGAGTGGTATGCCTGCAGAAAAATTGCTCCCATATGAACAGAAGGTGAGTGCATTATTTGGCAAAAAGCTTTAAAGCATAAATGGATATACGTAGCACTAGCTGTACTTGTTGCTTCAATAGCGGCACACAAGTCAGCTTGGCTACTCGCTATTCTTCTGCTTTTCGCGTTATGGCTTAAATTGAAAGGTGAAACCCGTTTAATTTCAGCGCTTGTTATCGTCAGTGGATTTCTTTCCTATTTCTTCATCGTTACATTTCAATTGACGGAATCTCCCCCTCTACCGTCAACATTCCAAATAACTTGGTCGAGTGAATATAAAATAAATGGTCAAAAGCTTAGAGGCTTTGTCAAAACTGAAACGGGTGAGAAGTTGTATGTCGTCTATACATTTTCATCAGAACAAGAGAAAAGCCTTTATGAAACTACTTCATTGACTGGTAGGACCTATCTAGTTCATGGAGAACTTATAGCACCTCTTCCACCTGCACATGTGTATGCGTTTTCTATGGAAAAATATTTGATCAGTAAAGGTGCAAGAGGAATATTTGTAGTTTCAAGCTGGACCTTTATAGAAGAGAAAAAATCTATTCGTTCTTTTCTTGCTAAACAGAGACACTCTATGAAAAAACATATTGAAACAACATTCCCGGAGTCACTAGTTGCAGAAGCACAAGCACTTCTAATAGGATCACAGGATCAAGTTGATCATGAGCTTCAAAGAGCCTATCAAAAGCTTGGCATCACACATCTATTTGCTATCTCTGGTCTGCATGTGGCACTTGTCTCATGGTTGTTTTTTGAAGGTCTTCTACGTATAGGCGTACGGAAGGAAATGGCGACTATAGTTTTACTCATCATCTTACCTGTCTATGGAGTGCTAGCTGGCGGTGCTCCGTCTGTATGGCGTGCGGTATCTGTCGTAGAATTAATCATGCTGATGCGTTACGCTTGGTCGCAAATATCGATTGATGATGCCCTAGCAATTAGCTTTCTTTGCTTTGTCCTACTAGAACCAGGTGTCATTTATCAGATTGGTTTTCAATTGTCATATTTAGCAACGGTTAGTCTTGTCTATTCTGGCGTCATTTTAAGACTATCCACGAACTGGTTAATCCGTTCATTTCTCATTACATTTGTGTGCCAGCTTCTTGTTTATCCATTATTACTCCATCATTTTTATGAAATTTCTATTTCATCATTTTTGGCAAATATTATTTTCGTACCACTGTTTTCCTTTGTTATTTTGCCCTTAAATATTGCTATGTTTATCATAACGATTATATCGATGCCAGTAGCTAAAGCTTTGTTTATTGGGTATGAGCCGCTCCGTATGTGGCTTACAAAGTTTATTTTATATCTTCAGGAATTACCGTTTCAGCTGTGGTCGCCAGGGAAGCCCGCTATATGGCTTATTTGCGTGGCTTTGATAAGTGTATTAGCAGGCTTCTATTTTATCGAGATAAAGCATTATAGTAGGTTTGCAGTTGTGATTTTCATTCCTGCATTGTGTATTCATTTATCGCCGATGATGTTTAAGGAAACAAAGCTTACATTTTTAAACGTTGGTCAGGGAGATTGTACAGTTATTGAATTACCGTTTAGAAGGGCTGTGTATGTTATTGATTCAGGCGGCTTACTACGCTTTGAACAGGAAGTATGGAAGACTTCAGAAAGCCCCTATGAGGTTGGAAGACAGGTTGTTGTACCTTTTTTGAAAGGTAAAGGGATACGGGACATTGATATTTTTATCGCCACTCATGCGGATGCCGATCACGTAGAGGGAGCTGAAGAGATATTGCAAGAGATTGACATGCGTGAAATTCATCTCACTCCAGGTTCAATGGATAAGCCTGTGATGCGGGATTTACTGATAAAAGCCAAAAAGCGAAAAGTTCCTGTGAAAGAAAAAATGCAGGGAACAGCGTGGCGCATAGGAAAAACTAATTTTCACTATTTATGGCCCCGTGACACCCTTTACGAGGGGAATGATGATTCAATTGTTTTATATATGCATCAGGGTTCATTTCGAGCATTGCTAACAGGTGACTTAGAGGAGCATGGTGAACAGG
The DNA here is from genome assembly GCF_050278745.1 of Lysinibacillus sp. NPDC094403. Lineage (NCBI taxonomy): Bacteria > Bacillati > Bacillota > Bacilli > Caryophanales > Bacillaceae > Lysinibacillus > Lysinibacillus sp. NPDC094403. The sequence continues at coordinate 19,941 of NZ_JBNNTL010000027.1, read as the reverse complement.
AGCTTATAAAACTTTACAACAAGCAATTAGCGGATATGACATTGTTGAAGGCTGGGCACCATGGCAGTAAAACATCAAGTATTGAGCCGTTTGTGGAGCTGTTACGGCCTGAATTAACCATTTTCAGCGCTGGGCTCAATAATCGCTATCGTCATCCGCATGATGAGGTTGTGGAGCGTTTTACAAGTCGAAATTTAACTATATTAACAACAGGAGTAGATGGGACGATCGAAGTAAGAATTAGTGAAGATAGTTGGTCTGTGCAAAAGGAAAAAGACCTTGTCCAATGAGCAAGGTCTTTTTCTCGTACATAATTATCTAGATGCTACTTCTACTATAATTGCGATAATAAACATAAGTGAAAACATTCCGAATGATACACCGAAGCCAACTCCTGAATCAGTTGCGTCGTTACGGCGACATTGTATGTTTTTTCCTTCAAATGGATTCATTGTTATCCCTCCAATTCTTATTTATTATAAGACATCGTTTTCATAAAAGCTATATCGAAACGGAGAATTTACCATATGGCAAAGAATCGACACAATTCGGTCAAAGTCACAAAGGAATATAAATCATGTATACTAGTAGTATTGCTACATGGAGGGAAAATTATGATTTCAACGGTTTGGAATAATATCAAAAAAGGAGAGCTCTCACCGGTTTATTTACTCGTTGGTGAGGAAAGCTATTTTATAGACGAAACAGTTAAACGGTTAAAAGAAGCGATAGGGCCAGAAGAAGAGATAGAGATGTCAACATTTGATTTGGAAGAAATGCCAGTGGATGTCGTTATAGATGAAGCAGATACAATTCCTTTTTTCTCTGAACGAAAGCTTATCATTGCTAAAAATGCATCCTTTTTAAAGGCAACCGAAAAGGGAAAAGAAAAAATTGACCATGATATAAAGCGCTTAGAATCATGGCTTGCTAACCCTTCCGATTTTTCATTAACAGTTTTTATCGCACCTTATGAGAAATTGGATGAACGTAAAAAAGTGACAAAGATGATGAAGGAGCATGCGTTATTAGTCCAAGCTGAAACACCAAAGGAGCAGGACTTAGCTGTGTGGATACAAAGTAAAGTCAAAACAGAGGGCAACAGCATAACACAAAATGCGATTGAGCAGCTTGTCGCAATGGTTGGACCGAATATGCTACAGTTGCAAATGGAAATAGAGAAGCTAACTCTTTATATAGGAGATGGTGGTGAAATTACTACTACGTTGGTCGAGGATTTAGTGGCAAAAACGTTAGAGCAGGATGCCTTTAAAATGTTAAATGCTTACTTTGCGAACGATTCTGTAGGGGCATTGTCTATTTATCACGATTTACTACGTCAAAAGCAAGAGCCTATCATGCTTGTTGGATTACTTGCATCAAATGTACGTACGATGTCCAATGTATTTTATTTATTAAAAAAGGGCTATCATCCACAGCAAATTGCAAAAAATTTAAAAATACATCCTTATCGTGTCAAGTTGATGGTAGAGCAACGTAATCGTCCATCAGAGGAAAGCTTATTGAAGGCTTTATATCAGTTAGCAGAGGTCGATTTACAACTGAAATCAACTGGAGGCAATCGTGAGCGTTATTTAGAACTCTTTTTGCTACGTCAACTTTAAGGATAAAGCGATTGTTTAGTAAGAAAATATTTATTGATGAGCTGTCCGAAGCAATAGGGGCAGCTCTTTATAGTAAATGCAATGGGGAAAACGAAGTGATAGCGCATTGCAACAGAGATAATTGATTTCTAATAAATTAAAAAGATCAGCTACTCTTAATAGAGTATACTGATCCTTTATAACAATTACGCTTTTTTAGAAAGGCGAGACTTTTTACGAGCCGCCGCGTTTTTGTGGATAAGTCCTTTTGAAGCTGCTTTATCTAAAGATTTGTAAGCTGCTTGTAAAAGTTCTTGTGCGTTTTCAGCTTTAGCAGCAACAGCGTTTTCAGCTTTTTTCACTGTAGTACGCATTGCAGATTTAGCTTGAGAGTTAGCAGCGTTAGCTTTTTCGTTAACTTTTACGCGTTTAATCGCAGATTTAATGTTTGGCATATCTTTCACCTCCTAAATTAGGTACGAGATGATATCTTCTCATTGATTTCTTGTGTCAATACAACAAAAATCATTTTAACAAACGCTAGGCCAAATTGCAATAGATAAATGCAAAGAATATTTACTTGACAGTTTGAACAAACTACAGTTGAGGTGAACTGTATGCAAAATTTAAATTGGCAACGTACGGATTTAATTGATGAGTCTGAAGAGGTTGTTTTGCATCAAACGAAAGAGCAAAAAGAAACGCTTGAAGAGTCGAGTGGTATTCAAATTGAAGATATTAGTGCTGGTCGGGTAAAAATCACTGATGTGCTCGTTAATGCAGAAGGTGAGAAGCAAATTGGAAAGAAGAAAGGGCAGTACATTACACTGTCTGTACCTACTTTGACGCTTGATGATCAGGATGGATTTGAGCAGCTTGAGAAAGAATTGCTTGTGAATTTTAAAAAAATGCATGAATCCATGTCATGGAAAGAAGATGACAAAATTTTAATTATTGGTCTAGGTAATCGTACAATTACACCAGATGCTATAGGACCATATCTTATCGATCATTTGCATAGTCTGGATGTAATTGATGAAAAATTTGTCATGTATGCGCCTGGTGTAACGGGACAAACAGGTTATGAAACTGGTGAATTTGTAGCGGCGTTGGCAGATCGTCTAAAGCCCAAATTAATTATTGTTGTAGACGCACTTGCAACAAGAGCTAGTGATCGCTTATGTAAAACTATTCAATTAACGGATACAGGGATACACCCTGGTTCTGGCGTAGGAAATCAACGTAAGGAAATTTCATATGAGATGCTTGGCATCCCTGTTACCGCAATTGGTATCCCAACAGTAGTTGATGCGCCTGTATTAATTGCAGATGCTGTAGAGCTAATGCTACGTTCTATAGCTGCGCGAGTGGCAGAGCGGAGTAAACCTTCATCAAAATTGTCATTGTCGTCTTGGCAACCAGATACAAATAAAGAACTAGATATGTCTTTAGTGAAGCCGATTTTTGGTGAGTGGGCTACGTGGTCTAAAGAAGAGCGTCAGCAATTGTTTGCAGAGACTTTCGCAGGCTCGCATACACAGCTGATGGTCACGCCAAAGGAAGCCGATTATTGGATAGATAAGTATGCAAAACTTGTGTCATCTATGCTTATGAAGTGGGCAAATAACCTATAATTTTTTTCGTTCTAAAAGGCACATCCCCTCCATACGATAAGGGGAGGAGGGTGTGACTTTGCTAAAAAAACTACAGTGGTCATTTGGTTTATTATTGTTCTTCTTCGTATTACCTGTCATTGCTGGGCAACTTCCGTTCAACAAGCAAGCATCGACTCCGATTAAAGAACCAGAGGATAAACAAGTCGTGTTTGCCGCTACTAATTTAGATGGACAAAGTGCACTTGAGCAGACAAAAGAGGAAACAAAAGAGCAAACAAAAGAACAAACAAAAGAACAAACAAAAGAGCAAACAAAAGAGCAAACAAAAGATCCATTTAAAGTATTGTTATTATTTACGCATTCATATGAATCATATCAACCAATGGTGAAAGCTGTTAGCGGGAAAGCGGCCTATTATGATGAAAAAACAAATATTTATAATTTAAAAGATACTATTTCTAAGCATTTTAGCATGAACGGTATACAAACGGACGTTTTAGGTGTTGATGTTATGAAGGAACTAAAACTTAAAGGGAAAAGTTTTCCGGAGTCTTACAACTTTGTACGTCCTTATTTAGCAAAACGTTTACAAGAGCAATCCTATGATTTAGTTATTGATTTGCATCGTGATTCTGCCAAAAGAGATGCGACAACGTTAACACATAACAACGAATCATATGCACGGATTGCAATTGTCATAGGTGCAGAGCATAAGAATTATAGATGGAATACTGCTTATGCAGAAAGTCTATCTGCTGCTATGAATGAAATTGTTCCGAAGATTTCTAGGGGTGTTATCTCAAAAAGTGGTGACAATGTTGATGGACGTTATAATCAAGATTTAACAAAAGAAATGATACTAATTGAACTGGGTGGAATTGACAATACAGAAGCAGAATTGAATCGTACAATTGCTGTAATAGGAAAAGCCATAGCAAAATCCTTCATTACAGAAAAACAAGATTAAATAATGTAGATTACTATATTTTAAATATTGAAATTGGCAAAAAACGGGACTCTTTTTAAAGTCTCCTTTTTGCCAATTTTTTGCTGAGACGTTGCACTTAGAAGAAATTATGGAAATTGGATGGTTTTTTAGCGGAAATACCAGGAATTATATTTAGAAAAAATAATTGTTAAGCCCTTTTATTTATTCATTTCTTGTCTTATAATTTTCGAGGCGGCACATAAAGATTTGACTATGAGTTGTAATAGTTTTGTAGTGGCATATGTAATAGGCGAGAAACGCTTTTAAAGCATCTACCATTTTGGAGATGCTTTTTTGATGGCTAAAATAAAGAATAACCTTTATTTCTAAAGGATGAAGGACAACTATACATATGATGTGAAAAAATAAAAAAATTTTCTAAGATATCATTTTATCTAAACTTTTATAAATACTCATCCGTCATTTATATAAGTGAATGCACTGAATCATTAATTAAAAGGGGACGATATTTGGCTTTATACTATTTACACTATAAAAAATATCGAAAATTTTGATGGATTATTAGAAGAAGAGGAAGGAATATTATGTCAGGCAAGGTAGTCAATCATCGTTATATCCCTGGATTAGATGGGATTCGAGCTTTAGCAGTATTAGCTGTTATAGCTTATCATTTTAACTTCGGATGGGCCAAAGGTGGGTTCCTAGGAGTTGATATCTTTTTTGTTTTATCAGGTTACTTAATAACCTCTACTATTTTACCTTTAAAAGGAAATCAGTTAACAGTAAGTTTAGGGAAATTTTGGATCGGTCGATTTCGACGCCTCCTACCTGCTGCGTTCGTAATGATTATTACTTCATTCGCTTGGGCTACCTTATTTCATAAGGAACTTCTTAATACATTGCGTGGAGATGCAATAGCCTCTATTTTTTATTCAAGTAATTGGTGGTTCATTTTTCATAAACTCTCTTATTTTGATAGTTTTGGATCCCCTTCACCTTTAAAGAATTTATGGTCTTTAGCCATTGAGGAACAATTTTATCTTATTTGGCCAATTCTGTTAATGCTAGGGCTTTATATTGTTAAAAAACAGAGTAAATTAGCCATCTTCATCTTTATCGGTGCATTATGTTCAGCTACATTAATGGGCATAATGTATGAGCCAGGAGCTGATCCGAGTCGTGTATATTACGGTACAGATACGCGTTCCTTTGAATTACTTATAGGCTGTTGGCTGGCTCTCGTTTGGCCGATGAAAAGACTATCTTCACAAAAACTATCTACTGACAATGTCAATAAACTAAATGCTATAAGTTTGGTTGCTTTTAGTATTTTTATTTTAAGTATTATTTTTGTAGATGAATATCAAACTTTCTTATATAGAGGAGGCATGTTCCTATTTTGTTTAAATGCAGCTATATTAATAGCGTGTGTTTGTCATCCAATTAGCATTTTAGGAAAAATCCTTTCTTTGAAGCCTCTACGTTGGATTGGTTCAAGATCGTATGGAATCTATCTATGGCATTATCCGATTATGGTATTAGGTACGCCTGTCCACGAAATAGGTAATCCTGCGTACTGGCGAGTTGCTTTACAGCTAGTTCTTATTTTGATTATTGCTGAATTATCGTATCGTTTTATCGAAATGCCTATACGCAAGGAAGGATTCCGCTCTTATTATCGACAGTATGTTAAATTTAATAAAAATAAATGGGGAAGCTTTTCGGTAACTAGAAAAATTTCAACGGTGCTCATTCCTCTATTCCTTTTAGTATTTTTGACTGGAATGACAGGTGTCGTAGGAAAAGAACAAACTGAATCAAAAGAGTCCCTGATAACAGAAGTTAAAATTAATGGTGCAGAATCAGCTGCTAAGCAAGATGATGTCGTAACGAAAAAAGAAACATCAGAAACCGATTCATCGAATGTTGAGAATGCAGAAGCTGAAACTAGCCCTCAACCAGACAAAGAAGAGCCTAAGCAGGGAGAAAATGATACAACTGCTATTTCTAAAGATGAATCCAATAACGTATTAGCTATTGGAGATTCTTTAATGATAGATATTGCTACAAGCTTACATAATATCTATCCTAATATTACAATTGATGCAAAAATTGGTCGCCAAGTATCACAAGCTGTCAAGCTGGCACCAAATTATGCTAGTTTTAATCAACCAGATAAAGCAGTTATTATTCAACTTGGCACAAATGGTTTCTTCTCGAACGATCAGATTGACGCACTACTTGAAGCTTTCTCCAATGCCAATATTTATTTAGTGAATACTCGGGTACCGCGTTCTTGGGAAAGTAAAGTAAATTATTCATTACAACAAAAAGCTCAAGAGCATGATAATATTACATTGATTGACTGGCATTCAGTTGCTATCAACCATCCAGAATTTTTTGCTCCAGACGGCGTACATTTAGTACAAAGCGGGGTTAATACATTAACGAACCTAATTCAACAATCAATAAATATATAATTTAGTAATAAAATAGCCATCGTACACCATGCTATTGGTGTAGTTGGCTATTTTATTTGTTAAGGGTATAGGAAAGGAACTCCTTCTCGTTTTTCGCATTGATTCGCAGAGGAAACGGCACACTATTGAGAATAACCATTGATTTAACAGCATTTATGCCGTTCTAATGTTGTGGTTTATATAAGGTTCATAGTATAATTCATTATAGTTTAATTAGGAGTGGAAAAGATGAACCGAGAAGCACGTTTAAAAAGACAAGAGAATATACGAAATTTCTCAATTATTGCACATATTGACCACGGGAAGTCTACGCTTGCTGACCGTATTTTAGAGCAAACGAAATCATTAACTTCCCGTGAAATGAAAGCACAGCTCCTCGACTCAATGGATTTAGAGCGTGAGCGAGGCATTACGATTAAATTAAATGCAGTTCAATTAAAGTATGAAGCGAAAGATGGCGAAGTGTATACATTCCATTTAATCGACACACCAGGACACGTCGATTTCACATACGAAGTATCACGTAGTTTAGCTGCATGTGAGGGCGCAATTTTAGTTGTCGATGCAGCACAAGGCATTGAAGCACAAACACTAGCAAATGTATACTTAGCGCTTGATAACGACCTAGAAATTTTACCAGTTATCAATAAAATCGATCTACCAGCTGCCGACCCAGAACGCGTACGTCAAGAAGTTGAAGATGTAATCGGGTTAGATGCTTCTGAAGCGGTACTAGCTTCTGCCAAGGCTGGTATCGGTATTGAAGATATTTTAGAGCAAATTGTAGAGAAGGTACCTGCACCAACTGGTGATCCAGAAGCACCACTACAAGCCCTTATTTTTGACTCTATTTATGATGCATATAAAGGTGTTATTATTTCTATTCGAATTGTCAATGGTACAGTAAAACCAGGCGATAAAATTCGTATGATGGCTACTGGAGCGGAATTTGAAGTTATCGAAGTAGGGGTACACACACCAAAAGTTGTACCACAGGCTGAACTAACAGTAGGTGACGTAGGCTATTTAACAGCATCTATTAAAAATGTAGGTGATACTCGTGTGGGGGATACAGTTACATTTGCTAATCGCCCTGCGGCTGAGGCATTAGCAGGTTATCGCCGTTTAAATCCAATGGTTTATTGTGGACTATACCCAATCGATACAGCAAAATATAATGACTTACGTGAAGCGTTAGAAAAGCTAGAGCTCAATGACTCTGCACTACAATATGAACCAGAGACATCACAGGCTCTTGGTTTCGGTTTCCGTTGTGGATTCTTAGGGCTTCTACATATGGAAATTATTCAAGAGCGTATCGAGCGCGAATTTAACATTGATTTAATTACAACAGCACCTTCTGTAATTTACAATGTTCAAATGACGGATGGATCTACAGTTAAGGTTGACAACCCATCATTTATGCCGGATCCTCAAAAAATTGATCGTGTGGAAGAACCGTATGTAAAAGCTACAATTATGGTACCAAACGATTATGTAGGAGCTGTAATGGAGCTTTGTCAATTAAAGCGCGGTAATTTTATGACGATGGATTATATTGATACGACACGTGTCAGCATTGTTTATGAAATGCCGTTATCAGAAATCGTTTATGATTTCTTTGATTATTTAAAGTCAAATACGAAGGGCTATGCATCATTTGACTACGAACTCATTGGTTACCAGACTTCAAAACTAGTGAAGATGGATATCTTATTAAATGGTGAGCAAGTCGATGCACTAAGCTTTATCGTACACCGTGACTTTGCGTACGAGCGTGGTAAAGTCATCGTAGAGAAATTGAAAGAATTAATCCCACGTCAACAATTTGAAGTGCCAATTCAAGCAGCAGTTGGTCAAAAAATTGTGGCACGTTCAACAATTAAAGCCATGCGTAAAAACGTATTAGCGAAATGTTACGGTGGGGATATTTCCCGTAAACGAAAACTTCTTGATAAACAAAAAGAAGGTAAAAAACGTATGAAACAAGTAGGTTCAGTCGAGGTTCCGCAAGAAGCATTCATGGCTGTTCTGAAGATGGATGATTCGAAGTAACTCAGTAGTGATAAGGGTTTGTGACGTATTAAGGTGATTAACATAAGGGCTAAATGGTGGGGGCTCCCCACCAAATTGTAGTGAACCCCAAAAGTTAGACTTTAACCAGAATGGATTTCCCCATTCTGGTTTTTCTTTTATGCAGCCAATCTTTCACGATAGGTGACTGGACTACATCCAAGTTTACTTTTTATTCGCTTGTGATTGTAGTAGTAGATATACTTATCAATCGCCTGTTTTATTTCTTCAAAGCTAGTATAGATAATTCCATGATACATTTCTTGTTTTAGTAGACCAAAGTAGTTTTCCATTGGTGAATTGTCTAGGCAGTTTCCTTTTCGAGACATGCTTTGGAATATTTTATTGTTCTTCAGTAGATTGCTGTATTGTTTCATCTTATATGCCCATCCCTGATCTGAGTGAAAGGTTCGACGATAAGGGCAATCTGATGTTCGTTTAATTGCCTCTAGTTGAGCATCATGAATTGCTTGTGCGTTTGGTCGTTCAGATAGACGATAGGAAATTATTTCTCCGTTAAACATATCTAGAAATGCGTATAAATAAACCTTCTTAATGGTTACTTTTCCATCTTTTCCAGTCACGAAAAGAGGTATCCGTTGTCAATTTTTGATGTGGGATAGATGTATAGAAACGGCGGTGAATACGGTTTTTCTCAACGCTTCCAACAGTGCCTTTGTATGTACTATATTTGCGAGAATTTCTCGTAAACTTCACGCTTTGTAGACCAAGTTTCCGCTTAATACGCTGAATTTTTTTATGATTCACAACGATTCCACGGTTACGCAATTCAGCAGCTATTCTGCGATAACCGTAATTACCATGGTTCTCTTCAAAAATTTCACTAATAACACGCTCAATTTCTTCATCTGGATTTTCTCTATCAAATCGTTTTTGCCAATACATATAAGTCGCTCTAGGAAATTTCGTCGCTTCAAGAAGAATATTTAATTTGAATTCCGCTCGGAGTTCGTGGATGATTCTGGCATCTCGTTCTTGAGACGATCCGGGACTGGCACCCCTAAAGCTTGGAGCTTTTTTATGAACGCAAGCTCCGCACGTAATATTTCGTTTTCACGTTCTAATTCCTGTTCACGAGTTAATTTCTTTTCTTCCTTAGCTTTCTTCGGTTTGATTGACAATGATAGACGTCCTTTCGATTTTGGAGAAATTCCATCTATACCATGCTTTCTATATGCAGAAGCCCAAGAAGAAACCATCGAATCATTTGGAAGATTGAATTTATGAGCTACATCTCGGATAGATTCCCTCTATTTACATAATAGTTTATGACATCTAGTTTGAATTGAATAGTGTAACCTGCATGTCTTTCACGTTTCCTAAGAGAATCAAATCCTAATGCAGTCACCTGTTTAACCCATCTCCTAACCACTCCATGACCTGAAATTTCCAAATTGAAAGGCTAAATGTCTATAACCACCTTCACCTAGAAAATAAGCTTCAACAACTTTCTTTTTAAACTCATAATCGTACTTTGCCAAAATAAATACACCCCAATCGTTAGATTTTTGGTCTAACTTTTGGGGTGCAGTTCAATTTGAGTGACTTATTTTTTATCTAATGGGATTTCTATTTTTAAATCTTCGCCAACGCGATCTATTTTTTCGTTAGAAGCACCACTGATATGAAGGGTAACCTTTTTTATATTCTCATCATGCTTAAGAACCCAAATAATATTACCGTTTTTCTTAACTTTCCCTAAAAATTCACCACCGACATCATCACTAAACCATAAATTTGCATCTACTTGTTGACCAGTATCTGTCACAAGTTTAGCTTGATCTAAGTAGTAATTTATTGTTTCGTCAACAGTATTTTCAGTCGATGCTTCAATAGTGACGATAGTTACTTTGTCTTTACCATCAAATGTATCTTTGTAAGACTCACTTGGTTCAAGTGTGGATAATTGAATTTTATCAAGTGTAGCTTTTACTGGTCCGTTGTTGACAGGGGTATTAAGTTCTTTGTCCTTATACAAAACTGTTAATTTTCCAAGTTCCGACTCAGTAGTTTCTTGACCACTATCAGCTTTACTATCAGATTTTTTGCTTGATTCAGCGGATGCAGCTGTTTTTGTTTCCTCTTTAGGTTTATCTTCCTTTGATGAATCTGCTCCACAACCAGCCAATCCTAAACTTAATACCAATGCTGCACTAAAAATTAATTTTTTCTTCATTTATAAATCCTCCCTTTATATTACCATTCTAGGAAATTAGGAGGAAAAAGTACATAGAAAAAAACAGACAACCAATATATTAGGTATCTTTCTAAATTTTTTTACCATCTTCTAATACAAAATTTGCTTCGTATTTCACTTCTAACACTTCTGCAATTTGATTCAATTCTTTCTCATTGAAATTATCCCGTTTCATCTTATTTGAAAGGTTAGGTTGAGAAGTACCGATTTTTTCAGCGAGATCAGAAAGTGTTATGTCTTTTTCGACCATAAGCATTTTAATTTTTTTTGCCATTCCCATAAAATCACCTTCTTAAACGGCGCTTTGGTAACCATTTGAAATTCAAATATATTCCTTTTTTGTCGATAAAATCACAAAGATAAAAAAGGTGGTTAGAAAATGATAGGGAAAATTGGACAAACACAAAGTAATTTTTTTGAAAATACGCATCAGAGAAATACGACAAAAAATACAGCATCGCCAACTACTAAAACAGACGAAATTATTCGTTCTTCAGGTAAAGGGGATTTGTGGGGCTATTCGATGAAGGAAGTAAAAAGTCCTTTAGTAAGGAGTTATTCAGCATTTAGTTCCATTCCCGCACCAGATTGGAGTAGGATTCCTACAAAAGGCGGGCGAACGTTATCAAATGAAGAGATGCTCGAACAAATCAAAAGCGTAGCACAGCGTGAAGCCATGATGAGGCATTCAAATAACTATGAACAATCTGATCGTATAGAGCGAATGAAAGACTATTTATCTACACAATATATTTCTGATGTTTCACCAGACCGAAAAGCCTTGTACAAACAAGCAGAAAAAGAGCTGCAAAAAGCAAAAGAAGAGCAACCGACATATCCAATAAACTTTACACTCGTCGATATTTTGTCTGATTTGGATGAGGTCGAAGGTTTTAATAGCAATCACGGAACTATTACAACTGCTTATACGACAGGTTATGGAGAAGAATATGAACTGAATATTGGCGGCCAGCGTGTGATGGGCACGTCAAGAGGCGTTTGGCAGTATTATTCAACCCCTCTAGAAGAAATGAAGAGGGAGGAATTTTACAAAATATATAATATGGAATTGGAGCATTCAAAAAGGATATTAGAAAAGCAATAATAAAATATAGAAAACAAATTTAATTGATGTATAAATATTTATTTAAAACTAAATAACGTTCCCAAATCAAATCTTGGTAACATTTCAAACAGCGACAAACACTGTTAAATCGGTGTTTGTCGCTGTTTTTTATAGAAAATAACACTCTGAGACGCTGCGAAAAAAATTTTTAAAGAAGACTGTTCGATCCACTTGTTCTGAATGGCGGTAACATATAAGTAGAATCTCAATGAAATGTTACCAAAGGACGCTTTGGGTGCGTTTTTTCTTCAACTAACGATGCAGGTTAGTTGAAGAAATAGCAAGTGGGTTTAACTAGGAGAAGTGTCGATGACATTAAAGAAGACACCGAGGTGTCTTATGTTTTTTAAATTAAGAATATTGATAAATTGGAATTTAATTACTTAACATTATACTTATTTTCGGAGCGAGGCATCTTATCGGTGAGTATATACCAAGTAATGCTTGCTGTTAATAATGTTGACGAAATCAAAGCTGTAAGAACACTATATGTTTGCCAAATAAGTATCGTTGACCAATCGAAGGCAAAAAACATTATACACTGGGCAATCGTAGCGATTAGGAAAATAATTGTTACGATTGTTCTCGTTTTTGTCATTGGCTGCTGCTCATTCGTTTTCCTTTTTCTTAACCCTAAGAGAAATAACAGAACGGCCAATAGGCAAAGAATAATTGTGGTAGACGACAAAATGATGTCCAAAAGCTGTGTGCCGCTTATCTCATATGACTGAGTTAGATTGCCGTTTAATATATTTTTAACTTTTAGTACCAGGTTTATATTGGTATTTGCGCCGTTGCTCAGTAAGCAGATGGCTGTTCGTTCATTTGGCAGTATGGCTACTTCGGTTCTAAAATTCGGATTACCCCCAGTGTGTTCTATAAACGTTTGTTCGGCGTTTACCGACCAACCTGCCGCATAATACATATCGTTGACAGCCGAAACAGACATATCACCCCTATGTGATTTTTCGATAACCCTGTGAAATATTTCGGGTATGTCCTGCACGATACCCATCTGTATGCCCATCCAACGCGCCATATCTTTTGTATTAGAAATGATATAGCCGGCAGGTTTATTCCCAGCATAATCCGGAGCGTTAAATGGAGTTGTTATGAAAAAGGAAGAACGGTAGCCCTGCGCTAACTGTCCAGTGGCTTGAGCATCTTCTTTATAAACATACGTCTGGTGAAGACCTAAGGGTAGAAATACCTGTTCCCTCATAAAGTCTTCATAGCTTTGTCGTGATACAATCTCAATAACCAAACCCAATACGTCATAATTAACGGTTCCATAGTTATATTGTTCACCGGGAGAGAACGCCAATTCAGCATCTACCAGCGTTTCCACAGTCTTTTGCAACATATCAGGCGTATTGCCTTGTGGAATATTTTGAGTATGTCTAATATTTGTTAGGCCGCTGGTATGGTGAAGGAAGTTATTTAGTGTAAGGCTTTGCATATCAACAGGTTTACCTTGATACTTTAACGTAAACCAAGGTAAATATTTTTGGATAGGGTCAGTCATTGATAGCAGCCCTTGCTCTTCCAATAGCAGAATCCCCATACCAGTAAAAGCTTTACTCACCGAGGCCAACTCATAGAGTGTATTTTCACTTGCAGACAACCCCTTTTCAAGATCTGCATACCCAGAAGAAAAGTAGAACACTTCATCATTAGCAAGTATTGAGATTGACATTCCAGGCACACCTGATGTACGAGAGGCATCATCTAGCAACGCTTGTATTGCCACAGATTTCGAATCTGACAACGCATAACTTTGTGTTGCGAATCCTGAGAATAATATAAGTATCGTTAATACAAAAACAATAGTCTTTTTCATAAACTCTCCTTTTTGAAGAATTATAAGAGTATAAAAAACTTATTTTTATAATTATAAACTAAATTCTAATTTATATTTCTACTTACCTATATAATATCAAGTAATTGTGAAGAGTTACACTTAAACTAACGGGGTGCTTTAGTGCAACAAGGATTTCAAATAGTCCCCAAACCACGCTTTGGGAAGGTTATACTTCAACAAACGGGGGATTTATTGGATTTGTAAAGGAGGATAATATGTCAAAGTATATTAGTATTTTTTTCTTAACATTAATGGTTAGTGTAATTTTCTTTTTTATATTTACTAATGTGTTTGATGGCGGTGATTATGCAGAAACAGCGGTCTATACATTCGGTACAATAATTGTTATACTTCTATCATTTTTGATTTCACTCATGTACTACTTAATAAATTTATTAAAAAGAAAATTTTAACTCTGCTTTTTACTAACAAGGTTTTTTAGTGCAACAAGGATTTATAAAGTATACAAAATAAACCTAATAAACGTTCCCAAATGTAAGTTTGGAAACACACCAAAAAGCCACGAATGTTGTTAAATCAACGTTTCGTGGCTTTTCCTATGAACATTCTTTATACAGCTTTTTATACAGGAAGCGCAAACACTTGATACATCAATATTTACACGCTTATGGCTTACCGTTCAGTATGTATAAAATCATGTATATTTCTTAGCGTTGTAAATCCACCTTTTTTTAGTTATTCATTCATGTTCATCAAGCCAGTTATAAAATGGCACATAGTTTGGTTTGCTGGTAATATCCTTCTTGCGACGTGCATCATCTAATTGGCTTTGTAAGCTGCGTAGATGCCCTTTTAAGCGTTGTAAAATTTCATTAGCCTTTGTACTGGTTAATGTCGTTGTCACTTCTATACGACATTTTAAAACCTTTTGAATGATGTTCATCAGGTGCAGTTTCTCAATATCCATTTCACCCAGTGCCTCAAGATAGTTCCACATATCAGCTTCAACTGCATCAATAATCGTTGTAATTTCTTTCAACTGATTTTCCGTAGCAGCTGTCTCTTGTTTACTTGCGACTGACCAATGCAAATCGAAACCGACAATCGCACGCCCCTTCTTCTTCTCTACATACCAGGCCACTAGTTCCGTATATTGATTAATTTCTCTAATCGCTACATCAAGAACACCACGTTTAAATTGTGCTGAATCTTTGTAGGAAGAAACACCTTCTACACTGAACAATTTCAACAAATCAACTTTACTTATTTCTTTATGCCAATAACCATAATGCCCTTTCATATAATCATATAAAGTCCATGTAAATGAGCTTTTAAATTTAGAGGTAATAGTCAAATCATTAGTAATATATTTTTCTTTCAAGTTTAAAATATGAGGTAAAAATTTAGGACTCCATTCAAATTTAAATAAACCTCGTTCATACTCCATTCCTAAAAAAACATTCCAGTAGCTAAAAGAATCCTTATCTAAATTCTCTGTTGTTACTTGTAATCGAGATAATTTAGCAGAATCCTCTTTAGCACGTGCAGTATGATACTTTTCTAGTTCAAATTTCTTTTCAAAATCAGCTTTATGAAATTCCGTTTTCCCATCTATTTGGGTACTGAAAATTGCATATGCTAACAATTGAACTTGATTTATAGTTAATCCATGACTTAATTTAGCCATTGATAATTCATTACTCTTTTGAATCGTGAAAAACATCCGACAAACCCTTATATATCAAAGGATTGTCGGTTATACATAAATACGAATAGATACAGCTGAATATAGCATTTCTATAGGAAGCATTCATGGCTGTTCTGAAGATGGATGATACGAAGTAACGTTGATATACCAACGTTTATATAGGTTATAAACAAGTAATTTAACATCAAAAGAGAGTTAGCCAAGGATAAAATTAAAATTGTTATGTGGGAAAGATCGATGAGCATTTTAGTGATTTAACAATTACTACACCTGGAGAGGACCAAGTATTACGTTATGCTAATCAATCATTAAAAAAACAGGTAGAAGGATTACTTTTAAGCCATATAAACAATTGACCAGGCGCTCATAAAATGTGAGTACCTGGTCTTTTTAAATATTTAAAAAATTTATGAAATTGCTATGGACCACAAATCGAGAAACAAGTGTGTTCTTTGAAATTTTCTTGTACCCAATCATCTATTTTGTTAAAAAACCGGATGAAATCGATGTCCATTGAATTATTTAAAGTACATGCAATGAAAGCGATTTTATTCCATTGTTCGAGGTTAACTGAATTTGGGCCAAAGTAATTGAAATTCGGTAAAACTTCATATATATGTAGATGTAAAAAAGCAAATGCTTCTTCTGTTAAAAAAATTGAAGATTCATGCCAATGTTCATGTTTATAATCACCGCGCATGAATTCAAAAACATCACGTTGTTGTAAGTTTTTTAATGTGTGAATTTTAATCATTTAATTCTCCTTATCTAAAAAGCCACTCGTTTGAGTGGACTTATTTCTTTACTTCTTCTATTAAGCCTAATTCTTGTTTAAGTGTTGCAATCCCCATAATTCCTTTCAATATTTGACTATCAGAAGCTGTAATATCAGATTTTATCTTATCCATCTGAGAAGGAGGAAAGTTGCCATCATTGAACATTTTCATAGCCTTTTCAGCAGCCATTTGTCTTGAAGCAGCTGCATAATTTAACTGGCTCATAGCTTCTTTAACATCTTTTTTCTGCTTCTTACTTAATTCTTCAACTGGCACAGAATTCTTAAGACTTAACTCTTTATATCCTTCTTTCAAGGCTTTCATATTATCGTAAGCTGTGTATACATCATTACTACCGTTTGATATTGCTTCGAATGTTGGTTTCCAATATTTATTCCATAATTGATCATACGATTTAGTCACTCTTCGATGGCTGGTAGAGTTTTTGATAAAATACTCTTTTTGTTTAGTTATTTGTTCTTTAGTTTTATCCTCTTTTTCAGCTTTTTCTCCAGCACAAGCAGTAAGTAATAGCGCAGACATAACTCCTAAGTAGAATAATTATTTTATTATATAATTCCTTCCTCTATATTTCCATTTTAGGAAACTTGGTAACAAAAGTACATATAAAAACAGATAACTGTTATTAGTTATCTGTTAGTCCCATTTCAAAATATCGTTAAAGCTTGTAATTTCTAATGCCTTACGTATTGTTTCTCTGTAGAGCGATTAAGTAATAAATAGAATAAATCTTCATCTGTGGAGGACAAACCGCGTAAAGAACGTCCAGTACCTCTCTATAATTGGTTGAATGAATGCGATAACCTTCCACAATTAAATAATAAAAGATCAGGTAATTTAGAGAACTGGCTGGAATGGTAGAGAGGGGAATAATCTTTTGTGTACTTAATTTGACCAATTATTAAGAAATAGCAAAAAAAGATAAATTTAACAGAAACTTTACTATACTTAAAACGTTCTGAATAATATTGGGGTATATAACCAATTTTTATTATTATTGCTATTTTTGAATGCGCTGGAGGATGAAAAATGACAGTTAGTTATTGGACAGGACAAAATCTTACACTACGAGCGATACAACCAGAAGATATCGTTATATTTGAATTTTTAGATGATGAAATTCTACGAAATATGGATTCGATTCATTTTCCTCGCTCAGCTGATAAAATGACAGAATGGGTAGAAGAACAATTATCTGAAGAAGATGATGAATTCCGTTTTATTGCAGTAGATAAAGACAATAATATTGTTGGGATGATTGAAACATTTGATTGTGATTTGAAAAATGGTATCTTTGATTACTATTTAGCTGTATTTGAGCCTTATAGAGGTAAAGGGTATGCAAAAGAAATGATTCTAATGGTTCTTCGCTTCTTCTTTTCAGAACGCGCATATCAAAAAGTAAATACAACAGTTTACTCATTCAATGAACCATCCATGCGCCTACATGAAAAATTAGGTTTCATGAAAGAAGGGCAACTAAGAAAAATCATTTTCACAAAAGGTGCTTATTATGATGGCGTTTGTTATGGAATGACAAGAGAAGAATTTGAACAAAATCATGGGTACCTGAAAAAAAATTAACAATATATTAACCATACAATTGGAATTAGTTATAGCTGATTTTCTTTAAAAGGAAGATTGGCTTTTTTGTTTAAGATAAACCTTCCATAGATGTTAATAAAGCTGTTGCGTGTAAGAGGATACATTGTTCGGAGATAAAGAAATGGGCAACTGGAATGATAATTGGAAAAAGTCATCCAAATAAATGTTATATGATGTATTATTATAACAATCGAGCAGTTTTATTTATCCACAAACAAGTTATTTTCTGAAACGCAATTAATCATGAACACCAAGTTATTTTTCTTTCTAAGGAATACATTTGTTTGGATTTAGAAAATTAGTGATCGAAATGGAGGAGAAATGATTGAGCCAAAATAAAAAAGATAAAATTCAAATGCAAAAAAAGGTTCAAGGTTTATATAGAAAGACAAAACAACAGCATAAGGAAGATAAAGATGATAATAAAATTGGTATAGTTATTGTAAATATTTGTGTTGTATTAGGGATTTTAGTGCTTATACTAAATACATTTATTAAAGAATTCTAGATAGTTTTATTGGAAGTTATATCGTAGAGAATTGTAAAAAAATGTACTAAAACTAATAGGGGGTTAGTTAAATAATACAAAAAAAGACTACTCCGTAAGGTAGTCTTAATGCTTTTTTCCACCTTCATGCCACCATGTTCAGCGAATAATCATGACTAGGAGGCAAAGAAAAATATAATATGGTAAAAATAATCCGACAAACCATTGATAACTAAAGGTTTATCGGATAGAAAGGGTGGTACTCAAGTAATTTTGATCCAGATTTATGTCTTTAAATGATTTTAGCAAAGGCGTGGCTGCATTGAAAATTTAGTAGAACGTAAATTATCTCTATAATTTAATAATTGTTTGCACCGAATTTAACTTGTACATTTGCATCTTCGTATTCTTTTTTTACCAGATAGATAATTTCATTTGCTTGAAATTTTGATAGTTCCTTTGCTATCACTGTTACGGAAACGTCTTCTCCTTCTATTCGAACTAAAGCATCGGCAAAGCCTAATGATTTAATTTGCGTTTCTAGTATTGCTTCTGTAGATTCTTCTTTAAGGAGAGTATCAATTTCAATAGAGGCATTATTTTTTTCTTCAGCAAAATACTCATCTGACGTGATTTTTTGTGTTAACTTTTGCCGAAGTTGGTTTCTTTCGTTACTAACTTGTATGCGCGTTTCTTCAAATAAAGGGCTCGGAGAAGATACTTCCTTGGTCACATGTTGTATTGTTGCTTTTTGATCTGCATCTTCTGTCAAGGTAATCTCCTCTTTTGATTGTTTTGTTGAATCCATCAAATAATACACTGAAATAACCGCTACTAGAGTTAATAATGCAAGTAACCATGATGATTTTTTTTGTAGGTGCATTCACTATCCCTCCATCAATAAATTTGGTTAAACACCACATTTTTTCAATGTCTGTTTTATGAGAAATTTATAATGAATAAAAAAATATGAACAGATATAGCAGTATCGTTTACGAATTATATGTAAAAAAAATATTTTAATGGCAAGAAGTACGTATTTAATGAGCCCTGACTTGAAAGAGAATTAGTAGAGCATGGTCTTGCTTACATAAAATATATTCCTATGAAAGAGAGAATCAAAAAATGAATCAAGTAATTTTTGGACTTAAGCTTTGATTTTTATTTATAAGTATGCCGGTAGTTATACGAAAACAACTCATTTTATTGTCAGATTTGCAGAACCGCTTTAAATTATCAAAATTAAGTTTTGCCTTCGCATTTAAAACAGGTGTCATGAACGAACGGATTGTTTCATGTCCAGTTTGTGGCTACAGGGGGAAAAGCTTATTGTCAACGATTAAAAAAAGGATACAAGAATATAATGTGGTACCCAAGTCAAGGACAAACTAAAAAAAGAGATTAAGCAGCTAAGAGATGGTTTCTGTATTGTACAGGAGCCATCCTTTTTAGATTC
>NZ_JBNNTL010000026.1:0-42364 GCF_050278745.1 Lysinibacillus sp. NPDC094403 | reverse complement strand
TCATGAACGAATTAAAATAAAACTCAACGGAAAAAGTCCCGTTGAGTTTCGAAAAGCTTCATAAAAAAGTTCATATTTTTGGGGTCAGATCACTAATCCCCAAGGAGTCGCCCAGTCTCCACTCCAATCAACCATTTCACTTAGCATGTATTTTTATCTGGTATTTCATTCTAATTTAGAATAATAAGACGTAACTTCAGCAATGATTTTTCTGTGCGAAAGCGAAGCGTCAGCAAAAACAGATATACAATCGCCCTAACTGTTATAAGTCTATTATGAAGAGCAACCATTTGTTCACTTTTGAAATGCATAGATTTTATAAAAGTTCTACACTATTGCTGATTGTAGTGGAAGGCTACTCGACTCCCGTGGGAAAGCGAGACCCTGCACGAAGCGAAGCGGAGGAAGCGGCTCGACGCTCGCCCACAGGAAAGCGAGTAGCCTGGAACGGAAATCATCATTCACAAAGATTACCTTAGCCATTTTGTTTTTCATTGTACATCTGATTTAATCATTTCAAATAATAACGGCACATTCGTTCCGCGCTGTAACGAATTACAGTCCTCCATTAAAAATGACCAACTCATTTTCATTTTTTCTTTATATGGAAGTTCAGCGTTAACTGGAAGAAATTCTTTTAAAAACTCTTCTATGGAGGTCGATAAACTTTCCATAAATTCATCAGCCTTTTGCACCTTTTCCGTTGCTACTTCATTGCGCTCATTCCATAGTACATGTTCTAAGTTTGTAGAAAAATAGAATAGCTGATACGGTATTCTTAATCGATGAATGCTAAAATGATCATTTGCCACAAGGATTTTGGCATTATTCGCCTTCATTTCATTTCGTTGTTCGATTTGCTCCTTACGCTTCTCAGATTTCACCAATATTGCATCTTCTGTATAGTATAAATTTTGCTCAATATCTTCCTTCACCTTGACAAATTCGGGGGCAATAAAACAACCATCTGCATCAGTAATATGAACGACAGCGGTTAAATCCTTCGCTAAAAACTTATACTTCTCCAAATAGCTCTGAATCACTCGCGCGACACTATTTTTAATATTAGGTATTCTTTTATTAGCATCCCACTTCGTTAAAATATCCTCTCGTTGTACATCAAAGCGAATTGTAGAATTGGAGAAATGTTCATCTAGATAATCCTCTAAAACAATTTGCTCCGTCTGCCCCTCTACAATGATTAAAAGAACCTTTTTAGTCACACTGGACACCTGCTTTTCTAAAGGCACGCTTTATTTTTAATGTCTTCGTTTCTTTATAAACCTCTTCATCCTGTCCGCCCAACTGAATTGCACGTAAATAAACATCTCGAGCATTATTTACCTCTTTAATACCCTTTAGCTGCATATAACGCCGATCCTCATTCGTTGTCGTAAACCATAAGTTTTTAATAGCTAGCACCTCTAACACACGTAAATTATGAGACGTGAAAATAAGCTGGCCTTTTCCGTCCTCATCAATCACTGTTAACAACTCGCCTAACAAATATTCAAAAACACCAGAATCTAATTCATCAATTACTACACAAGCATTTGGGTTATTATAAACTGCAATAAGCACACTTAGTACAGATATAATTTTCAAAATTCCTTCAGACTCTGTCCGTAATGGTAATACGCGATCCCCTCGCTGCGATAAAAATTCAAAACGAATTCCTTTTTCCCCATTATCCATAGTTTGTTTTGTAATTACATTAATCTTTATACTTAGGCCTGGAATAATCGCTGATAATACACGATTACTTTGCTCTATCACTTCACATAACACATAAAACGTATCCTCTGGCAATAACGCTGGCCCCTTCAAATTGTATGGTATAGAACCACGAGTTTTTTCTAGATGGATACTAAAGGGCATGATGCGCTCTTCAAATAATGGTGCGATATTTTGATTATTAACGACATGTAAATCTCGATTAAAATCTATTGCCAAATTATGAAGCAATTGCATTTCTAGCTCTGACAGCGTGTCCTGTAATAACGGCTTTAAATCTTTGTGAAAGACAAAGGACGCATACTGTTTTTTAGATAATTGATGAATGACTAGTAATTGAATACGCTTTTTTTCATTCATATCAGAAAGGTTTGTTTTACGTATTTGTATGTCTTCCTCTGTAACATTAATTAGAATCTTTGAACGTTTCCCTTTCTCATTTTCTCTGTAAGCTATTCGTTCAACCGTTGTATATAGTCTGTTTTCATCTTCTTGCAACTCTACATAATAATTGAGGAAGAATGTGCCAAATTGATTTTCTATAAGAAACTCGAACTCAATACTTGCCGTATCCTCCCCTGCCATAATTAATCGCTTTTCCTGAGATGGCAATTTAATTTCAGCTATCCAGCCGGAAATAAGTGCCTTTAACAAGCCGAATGCATCAACAATAGTTGTTTTCCCTGAACCGTTTTGTCCGTATATACCTACAACATTAGCCTTAAAAAATGTCTCAAAAT
Source organism: Lysinibacillus sp. NPDC094403 (assembly GCF_050278745.1). Taxonomy (NCBI): domain Bacteria; kingdom Bacillati; phylum Bacillota; class Bacilli; order Caryophanales; family Bacillaceae; genus Lysinibacillus; species Lysinibacillus sp. NPDC094403. The sequence goes on along the minus strand of NZ_JBNNTL010000026.1, from coordinate 39,890 downwards.
TCACAGTTAAAACAATTTCACCATGTCGTACATTTCGTAAATTTTGTATCTTTATTCTTTTGATTTTTATAATGGTCATTTATCTAAACACCCTTCAACAGCATTTCCTTCTATTATAATTAAATTTGATATATTTTATAACACTTTCTATTTTAGCGAATTATACCTTTATCGATCATTCGCTTAGTTTAATGCCTATGACAATAATAATAGTAGGCATATGTTAGAAAAGAAAAAAGAAGAAAGGTGTGTTTCATTGGTCAATCCTAGATTAAATCCCGAAGATATTGATGTTAACATTCCGTTTCACCCTACTATGCCTTCTGGTAGCCCGTATCCAACACGTCCAACACAGCCATATCCATCGCGCCCTTCACAGCCATACCCGCCACAACCATATCCACCACGTCCTCCGCAGCCATACCCGCCACAACCATATCCACCGCGTCCTCCGCAACCATATCCGCCACAACCATATCCACCTCGTCCTCCACAGCCATATCCGCCACAACCATATCCACCTCGTCCTCCGCAACCATATCCGCCACAACCATATCCACCTCGTCCTCCGCAACCATATCCGCCACAACCATATCCACCGCGTCCTCCGCAGCCATATCCGCCACAACCATATCCGCCACGTCCTCCGCAACCATATCCGCCACAACCATATCCACCGCGTCCTCCGCAGCCATATCCGCCACGTCCTCAGCCATTCCCAGGAGGGCAATATCCTAGCTTACCCGGTTTACCAGGTTTAAACCTACCTGGCATGTAGATTTGTCACCTGATATATGGAAGTCCAAGATAAATCACTATAGCAAAAAAGCTATCCAGGAGTTCAAATACGAACTAATGGATAGCCTTTTTATTATTTATTAGAAACTATTATTGACTTATAAAAAACTGAGGACATGGCTTCTCGCTTACCCACGGGGGTAAACATCAAAACAAATGTTTTACAATCAACTTACATAACAACGTTCCTGATTATTTTATATTAAAAAAAGGTTACTTTTTTATAAAAATATCTATACTATAAAAAATTTTATAGACTAAAAAACTAAATACTCATTTAATTTCCGTAGATTTAATGTCGAAATAGTAAGTTTTCTGGGTTGTTAACCTTATTTTTTGGCAGTATAGTTGTTTAATGTAAGGATATGAATGGATTATTTTGCATTCATTCTATTTGTAACAAAATGGTACATAACTTTCAAGAATATTTACATCTACGTTACCAATTGTAGCGATTTTTTCTCGTTACATTCGGACAATCACGCCACAATTGTCCTAATTTGAAATATGTTTTGTATATTATTTTAGGAGGAAGAGCATGAGAAAAAGTAAGAAACAGCATACGTCCATCAGTAAAAAGTTAACAGCTATAATGTTAAGTATTTTATTACTATTCGGATTAGTCACTTTAGGTCTTTCCTATTATATAGTCAAGAACAGTAATTTAAAAGATATGGACCAATCTCTTTATGACAAAGGATTGATTCTATCCAAAACCATAGATCTAAAGACACTGAAATCTGTATTGAAGGAGCCTAATGCTAGTAACCCCGATGTCCTTCGTTTGACAAAAGAAATGGATGCTATAAACGATCAATCCGATATTATTACGAACCTTTATCTCATTACGTTAGATGGAGAAAAAATAAATGCACCGGTTCTTTCATCTAGTGTTCTGGATGTGGGAGCTGAATATAACCAAGACATGATAGCAATGGGCCTATCTTCAGATTTCCTTGCAAGGATTAAAGAGGTATTTGAAACAAAGGAAGCTACAGCTACTGAAATATATAGCGATGAGTATGGTAGCTATAAAACAGGAATTACACCTATTTTTGATGAAGATGGATCTATTATGGCTGCCTATGCAATGGACTATGATGTATCAATGGTGACCGCTAAGGCGATGTCAGAAGTAATGTGGATACTTTTAGTGACAGTTACTTTCTTAATTGGTTCATCTATTGCAGTTTACTCTCTTTTAAAAAGAAAATTAAAACCAATCCAACTACTATCTCGACAATCTAGAAAGGTAGCAGAAGGTAATTTAGAGCTTGAGCCTTTACCTGTATCATCAACAGATGAAGTCGGCATGCTAACAGAAAACTTTAATTCAATGATCGAGAATTTGAGAACGGTTATTAAAAGTGCAACAAATGTTTCTACCCATGTTTCAAAGTCCGCAAATGTTTTATCAACCAATATGCAGGAGGCAACAGATTCTTACAATAGTGTAGCTTCATCTATGCAAGAGATTGCAGGAGGCGCTGATTTACAAGTACAAAAAGCACAAGAAAGCTCCATTACAATTGAGGAAATGAGCATAGGTATTCAACGAATTGCCATGACATCCAATCAAATTTCGGAATCTTCTATCCTTGCCTCAGAAGAAGCTGAAAAAGGCAATGCATCTACTAATAAATCTGTAGCACAAATGAATGCCATTAGTAAGGCTGTAAATCAATCAGCATCATCTGTAAAAATGCTTGGTGAACATTCAGGTAAAATTGAAGAAATCGTCGGTATTATTACAGGGATCGCTTCCCAAACAAATTTACTTGCGTTGAATGCAGCAATAGAAGCTGCTCGTGCTGGAGAAGCTGGAAGTGGTTTCGCTGTTGTTGCAGACGAAGTTCGCAAGCTTGCTGAGCAATCAGAAGCTTCAGCTAGTGAAATTTCTACGCTTATTTCCCATATCCAGCGCGATACGTATGAATCCGTAAATATTATGACACGAGCTGTGGAAGAAGTGGACAATGGTTTATTGATGATTAATGATTCAGAGAAATCATTTAGTCAAATTTTCACTTCTATTCATCATGTTACTGGGCAAATTCAAGAACTATCTGCAACAATTGAAGAAATGGCTGCGGGTATGGAGGAAGTAACTTCTGCTGTTAAGGATATGGAAGACTTCTCGGTAAATTCAAGAGATAATACGAGAGCAGTAGCCGAAACATCTGCATCTCAACTTAACACTGTGCATAAAGTTTCTGAAGAAGCCCAAGCACTGACTGACTTATCAAATGAATTATTAAATGTTGTCAACACTTTTGTAGTGAAGTAAAGAAAACTCCATTCGAAAGTTCCGAGTGAAGTATTACTGCCAATTATATGCGAGACAAAAATGAAAGGCGCTGTCTTATAAGTAAATTCTGTTTATTGAGAGACTTATAAGACAGCTTCCCTTTTTAAAATAGGAGTTGTAATAATTGAATATAAAACAAGAAATACCACTTTCTCAAATGAAACAACCCGAACAACAAATCCCTCCATCTGATCGTACACAATTGTTAAACGAAGAGGATTTGTTATTATATTCAACTTTAAATCAAACAAAAGCGTACTATGACAAGAGTAAAACAATACCTGACGCATTTTATCAAGCAGCTAATCAGTTTACTGACCGAATAGCATTATCATTTGATGGTGGTATGATGACATATCGTCAGCTTAATGAACAATCCAATCAAATTGCACATATGTTAGTTGCCAGTGGTTTGCGAAAAGGTGATAAAGTAGCGATTGTCATGGAACGAAGTAAAGAAACAGTAATTGGTTTGCTAGGCGTATTAAAGGCTGGAGGCATATATGTCCCCGTTGATCCTAGCTATCCGAAAGAACGTTGTCATTACCTTTTAAACGATACAGGTGCCCCATTCATATTAACAAAAGATGAATATACTCAATTGATTAATGAATTAATACATAATGATTCCCTATCTCGCACCGTTTTTACAATGAATCGGATGGAGATAGCCTTTCCAAAAGAAAATGTTCATATTGCCCTTAGTCCAACTGATTTAGCCTATATTATTTATACATCGGGATCGACAGGCCAACCAAAGGGCGTCATGCTCAAGCATGAAGCTGTTATTAACTTGATTACGGATAATCAAAGAATCTACCGGACTACGAAGGCTGACGTATTTTCTCAGTTTATCTCTTACAGTTTTGACCCATCTGTTACAGAAACATTTACCGCTTTCTTTTCAGGTGCAATATTACATATGTTAACAAGCGTCGAACGTATATCCATTGAGGCATTCGCTGATATGGTTGCACGCGAACAAGTAACAACAGCTACTGTGCCAAATGCATTTTTTACACAGCTTGCTACACACCTTCCTTTAGAATACCGTGAAAAATTATCGTCACTTAATTATTTGTCAGTTGGCGGAGAAGCTCTAATGCCCGCTGTCGTACAAAGATGGCAAGAAAAATTCGGTACAGCGACTGAGATTATTAACGTTTATGGACCGACTGAATGTACTGTGCTGTCCTCCTATTACAGAGTAAAGGATGTAATAACAGACAATCAGGCAAGTATTCCTATCGGTAAGCCAATTGCTAATTATGAGATGTATATTGTTAATAAAGATGGTCAGCTTTGTCCTATTAATGAAATCGGAGAATTATGTATAGCTGGTACTGGTTTAGCAGCAGGCTACTTAAATCAGCCAGAGAAAACCGCTGAGGCATTTATCCCCCATTTATTTAAATCAGATGAATGGATGTATCGAACAGGCGATTTAGTTCGTTTATTGCCAAGTGGTGTTATTGAATTTGTCGGACGTAAAGATTCTCAAATTAAAGTAAGAGGTTTTCGTATTGAGCTTGGGGAGATTGAAACGGTATTAAGCAATCATCCTAGCATTCAAGAAGCCATCATACTTGCGAAGAAAATGACAGATGGTAATAATAGTTTATCCGCCTACTACACTGTATCTAAGGGTAATCAGGTAGAACAAGCTTCGATTAGAGATTTTTTAGCAAGTAATTTACCAGATTATATGGTTCCTGAACGTTTCTTTGAATTACAGGACATGCCATTGTCTCCAACAGGCAAAATTGATCGTAAACAATTAGCTTCAATGGAGGTAACTACATCTCTTAACAGTCCATATGATGCGCCTGAAAACGATATACAACAATTATTAGCAAATGCTTGGGAAAATGTGCTGGGCATAGAGCGCGTAGGAATTCATGATAACTTCTTTCATATTGGTGGACATTCATTGAAGGTGCTTGAAATTCTTGTACAAGTGAAAAAGCATATTCCATTTTTAAAAATTCAAGATTTCTTCCAACATCAAACCATTGCAGAGCTTGACGATTATATTAGTAACTATCAACCTGAGGATCATGATCATCAAGATCAGACAGCAAATTCAATATTGAAGGAACTGATGGAGCCCATTGCTCTCCCCGTCTCTCAAACAGTAAAATCATTACCGATGAATACCGTTCTGTTAACTGGGGCGACTGGCTATTTAGGAAGTCATGTGCTATATGAGCTATTAATGAAAACAAGTGCGCATATCTACTGCCTCATTCGACCAAATGCACAAATATCACTTGAAGAAAAGCTAATGGAAAGTATGCTATTCTATTTTGAAAATGATATAGATGTCCTTATGGAAAATCGAGTAACAGTTATTCAAGGAGACTTGGGGAAACGTGGCCTTAATTTATCTATGAAGGATGAGCAGACAATTATTGCAGAAATTGATGCGATTATTCACTGTGGAGCAGATGTAAGGCATTTTGGCTCAACAGATCATTTTAATGATGTAAATGTTGAAGGTACGAAATATTTGCTTGAACTAGCAAAGAGCAAACAAGGTATCCATTTCCACTATGTATCAACATTAGGTATTCCAGAGGAACTTGCTGCACATCAATGGGGCCCCAATGAAGCACAAGGTAACTTTAATTATGATATTAAGCTCGATAATGTTTATACACAAAGTAAGCTAGAGGCTGAAAATCTTGTTCGAAATGCAATAAACGATCAAATTCCAATTTCAATCTATCGTGTTGGAAATTTAACTTGTCATTCCGTCACAGGGAAATTCCAACGTAATATAGACGATAATGCTTTTTACCGAATGATTAAGTCTATGCTTTACTTAGGTAAAACACCAACAGCTAATTGGCATGTAGATTTTACACCGATTAATTATGCTAGCCAAGCATTAGTTGCTCTAGCTTGCCAACCAACATCAAACGGACAAATATTCCACCTGTGTAATCCTGTTCCTCTAACCTATCTAGATTTTATCAAAATGCTGAAGGACCTCGACTATGAGTTAGACATTGTAACTGCACAGGAGTATACGGACTGGCTATTACATGGTGAGCATTCTGAGGAAACGAAAGAATATTTATCTTTAGCCATCGCACAGCTCGAAGGTGATGGAGCAAGTGATTCACCGTTTGTCTTTAATAGCAAAAAAACGCAGGAATTTTTAGCGAATACTGATATCACATGCGAAGCTCCTAACCCAGCTTTTATTCGTAATATGATGAATTATGGTATTAAAATAGGCTATTTTCCTGAGCCAATGCCTGTCGAAGTTCGATAATTCCAGGATTACAACGATGGGTAATTAGATCAGTAGTACAACCTAGGATAGGTTGTACTACTTTTTTATTAAAAAGAAAAGTAAATTAATTATGTCACGGCATAAATGCGTCCGGAATCGGCTTTGTGCTTAAGCCTGCAAATGTTTTTTGAGTGAAAGCGTAGCGGCAGCGGCAACAACACGATGCAAGTCCATGTTTATAAAAATTTTGAGAATACTACATATTTCTTCATTTAATGAACAAAGTATGTAGTGAGGTGAATCTATGTGTAACGTAAAAAAAATATCTTTATGTATGATTACCCTAATATTATTTAATTTGAACATTGTATCTTCTTACGATGCTGAAGAACCAAATAGATTTTATGAGCTTAAAGCAAAAATAAAAGGCCTAGAGAATCGTTTGAATAGTCTTGAGCCGATAAAACCTCAAACAATTGCTGACCCTCCTTTTCCAGAATTATCTCTCCCATCAAAATTTGATACACTTTCACATGTGATAGAGAATGGCACTAAAATTCCTTATGATGTTATCATCAACAATCCTGGCTATCGGAGACCCGCTTATGAAGAATATTGGCATAGTTCAATCGGTCGGTGGAGCTATGTCCCAACTAGAATTCATTATGCACTACATCGACTATTTACGAATTACGATGTTGCTCTTTCTGATTGGTATGACTTTGAACAAAATATGGGGTTCAAGATTCCAACGTTTCAACATAAAACTGATTTAGATTTATATATTGTCACGTTCCAAGCTGATATTATAGCAGTTTATACGTTAGGAAATCAGGTGGTCGTTGTTGGAAGCCCAAGAAGAATTGGTGCTCAAGTGATTACTATAAAAACAAGCGCTATACATCCCTCAAATAACGAAGAATCTTTACTTGTACAATTATCCACTCAAGCAGGTGAAGAAATCGATTATTCTCTTATCTCTTATATTCCTCCTGATTTTAGGTTGAAGCAAAAAGAATAAGTCTAAAGCTCTTTTTCAGGGTTTTATTAGCTTTATCAGCGATTGTTGGGATTTATCAGCGATTGTCGAGGTTTATCAGCGATTTTGCTATTTTTATCAGCGATTGTTGGGATTTATCAGCGATTTTGCTATTTTTATCAGCGATTGTCCATATTCTATCAGCGATTCACTGAAAAATATTCGCTAAAGCATAAAAATCACTTCTCAAATTTGAGAAGTGATTTTTATTTGGCTGGAGCCGTAGATTACATCATGCCGCCCATGCCGCCCATGCCGCCCATACCAGACATATCTGGCATTGCTGAAGCTGGTTCTGGGATGTCTGCTACAACTGCTTCTGTTGTTAAGAATAGAGCTGCTACAGATGCTGCGTTTTGTAGAGCTGAGCGAGTTACTTTCGCTGGGTCTACTACGCCCGCTTCAATCATGTTTACCCATTCGCCAGTTGCAGCATTGAAGCCTACACCGATTTTTTCGCGTTTTAGACGATCTACGATAATTGAGCCTTCAAGACCCGCGTTGTTTGCGATTTGACGAACTGGTTCTTCTAAAGCACGTAGAACAATTTTAATACCAGTTGCTACGTCGCCGTCTTCTACATTTGCAACTTTTTCAACTGCTGCATATACGTTAAGAAGTGCTGTACCACCACCTGATACGATTCCTTCTTCAACTGCTGCACGAGTTGAGTTAAGAGCATCTTCAATGCGAAGTTTGCGCTCTTTTAGTTCTGTTTCTGTTGCAGCACCAACTTTGATTACTGCTACACCACCTGCTAATTTTGCAAGGCGTTCTTGTAATTTTTCTTTATCGAATTCTGAAGTTGTTTCAGCAAGTTGAGCACGGATTTGACCAATACGGCCTTCGATTGCATCTGCACTGCCAACACCTTCTACGATTGTTGTATTGTCTTTTGTAACAACAACTTTTGCAGCGCGACCAAGTGATGTAATATCAGCTGATTTAAGGTCTAAGCCTAATTCTTCTGTAATTACTTGACCACCTGTTAAAATTGCGATATCTTCAAGCATTGCTTTACGACGATCACCAAATCCTGGAGCTTTAACCGCTACCGCATTGAATGTACCGCGAAGTTTGTTTACTACAAGTGTTGCAAGAGCTTCACCTTCAACATCTTCAGCGATGATTAACAGTGGACGACCTTGTTGTACCACTTGTTCTAATAATGGTAATACTTCTTGAATGTTTGTAATTTTTTTATCAGTAATAAGAATGAATGGGTTGTCTAATACAGCTTCCATTTTATCTGTATCTGTTACCATGTAGTGTGATGCATAGCCACGGTCGAATTGCATACCTTCAACTACATCAAGCTCAGTTGTGAAGCCTTTAGATTCTTCAATAGTAATAACACCATCGTTACCTACACGTTCCATTGCCTCTGCAATTAATTGACCTACTTCATCATCAGCAGCAGAGATAGCCGCAACCTGTGCGATTTCCTCTTTGTTGCTTACTGGGCGAGAAATAGCGTGTAATTCTGTAAGGGCTGCTGCAACTGCTTTGTCGATCCCTTTACGAATACCTACAGGATTTGCACCAGCTGTTACGTTTTTCAAGCCTTCACGAATAATTGCTTGAGCTAATACTGTTGCAGTTGTTGTACCGTCACCAGCGATTTCATTTGTTTTAGAAGCAACTTCTGCTACTAATTTTGCACCCATGTTTTCATATGGGTTTTCTAGTTCGATTTCTTTTGCAATTGTTACACCATCATTTGTAATAAGTGGTGAACCGAATTTTTTTTCTAAAACTACGTTACGACCTTTAGGCCCTAGAGTAATTTTTACTGCGTTTGCTAATTTATCTACACCTTGTAGCATTAATGAACGAGCGTCTTCTGAGAATTTAATATCTTTTGCCATTTGAATTTACCCTCCTGGAATGGAATATTCGTTAAGCTTCATCAATATATTTATAAAAATTTCGCCATACTGTCATCGTCATCGACCCATTTGTTTATCTGTGACGATCACTCAAGGCATTTACTTTAATCAAGCTAAAATATTAATTTATTCAATAATTGCAAGAATATCGCTTTCGCGTAAAATTAGGTATTCATTACCTTCATATTTAACTTCTGTACCAGAGTATTTTGAGAAAATAATGCGGTCGTCAACTTTAACGTCAAGCTCTACACGTTGCCCGTTCTCTAATATACGACCTGTCCCAACTGCTACAACTTTACCTTCTTGCGGTTTTTCTTTTGCAGAGTCTGGCAGTACAATACCGAATGCAGATTTTTCTTCTACCTCGATTAGTTCGATTACAATACGATCTCCTAGTGGTCTTAACAAGTGAAACAACCTCCTATTAATAAAATGTATGTTCAAGCGTTTTTAGCACTCTACACAGACGAGTGCTAACACAATTATTATGATAATCAATCGTACTTTTTTTTGCAAGTCAGAACTACGAAAAATTTTGTTTTCTTTCCATATTCCTCTACAATAGAAAGATAGCATAATGAATGGAAAGGATTTTGACTGTGAACAATTCTCAAAAAATATTTAAACATAAAAAAACAGCCCTTTATGTTTTATTGATCTATATTCTCATGCAAATATCAGGTAGATGGCTGGCACAACCGTTTCACAAGCTTGTTATGAGTACAACCGGTTTACCTAGTGAGCAAGCTGCTCCACTTACGCAAGGCTGGTATATTGCACTTAGCTTTGCCATTGCATTAATTCTAAGCTTAATCATAACATCTCGCGATAAAGCGTTTTGGGATATTTATCAAGGAAAGAAAGAAACTATACCACTGTCAATTATGTGGGGAATTATTGGTTTCTTCCTAGTTTTTATTGGCCAAATGATTGGCGCAGCTATCGAAATGGCTATATTCGGTATCCAAGGTGGGTCGCAAAACACAGCTGATATTGTAGCTATTGCAAAAGGTGCTCCTATTGCGATATTAGCAATTGTCGTATTTGGACCAATATTAGAAGAGTTCGTCTTCCGCCGTGTTATTTTTGGATCGCTTGTCCAAACAACTAATTTCTGGGTAGCCGGTATAGTAAGCGCAATATTCTTCGCACTTATTCATTTCGACTTCTCACATATCTTGCTTTATACAATCTGCGGATTGATTTTTGCCTTCTTATATCACAAAACAAAACGTATTTGGACGTCCATTATCGCCCATGTCATGCTGAATGGTTTTGTGACACTTGTACAATTGTATGCAGAACCATTGCAAAAGTTTCTTGAACAACTAGAAAAAATGCAATAAAAATCAGTGGAAGTTTTTCTTCCCACTGATTTTCAGGTAGATATAACGACGAAAAAGCTCGATGCTTCTAATTAGCATCGAGCTTCTATTTTTATTGATTCAATTCTTCGATTTGACGGCGCTGCTGTTCAAGTGCCTCTTCGACCTGGCGTTTTTGCTCAGCTTCTTGTTCTTCCTTCATTCGCATTTCCTCTGATTTTAAGTATTTCTTATAGCCAACACGGGAAATCATAATGCTAATTTCATAAAGCATAAATAACGGTACTGAAACCATTAAGTGTGAAGCTAATTCAGGTGGTGCGATTAGAGCAGCACATACAAATAAACCAAAGTATGAGTACTTACGAATACGAATTAGTAACTCAGGCGATAGAATCCCAATACGTGAAAAGAACAAGACGACGATCGGTAATTGAAAAAGAAAACCAAAAGGTATTGTAAGCTTAAATAAAAACGAAAAATATTCATGTATGCCAATCGTTTGCTGAATTTCTAATTCATTTGATAAATTCATCATAAACTTTATGACGTAAGGGAATAGTAAAAAATATGAAAAAGATAGCCCTGCTAAAAACAATATAAACGAATACGGGATATAGCTTAAGGTTGCTTTTCGTTCCACGTCCCTTAGTCCGGGGCTAATAAATGCCCACAATTGATACATCAATACCGGAGAAGATAGAATAAATGCTATTAAAAAAACGACTTGGATATAAATTGCAAGTGGTGTTACTACATCAAACGCATGAAGCTCTATATTATAATTCGCTCCAGTAGTTTGAAGGTATTTAACAAGCGGTTTCGCAACAAAAAAGCCGCCAGCCATAGCGAGAACAAAGAAAACGGCAACAATAAAAAGCCGTTTTCTTAATTCTTCTATATGCTGAATGACAGTTAGATCTTTTGGATTCATTCCTCAAACATCCTAACTTTACTTATCTAGTTCTTTCTTTTTCTTGTCATCATCATCTTCGTCGGCTAATCCTTTAGTAGCATTTTTGAATTCACGTAATGTTGAACCAAATGCTTTACCAAGCTCCGGTAACTTCTTAGGACCGAAAATTAGTAATGCGACAATTCCGATAATAATGAGGCTCATAGGACCAATACCACCCATTAAAGCCACCTCCTCTTTATATCCATCATTTTAACGCATATTTCGCCATTATGCTAACTAATAATATGTGAAAGTTTTTCGCCACTCTCTCATTTTACTACATACCTCTATTGACAAAAAATGTGAGCTATACTTAAAGTATGTACATTTATCACTCTTCCTGATTACGAATTAAATAAATAAGCGCCTGTAATTCTACCGATAAATCGATTGTTAAAAGTTGCATTTTATCTGGTACAGTAATACGCTCTGGCGTAAAGTTCAAAATTCCTTTTGCGTTCATTACCGCTAATCTATCAGCCATTTTCTGTGCGGAACGTGGTGAAACTGTTAAAATTGCAAGCTCTGCTCCATATTCTGCATACTTTTCTTCCAATAAATCAGGATGAAAAACAGGAATATTGCTAATCATCTTACCTTCCTTCGGGGCCTTTGAATCAAATGCCACAACGATATGAGTATTATGATTTTTTTGAAAATTATATTTTAATAAAGCACTACCTAAATTACCTACACCAATTAACGCTACTTTTGTCGCTTCATGTTGATCGAGCGTTTGACTAAAAAATTTTAAGAGATGCTGCACATCATAGCCGTATCCCTTTTTCCCTAGAGCACCAAAATAAGAAAAATCACGGCGAATAGTTGCAGAATCAATTTTCATCGCTTCACTCAGTTCCTTCGATGAAATGCGCTCCATGCCTTCTTGTGCAAAGTTTTGAATAAATCGATAGTAAAGAGGAAGTCTTTTTGTAGTGGCTTGTGGAATTTTTAATTCTTGTTTCAAACTTTTTCCTCCTTATATGTATCAAATAGCATGATACATACTTAATTAACTATTTACTAAGTTTATAATATTCACTGGAGTATTCCCCTTTAGTTAATGGCGCTTTTACGCACTAACTAAAGGGAAATCGTTTCAATCTTACATGACAGCTTAGCATAAGTAAAGCCTCGACATTGCAAGCGAATCGCTCATCTATTACACTAAGGAAGAATTGAGGTGTCAAGAATGATTGTTTTACAGGTCAATCAACTATATAAATCCTTCCTTGCAGATGAAATTTTAAGTGGCGTAAAATTAGAGGTTCAACATCGTGACCGCGTTGCATTAGTAGGTCGTAACGGTGCTGGTAAGTCCACTTTACTTAAAATAATTGCTGGTCAAATGTCATATGACTCTGGCGATATAATTATTCCTAAAGGTGTACAAATTGGATATTTAGAGCAACATGCTGGATTAAATTCAACATTGTCTATTTGGGATGAAATGATGACAATTTTTGAACCGCTTATTGCACAAGAACAAGCACTACGGTCACTAGAACAACAAATGGCTGATCCCACTGTTTATGAGAATTCTACTTTATATGCAAAAATAATGTCTGAATACGATCATTTACAGCATACTTTTAAGGATGCGGGTGGCTATCAATATGAATCTGATACACGTTCTGTCCTTCATGGCATGCAGTTTTATCCTGAGGATTACCAAAAGCCAATTAGCTCACTATCAGGGGGACAACGAACTCGTTTAGCACTCGCTAAACTTCTTTTAAGTAAACCTGACCTATTAATACTCGATGAACCTACTAACCATTTGGATATTGAAACCCTCTCTTGGTTGGAATCATATTTAAAAGGCTATGAAGGGGCTATTCTAATTGTTTCCCATGACCGCTACTTCTTAGACCAGGTTGTTTCCATTGTCTACGAAGTCTCTCGTCATCGTGTCACAAAATATACAGGCAATTATAGTAACTATTTAGATGAAAAAGCGAAAAATTATGAGCGTGATTTAAAGCTATTTGAACGACAACAAGATGAGAAAGCCAAGCTTGAGGAATTTATTCAAAAAAATATTGCTCGTGCTTCTACTACTAAAATGGCACAAAGTCGTCGTAAAATGCTTGAACGTACAGAATGGATGGATTCCCCTGATGGCGATGAAAAGTCAGCAAGCTTCGGTTTTACAATTGAACGTCAAAGTGGTAATGATGTATTATCTATTGATGACTTAGCGATAGGTTATGGTGATAAGAAAATATCAAGCGGCATCACATTACGTACTTTCCGCGAAGATCGAATTGCATTAGTTGGACCAAATGGTGTTGGTAAATCAACTTTATTAAAAACGATTGTCAAAGATTTGCTACCACTCTCTGGAGAGATTCGCTATGGTACAAATGTTCAAATTGGTTATTATGATCAAGAGCAGGCAAAGTTATCGAGCAATAAAAGTGTTCTAAAAGAGTTATGGGATGAATGGCCATTAATGAATGAAAAAGATATTCGCTCGGTGCTTGGCCGTTTCTTATTCAGTGGAGAAGAAGTAGATAAAACTGTGTCGTCTTTATCTGGTGGAGAAAAAGCTAGACTTGCATTAGCTAAGTTAATGATGCAAAAGGCAAATTTCTTAATTCTCGATGAGCCTACCAATCACTTAGACTTAGATAGTAAAGAGATACTTGAAAACGCACTTATCGATTATCCTGGAACGCTCTTATTTGTATCGCATGACCGATATTTCATCAATCGAATCGCTACTAAAGTAATCGATCTATCTGGAGATGGTTCCTTTGAGTACTTAGGTGACTATGATTATTATCTTGAGAAGAAACAAGAGCTATTAGAAATTGCACAAATGAAGGCTGCCGCTCAACCGCAAGTACAAGCTGATGTACTTGAGAAGATATCTACCTCTAAAATTGATAAAGAGGCTAAAAAACGGGAGCGCCAAATTAGACGCATGCTTGAAGAACTAGAGGGGAAAATGCAACAAGCGAATCTTGAAATAGCTCGATTAGAAGAAGCCCTTTGCGATCCCGAGATTTTCACAGACCACGAAAAAATTACACAGCTTCAAGATGAACTATCAACAGCTAAGGAACAATACGAGTTATTTGAAATGGAATGGCTTGAGCTAAGTGAAGAACTTGAAAATATTATTTTATAACATCCCTCTGGAGTGGAATATAACTTGTAAAGCCATGTGCCTTGTCGCATGGCTTTTTACTTTACTCGCCTTGATTTTTCATATATATTGGTCAAGTGCTATTTTTCGACAAAAAATGCCCACAGCTTTATACACACAATAAATCTAGTAATATCAACATATCAACAGACTTTTCCACATTGTCCACAATTCAAAATTATTTTATCCACATCACTTTGTGCAAAACAGGCTACTATATATTGAATAATCACAAGTTATGCACAAGTTATCAACATTTTGTGCATAAGTACGAATGTTCGATGTTTTAATTGCTCTTTACCTGTGGATAATTTTCCGAAAAATTTGTCAACTTATTAAATCTAATTTTCTTATAAACAATTTTTTCTCAACAATTTTTTCACAAAAGCAAAAAGAGGTATTTTAGAATCAACTCTAAAACACCTCTTTTCTATAATCAATTATGCCTCAGCATAATTGCGTCCGAAATCGGCTTTGTGCTTGCACAAAGAACTCCTTTCCGATTTTGTGACATCCGCCGGAGGCTTTAACTTCTGAAAGAAGTTAAACCCAGGATTTTAACTCCATACCTGGGCGACCGTTCATTGATAAATTACCGCGAATACCTGCTTCAAACATTGGTGTTGCTGCTGCCCCTATCATAGCGGCATTATCTGTACACAACTTTAATGGTGGCACATAAAACGGGATACCTTCTTCTGCAAATACAGAATCAAGTGATGTACGTAAGCCTTTATTTGCCGCTACACCTCCCGCTGCAATAACCTGTTTCACTTTATATTCGCGAGCTGCCCGTAATGTTTTCGCAGTTAACACTTCAACTACACTATCCTGAAATCCTTTGGCAACGGCAGTCGGATAAATTTCTTCACCACGTTGATCCATATTATGTTTGTAATTAATAACCGCTGATTTCAAGCCGCTAAAGCTAAAATCATAAGAATCTTCCTCTAACCACACTCTTGGGAAGGATACAGCCTCATCTCCCTCATGGGCTAACTTATCAATTCGCGGGCCACCTGGATACGGTAAGTCTAAAACACGCGCAACTTTATCATAAGCTTCTCCAGCCGCATCATCTCTCGTCTCACCGATGACTTCAAAAGAGCCATGTTCTTTCATATAAACTAGCTCTGTATGGCCACCCGATACAACAAGTGCTAATAATGGGAATTCCATTGGCTGCACGAGTGCATTGGCATATATGTGTCCTGCTATATGATGTACACCGATAATCGGTAAATTATTGGCAAATGCAAAGGCCTTCGCGGCATTAATCCCAATTAACAATGCACCTACAAGACCAGGACCCTCAGTAACTGCCACAGCATCTAAATCTGCTGGTTTCATATTTGCCTGTGCTAATGCTTCTTCTATGACAACTGTAATTTGCTCAACATGATGACGAGATGCGATTTCAGGTACAACTCCACCAAATCGTTTATGACTTTCTATTTGAGAAGCAACCACATTTGAAACAATTTCAGAGCCATTTCGAATAATCGCTGCTGCAGTTTCATCACAGCTCGATTCTATTGCTAATATAATTCGATTTTCCATTATAAATTCACCCACATGACAAGGGCATCCTCCCCGTTATCTGTATAATAGCCTTTACGTATACCACCGTCTTGGAAATCAAGCTTTCGATAAAGATTTTGAGCAACTGTATTTGTTACTCGTACCTCTAAACTCATGACTTCCATTCTATGCTCTCTAGCAATACACATTGCCTCACGCATTAATCCTTCACCAATTCCGCGACCGCGAGCAGCATCTATAACGGCTACGTTCGTAATTTGCGCTGCGTCTATAACCATCCACATTCCACAAAAGCCGATAATGGTATTATATTCATCTATAGCTAGCACATAATGTGCATACTGATTTTCATGCACTTCATAATAAAAAGAATCTAACGTCCAAGGTACAGGGAATATAGCAAGCTCAATTTCATATACTGCTGGGACATCATCAGATACCATTTTACGATATGTTACATTACTACTCATGTGCCTTCTCCTTTTGTTCCTTCAGCCAATTCGCCTCCGCCTCTGCAATACGTTTGTATTGCGGGACAAAATGATGCACTGCATCCACACTTGGTAGCTCTACTTTCGTTGCTAACCGAACTGTTTCACTTGCTCGTGGTAAATCATTACTAGAAGGTGTGCGTTGCGCATAATCACCTAGCACCTCTACGATTTTATGCCAAAAAACATCTACATCTACTCCAACAAATAAAACCGGTGCCTCTAAAGCCTGCAAACGCTCTAACAAGCCATCAATATGATCGTGATAATCATCAATAATCGCTTCAAGCCCATAACCTTTGTAAACAGCCGTATAGACATTTCCTCTTCGCGCATCAAAAATAGGACAAATAAACCCATCATATAGTGATGCATTTGCAGCCAATGACTTTAAGCTAGATATTCCAACTAAAGGCTTTTTAAGTGTCCATGCTAATGTTTTAGCGAGCGTCACACCTATTCGTACACCGGTATAAGAACCAGGTCCTTCTGATACAGCAATCGCATCCAACTCACTTGGTTGTAAGCCAGCCTTTGCTAGCACTTCTTCAATGGCTGGCATAGCACCTGCTGAATGCGTTAATTTTATATTTTGTACAATCTCTGCGATCACTTTCCCATCCCTTATTACAGCAATAGAAAGTGGTGCATTCGCTGTTTCAATCCCTAACCAAATCATTTCATTAGCTCCTCACATAATGCCTCATATCGCTTGCCAAGAGGTGTTAATACAAATCGTCGTTGATTTTCTCCGATTCGGTAAATCTCTATTCCAAGACGCTCCTGTGGTAAATCCTGTTCAATCAAATGAGCCCACTCTACAACTGACACCGCATCACCATAAAATAGTTCGTCCCATCCAAGATCCTCATCGCTTTCTGCTAAACGATAAACATCTAAATGATTAAATGGTAAACGCCCCTCATATTGCTTTACAATCGTAAATGTCGGGCTATTGACCGTTCTCGTCACACCAAGTCCCTTCGCTAATGCTTTCGTAAATGTCGTCTTACCTGCGCCCAAATCACCCTCTAATGTAATTGTATCTTGGGCTTCTAGTAAACTTGCTAGCTTCAACGCAAAATGTTCAGTATCATCAAGTGAATTCATTATTTTTTCATACATCATCTCTTTTTCCTCTCCTAGCTCCATTACTTCTAGTTTACCGAAACAAGCGTAAATGTTCAAAACATCCAATGGAATTCAAAAAAAACAATTACACCTTGGCGTAATTGTTTCAGCTTGTCGACAAAATATTAATTACTGTGTATTTAATAAACAAAGGTATTTTCACTCCAAATAGTACTCGTTATGGGGTGAGTCGTAAGTTGAATCTACTAATCAATTGTGCCTTGGCTAAATCACCGTTAGCGTTATTAAACTATGTGCTGAATAAAGATAAAACCATTTATAAAAATGAGCTTATTTTTTATGCCCCTTTATCTCAGTAACCTCTTTATCAACCAATTTATCATCTTTAAATCGTACTATATATGTTTTTGTCATAAGTATTTCATCATTCCAGCGGTATTGATCTTTTTTTACTATGTCTCCTGCTCCTCCTGCAATTTTTACCACTTCCATATATGACATACCTTCTTTTAATTTTTCAAATTCAGCTTCATTCATATTTTTCTGCCAATGGTACGCATTGGACTCCTCTATGTCTAAAATAGGATCTCCACAACCTGCTAGTATTACAATAGCACCTATAAGTAAGCTTATATTCATACGTTTTATGTAAAAATAATTTCGCATGCTAACACCTCCAAATTCTTCATACGAGGAGAATCGATAAAATAGTCACTCTTATTAACGAGCTAAAAATCTATGGATACCCCAACAAATATTATAGAACCAATTTTATTGATATCCACCAATTTCCTTATATTAACAATAAAAAAAGTTCTTATGATTTAAAAGCATCATAAGAACTATATTATCGTTTATAATGGCGGTCCCGACCGGGATCGAACCGGCGATCTCCTGCGTGACAGGCAGGCATGTTAACCGCTACACCACGGGACCTCTCTAAGACATCTATAAATATATCATAAGAAAATGTCACATGCAATACTTTTTTCATATTTTTTTAGCTTTTCACCAAAATATATACTTGATTTCACATTCCACTACCATAGGACGCTTTTTAGCGGGTGTGACCTAGCCTTCTCGTCGTTCATACTTTGCTCTTATGAGGGTAGCAGAGAGCCTTATTCTGTGACGAAAGCATGGTGACGATCCAATTCTTTAATGATTCTCCATCTTTTGGCATCGATATTGCAAATAAATTAAATAGATTCAACAAACTATTTCATAAGGAGGTCGTTTCAATGACTCGGTACATCTTAACTCGAATCGGCTACATGATAATTACGTTATTTATTATCATTTTGCTTTCATTTTTGCTTATGAAGGCATTACCCGGTTCTCCATTTAATGATGAACGCTTACCTGAAACACAAAAAGAACTACTTTACAAAAAATACGGTCTAGATAAACCGGTACCTATCCAATTCGGTATTTACTTAACAAATCTTGTACAAGGGGATTTAGGTATTTCATTTGTTCTTGATAATCGTCCGGTTACAAAAATCATTCAAGAACGTATCGGCGCCTCTGCCATTCTAGGATTTCAAGCCGTTACTGTCGGTACTTTAATAGGCTTACTGTTAGGTATCGTAGCGGCACTAAGACACAATACCATTATAGATTACGGGGCTACCGTTTTAGCTGTGCTCGGTATCTCCATCCCATCCTTTGTATTTGCAGGCTTTTTACAATATTGGGTTGGTGTCAAACTAGGCTGGCTACCAATCGCCTTTTGGAATGGTTTTGAATACTCAATCTTACCAACAATCGCTTTAGCGGTCGGTGTTGTTGCAACAATTGCCCGTTTTACACGAATTGAAATGTTAGAAGTGCTCAATCAAGAATATATCTTAACAGCAAGATCAAAAGGACTGTCGAATCCCTATATCATTACAAAGCATGGAATTCGAAATGCGCTGATCCCAATCATTACTATTATCGGACCATTAACAGTTAATACGATTACTGGCTCACTTGTTATTGAAAAAATTTTCAGTATCCCTGGGTTAGGAGAGCAATTTGTTAACTCCATTATTACGAATGATTACCAGCTTATTATGGGAACCACAATCTTTTATGCTGTTCTTTTTGTAAGCGTTATCTTAGTTATTGATATTTTATACGGATTCATTGACCCTCGAATTCGTGTTACAGGAGGCGAGTAATTTATGACAACAAAAGTAACTGAGAATGCAACGGTAAAAAAATATCCTCCTGATTTATTTGAGCCTGCCTCTCAAAGTGAATTTATCGATGATTTTACGTATCGTCCTGAACAATCATTTTGGCAAGATGCATGGCTTGGTTTACGCAAAAATAAAGCAGCCATTGTTGGCTTATGTATTATTATTCTCGTTATTTTACTAGCTATTTTTGGTCCATTTATGAATAGTCATGGCTACGATGAACAAAATATTGCGCGTACAAATTTACCACCAAAAGTTCCTGTTCTTGAGAATATTTCATTCTTAGGTTTGAACGGTGTTGATAGTCGTGGCGTTGACCAATACGAAGCAAAAGGTATAAGTGAATATTTTTGGTTTGGTACAGATGAATTAGGTCGGGATTTATGGACACGTATTTGGCAAGGTACACGTATCTCTCTTTATATTGCTTTTTTAGCAGCAACGATTGATTTAATTATAGGGGTTGCTTACGGTGCTATTTCAGCATTTTACGGTGGTCGCACTGATAATATCATGCAACGTATTATTGAAGTGTTAGTTGGTATCCCTGGGCTAATTATTAATATACTTCTCATTCTTATTTTAAAACCAGGAATCATTTCTATTACTATTGCAATGGTTATCGTCGGGTGGATTAGTATGGCTCGTATCGTACGAGCACAAATACTAAAGTTAAAAACATATGAGTTTGTTCTTGCTTCTAGAACGCTCGGTGCTAGTAA
The DNA here is from genome assembly GCF_050278745.1 of Lysinibacillus sp. NPDC094403. Taxonomy (NCBI): domain Bacteria; kingdom Bacillati; phylum Bacillota; class Bacilli; order Caryophanales; family Bacillaceae; genus Lysinibacillus; species Lysinibacillus sp. NPDC094403. The sequence continues at coordinate 19,142 of NZ_JBNNTL010000026.1, read as the reverse complement.
CCAACGCTTGATTTGGAAACATTTAATTCCTAATACACTAGGTCCGATTATTGTAGCTACTACTTTTACCATTCCAGGAGCTATCTTTACTGAAGCATTACTAAGTTTTATCGGCCTAGGACTACAGCCACCAACTGCTTCCTTGGGAACGATTGTTAATGATTCTTATAAATTACTACGTATTTATCCACATGGCATGATTTTTTCATCCATTGTCATTAGCTTAATTATGATTAGCTTTAATTTACTCGGTGATGGACTGCGTGATGCATTCGATCCAAAAACACGTAAATAAGGAGGGGTGCGAATTGAAAAAAATATTAGAAGTTAAAAATTTAAGTATTTCATTTAATACACAAAATGGTGAGGTTCAGGCTGTACGCAATGTATCATTCGACTTATTTGAAGGTGAAACACTAGCAATCGTTGGCGAGTCGGGCTCTGGAAAATCAGTTACTGCTAAAAGCCTATTACGATTAAACCCTACTGAAACAACAATGCTGAAAAACGGTCAAATTTTATATAATGAAAAAAATATTTTAACGTGCAGAGAGCAGGAAATACGTGCAATTCGTGGGGCTGAAATCTCAATGATTTTCCAGGATCCCATGACTGCATTAAACCCCACGATGACAATCGGTAGTCAAATTGCAGAGAGCATAAAAAAACATACAACATTACGTGGTAATCAAATTACAGAACGCGTGATTGAACTATTACAGCTTGTTGGCATTAAAGAAGCGGATAAACGATATAAACAATATCCTCACCAATTCTCTGGAGGAATGCGTCAGCGTATCGTTATCGCGATGGCACTTGCTTGCGAGCCTCGTATTATTATTGCCGATGAACCTACCACAGCTCTAGACGTTTCGATTCAAGCACAAATTCTAGAAATATTAAAAAACATTCAAAAAAAGATGAATCTTTCTATTATATTTATTACACACGATTTGGGTGTTGTAGCAAAAATGGCAGATCGTGTTGCCGTGATGTATGCCGGAAAAATTATTGAAATTGGCTTAGTTGATGAAATTTTTTACCATTGTCAGCATCCTTATACACAAGGTCTACTCGCTGCAATGCCAAATCCAGATATTGAAACCGACACACTGTACGCTATTCCTGGAACACCACCAAACTTACTGCATCCGCCGGCTGGAGATGCCTTTGCTGCTCGTAATAACCAAGCACTCAAAATCGATTTTTTAGAGGTGCCACCTATGTTTAAGGTCAGCGACACACACTATGCTGCAACTTGGTTATTGCATGAGCAAGCGCCTAAAATGATACCAATTCATCAACAGTTAGCCCAAGCTGAACGCAAAGAACGTGAAAAAGCTCCTGTATTTGATACAACCAACCCGTATTTATCATTAAAAGGAGTAAAACAGCATTTTAAATTAGATAAAAACACTATCAACAAAGCTGTAGATGGCATTACTTTTGATATTTATAAAGGTGAAATCTTCGGTTTAGTTGGAGAATCTGGCTGTGGTAAGTCCACGACAGGGCGCTCGATTATTGGACTCAATATTATAACAGATGGCGATATTCACATCGACGGTAGGAATATTAATGAGGCAAAGACGAAGCAAGAAAAATTAGCCTTTAATCACAAGGTGCAAATGATTTTTCAAGACCCTTATTCTTCCCTAAATCCACGTATGAAAATTGCTGATATTATTGCAGAAGGTCTTGCTATTCATGGTGTACGGAAAAGCGAATGGAAGGCAAAAGTTTATGAGCTATTAAATATAGTAGGTTTAACAAAAGAATATGCTAATCGTTATCCTCACGAGCTTAGTGGCGGGCAACGTCAGCGTATTGGTATTGCACGTGCACTTGCTGTAGAGCCCGAACTAATCATTGCTGATGAACCAATTTCCGCATTAGACGTATCAATCCAAGCACAAATCGTTAATTTATTGAAAAAGCTACAAAAGGAACGTGGACTGACATATCTATTTATTGCCCACGACTTGTCGATGGTGAAATATATTAGTAACCGTATCGGCGTCATGCATCGAGGGAAAATTGTCGAGCTTGCAGAAAGTCAAGAGCTCTATGATCACCCTATCCACCCTTATACAAAGGCATTATTATCTGCAATACCACTGCCTGACCCAAAACTGGAACGTGAACGAAAACGTATTATTTTTAATGAAGCCGAATATAACGCTACTAATAGAGAAAGTGAAAGCTTTACTGAAGTACGCCCTGGCCATTTTGTCATGCTGACAGAAGAGGAGCTTACCCAATACTATCAAGCAAACAGTGAGCGCTTACCGCTATGAAATTAAAAACAACTATATTGTTTACTGGTTGCATTTTCATATGTTCTCTTCTCTATACATTACTCTTAAAACAATCAATGACAATGCTGACTATAATTAATCATACTTTTCTTGCTTCACTTGCTTTTACAATCGTTGGGGCAATCTTGTTTGTTGTGCAAGGTGGGCTTTTTAATGGTATCGCTTATAGCTTTAAACGCTTTTTTGCTCGTGTCACTAAAAACGGCACCTACACCTATGAGTTAGATGGTAACTTAGAATTCGTACAAGCGCCATCTTATACCTTTACCTATCCACTGCTACTAGCAGGTTTGATTGGCTGTATAATGACAACTATTTTATCTCTTGTTTTCTATTTATAGATTCTTTTTATAGTGTTGAACCCGACGCGCCCAGTCGGAACGGAAATCAACCCTCGTTTTGCCGAAAAGCCATACTATGACACCATAATTTCATTGACACAATAGTTTTTCAACAACATAAAAAAGATGCTACCTATCTAAGTAGGCAGCATCTTTTTTTACTTTACAATTTCAACCCATTTATAGCTAATGTCAGCTGAAAACGGATGTTCATATAAATTTTTTACATACGGCTTCGTCAAACGACTTATACCTTTTTGGAATGTTGGAGCAAATGCAAAATCATCCATCATAATCTTTTCAGCTTGTTGCATTAATAGCCAACGTTCAGAAACATCAGAAGTTGTTTTAGCTTTTTTAATTAATGCATCAACCTTTTCATTTTTATAGTGAGATTGGTTGTAGTAGGCTGTTGATTCGAATAACTCAATATATGTCATAGGATCTTGATAGTCAGGGCCCCAACCGCCATAGTCTAAATCATAGTCAACAGCCCCTTCTAATGCTAGCTTTTGCTTATTAGGCTGCATGTTGATTGTTAGCTCTAAGCCTTTAAGATTTGTTTCTAATTGGTTTTTAATAAATTCTGCAGCTTTTTTAGACTCTGCACGGTCGTATGTTAAAAACTCTAGTTTTACTTTATCTACCCCCAGCTCCTTTAAACCAGTAGCCCATGCTTCCTTCGCTAATTCAACATTAGTTTTATTCATATCACCATTACCTTCACGGAAATCAACACCTTTTTCATCTGTTGATAATCCAAGTGGTACTAAATAATAAGCTGGAATAGAGCCATCCTGTAAAATCACATCTGCAAAGCCTTGTTTATCCCAAGCCATATCGATTGCTTTACGAATGTTCTTATTTGATAGAATTTTATTTTCATGATTCATTCGAATGAAATACGTATTCGGTTTTAAAAATGTTGAATACTCTGGGCTATCTTTGTATTGAGCAACATACTCACTTGAAAGCTCAGCAGTGTCGATCTCTCCTGCTTCATATAGATTGACAGCTGTTGCTGTATCTTTCACGATTTTTTGTGTAATTTTTGTAAGCTTCACACTGTCTTTATCCCAATATTTTTCATTTTTGACGAACGTCCATCCTTGACCATGCTGCCATGATTCCATTACGAATGGACCATTATAAATCATATTTGCTGCTTCTAACGCATATTGATCGCCTTGTGCTTCTGTAAATTCTTTGTTTAGTGGAAAGAACGGTGCATACGTTGTTAAGCTTAAGAAATATGGAATTGGAGCATTTAGTTGGACTTCCAGTGTGTAGTCGTTTAGCGCTTTAATACCAATTTCATCCACCTTGCCATATAGTGGATCGCCCTCTTTTTGAACACTAGCTGCATTTTTTATATCTAGCATTAAATAAGAATAAATTGCTTGCGTTTTAGGATTGATAGCTCTTTTCCAAGCATATTCAAAGTCATGTGCTGTAACAGGTGTACCATTGCTCCACACAGCATCTTGGCGCAACTTAAATGTATATACAGTACCATCCGCTGAAGCTTCATATGACTCTGCCATTCCTGGCACTGGTGTATTTTCTGGTCCGATACGGTATAACCCCTCAAATACGGAGTTCATTGCTGTAACTGCAAGTGCATCTACACTCCCCAATGAACTCATTGTTGCTAAATCCCCTCCCGCTACTAAATGTAGTTCCTGTCCAACAGCTTTGTCGCCATCAGTAGTAGACTCTTTGTCCGTACTATTGCCACCAGTTGGACTACCAGAAGAATTATCCTCCTTGCCGTAGCAGCCAACTAATACAACTAGCATCAGCCCCAATAACACGACTAACCATTTTGTCTTTTTAGTCATTGTCATATCCCCTTTGATTTTATTGCACGATAAATACCGTACAACAAAAATATATGCAATATTCATGCCTACACCATGTCTCTCTTAAATATGGCACAAATCTTGCAGTATATTTAAAAAGGGGGAGTTATAGCATGTCACTACTAGAACAATTACGTGTAGCATTACGAGCGCAACAATCGGATGTACTCATCATAACGAGTAATCAAAACCGTCGTTATTTAACAGGATTTACAGGCAGTGCAGGTACAGTAGTAATTACACCAACTAAAGCACTTTTACTCGTAGATTTCCGTTACACACAGCAGGCAACAAACCAAAGTAAAGAATTTGATGTTCGTGAAATCGATCGCAGCCGTTTATATGAAACAATCCAAGAAATTTTAGACGCAGAATCTATTCAAACGGTTGCTTTTGAGCAACAACATGTTACTTATGAGGTATATCAATTAATGTCTAGTAAATTAACAGCAACATTAAAGCCGCTATCTAATATTGTGGAAAATTTACGCATGATAAAAACACCAGAAGAAATTGAATTGATTAAGAAAGCAGCGTGGATTTCAGACGAGGCATTTAAATATATTTTGACATTTATTAAACCAGGAGTGTCAGAAATTGATATCGCAAATGAGTTAGAGTTTCATATGCGTAAAAACGGAGCTACTGGAGCTGCATTCGATATAATTATTGCTTCTGGCCATCGTTCTGCACTTCCGCATGGTGTTGCATCTGACAAAATCATTGAAAAAGGCGATATGCTGACACTTGATTTTGGAGCATATTATCAAGGCTATCGTTCAGATATGACGAGAACAATTGCAGTTGGTGAACCACCTGAAGAACTAAAGGAAATTTACCAAATCGTTTATGACTCATTACAAAAAGCTCTATCTAATATGAAGGCTGGTATTACTGGAAAAGAAGCAGACAGCTATTCACGAGATTTCATAAAAGCTAAAGGCTATGGAAAAAATTACGGACATGGCTCGGGGCATGGTCTTGGCTTAGATATTCATGAAAACATTTTTATGTCTACAGTATGTGAAGACATCTTAGAAGAAAATATGGTGCTTACTGTTGAGCCAGGTATTTACATTCCTGAGTTTGGCGGAGTACGTATAGAAGATGATGTCATCGTTACAAAAAACGGTGTTGAAGTTATCACACACTCACCAAAAGAGCTTATAATTTTATAAAGTAATCTTTTAATTTTGATTCAATACTAAAATCTGTTCTTGGTTAAAAATGATTGGTATGAAAGTACACCGAGCGAAGTATGAGCGATGAGGAGGCTCAGGCCACGTCCATGGAAAGCCTTTTCCCGTAGCGATGTGCGATCAATTTCATGGAATACCTCTCATTTTTCACATTATTTATACACGCATGAAAATAATGTTCATATTTTGGACACATCTTAAATATCATTTACTAATAGTTTCTTTTTACTTTAGTTTCTAATGTCAAAAATTTTTGTCACTAACATCATTTTCTATGGATTTAAGTATATTAATTATGCCTCGGCATAATTGCGTCCGGAGGAAGAAGTTAAATAGAGAATCGAGGTTTTAATATGCATCTTTCTATTAAACAAACTCAAGATTTGAATTTAGTTATGACTTTACAACTTCGTCAAGCCATCGAGTTACTACAATATTCTACACAAGAATTAGAACAATATATTCGTGAACAAGAGCTTATTAATCCATTAATAGAATTAAGTGAACCAACATTTCAAGAACGTGCACATTTTTCAAAAGGTGTTAGCCGTCACACAAATATCTTGGAACATGTAACTAAATATGAAAAAAATATTCGTGATGATTTATTTGAGGAAATTAAGCTAACCTTCCATGAAGATAAGGACATTAAACTGCTTAAACATATTATTTATCATTTGGATGACAACGGCTACTATGAACAACCAATTACGCCGACTTTTAAGGACCATGAAATCGAAAAGGGTATTCACTTATTACAAGTAATCGGACCACTTGGTATAGGTGCACGCAATTTGAAAGAATGCCTGCTATTACAAACAATGTATCGTGAAAATAGTCCAGCTCATGCAGAAACAGTAATTTTCTCTTATCTTGACGAACTTGCAAATCAGAAATGGAAGAAAATCGCTAATGAATTAAATATATCACTTTATGAATTGCAAGAAATTTATCAATTCATCCAAACTTTGCAACCTAAACTTAGCTCACTGTTTCATCAGGAAGCTGTACATCATAATACACCTGATATTATTGTTGATAACGTTGATGGCTCTATCACTTTTTCATTAAATGATTATTATTTGCCAAAAATCAATATACATGCGGATTATGCACCATATATTACTGCCAACTCCTCTGAAAAGAGTTATTTTAAAAAATATTTATCAGATTATCAATGGCTAGTTAACAGTATTGAGCAGCGTCGAATTACAATTATCAAAATTATGAAGGCACTTATTAAGAAGCAAAAAGCCTTTTTTATACATGGCTTTGATGCTATAGAGCCTCTTACATTGCGTGAAATTGCTGAACAAATTGAAGTACATGAATCGACAGTTAGCCGGGTCACAACGAATAAGTATGTACAAACGGCTTATGGGACATTTGAACTTCGAGATTTATTCACTTCTAAATTACAAACAGCAAATGGCAACAGCGTTTCACAAGTAAAGGTAAAATCGCTTTTGGTAGACTATATCAAAACTGAAAATAAAAAGAAGCCTTTCTCAGATCAAAAAATTGCCGAGCATTTCAACACCACACTTGGTATTGAAATATCACGTCGTACAATTGCAAAATACCGTGAAGAAATGAACATTCCGTCATCTACAAGACGCAAAATGATTCAATTTTAAAAGGGGCTACTCTCAATTTAGTAGCTCCTTTTCCTATAAATTAAGGCTCACCAACATAACGTTGGGTTGATTTCCGTTCCGACTAAGGGATATCCTAGGGGCGGCCCAGCCTCACTACAATCAACTTATATACAAGGCATCCGTTTTAACAAATGTCATCCCCAACTTTTGATGATGAGCCTATATTAAAGGAATCGGCTTAGTTTTGCTTCATATTTACGAAGACACTTTTAACTTCCGTATAGTTGGACAAGCCATATTCGCCGCCCATTTCACGACCGACACCTGATTGCTTGTAACCTCCAAATGGCATCGTTTCCCATTCTAAACCAAAATCATTAATCCATACTGTTCCTGCTTGTAGCTTACTAGCCATATAATGTGCTTTTTTCACATTTTCAGTCCAAATGCTAGCCGCAAGTCCATACTTACTATCATTTGCGCGGGCAATCACTTCTTCTACTGTGTCAAATGAGAAGATGGACATAACAGGTCCGAAAATTTCTTCACGAGCAATTGTCATATCATCCTTTACATCAGCAAATACAGTTGGTTGCACGAAATAACCTTTGTTAAATTCACGTTCTCCACCTGCCACTAGACGTGCACCTTCTTCTTTTCCTTTTTCAATGAAACCAAGTACTGTATTCAGTTGTTTTTGTGAAACAAGTGGACCCATATCTGTTTCTGGATCTAGCCCAGGTCCTAACTTTAATGCCTTTGCTTTTTCTGCAAGTCGCTCAACAAACTGATCGTATAAGCTGCTATGCACAAATACCCTTGTACATGCACTACAATTTTGTCCGTGATTGTACATCGTCCCAGCGAATGTACCTTCTATTGCTTCTTCTACATCTGCATCTTGTAATACAATCGCTGGAGATTTACCACCAAGCTCCAATGTGACACTTTTCACATCATCCGCCGCTTTTTTCATAACATGAATTCCTGTTTTTGTTGATCCTGTGAATGCCACCTTGGCTACACCTTTATGTGTAACAACAGCTTCACCCGCTTCACCTGTGCCTGGTACGATGTTCACAACACCATCTGGGAAACCAGCTTGTTTCATTAATTGACCTACGTACAATAACGATAATGGCGTTTCCGCTGCCGGTTTAATAACAACCGTACAGCCTACTGCCAATGCCGACCCTAATTTCCATGCAGCCATCGCAAGCGGGAAATTCCACGGAATGATTTGCCCCACAACCCCAACTGGCTCATGGACAATGTAGTTTAAGTAATCCTTTGATACTTGCACCGTTTGTCCTGTAATTTTTGTTGCCCAGCCTGCATAGTAACGGAAATGTTGTACAGTACCGTCCACATCATCAGCTAAAGCTGTTTTGTATGGCTTACCATTATCTAATGATTCGAGCTGTGCTAGTTCTTCCCGATGCTCCTCTAGTAAATCTGCAAATTTATAAATAATACGTGAGCGTTCTGCTGCATCCATGATAGACCATTCATTATCAAATGCTTTTTGTGCAGCTTGCACGGCTATGTTGATATCTTCAGCCTGTGCCTCGCTTACTGTTGCAATGATCTCTTCGTTAGCTGGATTTAGTACCTCAAATGTTTTACCCGATTGAGATTGCACATACTCACCATTAATATATAAACCAACTGTCGATTGTAAAAATTCTGTTACCATCGGTTTCAATGCTAATACTGCCTCCATATTTGACACTCCTTTTCTCATAAAATTTATTTATGTTCAGCAATCAGTACATCTAAATCAGCCATGATTGTTTTTAATTGCGTATCTTCTTCCTCTGTTAATGGGAGACGCGGCAAACGGCAAGGTCCTCCTGCCAATCCTTTTAATTCCATTGCACGTTTTGCAATTTGTACGTATTTACCTGACCCTTCTAAAAATGCGCATAATGGTAATAAACGATCGTAAATAGCCCACGCTTCACCTAGATTCCCATCTTGCACATTGTTATACAATTCCGTTACAAGTTCAGGTACGATGTTTCCTGATACTGAGATCCAACCTACAGCACCTACAAGGAATGATTCAATTGCTAAATCTTCTGAACCACAGAATACTTTAATGTCGTCTTGTCCTTGACGTACAATATCACGCGCTTTGCCGATGCTACCGCTGGATTCTTTAATATGTGTAATGTTTGGTACATCTCGGCCTACTTTTAGTATTGTTTCTATGCCAATATCCACACCAGAAGTGAATGGATTATTGTAAATCATGATTGGGAAGCTTACTGATTCTGCAACTGATTTAAAATGTAAATAGATTTCTTCATCTTTCGGATGTGCATAATAGGAGTTAATGAGCAAAGCTGCATCTGCTCCTGCTTGTTCAGCCTGTTGTGTATACGCGATTGCCTCTGCTGTTGTTTCAGCAGCCGTACCAACAATTAATGTAATACGACCTTTAATTTGATCAACTGCTACTTCTACAGCTTTGATGCGCTCTTCTTTAGATAAACTTACGAATTCGCCTGTACTACCGTTAATGGCAATACCTGTTACGCCTGCTTCTATAAAACTCTCTATATTTTGACGGAAACCTTCCCAATCGATGTCTGTTTGGTTCAACATAGGTGTTACTAATACTGGAAATACACCTTCTAATTTTTTCATACTTTTTTCCTCCTTAGTAAGATAAATTGTTTTTACACAATGACAAATCCTTGTTGTAGCGGATCTTCTCTGTCTACTACAAATTGATGGATTCCTGTGATATATCCTGTTAATGCAAGTTCGTAGCCAACCTCATGTTTGCCTGCTATTTCAATACAGCTGTAAAAAATACTGTTGTTTTTTTGCACAGCTCCATCGCCTAAGACTGCTATTAATGCAAGGGTGCTATCTACACTTGGCGAGCGAAGAATATAGCCATCACGTTCAAATGTTACTGAACGTACTTCGCTACCTATTTTTTCATACACAATGACACCATCAGCAGCACTATATTTTGTACTCGCATTTACTCCCCAAGTACTAATATCTGCTAGTTCATCTAGTACAAGTGCCTTTAATTGCTGGGGCTTTTCTAAAACAATATAACGTCGCTCACCATCTACCACTACGAATTCATCTTCTACAAGTGCTGGCTTCACTATCATATGAACTGACAGTACTGCATCCTTTTTCTCCGAAAGTTGTACATTTACTTCATAAATACCTTTTACTGTTTCAATTGTGTAAATGTCATTCTCTGACACTTCAATTGTTCCGAGCTCTATTAATGCTGTCGTTGTTGCTACGAGCGCCTCATATTTAAAATCTGTAGAAGCAGCGTGCTGAAAAAATAATAATCGGAATGATGCAACGGCTGATGGTAAGATAATACATCCGTTCATACCGCGATGCCCACGTGGTTCATTTAATAGAATTTGTTTTGTATTTTCAAATTGTGTATTTAATGCATTGGCCGCTTCCACAATATTTTCCTGAGAAATTACGATAGGCGATTGCACCACTATACGAAAGGCTTCTCCAACTACCTGTGTATCAATCGTTTGAAAAGATTTATGATAGTTCATATTAATCCTCCTTTAGTGATCCATTGGTGGAATCATCAAATAACCTTCTTTTAACGGGTCCTGTTCATTGTAAAAGAATCGATGCATACCCATTACCCATGCAGATCCTGTTACTTCTGGGATAACAGCCGTTAAATCACCAACAACTACTTCTTCTAGTACTCGTGCTTTAAACAATGTACCTACAATACTTTCGTAAACGAATGGTTCGTTCATAGCCAGCTCATTTTTCGTGTAAAGTGTCGCAATTTTAGCTGAAGTACCTGTGCCACATGGCGAACGATCAATTCCACCTGGCGGTACAACGACTGTATTTTTTAAATCCGCAAATTCATTTACTGGATTCGTATAAAACTCGATATGAGTTAACCCATGTATAAACGAAAACTCAGGATGTACAATCTTTTCCTTGGCATTCACAGCATTACGGAGACGAATACCTGTATTAATAATATTCGTCGCGTTTTCTACTGATAAATCTAAATCTATTTTTCTAGCATCTATAATGCCGTAAAAATTACCTCCATACGCAATTTCACATTCAACAACACCGAATTCAGGGTCTTCAATTTCAACTGTCTTTAATAGAAAAGAAGGTACGTTTTTAAACGTTACTTCCTTGGCCACGCCATCTTCTACTTTAATTTGTACAGCAATTAAACCTGCTGGAGTATCCAATTTAATATGGGTATACGGAGTTTGAATCTCAATTAAATTCGATTCAACAAGGGCTGTACAAACGCCAATTGTGTCATGCCCACACATCGGTAGATAACCACCAGTTTCAATATAAATCACGCCTAAATCAGCTTCTGGATGACAAGGATCCGTAATAATAACACCTGACATGACGCTATGTCCTCGAGGCTCATTCATAAGAAACTTTCGAATCCAGTCGAAGTGCTTTTGCATATAAAGCATTTTGTCAGACATCGTTTTACCTTCAAGCTTCGGCATGCCACTAATGAGCGAACGTGTCGGATTTCCACCTGTATGGGTATCAATTGTTGTAAATAACTTTTGAAATTTCATTTGTGGAACACTCCTTTCTTAAATCTATTTATACTTACTGGCTCAGTAGGAATACATGTATCTTTGTGTTGAAGCAATTCTTGCACAAGCTTTCCTGTGACTGCTGCTAAGCTAATCCCATCTCCTTCATGACCTGCCGCTATGTAGAAGCCTGGTACCTCCTCTACTTCACAAATAATGGGTAAATGATCCTCTGTCCATGGTCTTAGCCCCGCATATGTACGGATAATCGACATATCTGCAATTTTTGGATAGAAACGCACAGCACGTCTAGCAATCATTTTCACGACATCATGATTTACTTTCGTATCAAAGCCAACAAATTGGCGACTACTTCCTATTAAAAAGTTTTGTGCTTCAGTTGGTTCAAATACTAAAGCAACTCCGTATTTTTCAATATCCGCATCCACTATACGCTCTCCGCCAAATTTAGAAATTAAATAACCGAATTCCATTACCTTTCTTAGACCTACTGGTTGCTGACGTGATGCAACAATAATATGACCTTTACGTGGTTTGATAGGTACTTCAACACCAAGCATTTGTCCAACAAACGGCGCCCAAATACCGCAAGCATTAATCACTTTATTGGCTGTCATTATACTTTCATTAGTCTCGATTAAAAACGTGCCATCTGGCTGTTTCTTTATGTTTTTTACTTCAATATGTTTTCGTATTTTTGCACCCATTTTTTCTGCTGAATGGAACATAGAAAATGTCAGCATATACGGATTTACTGTTGAATCTGTTTTACACTCCAAGCCTCCATATAAATCATCTGCGAAGAACTTTGATTCATTTTGCAAGTCTGCTCTATCTAACATTTTAAAATCCAATCCTGCTTCTTGCTGACGAGTTACCCATTGTTGAGCGGCTACCATTTCTAATTCACTTTCACAAACAAGAATACTTCCAGGGTTGCGATATTCAAATTTAATTTCTAACTCTTGATCTAGCTCATGTACTAATTGTTGGCTTACTAATGACATCTGGCTATCAAAGCCTGGATCCTTATCTATGGCTAAAATATTTCCATCGCAGCGAGAAGAAGTTCCACTCGCCAATTCATTTTTTTCTAGTACCGTTACTTCAAGACCAGCCTTTGCACAATAATAAGCAATTGCCCCGCCAATAATACCTCCGCCAACGATCACGATATCATGATGAGATTTCCCCAATATTCTCCCCCCTTTTTTGCAAGTACTTAACATTTTGCAAAAAGCGTGCCAACCTCTCAATTCGAAATTTGTTTGATAAACTATCCACTATGTGTCAAAATTATTTATATTATTCAAAAAAATTGGACAAATGAGTGATGAGGGGGAACTTATTTTGCATTCATACCATTTAATTATGAATAAAGTGTTAAAACGAAATTTCATTTTCATACCAGTAGAGGATGTTGTAACTAAACTTAACGATGACACGACACAGTATTTTGTTATTGAAAATGAAAAGCCTTACGCAGTTAAGAGAGGCAAAAGAAAAAGTGATCTCGAATATATAGCCTGTCAAATTGTGCGCATGGATTGTCCAATCAAAACAGCTCTTGATTATTTGGAGGATTATGATTTTTTACTTATTCGTGACGAAACTAAGCAATATATAGGATATTTATCGAAAGAATCCTTGATATACGATCTCGCTTATGAATTAGAGTGTATAAATGCTTACTTAAACACCATTTTAGAAACGATTAATGAGTCATGTACTGTCATTGATCGTCATCAAAACGTTATTTATTGGACCAAAGGAGCGGAAAGTATTTTTTCAGTATCTGGGGAAAATATTATTGGAAAGCCAATCACGGATTTCTTTAAGGAAGATCAACTTGAAATTTTACATACATTGCAGCATAGAAAATCTGTTTATCAACAACAGCATTTTCCGCGTGAAGACCTTGTTGTAATGATTAACTCCAGTCCTGTTATGTTAAACGATAAAACGATAGGTGCAGTCGTAGCCGAAACAGACATTACCCATGTAAAAAAATTAAACGAAGAACTTCATATTACTTCTGAAAAATTATTGAATTTAGAGAAACAGATGAATACAAATGGCTTAGCCTACGACCCATTTACACTTATTCGTGGTAATAGCCCTACACTAAAAAAGGTGCTTGAACAAGTAAATAAGGTCGCAAAAACCGAGGCAAATATTTTAATCTATGGAGAAAGTGGCGTCGGCAAAGAGCTTTTCGCACGCGCAGTTCACGCGATTCGCGAAAAACCAGATGCACCATTTGTAGCCATCAATTGCGGGGCCATCCCTAGCGGATTATTCGAAAGTGAGATTTTTGGTTATGAAAAAGGAGCTTTTTCTGGAGCGCATCAAAAAGGAAAAAAAGGAAAAGTTGAGCTTGCACGAGGAGGCACACTGTTTCTGGATGAAATTGGAGAAATGCCTTTAGATATGCAGGTAAAGATATTACGATTATTGCAGGAAAAAACATTTTATGCAGTGGGCGGCACGAAGGAAATGGATGTCGATTTTAACTTAGTAGCTGCTACTAATAGGGATCTAAAGCAATTAGTGAAGGAAGGAAAATTCAGAGAAGATTTATATTATCGTTTAAATGTCGTAAATTTCACAGTACCTCCACTTCGAGAACGAGCTTCTGATATTTTGGAGATTAGTAACTACTTTTTATATGAGAAATCCATTAAATACAATCGACCTATTCAAGGAATTCCACCTGAAATTGCGAATATTCTTTTGCAATATCAATGGCCAGGAAATGTTCGTGAACTAGGTAATGTTATTGAACGCCTCGTTGTTTTTTCTGATGAAGGGGCAATTCATATAGAAGATTTACCTGCAGATATTTTAGCAGCCGTTCCAAAAAGTGAAAAACTTGAAGTACGAAAGGATTTTCCACAAGGGACGGAACTAAGCAATCAACTCGAGCATTATGAACGTGAAATTATTTTAGAGCAGCTTGCCTTAGTAAATGGTAATAAAAAAATATGTGCCAAAAATTTAGGCATTACTCGGGCAACATTATACAATCGATTAAAAAAATTAAACATCGATGTCTAATTTTTTAAAATTAATGTAAATAATTTTATACACTCTTTCTTTCGAAATGCGTCAAGCCATTAATGTACGTCCAAAAACGCTTCATGGCACAGTTCTTGCAGTAACTAATATGTAAATAAAATTCCTTAATTAGGGGTGTAGTTATGCAAAATAAATCTATGATTGTATGTCGTTGTGAAGAAGTTAGCTACAATGAACTTGTAGAAGTAGCATCTGAAAATAATTGCTCTGCTCGTGAACTTAAGCTACGAACGCGGGCAGGTATGGGCTATTGTGGTGGTCGTACTTGTCGTACAATGGTCGATCACATCGCACACAAACATAACCCACGCCTAGACAGCGAAATTTCATTAAAATATCAGGCACCAATTCGTCCTGTGCGGTTTGCCGAACTAGGGGAGGTTAAATAATGACTGAACGTATTATGAATCACCCTGTTTTAGGAGTTTTACCTTCAAAAGACAAAGTGTCTTTCATTTTTGATGACCAAGAATATGAGGGATACAAAGGTGAATCCTTAGCAGCTGCTCTACTTGCAAATGGTATTCGCACCTTACGTGCCCATGAAGAAACAGGTCAACCACGTGGCATCTATTGTAATATTGGTCACTGCTTTGAGTGTCGCGTCAATGTCAACGGCTTAGAAGGAGAACGCGCATGTATAACCCCTGTCTCTGATGGCATAATTGTGAAGAGTGGTAAGACACTTCCTACGTCGGTCCGTGACTGGAGGAAAAATAATGGAAAATAAAGTAATTATTATTGGTGCTGGTCCTGCTGGGCTTTCTGCCGCTATTACATTAGCAGAAAAAAATATAGCTGTTCTTGTCATTGATGAATACTTATATGCAGGAGGACGCTTACTTGGACAATTATATGAAGAAAGTCCAGGGAAATGGTGGAATGGCATTGCAGAATCCAAGCGTTTATTTGAACGTGCAAAAGCTCTCAATATCGAACTTTTACTACAAACGAGCGTTTCAGACTTAGAAAAAATTGAGCAAGAGTGGACCGTCCATACAAATAAAGGTGTATTTCGTACAAGGCAGCTTCTGTTAGCTACAGGTGCCGCTGAATCTCCATTCCCAATTCCAGGTTGGACACTTCCTGGCGTAATGTCTGTAGGGGCTGCACAAGTAATGACAAATGTACATCGTGTAAAGCCTGGCAAACGTGGGGTCATTATTGGCGTTAACGTGCTTTCCTCAGCCATCGCGATGGAATTACAAATCGCAGGCGTTCAAGTAGCAGCTATCACATTACCCGCTACCAACTTATTAACAGAGGCTAGTGGAAACCCTCTAGAGGTCATGAATTCATTACTACATGTATCTCATATGGCCCCCTCCCCCCTTGTTAAAATCGGAAGTAAATTTATGAAAAATGAATTTATGAAGAAGTTAGGCATTACCTTCTATCCAAAAAATGGAGTAAAAATGTGGGATATTCCAATTATGTTACGAAAAGCAGTCGTTGAAATAGTTGGCAAAGATCAAGTAGAAGGTGTAGTCATTGCAACAGTAAATACTGATGGCTCCATCGTTCCTGGCAGCGAAAAACGTATTAAAGCAGATTTCGTTTGTATAGCTGGCGGTTTATATCCTTTAGCAGAACTTGCTTCTTTAGCAGGTTGTCCATTCCATTATATTGAACAATTAGGTGGATTTATCCCGTTACATAATGAGCAAATGGAAACTAACTTAGAGGGACTACATGTTGCGGGCAATATTACTGGTATTGAAGGAGCAAAAGTTGCATTAGCACAAGGCAAAGTTGCTGCGCTTACAATCGCCCATAAATTAGACACTGGCACTACAAAGCAAGAAATTCAACGCGCTATTGAAGATGTCGAGACAACAAGAGCAAACGCACATATTCAATTCCATCCAGAAGTTCTAGCAGGTCGCCAACAATTGAAAAAAATTTGGACAGAGTCATTTCTAAAAGTTACCAAATAAAACTGTCAGTATTTTAGACAAAGCAAAAAAAGTGTATAACATTTGAATACTACAAACTGAAGTTAAAAATCCTTTTCTCACACTACAGAGAAAAGGATTTTTATTTATAGGGCTATTATACGCCATAGGAGAGCGCTCCCAGAGTGAAATGTTCAATCAAGTACAGATTTTGCCGAAGAGCATTTTTTATGGCATAAAAAATGCATTAAGAATGATAAGGGATGGAAATTTTGAAGGGGGGTATTTTTCAACTATTATCTTCAATTCATAAATTTAAGCTTGCGTAATCCCTAACGACAGCTATGCAGTAAGACGATATGTGGATTCTTCTTAGTAGGAAATGGAATCATACAATCTTGGGGAAAATGCTCAGAACGCAAGACATTTATGAAAATAAAAAAAGAATTAGTTGTTCAAGGGGGAAATGTTATGGAAGCAATCGTTAATACGTTAGTCGATTACATTTGGGGAAATGCACTCGTTTATTTAGCATTAGGTGTAGGTTTGTATTTTACTGTTCTGACTAGAGCTGTACAATTTCGTTATATTCCAGAGATGATACGATTGTTGCGTGAACGAAAAGAATCAAATGAAGGGATATCATCTTTCCAAGCTTTTTGTATGGCATTATCTGGACGTGTTGGGGTCGGTAATATCGCAGGGGTGGCTACTGCTATTGCGGCGGGTGGACCAGGTGCAGTTTTTTGGATGTGTGTCATGGCGTTCCTTGGAGGTGCAAGCGCTTTCATTGAATCAACACTAGCACAGGTTTATAAAGAAAAAGCAGATAATCAATATCGTGGTGGATCACCGTTTTATATTGAAAAAGGTTTAAAACTTAAAGGTTTCGCTATTTTTGTTGCACTTGTTATTTGTATTTCTTATGGTATTTTAGTACCCGGTATTCAAGCAAATACAATTGCCACTTCATTTAGTACAGCATTTAATATTCCTCCATATATAACGGGTATAGTGATTGTTGCCCTTTTAGGACTAATAATTTTTGGTGGTGTTAAACGTATTGCTCGTGTTGCCGATAAAATTGTGCCTATCATGGCGCTTGCCTACGTTGTTTTAACACTTATTATTTTAGGTGCTCATGCAAGTGAAATTCCTAATATGATTAAATTAATCTTTACAAGCGCATTTGGTACGAACGAAATATTCGGAGGCATAATTGGTACTGCCATCGCTTGGGGCGTAAGACGTTCAGTATTTTCAAATGTTGCTGGAGCTGGTGAAGCAACATTCAGTTCAGCGGCTGCTGAAGTATCCCATCCAGCTAAACAAGGATTAGTACAAGGTTTCTCGATTTACATTGATACTATTATCGTGTGTACAGCAACTGCTCTAATGATTTTAATTACAGGTATGTATAATGTAACACCTCCTGGAGCAACAACGCCTCTAGTTGAAAACATTCCTGGCGTTGTGGCAGGTACTGCTTATACACAAGCGGCAGTCTCTACTGTGTTTAATGATTTTGGTAGTGGTTTCGTGGCTATAGCCATTTTCCTTTTTGCATTTACAACTTTAATGGCCTACTACTATATCGCAGAAACTACCATCGTATATTTAGATAAAAAACTGCAATACCCAGTATTAAAATTAGTTTTAAAATTAGTCTTCTTAATTGTAGTTTATATTGGAAGTGTTCAATCTGTTAGTTTGATGTGGGGTCTTGGAGATATCGGATTCGGCAGTATGAGTTATTTGAACTTTATCGCCATTGTCCTATTAACAAAACCAGCTATAAAAGTTTTGCGTGATTACGACCGTCAAAAGAAGGCTGGGCTCGATCCGATTTTTGATCCGCGAGAAGTAGGCATTGAAAACGCTGATTTCTGGATAGAGTACAGTAACAAACATAAACATAACAAATAGAAAAAAGAGCAACTACAAAAACTATATAATGGTTTGTAGTTGCTCTTTCTTTGTTTAATTGCCAACAGTTTTAATTTCTTGTCGATGGTTAATTACATAATTTGAATAATTGAGTTTAAGTGTCCGTTTACATCCGACCTGAGGGATTGAAGCGACCACGAAGATATAGCACTTTAATCTATGCCTTTGATTATCCACAATTAAAATCTATAGTTTATTTAACAATAAAAAAACAGCCAGCACTTAGCTGACTGTTTCCATTGCCTAGCGACGTCCTACTCTCACAGGGGGAAGCCCCCAACTACCATCGGCGCTAAAGAGCTTAACTTCCGTGTTCGGTATGGGAACGGGTGT
>NZ_JBNNTL010000025.1:0-46179 GCF_050278745.1 Lysinibacillus sp. NPDC094403 | reverse complement strand
AGCAAAGCGGCAGCGACAAATGTTTCCTGCGCGAAAGCAAAGCGGCAGCGACAAATGTTTCCTGCGCGAAAGCAAAGCGGCAGCGACAAATGTTTCCTGCGCGAAAGCAAAGCGGCAGCGACAAATGTTTTCTGCGCGAAAGCGAAGCGGCAGCGATAAAAGCGCACAACCGGAACGGAAATCAACCACTCGCTTGCCGAAGAGCCATACTTTTTTCAAAAACAAAAAATCAGTGAGGACCTATAATCCCCACTGATTTTTAATTTACAATGAATCGCTATTTGTTAATGTTAATGTTAGATCCACTAATTTACCTTGGCGATATACTTTCATCGTTAATTTATCACCAATTTTTTTGTCGTTATATAAATGTTTGCGTAAATCGATTGCTGTTTCGATTTTTTTGCCATCCATTTCAACAATAACATCGTATTGTTGAGCGCCTGCTTTTGAAGCTGGAGAGTTAGCCACAACATCTGTAATAACAACACCTGTTGTTAAGTCTTTTGGTAATTTTAACGTTTGCTGTTGGTAGAATGATGGAACATCCGTTAAATCTACTAATTGAATACCCATTGTTGGACGTTTCATTTCACCATTTTTCTCTAATTCCTCGATAATTGGAATTGCTGAGTTAATCGGAATTGAGAAGCCTAGCCCCTCAACAGAGGATTCCGCAATTTTCATAGAGTTAATACCAACTAGCTCACCAGCAAGATTAACAAGTGCACCACCACTATTACCTGGGTTGATGGCTGCGTCTGTTTGTAACACTTCTTGTTGCCAATCTATTGTGCCATCATTGTTGATGTCAACTGGTACAGAACGATCCTTACCAGAAACAACGCCTGTAGTAACAGAGCCATAGAATTCTAAGCCAAGTGGGTTACCGATCGCGATTACTGTTTCGCCTTGTTTTAATACATCTGAGTTACCAAATGTCGCTACTGTCTTAACATCTTTAGAGCTGATTGAAATAACAGCTAAGTCTGTCCAAACATCGTGACCAACTAATTGTGCTACTTCTTTCGTACCATCTGGCATTGTTACCTCTAACTGTTTTGCACCTTCAATAACATGGTTATTTGTCACGATAAAGGCTTTATTACCTTGAACTTTGTAAATAACACCTGAGCCGCTTCCAGCAGGCTTGTCTGATGTGGATTGTGGACTCCAGAATCCGCCGCTTGTCACTTCTTGAATATTCGTTATCCCTACAACAGCACCTGAAGCCTTATCTACTGCTTTCGTAACATCCGTTGTCACTTCTGTCGCAACTTGATTAATGGTTGTTTTACCTGTGTTACTTGTCGTTGTACCTGGCATTTGATTGACAAGTCCAGGCATCATGAGCCAAACGAGTAAAGCGCCTATGATGACACCGATAAGACCAGTGAAAAAATAACCACCCTTACCTCCGCCACCGCCTTTCTTTTTATGACGCTTATCTTGCATTTCTCTCTCCTCTCGTTCGAGTCGCTCCTGAAGAGGTGATTTCTGTATTTCATCATTTTTTAGTAAATCATTGCTTTTATCATCATCTTGAAAATAGCTCATTCTCCTCATCCTTTCCCTTATTAGTATTGGTTAGTTGTTACCCTAATATTACGATTCAAACATTAAAATTAGATGAAAAATAAATAAAATGGACATAAAAATGGCTGTTCAACACATTTTCTTTAAAATGTGATTGAACAGCCTCATTTTTTTATTGTATAAAGTCGATATTATTAACGAACGTTATTTGTAACTGACGCTTTGCTTTCGCTACAAATAACATCTGCTGAAAGAAGTTAAACCGTTACTAATTTCGTCGGCTCTTCTGCATCTGTATCAAATAAATTTAAATACTCTCCGACAATAATGCCGCAGGATTGCAAAGTTTGTGTGACACTCATGCGCGCAAGCTCTTTCATGTTATTATCCATACTTAAATGTGATAAATAAATATTCGTTGGTTTTTCAAATACTACCTCACTCATTGCTATTGCTGCATCCTCATTTGAAACGTGCCCTACATCACTTAAAATACGACGTTTTATAGACCATGGGTAGCGCCCCATTTGCAGCATATTCACATCGTGGTTACTTTCAAATACAAAGGAATCAGCACCTCGAATAATACCCTTCATACGGTCGCTGACATAGCCTGTATCCGTAATAACAACAAGCTTGCGCCCATTTTCATGGAAGCTATAGAACATTGGATCTGCTGCATCATGGGATACGGCAAAGGATTCAACAGCTAATGAACCAAAATGCTTTACAGTATCCATTTCAAATTCAAAACGTTGCTCTAAAGGTATTTCACCGACTAGCCCGTCCATCGCCTGCCACGTTTTGGCGTTGGCATAAATAGGTACATTATATTTTCGTGCTAATACACCTATTCCTTTAATATGATCACTATGCTCATGTGTAACAAAAATGCCACTTAGCTGTTTCATATTGCGGTCGATTTTTGTAAATAGTTGCTCCATCTTTTTGCCACTGAGACCAGCATCGACAATAAATGCATGATCATCATTCTCTACATAAATCGAATTCCCTGTACTACCACTTGCTAAAACACTAAATTGCATCATTCAACTCCCCAGTCTTCCTCTTCGCCTTTTTTCTTGTCTCCTTGGATTTCAACAATTTTTCCATCAATAGCATCAACGAAGTACTCTTCTATTTCGCCGCCCGATAATTTCACTTGTACTTCCCAAGTTGGTATTAACACTTGCGTTTGCGTTAAATTACTAAATGTCGAGTAACCTAACTTCACTTGCGTAATACGAGATTCTGACTTTAATAGCCCTTTATTATAAAGAGTCTGGAAAATTTGAAGTGGTGGAATAACAGTTTCCTGTTGCTCCATCTCTTCGATATTGTCAATCATTGATTGCTCATACGTTACTACTTCATTATCTGTATTCCACCGTACTTTTAATAAGGCACTCTCATTGTAATAGAACATTCGATTATTTTTTTTCTGGAAGAAAATTGCGACTCGTTCCTCACGATCTACCTTCCATAATGCATAAGAATCTCCATCTTTAACGTTTGTATGGACAAATTCGGTAAAGCTTGAATCATCAATATTTCGTAATTTCACAGGATTGATAAAAGTAGCACGTACATGTGCATGTGTCTCATCTGTGAAACTTATTCGCTGATTGTCATCAGTAAAATCATCCGCATTTTTAAAAATGTGCACTTTGCCTGTAATATAAGTAGCAGATTCATTACTATTTGGCAGCGCTCCATACGTAATATTATCATCTTTTAAACGGGCTTCTATTGTTTTTTCACCTAGTATTTCCACGCTCTGCGCTTCATTATAGCGATTTAAATACATCGAATACAAGAAGATATCTAAAATTAAAAAAACGAATATGAAAATAGACTTTGTTCTATTCCAATCCATTTTTGACACCTCCTAATAGTTCAGGCGTCAGTTTCGTTGATATACCGTTACGAATAACAAACCAGCATGGCTCTAATGTCACTATTGTACTTTGATTATGAGTTAAATTGAAACCTACAACAACGTCATCTATATCTGATAAATCAACGTTATTAAGCTTTTGAATCTTTTCAATGATTTCCGACCCTGACGGAAGTTCTTTCCTCTCTTTTTCAGCTGAAATGTCTTTCTCAAAAGAAAAGTAAGGACGTTTGTAGCGGAAAATACGATTATCTCCCCAAACAGTTGTAATTCGGTTTATTGCCTGATCACTATAAACCGGTAATCCATGTAAATATAGCTGATAATCTAATTGGTTATTGGTTGTACTTGTTGATACATATCGATAATCAGATGTAAAACCTCCGTGTTCATTGATAAATTCAAAACTATCCGTCAAGAGCTTGGATGGCTCTATTCTTACACTACTTTCTGCAGCTGGATATACATAGGTCAATGATTTCAATTTCGAATCAATCATCATCCGTGACATTCCATCTTGATATTTTTCAGTAGTTGCACTTTCATCAGTGCGCAAGACATTGTTTAGATTTGTAAATAACACATTTTTAAATAATTCAGGTTTTTCTTCGACAAAATACGTATATTTTGCTGATTCAATTTTATCGTTAGCAATATATAGTGAGGTAAAGCCATCTCGCTCCACTTCTTTAAAAGTGCCGTATGTTTTCGCTGGCTCAATAATATTTCGTACAAATTGATTAGCATTTTCTAGACTTACATGTGAACGCATCAATAATTCATTATTGCTACTAATGAAAAACACCTGTAAATCTTTGTTATTATAATTACTCCAATCTATAATCATACGATTAAAGGTTGTTTCAGGTAGCTCCTTATCGGAAAACTGAAAAATTGAGTTAAAGGCAGAATAAGGAATCTCACCGGTAAAAAAGACAGTCATACAATTATTAGTACGAATCATCTCGTTTACAGAGTCGGCCGTAATGTTAGTGTTAACGGGCATTAAATCTAGGACATTCCATCCCTGAAATGCTTCCATAATATCTTCCATTACGCCATTAGAAACTGTACCCGTAAATTCCTTATCAAAACGGTAAATAGCTTTATATGGACGAATTACATCCTCCATTTTTTTTTGAGGTCCAACTAGGATTTCTTTTCCTTCAGTCTGCTCAATAAATTTATAATCTGGTGTGTATGTCCAAATTATAAAGGTTAAAACCACACTCAGCATAACGAGTAAGAATAAAACAACAGATTTAACTGGTTCTATATATTTCATTCCCACTCACCTGCCTCGTCAAAATCATCTAAATTAAGTGGTAATGTGAAGAAAACCGTTGTTCCATGTCCTTCCTCACTTTCAGCCCATATTTTACCGCCATGAGCTTCAATCATTTCCCTGGCAATAGCTAGCCCCAGACCTGTGCCTCCCATAGAACGAGCTCGAGCTCGATCTACTCGATAGAAACGATCAAAAATACGTCCTACATTTTCCTTTGGAATTCCCATTCCATCATCAGAAATCATAACTTTCAGCATATCTCCTTGTGCTGTAAAGCCAAAGCGAATATTACCTCCATCTGGTGAATACTTAATAGCATTGGAAATGATATTATCAATAACCTGTGTCACCTTATCCGTATCAATTTCTACATAATAGGATGCTTCGGGGAATAAACGTTCAAACATCACTTTGTCTGACTTAGACATTTCAAAGCGATCGATAATACGGTTAAAGAATGAATTGAATAGAACAATGTCTTTATTCAACTCATAATCTGAACTATCCATTCGTGATAACTGCAATAAGTCATTCACTAAGCGAATCATACGCTCTGTCTCTGTTTGTGT
Organism: Lysinibacillus sp. NPDC094403; assembly: GCF_050278745.1. Classification (NCBI taxonomy): domain Bacteria; kingdom Bacillati; phylum Bacillota; class Bacilli; order Caryophanales; family Bacillaceae; genus Lysinibacillus; species Lysinibacillus sp. NPDC094403. The sequence goes on along the minus strand of NZ_JBNNTL010000025.1, from coordinate 40,889 downwards.
GACATTCAAAAATGTTGGAGCAATATTTTCATCTTTCCATGCACCATCTGCTAACGCTTCTAGATAACTACGCATCGTCGTTAATGGTGTCCGTAATTCATGTGACACATTTGATACAAACTCCCTACGATCCATCTCTATTTTTTCCTGCTCCGTAATATCGTGCAGTACGGTAATTAGACCATTAATAAAGCCCGTTTCTTTTTGAATAACAGAGAAATTCGCACGTAAAATATACGGTGCGTCAGCTGTACTGAAATTTAAATTCACCGCATCATTCATGTGAATTAAATCCTCAAAACTATATTCTTGGTCAATACCTAAGACAGATGCAATCGGACGACCTAATGTAATATCTCTTGAAATATGCAGCAGCTCTAGTGCGGGATCATTAATAAGAATAATGCGCCCTTTTCGATCTGTCGCAACAACACCATCCGTCATATTACTGAGGACTGAATCGAGCTTTCGCCGTTCTGCCTCTGTAGTAGATTGCGCCTCCTGCAAGCGATTGGTTAAATGATTAAAAGTAATAGCAAGCTGCCCTATCTCATCTGTACCATAAACCCGCACTTTTCGGGAATAGTTACCTTTTGCCATCGCTTGCGCCTGCTTACGCATATCTGCAATTGGCTGTGTAATTGTTCGTGCCACTAAGATTCCTAAAAAGATTGTAATCACCAAGGACACTGCTGTACCACCAAGGAAAATACGGTTAATGTCATTCACTTGTTCAAAAACAGATTCAATATTAGCTTCAATGTAGAGTACCCCAATAATTTCATCATCAGGACCTACGCCATCTCGAATTGGCGAAGCTAACACCCACACTCGATTCCTTGTTTTATTATCAAGTTTGATGTTTTCAAATAATGTTTCTGCAGAGATTGCACGGCGTACGAGGTCATTGTTCGAGCGCTGTCCAATCAAATTTTGATTGTCTACCTCAGATGTGGCTCGAATACGCTGTCTATTATCGATGATACGGATTTCTAAAATATCTCCATTAGAAACTTCCTTCAACCCCGTGGAAAACTCCATTACAATTTTTTTTAAGCTCTCTTCAAGAGTTGGCATACTTTCATCGCGTTCTTTTAACATTTCTTCACGAATGCTATATTGCATCAAATCAACACGTTGAAAAATGGATTCTCGGAAATTGGTTTTTAAATTTTGTTCTAATTCACGTGCAAAATAGATACCTATTATTTGCAAAGCAAGCAGGATTAATAAAATATAAATTAGTACTAACTTGACATGAATTGATTTAAAGAAGCTTACTTTCTGCATTCCTTTTTACTCCTGTTCAGGATTTCGTAAATAATAACCTACACCACGGCGTGTTACAATCCAAGCTGGATGACTAGGATTGTCCTCTATTTTTTCACGTAAACGACGAATAGTTACATCTACTGTTCGTACATCGCCGAAATAGTCATAGCCCCAAACAGTTTGTAGTAAATGTTCACGCGTCATGACTTGACCGATATGCTTACCTAAGTAATGTAATAGTTCAAACTCCCTATGCGTTAGTTCAATTGCTTCGTCACGCTTCAATACTAAGTAAGCATCTGGCTGAATAACAAGAGAGCCTACTACAATTTCATTGGATTCTTCTTCAGCCTCTTCGGCGGTAGGGGCTACTACCTGTAAGCGACGCATATTTGCTTTTACACGCGCAATAAGCTCACGTGTACTAAATGGCTTTGTTACATAATCATCTGCGCCCATTTCTAGTCCTAATACTTTATCAATCTCAGAGCCTTTTGCAGTTAGCATAATAATAGGGAAATCATATTTTTTTCGCACTTCTCTACAAACTTCCATTCCATCACGCTTAGGTAACATTATATCTAAAAGCATTAAATCTGGTTGCTCTTCCTCAACCTTTTCTAGTGCTTCATCTCCATCATAGGCACAAATAACTTTGTAGCCTTCTTTTATTAAATTGAACTGTAAAATATCTGCGATTGGTTTTTCATCGTCAACAACTAAAATTGTTTTGTCCATATTCTCTTCTCCCTTTCGCTATTTATCTATTATTAAACGTTGCGTATTTTTAAAGTTACTACTCTTAACTCTACCATGCTTTTAGCTTCTATGCATTATTCTAAATCATAAGACATTATACGATATTGTATCGAACTATATTTCGACAAATATTTCTCGGGAAATAAAATAGATTTATATACGAAGTATACAAAAAGACAGCCCTATTTTGGACTGTCTTCTATTCGAATTGATTAACGCCCTACATATGATAATGGATTTTCTAAAGAGCCATTTTTCTCAACTTCAAAGTGTAGATGTGTACCTGTTGAATTTCCAGTAGAGCCCATAATACCTATAACAGAACCTTTTTCTACCACTTGTCCTACTTCCACTTTAATTGAAGATAGGTGTCCGTAAAGCGTTGTATAGCCATTATTATGATTAATCACGATACGATTACCGTAGCTACCAGAAACACCAGCTGCGACAACAACACCATTATCTGAAGCTATAATATTATAATTACTAGGACGGGCAATATCAATACCACGATGGAATTCGCCCCAACGTTGACCCATCCCACTTGAAATATAGCCACCAACTGTTGGCCAAGTAAATTCACCTGTACCCCGCGAAGAAATCACCTTCGTACCAACTACTTCAATTTCCTCAACTGGTTGTTGTATGATTTCTTCTTTTAACGCTACTTTGGATGTACGAGTTCCATTTTCAGATGTTAATAAATAAGATGTTTCTTTTTTTCCATTAACACCTTGTTGTTTTATCACTTTTTCACCTTTATACATTGTCGGATCTTCTTCAATTATTTTCTTAAACGGAATTTTATCAGTAACTTTCTTCTCCTGCTTTACTTCAAGCGTTACAAATGGTTTAGCGACTGTAACGTTTAATGCTTGTCCTATTTGTAAAACTGTATCAACAGTGATACTAGGATTTAACGCTAATAGCTCAGCTGTAGTTAATCCATGTTTTTGGGCAACTGAGCCCAAAACATCACCTGTTTGGATTTTATAAGTTTCTCGCTCAAGAGAGCCTGTCATTACATATTTCACAGCTTCCTCAGGCGTTACAATAGTATTGGGTGCTACTTTTTGTGTCGCACCAGATACTTCCTGTTTAAAAGAAACATCTAAAAGTCGCGCTTCACCAGCCTGTAAAGGTGGAATACTCGTAGATTGCTTGTTAACATATAAACTATTTAGCTCTTGCTGCGAAACATATTGTAGCTTTAGCATACGAATAGTATCTTCATAGGCTTTTGCATCTTTCAAAGAAACTACAGGCTTATTATCTACAAATAATGTGAAAGCTGGAGATTGAATCACTAAAGATTGCTCAAATTTCTTCAAAATTTCCACGTCTTTAGTTTGATTACTAAATACTTTTTCTGGGATTATTTTAACAGAAGAACTAGCATCGATAGATAGCTCTTTGTATTGTTGACTTGCTTCTTTTTCCTTTGAAGAAATGATTTCTTCGATAGCTTTCTCATTAGAGACCGCACCTATATATTTATTTCCCACATAAACGTGATAAATTTTATTTAAATCTTCTTTATGATTTTCTTTTGCAAAACCTACATTTAACGTTAAACTTGTCATTAAAACTGTAATAATGGATACCTTTTTAATTGAAGAAAAATTGTCATTGAATCTATTGTTTTTCTCTTTTCTAAACCAAGACGAACTCATCAATAAAGCTCCTTCCAACTTTAACCTATTGTAGGATTAATTACCCACAAAGATTTTTTGCACCACTATAATGTACCATAAAGAAAATACGGTTAGACTTTTTTCATCTTTTTGTAATGTAAATGTATTATTTCTCTACTAATTGTTACATAATTCCTATTTTTGTAGTGTTTAAATAAACCCGTGTATTCTATTTATTTATTTTTACTATGATTTTAGACTTATTACTTTTTACTTTTGTAATATTCCGATAAAATAGAATAAGGATATACTAGTTGATTGGAGCGATTAATTTGAATGATTCACAAACCTCTGGAATAACCCCTAAAGAAAGAAAGCCTCACCGTAAGAATACTGTTCGTAAACTTATAACTAGGACCATTATGGTAGCTTTAGGTGCAGTCATTATGGCACTAGGGCTGGAGCTATTTTTAGTACCAAATCACATTATGGATGGTGGAATCGTAGGTGTTTCCATTATCACTTCTCATTTATTAAATTTACCACTTGGTATTTTCATCTTCATTTTAAACTTACCTTTTATCTTTTTAGGCTATAAACAAATCGGTAAAACTTTTGCACTTTCCACAGGACTCGGAATTACAGTACTCTCATTAACAACACTTTTCTTACATAACATACACCCGTTTACTCAAGATTTGCTATTGGCCACAGTTTTTGGAGGCATGATTTTAGGTATTGGTGTCGGCATCGTCATTCGTTATGGTGGTTCGTTAGATGGGACAGAAATTTTAGCTATTTTATTTAATAGAAAAACACCGTTCTCTGTTGGTGAAATTATTATGTTCTTCAATTTAATTATCTTTACGGTAGCAGGATTCGTATTCACATGGGAACAAGCAATGTACTCTATCCTGGCATACTATATTGCTTATAAAATGATTGACATCGTTATTCAAGGAATGGAGGAATCAAAATCTGTTTATATCATCAGTGACGAAATTGATGAAATCGGACAGACCATTATGGACCGACTTGGTCGAGGTGTAACATTCCTTCATGGTGAGGGGGCTTATACCGGTAACGATAAAAAAGTTATTTTTACTGTCATTACTCGATTAGAGGAATCGAAGCTTAAATCGATCGTCGCTGAAATTGATGATCATGCATTCCTAGCAATTGGTAATATTGCAGAGGTTAAAGGCGGTCGCTTCAAGAAGAGAGATATTCACTAATGACAAAAGGGTCGTACCGTATATGGCACGACCTTTTAATGTTGTAACATCTATCAAATAAAGTATGGCTCTTCGGCAAAACGAGTGGTTGATCTCCGTTCCGACTGAGCGCTTTTATCGCTGTCGTACAGAGCAAAGCTTCCTGGCGCGTCCGATGAGCCGCTTGGGCCGACACGATGTTGGTCACGAAGGCGTTATCACAGGACCTGATGCTCTTAGCCTTCGTTCCTTTATTGCTGATCCCCAAGGAGTCGCTCAGTCTCCACTCCAATCAACCACTTCACTTAGCATTGTATCTCCTAGCATAGTTTCACTCTAATTTATAGTGATAATATAGGAAAACATAGCGTTCATAACAGATGTCCTTTGCAAAGCGTAGCTACACAAATGTAAAAATCGCTACAACTTATAGACAATATTCCCCTGAACATTTTGTTTTCAATACTATAAAAAAGGACGTACCGTTTATGGCACGTCCTTTTTAATTACAATTATTATGCTTCCCAAACGTCCACTAAAACGTTCGTTTGTTCACGTGCAGGACCAACAGAGAAAGTAGCGATTTCAATACCAGTTAATTCACTTACGCGTTCTACATAGCGTCGTGCATTCTCAGGTAGCTCTTCTAATGTTTTGCAGCCTGTAACATCTTCTGACCAGCCTGGAAGCTCTTCATAAATTGGTTCACATTGTTCAATAATATGAAGATTTGCTGGATACTCAGTAATAGTTTGATCTTTATATTTATACGCTGTACAAATTTTAACTGTTTCTAAACCAGATAAAACATCGATTGAGTTAAGCGCAAGATGCGTAATACCACTTACTCGGCGTGAGTGGCGCACAACTACCGTATCAAACCAACCTACACGACGTGGGCGGCCAGTTGTTGTACCGTATTCACGACCAACTTCACGAATTTGTTGACCTATTTCATCAAATAATTCAGTTGGGAACGGTCCATCGCCAACACGAGAAGTATAGGCTTTAGATACACCAATAACATTTGAAACTCGTGAAGGACCAATACCAGCACCAATCGCTACACCGCCGGCAACAGGATTTGATGATGTTACAAATGGATACGTACCTTGATCGACATCAAGTAAAATACCTTGTGCTCCTTCAAATAACACTTTGCCGCCTTCATCTAATACATCATTTAAGATTTTCGACGTGTCTGTTACATATTTTGCGATTTCTTGTCCATAGCTGTAATATTCCTCGAAAATTTCTTCGAATGTTACGCCTTCAACTTCGTAAAATTTCTCAAATAATTTATTCTTAATTACTAAATTTTGACGTAGTTTTTCTTCAAATACATCCTTGTCTAGTAAATCAGCCATACGGATACCGATACGTGCTACTTTATCCTGATAACATGGTCCAATCCCTTTACAAGTTGTACCAATTTTATTATCGCCACGGCTTTCCTCATCAGCGATATCTTGCTTTATATGATATGGTAAAATAACATGCGCACGATTAGAAATTCGTAAATTATCTGTATCAACGCCACGCTCTTGTAAGCCTCTAAGCTCAGTAACTAATGACTTTGGATTAACAACCAAACCATTTCCGATTACTGAAGTTTTTTCTTTATAGAAAATACCTGATGGAATTAAATGTAACTTATAAGTTTCACCATCAAATTTAATAGTATGTCCTGCATTATCACCGCCTGCAAAACGAGCGATTGCATCGGCTTTTTGTGAAAGGAAATCCGTAATTTTACCTTTTCCTTCGTCTCCCCACTGTGTTCCTACAACTACAACTGATGTCATAGTCAGCACCTCCGTTAGATACTATTTGTATCTCAATTTTTAAGCCGTTAATTATTGTAACAATGATAGAAACGCCTAGTCAACAAAAATACTTAAAAACACGAACATAAAATCAAAAAATATGATTCAACGTTCGTGTTTAATAACAGAATGATATGAATATTATCTAACATTCAGATTAATTCCGTCTCGGCATAATCGCAAACATTGAATTCCTCTTTTTCAATCAGTGTTTGGCCAAACATTAAAAGAACTATATTTGCATTTATCTCATTACCATAACGAGGTTGATTTCCGTTCCGCTGGGCGCTATCCTGGAGTCGCCCAGCCGGAACGGAAATCAACTTATATACATGACAGACGTTTTAACAAATGTCATCTCCAACTATTGGTGATGAGCCAAATAAATAATTAATCACGTGGCGGTGGTGGCGGCATTTGCGACCAATCCACATTAATGAATTTATTGAATTCTTTTTTAAACGCAAGTGTAACTGTACCCGTTGGACCGTTACGCTGTTTAGCAATAATAATTTCAATCATATTTTTACTCTCAGATTCTTTATCGTAATAATCATCACGATATAAGAAGGCAACAATATCAGCATCTTGCTCAATACTTCCCGATTCACGTAAGTCACTCATCATTGGTCGTTTATCTTGACGTTGCTCAACGCCACGAGATAGCTGTGATAATGCAATAACTGGAACCTTTAACTCACGTGCTAAGCCTTTTAATGAACGTGAAATCTCAGATACCTCTTGCTGACGGTTCTCACCTGGCTTACCACTACCTTGAATGAGCTGTAAATAATCAATCAAAATCATACCGAGGCCATGCTCCTGTGCTAAACGTCGACATTTTGCTCGAATTTCATTGATACGTACACCTGGTGTATCATCAATAAAAATTCCGGAATTCGATAAACTCCCCATTGCCATAGTTAGTTTACCCCAATCTTCCGTTGTTAAAGCACCTGTACGTAAAACTTGTGCATCTATATTTCCCTCTGCACAAAGCATACGCATAACTAGTTGCTCAGCACCCATCTCTAATGAGAAGATCGCAACATTTTCACGTGCTTGAACGGCAACACTTTGTGCGACATTCAATGCAAAGGCTGTTTTCCCTACAGAAGGACGTGCTGCTACAATAATTAAATCGTTGCGCTGGAAGCCAGCTGTTATATTGTCTAAGTCACGGAAGCCTGTCGGAATACCTGTAACATCACCTTTTTGTGATTGAAGCTTTTCGATGTTATCAAAGGTTTCCACCAATACGTCTTTAACATGCTTAAAATCACCCGCATTTTTACGATTGGCTACCTCCATCATTTTCTTCTCTGCTTCACCTAGTAATGCCTCTACCTCATCCTCACGTGTATAGCCATCTTCTACTATTTTAGTAGCTACACGAATTAAACGACGTAATAGAGCCTTTTCTTCGACAATTTTCGCATAGTGTGCGACGTTAGCAGCCGTAGGGACAGCATTGGCGAGCTCTAGTAAATACGATAGCCCGCCAACATCCTCAATTTCTTTTTTAGCTGATAATTCTTCAGTAACTGTTACAACATCTATCGCTTTTCCTTGATCACTTAAACGTAGCATCGTTTCGAAAATTGTCTTATGTGCATTATGATAAAAATCATCTGCTAGCAAAATTTCAGATGCAGTGATTAACGATTGAGGATCGAGGAAAATTGCACCGATAACCGATTGCTCCGCTTCCCGGTTATGCGGTGGAACGCGATCCATCATCGGTTCGTTCATGGATCGTCGCCCCTTATTCTTCCGTTACATGAACTTTTAATGTTGCAGATACTTCATGGTGTAGTTTTACAGGTACATTTGTAAAGCCTAGTGCACGAATTCCATCACTTAAAGTCATTTTACGTTTATCAATTTTTATGCCATGCGTTTTTTGAAGTGCATCGGCAACTTGCTTTGAAGATACTGAACCAAATAGGCGACCACCTTCACCTGATTTTGCTTTTAACTCTACTGTTAAAGCTTCTAATTTTTCTTTTAATGCTTTCGCTTCAGCCAATTCTGCTGCTGCATTTTTAGCTTCTAATTTCTTTTGACCATCTAATTGACTTAATGCTTGTGCATTTGCTTCAGCAGCATAACCATTTTTAATCAAGAAGTTTTGTGCATAGCCATCAGCTACATTTTTTATTTCTCCTTTTTTCCCTTTTCCTTTAACATCTTTTAAAAATACTACTTTCATGATTCAGAACTCCCTTCGAGTACCTCATTTATGGCCTCTTCTAAATATTTTTTTACTCCAGCAATGGAATTTGATTCGACTTGGCAAGCTGCATTAGTTAAATGCCCGCCGCCGCCTAGCTTCTCCATAACAAGCTGCACGTTTACTTCGCCAAGTGATCTTGCACTTATGCCGATTTTGCCATCTGAACGATGCGCAATGACAAAGGAAGCACCAACATCCTTCATTGTTAGTAAAATGTCTGCTGTTTGCGCAATTAGCACAGAATCATACACTTTCGCTTCCTCACCTACAGCAATAGCAATACCTGGTTTCACGAACTTAACAGTTTGCACTATTTTAGAACGTTCAATATACGTATCTACATCTTCTTTTAATAATCTCTGTACTAGCACTGTATCGGCACCATTTGTCCGTAAATAAGAAGCCGCTTCAAACGTACGGGCTCCTGTACGTAATGTAAAACTCTTCGTATCGACAATAATTCCTGCCAGCAATGCAGTAGCCTCTAGCATATTAATCTTCGCACGTTTTGGTTGATACTCGAGTAACTCTGTCACAAGCTCAGCAGTGGACGATGCATATGGCTCCATATAAACAAGCGTTGGATTTTCTATAAAATCCTCACTTCGACGATGGTGATCGATTACCACAACTTTTTCTGCCAACCTCAATAGGTGTGAATCGATGACTAAATCCGGTTTATGCGTATCGACAATTACGAGCAATGATTTTTCTGTCATTTTTGCCGCAGCTTCCTCTGGTGTTAGGAAATGTTCATAGAAATCCGATTTACTCTCAATTTCATTCATTAAACGTGTTACACTTCCGTTTAATTCTTCAAAATTTACGATCACATAGCCCTTCACATCATTCATTTGTGCCATTTTACGTACACCAACAGAGGCACCAATAGAGTCCATATCAGGGTTTTTATGTCCCATAACAAATACTTGGTCACTATCCTGAATTAAATCACGTAGTGCATGGGAAATAACACGTGCTCTAACGCGTGTACGTTTCTCAACAGGATTAGTTTTCCCGCCATAGAATTTTAACTTCCCTGAAGGTTGCTTGATAGCAACCTGATCACCACCACGGCCTAAAACAAGATCTAAACTTGATTGTGCTAGTTCACCAAGCTCTACTAATGAAGATGAACCTGCGCCAACCCCAATACTTAATGTTAATGACATATTTTTTTGCGCTGTTTTTTCTCGAATTGTATCTAAAATAGCGAATTTTTTCTTTTCAAGTTCCATTAAAATAGATTCGTTTAATACAGCTAAAAAACGATCGGATGATATTCGCTTCACAAATATCCCTTGCTCTGCCGCCCAATCATTAACAATTGATGTCACCATCGTATTCGTTAAACTACGTGGCTGATCATCCATTGCTTGCGTAATTTCGTCATAGTTATCAACAAATAAAATTGCAATAACTGTACGATCTGCAAAGTATTGTTTTTCAATAGCTATCTGCTCAGTGATATCAAAGAAATATAATAAATTCTCTTCTTTTTTATAATAAACTCGATACTTACGATCACGGAGAGTTATCGTTTCTTCGTTTGTCTCCTCGGTCTTCATCAGCACGTAAATGTCGTCAGATATATTAACGATCCCTTCACCCACTAAATTCTCCATATTTAAAACGCCTTGCATATATGGATTCGACCATTCTATTTCATATTGATCGTTGACAAGTAATATCCCAATTGGCATTTCAAGTAATGCCTCTTCCCCTACTTTTTTCATGCGGAAAGAGATGGATTCAATATGCCTTTCTGTTTCATCAAAGGTAATCTTTTCTACCTTCCACGTATAGGCCATTAATATAACAAAACCTACTCCATAACCAATACCTATCCCGACATTCCAAATACATAGAAGCACGAACGTCACAATGCCAAAAATGGAAAGAACAAAAAGCGGATAGCGGATTGGTCGTTTTCTAAAAGTCCCCATTACATCAGCCCCTTATTCTTTAGTTTTCCCTTTCACAAGTGAACGTACGTCGAAACCTAAATCTACAATGCCTATCAATATCATAAAGGATAATAGTGGTAAGGCTAACAAAGTAGCAATCCATTTGACACCATTGGGCATTCCCTTTGTAGAAATAAAGTAATGTAAAAAGGAAATCCCTTGCAGAATTAATAACATCCATAAAATATAAGAAACATTTAAAACAATAATACCTAATGTAGATCCAGATTCTGGACGCATAAATAAATTAACGCATATAACAATCATGTAATACCATAAAATAGATCGTGGTAGACGCATGTTTTGGAACGGTGCAAATTTTGGTACGTCTAAACCAAGACGTTTTAATACAGGTAAATTTAACGTTATGATAATAAATGCTGTCATAAATGCAGAGATTGTTACTGTTGCAGGTATTGTCAGCTCAATTGTTTTTAACATAGCCTCAATTATCTCTGGCTGAAACATTACTTGACCTGTCACAGTTTTTGCAAGTTCATTTGATTGCTCATAATTTTCGCGTAAAAGCTCTGTGCTCATGCTAATTATATTGATACCAGCAAATTGAACATAGGCTACATAGACACTTGCCATTGACAGAAGAACAGCAACTCCAGATGACATGAATAGGTAAAGTTTGCTCTTCTTTAGATTAATTGCACTTCCTATTACGACACCAAGTAATGCCAAAATAAAGGCAAATGGTAACATAGTTATCCCACTCGTTAAAGTGGTTAAGATACAGCCTACTACTGCTACGAGTATTGATGAGGAACGCTTGTAATTTGCGCTATACCAAGCAATCGGTAGTGGAGCAAACATTAGACCTACTATAAAAATGAATGGTACATATGCAGAAATCAGCATTAGAATCGTAAAGATTGCGACCATCATTGAGCCTTGTACAAGCGCCTTTGTTTGATTATTCGGCATTGAAAACCTTCCTTTTTTCAGTCAAACTTACTGACCTTTATTGTACCATTTTTTCGGGTTAGTGAACAAAAAACGCTAAGAACAACTGTATGCTTTGTCATTAATTTTGTAGAACCAATGACTAAAGCGTAAAACACATAGCTATATAGGAGATTTTTTACCGAAAAAGCATAACAAATTCATTCATTGATATAGATTCTTATATATATTGAACTACAAAAAACGAGCAGCTTACGACAGTTATTCATACATAAAAAAAAGCTTTTAATCGAAATGATTATAAGCCGTTTTGTTTTTAAAAATGTTACTTAGTCGATTGTTCTTCTCATTCATACGTTTCAGAAATACGATAGCATTTTGTTTCTCAATCTCTAACATTTTATTTTTTCTTTATTCATGTCACTTAAAAGTGTAATAAATTCTTATACTAATGGCAAATGGTAATATATAGAGCGGGATTATTATTCTGCTAATGTATGCCCATTTTTAACTGATTGTAGCGTAGGGCTACTCGACTCCCGCGGAAAGCCAGACAGACGAGACCCTGCACGGAGCAAATGTTTTCTGTGCGAAAGCGTAGCGGCAGCAACAAATGTTTTCTGTGCGAAAGCGTAGCGGCAGCAACAAATGTTTTCTGTGCGAAAGCGTAGCGGCAGCAACAAATGCTTTCTGTGCGAAAGCGTAGCGGCAGCAACAAATGTTTTCTGTGCGAAAGTGTAGCGGCAGCAACAAATGTTTTCTGTGCGAAAGTGTAGCGGCAGCAACAAATGTTTTCTGTGCGAAAGCGTAGCGGCAGCAACAAAAGCTTTCTGTGCGAAAGCGTAGCGGCAGCAACAAAAGCTTTCTGTGCGAAAGCGTAGCGGCAGCAACAAAGCGAGTAGCCCGTAGCGGAAATCCGAGCCTTCTAAATTAATTAGTATGGATAAAAATGATTAATCAACGTACCTGATTTTTCAAATAAAAAAAGCACAAACAAAGCGATTAAACCTTGTTGTGCTTCTTTTATTTATATCTTATTTGTCTTCTGCTACGAATGGAAGTAATCCCATGATACGAGAAACTTTGATAGCTGAAGTTAATTTACGTTGGTACTTAGCGCTAGTGCCAGTTACGCGACGTGGTAAGATTTTACCGCGCTCAGAGATGAATTTTTTTAATAAATCTACATCTTTATAGTCGATATTCGTAATGTTATTAGCAGTGAAGTAGCAAACTTTACGGCGTTTGCGGCCTCCGCGACGTGGTGCCATAGTGTGTCTCCTCCTTATCATTTTTTATTTTAGAAGTATTAGAACGGTAAATCATCCTCAGATACTTCTATCGGTCCTTTGCTATTAGCAAATGGATCCTCATCTACACGTGTATAATTCGGCTGATTCACAGGTGGTTGATTTTGCTGATAAGCATCGCCGCCAAATGAACCCTGTCCTGGCATAGCACCACCAAACTGTTGTTGTGGTTGACCACCGCCATATGACGGTTGGTTATTACCGTAAGTCTGTCCACCGTATTGAGGAGATGCAGGAGCACCGCCACCATTACGAGGTTCTAAAAACTGTACGCTATCTGCCACTACATCTGTTGTGTATACTCGTTTACCATCTTGTCCTTCATAACTGCCTGTTTGAATGCGGCCTTCCACTCCAATTAAACTTCCTTTTCGCATGAAGTTCGCAAGGTTTTCAGCCTGTTTGCGCCAAGCAACACAGCTAATGAAATCAGCTTCGCGATCACCTTGTTGGTTTGAGAATGTTCGATTCACAGCAACTGTAAATCTTGTAGACGCAATACCATTAGGCGTATAGCGTAGCTCAGGATCTTTTGTTAGTCTTCCAACTAATACGACACGGTTTATCATCAGAAATGCAACCTCCTTTTCAGCATTTTGTTAAAAATAAATAATTACGCTTCTTGGCGAACCGCAATGTGACGAATGATATCTTCGCTGATGTTAGCAAGACGTGTGTATTCGTTAATTGCTTCTGAAGTAGCGTTTACTTTCACGATTTGGTAGAAACCTTCGCGGAAGTCTTGAATTTCATAAGCTAAGCGGCGTTTGCCCCACTCTTTTGATTCGATGACTTCTGCACCGTTAGAAGTTAAGATTTCGTTGAAACGTTCAACTAAAGCTTTCTTCGCTTCGTCTTCAATGTTCGGACGTACGATGTACATTAATTCGTATTTTCTCATCTGTTTACACCTCCTTATGGACTTAGGCTCTCCTGTACACAGGGAGCAAGGAGTAAGTAATAATATTACTCACATCAATGAATTGTAACATATAGACGCATGTCTTTCAAGTCGCAAACAAACAATTCTTTCTATATAATGAACTTAATTCATGAATGAAAGGAGGATCTTTCATGCTACCAGATAAAGAACCAATCGTAATAGAGTTGGATATAAAAAAACTAATGATGGACAATATTGTTATCACAAGTGGTCTTGTCATATTATTTGTAGCTATACAATATATTTGCTTAAAAGACTTTGATTTTTCATTTTGGAATATGATAATTGGATCCATTCTTTTTGTCATTCTGTATATTGTTTTCATCGTCTTACATGAAGCCTTTCATCTAATTGGTTTTATGGTCTTCGGAGGCGTGCCCTTTAAATCGTTAAAATATGGCCTGAATTTAGAACTTGGCATAGCGTACGCAACAACCGATCAACCGTTACCGAATCATGCAATGAAAAAAGCTTTATTACTTCCATTCTGGACAACCGGTGTCCTCCCGACAATTGCTGGTTTCTACTTTAACAGTACTGTTTTAGTATTAGTGGGGGCTTTTTTAATAGCTGGTGCTGTAGGTGATTTTTCCATGTATAAAGAATTGCGCAAATATCCCAAAAATGCGTTAATAAAGGATGATCCTCATTTACCTAAGCTTTATGTATATATGCCTGATGAAAAAAGATAACTTTGAGGAAAGTTATCTTACAAATAGAATCTGCTTGGATCCAAGCAGATTCTATTTTTGACACAAATTTATGGCGTTAAAAAACCATGCTGAGCAGCTGTATATAAATTTCTCCAAATGCGATTAATCGAAGATGTCTCTGTAATTGCATCCATACCAAGTCTACGTATTAAACTATTGGCAATATCTACACAAGCCGCTGCAATGTCTTTACTCATCCGAGAAAATTGTTGTAGTTCTTCATCAGCCAACTCATGACCTTCTTTATGTTTTTGCCAGTATTTATTCAACATTAAATAAAATTGCTCTTCAAGCTGTCTAAAGTTCTTCTGTTGCTGCATCAATAAAAATTGTATGGCACCCATACGTTCAGTACGGCTTGGGTCATGGTTTCTATCCTTTACTAAAATAGCTGTCTCTTCTAAGAAATTTTCTGTTATCCCAAGACAAACACTTAAAAAAGAAGCTTCCGCAAATGCGCCAAACGGAAAACTATGTACTGCACTTTCATACTTGTTTTTAATTGTGCCCAATTGGAACGTTTCCTCTTGTGGCACCCAAACATTTTGCACACGAATCGTATGACTAGCTGTCGCTTTTAAGCCCATTGCTCGCCAATCGTTAAGAACCTCTACTTGATCAACATTCACTGAGCAACTAATGATTTCATCTGTTCTAATACCCTCATTCTCAACAAAACAATTCATCGTAAAAGTTGTAGCATAGTCTGCTCCACTACAATACTTCCATTGACCTGTTACACGATAGCCCCCATCTATTTTTACTGCTGTGCCTGTAGGATAGCCACTGCCTGCGATAACTGCATTTCTTTGTGAAAATATTTTTTCACAAACTTCTTTGTTTAATGTTGGAATAAACGCATTACCCCCTGTCCCTATTGTGACAAGCCAGCCAAAGTTACCATCAAGTACAGACATCTGTTGGAATACTTTAATACCTTCTAGTAAATCTAAATCTTTACCGCCTAATTCCTTGGCTGTGAATAGCTTAAACAATTGATGCTCATAAATAAGCTCTAATATATCTTCTGGTAATCTACCTAGCTGCTCAATTTCTAAACCACGATCTTTTATTTGTAATATGTTCATACTAACCTCCGGATTGAAAATTCAGATAAGTACATATACAAAAAAGGCAATCCATAAAAAGATTGCCTTTTTTCGTATTTTACACATTAAAACGGAATAACATAATATCGCCGTCTTGCACAACATACTCTTTACCTTCAAGACGTACTTTACCAGCTTCTTTAGCAGCAGGTTGAGATCCAGCTTCAACTAAATCATCGAAAGCAACTGTTTCTGCACGAATAAATCCACGTTCAAAGTCTGTATGAATGACTCCAGCACATTGTGGTGCCTTCATGCCTTTACGGAACGTCCATGCACGTACTTCTTGTACCCCAGCAGTGAAATAAGTTGCTAGCCCTAGTAAATCATATGAAGTACGGATTAATTGGTCTAAACCAGATTCTTTAATGCCTAGTTCTTCTAAGAACATTGCTTTTTCTTCATCATCAAGCTCAGAAATTTCTTCCTCAATTTTTGCACAAATTGTGATAACTTGAGCTCCTTCAGTAGCTGCATACTCACGTACCTTTTGCACATATTCGTTATTATCTGCGTCAGCAACTTCATCTTCTGAAACGTTCGCCACATAAAGCATAGGTTTAATTGTTAAAAGATGAAGTCCTTTAATAACCTTTAGCTCGTCTTCTGAAAGCTCTGCAGCACGTGCTGGTCGTCCGTTTTCTAATTGTTCTTTAACTTTTACAAGAATTGGTTCTTCAATCATTGCTTCTTTGTCTTTTTGCTTTGCCATTTTGCCAACACGTTGTAATCGCTTATCAACAGATTCTAAATCAGCAAGTGCAAGCTCTAAATTAATGACCTCAATATCGTCAATTGGATCTACTCCACCTGATACGTGAGTAATATTTTCATCAACAAAACAACGTACAACTTGGCAAATTGCATCTACTTCACGAATATGAGCAAGGAATTTGTTCCCTAACCCTTCACCCTTTGAAGCGCCTTTTACGATCCCAGCAATATCTGTGAACTCAAATGCTGTTGGTACTGTTTTTTTAGGTGTTACTAATTCTGTTAATTTATCTAAACGTGCATCTGGTACTTCAACAATACCGACGTTTGGATCGATTGTTGCGAATGGATAGTTTGCAGCCAATGCGCCCGCTTTTGTAATTGCGTTAAATAATGTTGATTTTCCAACGTTAGGTAAACCAACGATTCCAGCTGTTAATGCCATGAATGGACACAACCTTTCTATGATCTGTTCAAATTTGCTCCCGTACTAACGGATACTGTGAGGTTACAGAATGCCTCACAGATTAATCACTGTATAACCCTATCTATTATATTGATTCACTCATAAAAAGTCTAATACACATCGAAGCTAGTCTTCACTAGCCGAAATTAAAACCTTTTTCATTTTTTTCTCGAATTCGCGGCGTGGAATCATGACACTATGCTGACAGCCTTCGCATTTAATACGTACATCTGCCCCCATACGAATAATTTTCCACTTATTTGTGCCACATGGATGCTGCTTTTTCATTTCAACAATATCATTTAGACCAAATTTTTTCGCTTCCATATCATTCACTCCCCCCCTCATTCTTTCCATTAATACCATACAACATCATTTTCGGATGAGCCATTGGTATATTATTTTCCTCAAAGAGTCTTGTAACATCACGACGAATTGCACGCGCCACTCCATATTGTTGTTGTGCCAATGTTTCTGCGACTATACGAATAGTTACCTCTGTACCCTTAACACTTTGTACACCTAAAAAGACTGGTACTGCTACAAGCTCTTTATGAATATCTGGTAGAGTTTTTAAATATTTTTTAATAATAGCTTCTGCCCTTTCAAAATCTGCATCAGTCATCATTTGTAAATCTATAAAAATTTTAGAGTTATTTATAGAGTAATTTACAACCTCACCAATTGAACCATTTGGAATAATAAACTGCTCTCCTGTAGAACCATTAATCTTTGTCGTACGTAAACCGATTTCTACAACAGTTCCTTCTGCTGCATTTATTTTTATATAATCTCCAACGCCAAATTGATCTTCAAAAATAATAAAGAATCCAGTAATGACATCCTTCACTAAGCTCTGTGCACCGAAACCAACGGCTAAACCGACAATCCCTGCTCCCGCCAATAACCCTGCTATCTTAATGTGTAAGATAGAAAGAATAGCAATGATTGCTGAAAAATAAACGACATAGGAGATGACACTTTGTAATAATCTTGAAATTGTTTTTTGTCGGCGTTCTGAGTGGTTTAAAGGTGAACTCATTCGCATTAAAAACACTTTTTTAATAAATTTTTTACCAAATCGTACAGCTAGCCACGATGCTATCAAAATAATCGTAATCTTAATTGAAGCATTTATTACTTCTTGCCACAACTCCTCTGACGTCATCTTGTCCCAATAGTACTTTAATACCTTTTCGTTAAAGTAATCCATTAATACCACCTCTTGAATAACTTGCTAAATATTTGCGTATACTGCATAAAAATCGAGCACTTCTTACAAATAAAAAGGAAAGTGAGTTTTTTTATGAATACTATACCAAAATTGTTACTCCCTTATTCTCTTCATCATGAAAGTAAAAATACCGTTTGGCAGTTAAGTACATTATTTTTAGAACATATACCCTTTCATCATGAACGCCTTATTTTCTGTTGTATTGGAAGTGACCGTTGTACAGGTGATACACTCGGGCCGTTAACAGGTAGCTTCCTAAAAAAGTCTGTTAGTTTTCCATATGAAATTGTAGGCTCTTTAGATAATCCTTTGCATGCCCTTAATTTAGACACTACTATGCAACAGCTACACAATCATACTATAAAACCTTTCATTATTGCGATTGATGCATGTCTTGGAAGTGAACAAAATGTTGGACATATTTCTGTACAGAGTGGACCTATTTTTCCGGGAAAAGCTGTAAAAAAACAATTACCTCCAATCGGTGACATTTCCATTAAAGGAATAGTCAATGTTGGAGGCTTTATGGAAATGCTTGTTTTACAAAATACAAGACTTCATATTTCCTATGCGATGGCTGAAAAACTTTCAAGAGCTCTATTGCTCGCTGCACATCGTTACTCACTGAAAAATAGAGAAAATAGCAACCACAATACCGACAACGATGATACCTGGCAACAAGTTAGCAGCCTTGATCTTAGTTAAGCCTGCTATATTTAAACCAATGGCAAAAATCATAACACCGCCTACAGCAGTCATTTCATGAATAAACATTTGTAGTGCAGCATCTGGTATAAAAGAGCTGATAACACCTGCAAAAAGTGCAATTAATCCTTGATAGACGAATACAGGTAATGCAGATAATAGCACTCCCATACCTAATGTAGATGTTAATATGATCGATATAAATCCATCGATTAATCCTTTCGTAATCAGTACATTATGATCATTACGCAGACCACTATCAAGTGCACCAATTACGCCCATAGAACCAACTACAAATATTAAAGAGGCCGTTACAAAACCTTCCGCTATGCTAATTTGATTATTATCAGTACGATTTTTACTGAATAAAGCTTCTACCCATTGACCAATTCTATTCATTTGCTTATCTAAATCTAACCACTCACCAATTACTGCACCTACTACTAAACTTATCATTAAAATAATAAAATTATCACTCTCAAAGCCCATTTTAATCCCTAAAAGTGCTACTGCTAAACCAATGATCGATAAAACAGTAGACTTCATCGATTCAGGAATATTTTTGAAAATGCGCCCTACTAATGCACCTGCCATAATAAGCAGGGCGTTAATTAATGCCCCTAGTAATACCACGTCCCTACCTTCCTTCTCTCTAGAAAAATAGAGAGCGCCTTGTAGTTCGGCGCTCTGATTACGTTATTAATATTGCTCTTACTCTTCCTGTAAATTTAGTATTTCTAAAATGCGTTCTAAATCATCTTCAGAGTAAAATTCAATTTCAATTTTTCCTTTATTATTAGTTTTCCTAATTTGTACATTTGTACCAAAATGATCACGCAATTGTGATTCCTTAGCTGCAACAAAAATATCCTTTTTCTTTGGCTGAGTTGTTTCACGTGAAACTTCTTCATTTAAGTTGTGTACTAACATTTCAACTTGCCGCACATTTAAACCTTGTTTAATGACCTTATTTGCCACTTCAGATATTCTTCTTTTATTTTTCAAGCCAAGTAATGCTCGTCCTTGTCCCATCGATAG
Source organism: Lysinibacillus sp. NPDC094403 (assembly GCF_050278745.1). NCBI lineage: Bacteria > Bacillati > Bacillota > Bacilli > Caryophanales > Bacillaceae > Lysinibacillus > Lysinibacillus sp. NPDC094403. The sequence goes on along the minus strand of NZ_JBNNTL010000025.1, from coordinate 20,837 downwards.
TGTTCCATCGTTCATAAACTCACGAACATCCTCTGGTAATGCGAGTAAACGAACATGGTTGGCAATATGTGGTCTACTCTTTCCTAATCGCCTGGATAGCTCCTCCTGTGTTAAATGTAAGTTTTCCATTAGGCTTTGATATGCCTCAGCCTCTTCAATAACTGTCAAATCTTCACGCTGCAGATTTTCTAAAATAGCTAGTTCCATCATTTGTGCATCTGATAACTCTTTTATAATAGCTGGAATAACCTCTAACCCTGCTAATTGAGTTGCTCTATAACGGCGTTCCCCAGCAACAATTTCATACTTACGTCCTTTTTTTCGTACAGCAATTGGTTGTAAAATACCATGTTCCTGTATAGAGTCAGCTAATTCTTGTAAAGCTTCTTCATCGAAGATTTTACGAGGCTGAAATGGGTTTGCGACGATAAGTTCTAATTGTATTTCTTCCACCTGCCCACTTTGTTCTAAAGACTCTCCAGGAAATAATGCACCAATGCCTCTTCCTAAACCTTTAGCCATTTTTAATCACTTCCCTCGCCATCTCTAAATACACTTCTGCACCTCTTGATTTTGCGTCATAAATGATAATTGGCTGCCCATGACTTGGAGCCTCACTTAATCGCACATTACGAGGAATTATAGTTTTGTATACTTTATCTTGGAAATATTTTTTTACTTCATCAATAACTTGTAAGCCTAGGTTTGTTCGTGCATCAAGCATCGTCAATAATACACCGTCAATGTATAATTGCTGATTTAAATGTTTTTGCACTAAACGGACAGTTGATAATAACTGACTTAACCCCTCTAATGCGTAATATTCGCATTGTACAGGAATAATAAGCGCATCCGAAGCAGTTAAAGCATTAATTGTTAGTAGCCCTAACGAAGGCGGACAATCAATAATAATATAATCATAGTCTTCTTTTACATCTTGAAGCGCATGCTTTAAACGTACTTCTCTGGAAATTGTCGAAACTAACTCAATTTCTGCTCCTGCTAGTGAAATGGTTGCTGGAACGATTGCTAAGTTTTCTACATTTGTTTGTTGAATGACATTTTCAACGTTTTCATCATCAATTAATACATCATAGATGCAGCCTTGAAGTTCTCCTTTATTAACGCCAAGTCCACTTGTTGTATTTCCTTGTGGATCAGTATCGATTAAGAGCACTTTCTTCCCTAAGTATGCTAGACAAGCGCTCAAATTGACCGATGTCGTTGTTTTTCCTACGCCACCCTTTTGATTGGCGATTGCTATAATTCTACCCATTTAAAAGCACCTGCTTTCATCTATCAAAGTTCACTTTGACAAATCATTTGTAAAATCACTGTTCAATACATCTATCTTACTTTCATTCTATCAAAAAAACAGAAAATAGTTGTATAAAATATTAAGAATATATGCAAAAAAGGAGACATCTCAGAAATATTACTGAGATGTCTCCTTTTTATAAAGATATAAAAGTGGCTTATGACCATCATGTGGGGGTTGATTTCCGTTCCGACCGAGCGCTTTCTTGGAGGCACCCAGTTTCCACTCCAATCAACTTATTTAAACAGCATGCGTTTGACCAAATGTCATCTTCAACATTTGGTAATGAGATATAAAAATTAATTAATTATTTTTTTAAAAATAACTTTACACCACGTACTAAGACTTTTTCTTTTTAGGTATCTTCACTGTAATTTGATAATATTCCTCTGTATCTTCTTCTTCAGTCTTAACTGTTATACCACTTTTTGTTACCATAGATAACGATTGTTTAATCGTATTTAAAGCAATACGTACGTCTTTACTAATAGCCTTACGTTTCGGCTTAACTTTTTTCGGCTCCGCTTCTTCTTGAACTTCTGCCTCTGGATGTAATAAAGAATAAATCCGCTCTTCTAACTGACGAACATTCCAATCATTTTCAATTGTTTGTTGTAAAACTTCTAGCTGTAGTGGCTGATCTTTAATTGCAATTAATGCACGTGCATGTCGTTCAGAGATTTCACGCTTCAAAATAGCTTGCTGCACTTCTTCAGGCAGCTTTAATAAACGTAATTTATTGGCTACCGTGGATTGTCCTTTTCCAAGTCGTTGGGCCAGTGCTTCTTGTGTCAGCTCATGAAGCTCTAATAATTTTTGATAGGCAACAGCTTCTTCAATAGCAGTTAACTCCTCACGCTGTAGGTTCTCAATTAATGCGATAGAGGCTGTTTCCTTATCAGTTAAATTTCTTATAATTGCCGGAACTTCTGTCCATTGTAGCTTTTTCATTGCTCGATAACGACGCTCACCAGCAATGATTTCATATTGATTTTCTGCTGTTCTACGTACAACAATTGGTTGAATTACACCATGCGTATGAATGGTTCTTGATAATTCTTCAATTTTTTCATCATCAAAAATAGTACGTGGCTGAAAACGGTTAGGCACAATTTGATCAATAGGCAGCTTTATAACCTCTTCTGCTGCATGAACCGTCTCTGCTTGTTCTACTTCATTTTTCACAATAGGCTCAGTTTTATTCCCGCCTCCAAAAAAACGTGAAAAAGGACTTTTCATCCAAGTGGCACCACCTTTAAGTAACTATCTTGCTCTGTGTCATTCTATTATTATTTATTATATTTCTTAAAATGTATATAGTTCATAGATGTCATTTGCGTGAACCATCCATAACTAGTATGTATGCTCAAAATAGAAAAAATATATTCTACTTTGAGAAGTTTCACATGAAACACTAATTATTGAATCGGTGATTTATTTGGTACACCTGGTTTACGCGGATATTTTTTTGGTGTTCCTTTTATTTTATCAAAGATATATAAAGTGCGGTCACTTTCTTCAACAGGTAGCAGGAAAGAAAATTCTTCTTTTAGCGCAGCTCCTAATGTAGCCAATGCTTTTTTTGCTTCTTTTAACTCTTCTGCACCAGCTGCTGCTTTTAAAGCAACAAAATAGCCACCTTGTTTTGCTAGTGGTACACATAATTCTGATAAGACCGATAATCGGGCTACTGCACGAGCCGTTACAACATCAAACTGCTCACGATATTTCGCATTTTGAGCAAATTCCTCTGCACGGGCATGTACAAAATGCATATTCTCTAATTGTAACTCATCACTTAAATGATTTAAAAATGTAATTCTTTTATTTAAAGAATCGACAATTGTTACATGTAAATGTGGGAAACAGATTTTAATTGGAATACTTGGGAAACCGGCACCTGCTCCAACATCACACACTGTCGTCACTTTTGAAAAATCAAAATAGAAAGAGGCACTAATGGAATCATAAAAGTGTTTTAAATAAACACCTTCTAAGTCGGTAATAGCCGTTAAGTTCATCTTTTCATTCCACTCAACAAGTAACTCAAAGTATTTTTTGAATTGAGCAATCTGTTTTTCAGAAAGTTCGATGCCCTTCTCCTTTAAAGCCTCTATAAATTGTTGTTCGTTCATGTAAAGTCTCCTTTTTCTATATGGCTTTACTATCCCTATATTGACTTGTAAGCATGTATTCGCTCGCTCCTAAAATCAACTATGTAAAAATAGCATAGCCATCAATTATGCCTCGGCATAATTGCGTCCGGAATCGGCTTTGTGCTTAGGCCTGCAGATGTTTTTTGTGCGAAAGCTTAGTGTTAACGTTGCGACAGCAAAAGGTTTTGTCTGTGCGAAAGCAAAGCGACATCAACAACATGAAGTTGGTCACTCAGTCATTGCCACAGGACGTGGCGTTCCTAGACTGACTTCTTCTATTTCAGTAGATGTTTGGACACCTGCTGAAAAGCGACTAAAAATAGGAAGCGGGCACATAGGTATGCCCGCCTCTTATTCACTTTACTGTCCTTAATTATTCGCCGCTGACGCGTGCAATTTTACCTTGCTCAATATAAACAAGTAATATTGAAATATCTGCTGGGTTTACACCAGAGATTCGCGATGCTTGTGCAATGGAAAGTGGTGTAACTTGTTTTAATTTTTGTCGAGCTTCTGTTGCTAGACCTGAAATAGCGTCATAATCAATATTTTCTGGGATTTTTTTATTCTCCATTTTATGAAGCTTTTCAACTTGTTGCAATGCTTTTTCAATATAACCTTCATATTTAAGTTGAATTTCAATTTGTTCCTTCACTTCATCCGAAAGCTCTATGTCTGCTGGAATTAACGAAGAAATTAAATCATAATGCATTTCTGTACGCTTTAATAAATCTGCTCCACGAATACCATCTTTTAGCTCACTGCCACCTACAGAGCGAATAGTAGCTTGTGTTGCTTCATTTGGTTTAATAATAACTTCACGAAGACGTGCAATTTCGTTATCAATCAGCTCTTTTTTCTCATTGAATTTTGCATATCTTTCCTCAGAAATCATTCCCATATTATAACCTAACTCTACTAAACGTAAATCAGCGTTATCATGACGAAGTAGTAAACGATATTCTGCACGAGATGTTAGTAAGCGATACGGTTCATTTGTTCCTTTTGTTACTAGATCATCAATTAATACGCCAATATAAGCATCTGAACGATTTAAGATTAATTCTTCTTTATCAAGCACGTTAGCAGCAGCGTTCATCCCAGCCATTAATCCTTGAGCAGCCGCTTCCTCGTAACCTGATGTTCCGTTGATTTGACCGGCAGTATACAAGCCTTTAATACGTTTTGTTTCTAAAGTTGGCCACAATTGTGTTGGCACGATTGCATCATACTCAATAGCATAGCCAGCACGCATCATTTCTGCCTTTTCTAAGCCTGGAATTGATTTTAGTAAACGTGTTTGTACATGCTCTGGTAAGCTAGTTGATAAGCCTTGTACATACACTTCACGTGTGTTGCGACCTTCTGGCTCTAAGAAAATTTGGTGGCGCGGTTTATCGTTAAATCGCACAACTTTGTCTTCAATAGAAGGGCAATAACGTGGACCAGTACCTTTAATCATCCCTGAGTACATCGGTGAAAGATGTAGGTTTGCCTCGATAATTTCATGTGTTTCTGGGCTTGTATAAGTCAGCCAGCAAGGCAGCTGATCCACGATGAATTCAGTTGTTTCAAAGCTGAATGCACGTGGAACATCATCCCCTGGTTGAATCTCTGTTTTATCATAATCAATTGTACGATTATTCACTCGTGGTGGAGTACCTGTTTTAAAACGCACAAGGTCAAAACCAAGCTCTTTTAAGTTATCAGCTAAACGAATTGACGGTTGTTGGTTATTAGGTCCACTTGAATACTTTACGTCACCAATAATGATTTCACCACGAAGGAATGTACCTGTTGTGATAACAACTGTTTTAGCGCGATATATAGCACCAATTTGTGTAATAACACCTTTTACTTCCCCGTCTTCAATTATTAGCTCTTCAACCATTCCTTGCTGAATTGTCAAGTTTTCAGTTTCCTCCAAGATGCGTTTCATTTCTTGTTGGTATAAAACTTTGTCCGCTTGTGCACGTAATGCACGCACAGCAGGACCTTTCCCTGTATTTAACATACGCATTTGAATATGCGTTTTATCAATAACTTTCCCCATGACGCCACCTAATGCGTCAATTTCTCGTACTACAATTCCTTTGGCAGGACCACCAATGGAAGGATTGCATGGCATAAATGCAATCATATCTAAATTGATTGTTAACATCAGTGTGTTAGCACCCATTTTGGCTGCAGCGTGTGCAGCTTCAGAACCTGCATGCCCCGCGCCAATTACGATAACATCAAACGTGCTTGCCTCATATTTTGTTGGCATAGCTCGTATCTTCCTTTCTTTAGTAAAATTATTTTCCTAAGCAGAACTGTGAAAATAACTGATTGATTAGGCTTTCTTGTACTGTGTCGCCGATAATTTCACCAAGTATTTCCCATGTTCTTGTTACATCTATTTGTACCATATCAACAGGTACACCAGCTTGTGCTGCATCTAAAGCATCCTCGACCGTTGCTTGTGCTTGATGAAGTAATGCAATATGTCTTGCATTTGAAACATATGTTAAATCGCCCGCTTCAATTTGCCCTTCAAAGAATAACGCAGCAATCGCTTCCTCTAACTCTGTGATGCCCTCTTCCTGTAAAAGAGAAGTTGTCACAATTCGATGATTGCCTGCTAGTTCTTGGACACGTGCTAAATCAATTTTTTGCGGTAGATCTGTTTTATTGACAATAACGATGTAATCCATCGCTTTAATTGTTTCGAAAAGACGCTCATCCTCGGCAGTCAATTCTTCTGCGTAGTTTAAAACAAATAAAATTAAATCCGCGCCACGCAACGCCTCACGTGAACGTTCAACACCAATCCGTTCAACGATATCCTCTGTCTCTCGAATACCAGCTGTATCGACTAAACGAAGCGGAACACCACGTACATTCACGTACTCTTCTATAATATCACGAGTTGTACCTGCTATATCTGTCACAATGGCCTTATTCTCCTGTACTAAACTATTTAAAAGAGAAGATTTCCCAACGTTTGGGCGGCCTAAAATAACAGTTGATAGACCCTCACGTAATATTTTCCCCTGAGAAGATGTTTGCAAAAGTTTAATAATTTCATTTCGTACCCATGTACATTTTTCTACTAATACTGGCACTGTCATCTCTTCTACATCATCATACTCTGGATAATCTATATTAACCTCTACTTGCGCTAATGTCTCTAGTAATGCTTGGCGTAGGTCACCAATTAAACGCGATAATTTGCCATCCATTTGCCCCAACGCTACATTCATCGCTCTATCAGTTTTCGCTCTTATTAAATCCATGACTGCTTCAGCTTGTGATAAATCGATACGTCCATTTAAGAATGCGCGTTTTGTAAATTCACCTGGCTCTGCGAGTCTTGCTCCATTAGTTAATACTAGCTTTAATACACGGTTCACCGAAACTAGTCCCCCGTGACAGTTTATTTCTATTACATCCTCACGGGTGAATGTTTTAGGTCCACGCATTAATGACAGCATTACTTCCTCTACAACCTCATTTGTTTTTGGATCAACTAAATGTCCATAATGAATTGTATGTGAAGCCTTCGTTGTTAAACTTTTTCCACCAGGCGATCTGAATATTTTATCTGCAATTGCGACTGCTTCGTCCCCACTTAAACGAACAATAGCAATAGCTCCTTCACCCATCGGTGTGGATATCGCAGCAATTGTATCGAACTCCATTTAATGACCTCCTTAACGTTATCCACATGTGGATAAATAAAACCGACCAATACTTACTAACACCTTAGACTAACATATTTTCTGCAAAATCTAAAGTAAGGATAATTTCCAATTGTGGATAATAAGAAAGTTCAACATTTTAGCACGTATTTCGACAAAAATTGCGAATGCTAGAGCGTTCATTCTAGATAAAAAAACTATCGTGCCAATGATAAAGTATGTTCTTCGGCAAAACGATGGATTGATTTCCGTTCCGACAAAGCGAGTAGCCTGAAACGGAAATCACCCTCTTCTGAAGCACCACAACATTCACAAAGATTCCCTTGACCATCTTGTTTTCAACAACATAAAAAAGTCATTTTATCATGACGATAAAATGACTTTAGTTTTGTCTGTATGTTTTTTTACGAAGTTTAATCGTTCTTTACAGGTTCAATGACTAAATAACGATTGGGCTCCGTTCCTTCTGAGTATGTTTCAATATCAAGGCGATTTGCCAATTGATTATGAATAATTTTTCTCTCGTACGACTGCATTGGTTCAAATGTCACACGCTCATTTAAGCGAAGTGCTTTATCCGCCATGCGATCTGCCAGTAACTCCAAAGCTTCTTGACGACGTTCACGATAGTTTTCTACGTCTAATTTCACCATTAAGAACTGCTTGGCACTTTTATTTAACACAAGTTGTGTTAATTGCTGCAAGGAATTTAATGTTTGACCACGTTTCCCTATTAGTAGTGCAGCTTTCTCGCTTTTCAGTTGAAATAATACATACTTTCCTTCTCGTGTCGTTTCAATTTCAAGATCATGAATATCCAATTGTTCAGCAATATTTACTAAATAAGACTTTGCATCTTCAATTGGGTTTACCGAGGTTTCTTCTTCCTCTTTTTGTTCCTCTACGACTTGTTGAACAGCTTCGATATCACTTGATTGTCCAGAAACTTGTGAACTTATTGTTTCAACATCATCTATTACTGTTGGTTCGACAAATTGAGTCGTTTTTTGCTGTTCAGCCTTTTCTGCTTCAATTGTTGGTCGAACCTGTACTTCCTTTACTGTTACACGAACTTCTGCAGATCGTGCCCCAAAACCTAAAAATCCTTTTTTACCTTCTTGTAAAACTTCAACATCTACTTGTTCACGGGTTTTGCCAAGTTTCTGTAACGCCAATGAGATCGCTTCTTGTGTTGTTGCGCCTATTTGCGTAAGTTGTTTCACTTTTTAGCCCCTCCATTTTGAGCAGGTTGTGTTTTATTTTTTTCCCAAGGTTTGTAAATAAACAGGTTTTGAGCAATCGAAATAATGTTACCGATTACCCAGTATAGTGATAATGCTGCTGGTAATGCCATACCGAAAGAAATAATCATAAATGGCATAATATACATCATTATTTTCATTTGAGGGTTATCCATCGCTGGGCCCGTACGTAAAACGATAAATTGCATTACACCAGCAGTAATCGCTAATGCCGGTGCAGGATCTGCTAACGGGAAAATAAAGAAATTCCCTAAATCAAAAGCAGGTGTAGCATTCATACGACTAATCGCATGATAGAAACCAATTAAAATTGGCATTTGAATGATTACAGGTAAACATCCAGCAAGTGGGTTAACACCTGACTCACTCATTAACTTCATCATTTCTTTCTGATACTGTTGCTGTGTCTGTGCATCCTTAGAAGCGTACTTCTTCTGCAATTCCTTCAATTTCGGCTGAACTTCTTGCATTTTTTTAGCGTTCTTTGTTTGTTTAATCATCAATGGAAGAATTGCTAAACGAATGATGATTGTTACAGCAATGATTCCCCATGCATATGAACCGAGAAAATCAGCAAAGTATTTAATCACTGACACTAAAGGCCAAACAATGAATTCATTCCAGAAGCCCGTGCTTTCTTTGGAGATTGGTTCTTTGAATTCTGTACAACCAGATAGTAGCAATGCTACTGAAGCTAGCGACAAAATTACCCAAAGTTGTTTCTTCAACCTTCTTCCCCCTACAAATACTATTCACTTTTCCTAAAACTATATGCGTTCTTCTTTATACATTTACAGTTTCCTGCTACTGAATAAAGTTATCAGTTATTTTATCATGCATATAACGTTTCACTCTACTAAATATTCTAACAATGTGCACAAATTTACTAAGTAATGTTACTAATTTTTCATATATTGCAGTGAAACTTCATTTTCAAATACCCCTATGTGTATTTTCTATGACTTCACTTTTGCGCATAAACGCTTCTTAGATAAAGGCGTTATTTCACCACTTTGGTTGCCATCTATATTACGCTTTCTTCAATACTTTTGCGATTCGTAGTACATGCTGCAAACTTTGTTTTATTTCATGAAAATCCATAGTGGCCGCCGGTTGTCTGGCGATAATAACATAGTCCATATTCGGCTTTAGTTCATCCTTTAATTCATGAATACTTTGTCGAATATAGCGTTTGATCTGATTGCGTGTTACCGCATTCCCAAGCTTTTTGCTAACCGATAATCCTACACGAAATTCTGTTTGTCCCTCTTTTTCAAAAAAATATACGACAAACTGCCGATTAGCGAAAGATTTACCCTTTTTAAACACCTTTTGAAAATCATCGTTTTTTTTCACTCGTTGGCGTTTTTTCATTACTTTCACCTGCTACTAGATAATTATCTTTTGATCCTCATTTCTAGGTTTACCAAAAATAAAGAAAAAAAAGACCACTGATGTGTCTCAGTGGACTTATTTTATGCTGATAATACTTTTCTTCCTTTACGACGGCGAGCAGCAAGAACTTTACGACCGTTTTTCGTGCTCATACGTGCGCGGAAACCGTGAACTTTGCTGTGCTTACGTTTTTTTGGTTGGTAAGTACGTTTCATTTATATAGACACCTCCTGAATGAGTTGAATTTTTCAACATACAGACCTGAATATTATATAAAGTAACTAGTTATTTTGTCAATGAATTTTATAAATTTCTTTCCCTAAGCAAATCTATGTCTATCATTTACTATTATCATCTTCTACTGAACAAAAATAAATTATCCACAGAATACTTGTTTTTTTTACACAGAGTTGTGTATAGTATTTTTTGCATTATTTTTTATCCACAACGTTTATCTACACCTTTTTCACATAAGCAGACCTTGTGGACAACTAGGAAGTGCATAAATGAAATGTGTGTGGATAAGTTTCATAAACTATTGAAATAGCTTTGTTTTTCTGATACGATATCTGTGCTTCACTTTGTTGAAAACTGAAATGAACTTTTAATTTATCCACAACTGTTGATATGCTGTGGATAATTTTTATCACAGCCTTTGGTTAACTTTTATCCACAACTTGTGAGTTTGTGGATTAGTTGTAAAATGAACGTATTTACCGTTTCTATAAATGCGCTATTTTTATTGCTGTAATAGTATTGAAAACTGTAAAGGAGATTAGCAGCTTGGAACATTTAGAAGAACTATGGAATAATGTCCTGGCTCAAGTTGAACAAAAAATTTCTAAACCAAGCTTCGAAACGTGGCTAAAGTCTACTAAACTACTTTCCTACAATGGTAGTGGTTCTACTGTGACAATTGCTGCGCCAAATTCGTTTGCTCGAGACTGGCTTGAAAATCATTATATTCATTTGATTACAGGTATATTAACGGAGCTTACAGGCGAAGACTTGCTTATTAAGTTTGTTGTTCAAAAAAACCAGGATTCGGACGATTTCGATTTACCAGCGCCAATTATCCAAGCAAAAAATAACGATCATCATGATATTTCGCCAGGTATGTTAAACCCGAAGTATACTTTTGATACGTTTGTTATTGGCTCTGGTAACCGCTTTGCTCATGCTGCCTCGCTAGCTGTCGCAGAAGCACCAGCGAAGGCTTATAACCCATTTTTTATCTATGGGGGAGTAGGTCTTGGCAAAACACACTTAATGCATGCGATTGGTCATTATGTATTGGAACACAATCCAAATGCAAAGGTGGTATATTTATCATCTGAAAAATTTACAAATGAATTTATTAACTCAATTCGAGATAACAAGGCACTTGATTTCCGCAATAAATATCGCAATGTAGATGTACTGCTAATTGATGATATTCAATTTCTAGCTGGAAAAGAATCAACTCAGGAAGAATTTTTCCACACTTTTAATACATTGCATGAAGAATCGAAACAAATTGTTATTTCCAGTGACCGTCCTCCTAAGGAAATTCCGACATTGGAAGATCGTTTACGTTCTAGATTCGAATGGGGACTAATTACAGATATTGCACCGCCTGATTTGGAAACTCGTATCGCCATTCTCCGAAAAAAAGCGAAGGCTGATGGTCTAGAAGTGCCAAATGAAGTCATGCTCTATATTGCGAACCAGATTGACTCCAATATTCGGGAGCTTGAAGGTGCGCTTATTCGCGTCGTTGCCTATTCATCACTTGTTAACAAGGATATTAATGCAACTTTGGCTGCTGAAGCATTAAAGGATATTATTCCTAATTCAAAGCCGAGAACTGTCACTATATTAGACATTCAAAATGCAGTAGGAGAGCATTTTAACATTCGTTTAGAGGATTTTGCCGCGAAAAAACGTACAAAGTTAATTGCCTTTCCGCGTCAAGTCGCCATGTTTTTATCCCGCGAATTAACAGATTTTTCGCTGCCGAAAATTGGCGAAGAATTTGGTGGACGTGATCATACTACTGTTATCCATGCTCATGAAAAAATATCTTCTATGTTGAAAAATGACGTTCAACTACAGCAAGATATTAAACAAATTCGAAGCATGTTAGGAAAATAATACTGTGGACAACACAAACGTTTAAACACAAACTTATACACAGTCTATCTACATGTGGATAGACTGATTTTATTCATTTCAAAAGACTTATCCACAAATCCACAGGGCCTATTACTATATCTTTTTTATTTTATATAAATAAATAATATAAATATGTGAGGGAATACGAATGAAATTTGATATTTTACGTGACCGTTTATTAGAGGGTTTAAATGATGTCATGAAAGCAGTAAGTTCTAAAACAACTATTCCAATTCTAACGGGGATTAAAATTGATGTAACAACTGAAGGTATTCGTTTAACAGGTAGTGACGCGGATATCACAATTCAAACATTTATTCCAGTAGAAGAAGATGGCCAACAAATAATTCATATTACAGAAACAGGATCAATTGTTGTACAAGCTCGTATGTTTAATGAAATTGTACGTAAGTTACCAACAAATGAGGTTGAAATCCAAGTAACAACTGGTTTCCAAACTCATATCCGTTCAGGTAAATCTGAATTCCATTTAATTGGCTCAGATGCTGCTGAATATCCTTTATTACCCGAATTAACAGAGGATCAAAAATTTACTATTCCTGCCGATCTATTAAAGTCAATTATCCGTGAAACAGTATTTGCTGTTGCCACTTCAGAAAGTAGACCCGTGTTGACAGGTGTAAACTGGCAGTTAAAAAATGAAGCATTAATCTGTGTTGCAACAGATAGCCACCGTTTGGCAAGACGTAAAGTTCAATTGGAAAATTTACCTGAAGTTGAACATAGTGTTGTAATTCCTGGTAAAAGTTTAAATGAGTTAAATAAAGTATTAGAGGATTCTACAAATCTTGTGCAAATTGTTATTACAAGCCAGCAAGTGTTATTTAAAACTGGGGAAGTATTATTCTTCTCTCGTTTACTTGAAGGTAACTACCCAGATACAACTCGTTTAATTCCAGAAGAGTATCAAACAAATTTAACGATTAATGGTAAATCATTATTACAAGCAATCGATCGTGCGTCTCTTGTTGCTCGTGGCGATCGTAATAATGTTGTGCGTTTTGAGATTTTAGATAATCAAGCTGTCGAAGTTTCTTCTAATTCTCCAGAAATCGGCAAGGTCCAAGAGGAAATTCCTGTTGAGTCATTAGAGGGGGAGAACTTAAAAATTTCTTTCAGTGCGAAATACATGATGGAAGCATTAAAAGCAATAGATGGTCAAGATGTAATCATTCAATTTACAGGAGCAATGAGACCTTTTATTTTACGTTCTGTTCATGACGATGCTATTTTACAATTGATTTTACCTGTACGTACTTACTAAAATTTAAACAATTTTTGTTGGAGAGAATAAACTCCATAATTTTTAGCTCTAGCTCTATATGCTTTAAAAACGTTCTGATAGTCGCAGATTGCGGCTATCTTTTTTTACTTATGGCGAATTTTTAGGTATGATAGAGAGATAGACAGTCTGTATTTGGAGGGGAACTCAGCTATGAAGGACATTGAAATCGATGTAGAGTTTGTTACATTAGGGCAACTCTTAAAAATGACTGATGCCATTAGCTCTGGTGGCATGGCCAAGTGGTTTTTACACGAAAATGATGTATATGTAAATGGAGAAGTAGATGATCGCCGCGGTCGTAAATTACGTGACGGTGACATTGTAAATATTCCTGGATGTGGTCGATTTCGTATCGTTGGTACCACTGGACAGTAGATTATGCATATAGAGCAATTAAAACTTACAAATTACCGTAATTATGATGCCTTAGCTTTAAACTTCTCTCCAAAAATTAATGTTTTCATTGGTGAAAATGCTCAAGGGAAAACAAATGTTATGGAATCTATTTACGTATTGGCGATGGCTAAATCCCATCGCACGACGAACGATAAAGAATTAATACGTTGGGATTCAGACTATGGTAAAATAGAAGGGGCCGTTCAAAAAAGGCATGGTATTTTACCGATTGAGCTTACGATTACGAAAAAAGGCAAAAAGGGTAAGATAAATCATATAGAGCAGAGTCGCCTCAGTCATTATATTGGTCAAATGAATGTCGTTATGTTTGCCCCCGAAGATTTAAATGTTGTAAAGGGGAGTCCTCAAATACGACGACGTTTTATTGATATGGAGATTGGGCAAATTTCTCCTGTCTATTTACACGATTTATTAACCTTTCAAAAAATTTTAAAGCAACGTAACCACTTTTTAAAAATGAATCAAGGTAAAAAAATGCCAGATGACGTGATGTACGACGTTTATAATGAACAATATATTCACGCAGCTACCCAAATTATTCGAAAAAGATTTCAATTTATGGATTTATTGCAGGAGTGGGCGGAACCAATTCACGCAGGTATTTCACAAGGGAAGGAAACGTTAGTTATAAAATACCGCACAGTAGCTGGTATTGAAAAAGAACATACTTCTACTGAAATCGAAGGCTTCTTGCATAAAAAGCTAATAGAAGCTAAGGAGCGTGAATTTGATCGAGGTGTAACACTAGTTGGTCCACATCGAGATGATTTGCAGTTTTTAGTAAATGACTATGATGTTCAGACATACGGTTCACAAGGACAGCAACGTACAACTGCTCTTTCATTAAAACTTGCTGAAATCGAGTTAATTAAACAAGAAACAAATGAAACACCCATACTACTTTTAGATGATGTATTGTCGGAACTCGACGATTATCGCCAATCGCATTTATTAAATACCATTCAAGGTGAAGTTCAAACCTTTGTTACGACTACAAGTGTTGATGGAATTCATCATGAAACGATGGAACATGCACAGCTGTTTCACGTGAAACAAGGAGCGATTGAAGAAAGTTAGCCCGGGGAGTTTTTTAGATTACAAAAGAATGGTAATAGTCAGCTCGGTTGACTGTTCATTCATTTACACACAATGATGTTATGAAGGAGTAGATGAAAGCCGTGGCTATAGAGAACGAAGGTTTACAAAATCAAGCTTATGAAGCCGATCAGATACAGGTATTAGAAGGTTTAGAAGCGGTACGTAAAAGACCTGGGATGTATATTGGTTCAACAAGCTCTAAAGGTCTTCACCATTTAGTATGGGAAATTGTTGATAATAGTATTGATGAAGCACTAGCAGGATTTTGTACAGATATAAATGTAACGATAGAAAAAGACAATTGGATTCGTGTAGAGGACAATGGTCGTGGTATTCCCGTAAGCATTCAAGAAAAAATGGGTAAGCCGGCTGTTGAAGTTATTATGACAGTGCTCCATGCTGGCGGTAAGTTCGGCGGTGGAGGATACAAAGTTTCTGGTGGTCTTCATGGTGTAGGGGCATCTGTTGTGAATGCTCTATCAGTTGAGACGATCGTTCAAGTTCATCGTGAGGGTCATATTCATGAAATTAAATTTGAACGCGGGAAAACTATTCAAGAGCTAACAATTATCGGTGATTCAGATCGCAATGGAACAACTACACGTTTTAAAGCAGACCCTGAAATATTTAAAGAAACGACTGTTTATGAATATGATATTTTAGCACATCGTATTCGTGAATTAGCTTATTTGAATCGTGGTATCAAGATTACAATTGCTGATGAACGTGAAGGTGAGGAACGTTCTACTACGTATCATTATGAAGGTGGTATTCGTTCTTACGTAGAGCATTTAAATCAATCTAAAGAGCCAATCCATGATCCAATAGATGTTCTTGGGGAAAAAGATGGTATTTCAGTTGAAATTGCTATGCAATATAATGCTGGATTCTCTTCAAATATTTTTTCATTTGCTAATAACATTAATACGTATGAAGGCGGTACACACGAGTCTGGTTTTAAAACAGCTCTGACACGTGTTATCAATGATTATGCGCGAAAAAATGGGCTTTTAAAAGAATCAGATGCAAACCTTACTGGTGAGGATGTTCGTGAAGGGTTAACAGCTATTGTTTCAGTTAAGCATCCTGATCCACAATTTGAAGGACAAACAAAAACAAAGCTTGGTAACTCTGAAGTTAGCCAAATTACTAACTCTTTATTCTCAGATGGTTTTGAACGATTTATGTTAGAAAATCCAACTGTCGCTCGTAAGGTAGTTGAAAAAGGTTTAATGGCTGCCCGTGCACGTGTCGCTGCTAAAAAAGCACGTGAATTTACACGTCGTAAAAATGCACTTGAAGTATCAAGCTTGCCAGGTAAATTAGCTGACTGTTCATCAACAAATCCATCTGAATGTGAAATTTATATCGTTGAGGGTGACTCTGCCGGTGGATCAGCAAAATCTGGACGTGACCGACACTTCCAAGCAATTTTACCGTTACGTGGTAAAATCCTTAACGTTGAAAAAGCACGTTTAGATAAAATTTTATCGAATGCAGAAATTCGTGCAATGATTACAGCATTTGGCACAGGTATTGGTGAAGAGTTTACTTTAGAAAAGGCTCGTTATCATAAAATCGTTATTATGACAGATGCCGATGTTGATGGTGCCCACATCCGCACATTACTATTAACATTCTTCTTCCGTTTCCTTCGACCTCTAGTAGAGGCAGGTTATATTTATATTGCACAGCCACCTCTATATCAAGTAAAGCAAGGTAAGCATGTTGAATATTGCTATGATGAAGAAACATTAAAAGAAATTTTAGAGCGACTACCAAAAATGCCAAAACCAAATGTACAACGATACAAAGGTCTTGGGGAAATGAATGCAGAGCAGCTTTGGGAAACTACAATGGATCCTGAGCACCGCACATTGTTACAAGTAGAATTAGATGATGCAATTAAAGCAAACCAAGCATTTGAACGTTTAATGGGCGATGAAGTTGAACCTCGTCGTCAATTTATCGAAGAAAATGCAGTATACGCTAATTTAGATATTTAATTTTTCTTGAGAGGAGGTCTACACTTTGTCAGAACAAGAACGCTCCGGTGTTAAAGGAGTTAATATAACAAAAGAAATTGAAACATCCTTCCTCGATTATGCGATGAGTGTAATCGTTTCTCGTGCATTACCAGACGTACGAGATGGGCTAAAGCCTGTACATCGCCGTATTTTATATGGCATGCAAGAGCTAGGGAATACAGCAGATAAAGCGTACAAAAAATCAGCACGTATTGTTGGGGACGTAATGGGTAAATACCACCCACATGGTGACTCATCCATCTATGATGCAATGGTACGTATGGCGCAAGATTTCAGCTATCGTTACATGCTAGTCGATGGTCATGGTAACTTTGGATCTGTCGATGGCGACGGAGCGGCAGCGATGCGTTATACAGAATCACGTATGTCTCGTATTGCAATGGAAATGCTTCGTGATATTAATAAAGACACAATCGACTATACAGATAACTATGATGGTTCAGAAAAGGAGCCTATTGTCCTTCCGAGTCGCTATCCAAACTTATTAGTAAATGGAGCGGCAGGGATTGCGGTTGGTATGGCGACAAATATTCCTCCACATCAACTTGGTGAAACGATAGATGCAGTGATAGCACTTTCTGAGAATCCGGCTATTACAACGGAAGAATTGATGGAAATCATCCCAGGGCCTGATTTCCCAACTGGTGGATTAATTTTAGGTCGTAGCGGTATTCGCCGTGCTTACGAAACAGGTCGTGGCTCCATCATTATTCGCGCAAAGGTAGAGATTGAACAAAAAACAAATGGTAAAGAAACAATTCTTATTCATGAATTACCATACCAAGTGAATAAAGCTAAGCTTATTGAAAAAATAGCTGAGCTTGTACGCGATAAAAAAATTGATGGTATTACAAACCTACGTGATGAATCTGACCGACGTGGTATGCGAGTAGTCATTGAAGTTCGTAAAGATGCAAATGCCAATGTAGTTTTAAATAATTTATATAAACAAACAGCAATGCAATCGAGTTTCGGTATTAATATGCTGTCATTAGTAAATGGTCAACCTAAAGTAATGGGCTTAAAAGAAATGTTGCATCATTATTTAGAGCACCAAAAGGTTATTATTCGTCGTCGTACGGAATTTGACTTAAGGAAAGCAGAAGATCGTGCACATATTTTAGAGGGCTTACGTATTGCCCTTGATCATATTGATGAAATTATTGCTATTATTCGTGGTTCACGTAGTGGTGAAGAAGCGAAACCTCAATTAATGGAACGATTCAATTTATCTGAACGTCAAGCGCAAGCGATTTTAGATATGCGTTTAGTTCGTTTAAGTGGATTAGAGCGTGAGAAAATTGAAGCAGAGTATCAAGAGCTTCAAATATTAATTGCTGAATTAAAAGCAATTTTAGCGGATGAGGCTAAAATTGTTGATATTATTCGTACTGAAATATTAGAGCTAAAAGAACGCTTTAATGATACACGTCGTACTGAAATTACTTCTGGCGGTTTAGAAATGATTGAGGATGAGGATTTAATCCCAGTCGAAAATTCGGTCGTAACTTTAACACACAATGGTTATATCAAACGTTTAGCTGCTAATACATATCGCAGTCAAAAACGTGGCGGTCGTGGTGTACAAGGTATGGGCACAAATGAAGATGATTTTGTAGAGCATCTTATGAATACATCTACACACGATACAATTTTATTCTTCACTTCAAAAGGAAAAGTATTTAGAGCAAAAGGTTATGAGATTCCGGAATATGGTCGTACAGCGAAAGGATTACCGATTGTTAACTTACTCAATATTGAAAAAGGTGAGAAAGTAACAGCAATGATCCGTGTTGCTTCATTTGATGAAGATGCATACTTTATCTTTACTACTAAAACAGGTATTTCAAAGCGTACACCAGTTTCACAATTTGCTAATATCCGAACAAACGGCTTAATTGCTATAAGCTTACGAGAAGATGATGATCTCATTTCTGTTCGTTTAACAGATGGCGATAAACAAGTGATTATCGGTACTCGTGATGGAATGCTTGTACGTTTCCAAGAGGATGATATTCGTTCAATGGGTCGTACTGCAGGTGGTGTACGAGGTATTAAACTACGTGATGGTGACGAAGTTGTTGGTATGGAAATCGTTGAACCAGGACAGGAAATTTTAGTTGTTACAGAAAAAGGTTACGGTAAACGTACTTCTGAAGAGGAATATCGTTTACAGAGTCGTGGTGGTGTAGGATTAAAAACAATTCAAATCACTGATAAAAACGGTCCAATGGTAGCTGTAAAAACTGTTGATGGTTCTGAAGATTTAATGCTTATTACAATTAACGGTATGCTAATCCGTATGGATGTGAACGATATCTCATTAATTGGTCGTAGTACACAGGGAGTTCGATTAATTCGTTTAGGCGATGACGAGCTTGTTGCAACCGTAGCGAAGGTTGAAAAAGAAGAAGAAGAATCTAGCGAAGAAAATGAAGAAGTAGAGGAATAATAAAAAGACCGATGACGACAGCTAATGTTGCCGTTCATCGGTTTTTTAGCATAAATCATGAAAAATAAGTAATTATTTTGAATTCCATGATAAAATGAAATTAACCTATGTTTAAGCAAGCGAAATAGTGAAGAGGTGTTAATTGCGTGGAAACTATACAAGTCCCAATTTCAGAGTTACGCGTTGGTAAAGTAATTTCTGAAGATATTTTTGCTAATACACAATATCCAATAATTTTTAAAAACACGATAATTTCCCATGAGCATTTACAAGTTTTTTTTGCTTTTAATATTTCAAGGGTCCCTGTATATAAAGATAGTATAGAGACTCAATCAGAGATAAAAGAAACAGATTTATTCGTCCCAACAGAGGCTATTCCAACTTTTAAAAAGGTTTATGACAATTCTGTTGAACAATTCAAAAAGGAATTTAAAAATTGGGAAGCTGGTGCAAAGGTAGATATTACGAAAGCACGTAAAATTATTTTGCCGTTATTAGAAATGGTTTTAGAAGATCGTACAATAATTTTTGAGTTAAATGAATATTCAAATCCAAAAGACTATTTGTACCATCATTGTGTAGCAACAGCATTGATTTCTTCAGTGATTGCACAAAAACTAGGCTATGACAAAGGAATTACAATTCAAGTTGCAATTGGTGGGTTATTAGCTGATTGTGGGATGGCAAAAGTTCATCCACGTATCCGCGATAAAAAAACAACCTTAACAGAGCAAGAGTTTGATGAAATTTATAAGCATCCGATTTATAGCTATAATATGGTCAAAGATTTAACAATCTTAAAGGATACAATGAAAGAGGCTATTTTCCAACATCATGAGCGTTTAAACGGTAGTGGCTATCCGAAAGGGGAAAAAATCGCTAATATTTCTACTTTCGCTCAAATTATCGCTGTTGCAGATGTATTCCATGCAATGACATGTGAGCGAGTGTATAGAGCAAAGCAATCTTCCTTTAAGGTCATAGAGATGATTAATGAATCTGAATTTGGGAAGTTTGATATTAAAGTAGTTCGTGCACTGATAGATATTGTTGCCGACCTTCCTATAGGAACTATAGTTGAACTATCTAATCTAGAACATGGCGAAGTGATGTTTATAAATAAATTTGCACCAACTCGACCTCTTATCAAATTAAGCCAATCAGGGGAGATATTTGATTTAGGCAAAAATCGTACCTTTTATATTTCACGTATTATACCAGATTAATAATAGTTGAAAGGCAACCCATGAACATTGGCGTTTGCCTTTTTTATTTTTAGTTATGCCGAGGCTTAACTGATTTAAGGTTAACTAAATCCTCTAAATATAGTGATGTAGAAGGAGAATAATAAATTCATATAAACTATTTGAATTTATTTTAATAAAGTGTTGACATAGTTTTAGATTCTTGATATTATTAATGAGTCGCCAAGAGGTGACACTTAAAATAAAGTAATGAACCTTGAAAACTGAACAAGCAAAACGTAATCAATAAAGTTTTTAGTAGCTAACCTTGAGTTAGTGAACGAAACAAAATTTTGGACATCAA
>NZ_JBNNTL010000024.1:20648-50961 GCF_050278745.1 Lysinibacillus sp. NPDC094403 | reverse complement strand
CACAAGACTTTAGGAGTTAAAAGCAATTAACGTGGAGTTCGCACCAATCGCTTGATACGAAGGGTATTCTGTTATAAATCTATGCTTCTATACAGATTTGTATAGTTTTGCCTGAATTTATCGTAACAGTTTAGTTACCCATCTGTTGATACGATAACAGTCCCCGCTTCTGCGGTTGCGTAAATTTTACTGCCAATTGCTTGTAAACGCTCAACTACTTCAGCATGAGGATGACCATACTTATTTCCCTCTCCATAACTTAAAACTGTTACTTCAGGATGCACTGCTTGAATGAACTCCGCAGAGCTACTCGTGTTAGAGCCATGATGACCTGCCTTTAAGATTGTTGCTTTCACATCGTATTTCATCATCTCTTTTTCTAACTCTATTCCCGCGTCGGCCGTTAATAAAAATGATACATTGCCATATGCAATTTTTAAGACAATGGAAGCATCATTATTATCTGTTGCATTTTCATTAGCGTTTAACACCTTCACATTAATATCATCATCAAACGCTATACTATCGCCTGTTTTCGGAACATTATAAGGAATATTCTTCGTATCAATAAGTGTCAGCATCTCTTCAAAAGTTTGAGATGTATGTACCTTCCCTGAATCATAAAATTGTCCAATATCTATCGAATTTATCACAGGAATTAAACCACCGATATGGTCTGCATCAGGATGGGTTGCGACCACTATATCGATCTTGTTCACTCCAAGCTCCTTCAAATACGAAACAACCTTTTGGCCAGCTCCTTTAACGCCTCCATCAACAAGCATTGTCTTGCCATTTGGCGATTCAATAAAAATCGAATCTCCTTGTCCTACATCAATAAAATGTACGCGCATTTCATGTCCCGCAGTGACGGATACTTTCTCTGTGTTTAACGTCTCCGTACAGCCTGCTAATAAAAAAATACAAAGGAGCACTACTAGTAATTTTTTCATTTACTAACTTCCTTTCTATTTTTCTATTATACAAAAAAGAGAGCTAACCACGGGCTGCTCTCTATCGTTACCTGTCTTTGTTCCACATTAATTTTTTCCCATTTGTACCCAAAACTCAAAGATCCTCTTTGTTTTCATGCGAATATAATAATAAGGTTCTTGCATTGCCTGTTGGACACTAATATTTTCATCTACCAATGATTCAACAACAGTAAAGTATTTGAGTAATTCAGGTTTATCATTTTCATCTATCGCCCCTGATAATAAGACAGTGTGTACATTCGCTAATGTTGCAGCCTTCGCCACCCCTAATGGCGCTTTCCCATGTAATGTTTGACGATCCGATTTCCCTTCACCTGTAATAATAAACTCGGCACCTTCTAAATGCTTTTGTAACTGTACTACATTAATCACAATCTCAATACCCGCATGAAAACTGCCGTTTAAAAAAGCTATTAATGCGCCTCCCATTCCCCCTGCAGCCCCTGCCCCTTTGAGGTCATGCAGTCGAATGTTAAATTGCTTTTCAACAATGTCTGCAAACTGCTTTAAGCAGCTATCAAAATAAGCAATTTGATGCTCTTTCACACCTTTTTGAGGCCCAAAAATAGCTGTTGCTCCCCGCTCTCCAATCAATGGATTATCAACATCACATGCAATAATAAATTTTGCTTTAGCTAATCGAGGATCTAGCTGACTAACATCAATTGAAGCTAAATCTAATAGTGCCGACACCCCATCAGCAATTACCGTGCCGTCTTCTTTTTTTAATTGCAGTCCAAGTGCCTTTAACATACCAATACCAGCATCATTTGTAGCACTGCCACCAATACCGATAATAAATTTCCTAAACCCTTCATTAAGAGCTGCTTTGATTAGCTGCCCCGTTCCATACGTCGATGCAAGCTCAGGATTTTTTTCCTTATCCTGTAACAGCATAATACCGGATGCCTGAGCCATTTCAATAACACATGTTTCATTATCACCAAGTACACCATATCTTGCTTCAATTTCTCTCCCCAATGGGTCAAGCACATGTTGCGAAATATATTGACCATCTGTTGAGGCAACAAGTGATTCTAGTGTACCTTCTCCACCATCTGCTACTGGTAAAATGACTGTTTCAATCGATTGATCAACATCTAAGATTCCCGCCCTCATTGCATTAGCCACCTCGATGGCCGACAAAGTCCCCTTATAGGAATCCGGACTAATAACGACTTTCATATTTTTTACCCCCAATCATTATAATTCAGACTAACAACATACTAGAGATTTATCGGAATGTTTTTTGATTTTATCGGAATATTCTGTGGATTTATCGGAATGTTTTCCAGATTTATCGGAACATTATCGAGATTTATCGGAATAAAAGAGGCAATCTGAACACCACGTCAGATTGCCATCACTTTTATGCCTTATATAATTCATCTAAAAACTCAATTTTTTTACCGATTGCATCTTCAAACGTCATAATGTAGGCAGCAGGATCCTTTGGATTATGGAACTGCGTAATTTTCCCTGTTTCAGGATGAACAAATTTAGAGGAGGCTCCACAGCCAATGCCTAAAATTGTCTGTACTTCTTCCATTATGACAATATTATAGATGCTTTCTTCGCCAGCTTTACTGTAGCCGACATTTTCTAAATTGCCTAAAATATTTTTTTGACGGTATAAATAGTACGGTACATAATCATTTTCCTTCGTCCATACTTGTGCCATATGCATCATTTGTGCAACCGTATCACGGTCAGCTACCTTGTACTTATCCTTATTACGCGTCATTTCCGATGCACGCTTAAATGATAATGTGTGTACCGTTAATGATTCTGGCTGGATTTTTGCAGATTCATCTAATGAATGCTGGAACTCCTCAATTCCTTCATTCGGTAAACCAATGATTAAATCCATATTAATATTATTCATGCCTGATTCACGTGCTAGCCAAAACTTATCAATTGTTTCTTGTACCGTATGATGACGACCAATTGCTTTCAGTGTTTCATCTGTATACGATTGTGGATTAACACTTATTCGGTCAATGCCCCATTTTTTTAACACTTCTAGTTTTTCAGGTGTAATCGTATCAGGTCTACCCGCTTCGACGGTTACTTCACGGATTGTTTCAGGATGCGGGAAAGATTCATACATCGTTTGATACAATGCATCCATTTCATCTGCCTCAATAGATGTCGGTGTACCACCACCCCAATAAATGGACGTGATTTTCATATTATTTTCCTTCAGCCATTTTCCCATTTCACGTAATTCAATATGAAGCCCATCTAAAAATGTAGCAACACGCCCTTGCTTGCGATTGCTGCCAATTGCATACGCTGGGAAAGTGCAATAAGCACATTTAGTCGGGCAAAAAGGAATGCCGATATAAATACTAATTTCTTTACCGATATCATCTATATCAGGAATCGTCACTAACTGACGAGCTACTATTTCTTTTAGTAACGCTACCTTTTCCTCTGACAGGCGGAAATCACGAATAAGAATATCTGCAATTTCTTCCTCACTCTTCCCAGCCTTTCGGAATTTATGGTAAAGCTTAGTTGGACGCACACCTGTTAAAATTCCCCATTGCTGATGCATTCCAGTATGTTGCTCTAGCACATCTAAAAATACGTGAGACAAAGCACGCTTAATACGAATATTTAGCTCACGTCCTTCAGCCCCAGTTTCGTATTGAATACGGTAATCATTCGTATAACGGTTACCGTCTACCTCTAGAACAGCTTTTGTAGATATTGAGAAATCATCCCCAACGTTATATTCGAATGACACTGTCATATCTGTTCCTTCAGACTCTACTTTTAACTTTGAATCCTCAAAAAATAAATTCGCAATATGATTTAATACGCGAATCCAATCTTCAGGATATTTTTGATCTATGTGAATAATTTTCATTTTCTTCGCTCTTTTCTCTCATAATTACAGTACCAATAGTTTAACAAATTTATATAACTTTAAGCAAAGCCACATTTTATAACAGAA
The DNA here is from genome assembly GCF_050278745.1 of Lysinibacillus sp. NPDC094403. Classification (NCBI taxonomy): domain Bacteria; kingdom Bacillati; phylum Bacillota; class Bacilli; order Caryophanales; family Bacillaceae; genus Lysinibacillus; species Lysinibacillus sp. NPDC094403. The sequence continues at coordinate 47,004 of NZ_JBNNTL010000024.1, read as the reverse complement.
CATTCTGTTTAATTTCTTTCAGCGGGTGTCCAAATATCCGCTGAAAGAAATTAAAGCCTCCGGCGGATGTCACGGAAATCGGAAAGGTTTCTAGGGGATGTTAGCCTAAAACCATCGCATCCATGCGATAACGGCTAACTGACCTGCATCGGTAAAAACGCCATGTCCTGTGGCATTATCGAAATGACCGACATCGTGTCGGCCCTCGTGCAGGCCTAAGCACAAAGCCGATTCCGGACGCATTGTTTATCTGTAGCGAAAACGAAGCGACAGCAACAATTGTTTATCTGTAGCGAAAGCAAAGCGTCAGCTACAATTATGCCGAGGCATAATTTATTGATAAAAAAATCCATTTTGAAAAATTTATCAAAATGGATTTTTATCTTTTATCTTTTATCTTTCAGCCGCGTTTGTTTTGAAATTTTCTTCTTTTAGTTTAAGAATCTTTCTTAATTCCATGCTTACTTTCTCCAAGTTTTTCATATCGGTTATAAAATAAGAAACATCATTGATATACTGATCTTCCCCTTGTATTTCTAACGTTTTTGTTGATAAGTTCTTGGAATTCAAATAATGCTTTTGGAGTGCGTAGATTTCATTAGGGTTTAAATCTGTTTCTACGTTTTTCCCTAAAATATCTGCAATTTGGCCAATTTTAAATATTGTATTCGTCGATTTTGCTTGATTGATCGTTGCAGTCAAAAATTGTCTTTGTCTCTCTTCTCGTGAGTATGAAGCATTAACAGCTCTTTTTCTCATTCTTACAAATGCAAGTGCCTCTTCCCCGTTTAAATGTGCCTCTCCTTTATGAAATTCTATCCTTTGTTTTCTATCGTAAAAATTATCTTCCCAGAAATCCTCTTTTACATCTATTGTTACTCCACCTAAAGCATCGACAATATCTCTAAAGCCATCAAAGTTTACTGCAATAAAGTTATCTATCGGTATATTAAGGAATTTTTCAACTGTCTCTAATTGCAGCTTAATTGCCCCATAGCCTGTAATTGATCCGTAATTATAAGCGGAATTGATTTTATGTATACCTGTATATTCCCCTGCATTTTCTATTTTAACTCTTGCATCTCGAGGTACTGTAATTAAGTTAATTTCAGATGTATCCGGATTCAAAGTAATGACCATTTGAGTATCTGCTCGACCATCCTCCGCCTGACTAGAATAATTTTCAACACCTAATAATAGAATTGAGATTGGATCTTTTGTAAATGAAACTTCTTCTTCCCTTAGATCTGATTTATTTCCTTCCCTATTTAAATCGACCTTTGAACTATCATAGGCATTTTTAAATTTAACAAACGCATAAGCCCCATAACTAGTTACTGTTAATAATAAAATTACAATTACTAGTATGGTTATTTTTATTACTTTATTTTTAGGTTTCGCTTTTTTAGAGCTTCTTGATTTTCTTTCCAAATTAATACCTCTCTTCTGTTTGAATTCCTGAAGTAAAGTAATCTCCGTTGATAAAGACGTTGTTTGTTCATTCAAGTTTCCTTAAATGAATATAATTGGAAATTAAAAATTAAAAAAATCCCTTTAAAGGCAACCCTACCTTTACAGGGATTTTTTGAGTTATTTTAAGTATTCCTCTACAAATTCAATTGGTACATATGTTTTATTTGCTTCTAACAAAGCAGGTGCTGCCTTAAGTGGGCGTAACGCTTTGTTATAACCAAACATTTTTTCACCACGAGTTATTGTGTAAGATAAATTACCTTTTGATACAATTGCACCTTTACCTGTCGACTCAACTTTATAGCCAAGCTTTTCGGCAATCAAACGCAACGGAACCATTTTTGTTCCATCTACTTCATAATAATCTGTCGCGATTATTTGTGCTATTTCCGCTTGTACAGTATTTTCTGTTGTATTTTCAGACTCGTCATCAAGAACAATTACTTTCGAAGGTGTTGTTTGAGCTGGGATACTTTTTGTTGAGGCTGTATAGAAAACAACTAAGTTCTTCTCTGTTAAATCTTTAGCTGCAACTTTCTCTCCCTTTGTATTTAAAAGCTCCGTGTTTTCACCAATGATTAATTTGAGCATATCATAAGTATTTGTTAGGTTTTCAAAGAAGTAATCAACTTCAACAAATCCAGTTTCCTCAGTTTCAACAATGACAACATCAGGATTGAATTGTGGTGGATAAATTAATTTTTGTGGCTTGTTTGCAAATGTATAAGCTACTACTTTATCCCCTTCTTTAAGTTCCACTTTTTTACCTGTATTATCGAAAACAAGTGTATCCTTTGTTATTTCTAAAATATTTGTTTGATCACCATCTTTTACTGTGAAATATGTAAGGCTTTCATTAGAATTGACTTTTTCAACTGTTCCATGAGTAGTGTTGAAAATGTGAACAGGATCAATTTGAATTTGTGGTGCTTGCTGTTCTGCCTCTGTCGAATTTTCATTTGCTGAAGCGACTGGTATTGCTACACTTCCAAATAATAATGCTGTCATTGCTACAGGTGCAAATTTTTTCATGTTCATAAAATCTCTCCTTATTATTAGGTTCATAGTAGTAGTAGGTTTAGAATGGTAAAAGTTTCATTAAAAACAGGATAAATTGTGATAAAAATTAATTCACCAGTAAATACCATTATAATTAACAATAGCGAACGGAATAATTGGATATTATTTCACCAATTGATTGTCCAATATTTTTATAGCTTTCATTACCATCTTCTGCAGTAAATTTATACAAAAAAATGCACCTCCAATTGTTAGATGGTCTGTCTAACAATTGGGGCGCAGTTCATAAATACTGGTGATTTTTCTTTTGGAGTGTCTAATACTTAATCCTTTACAATTTCCCTTAATCCTGTGATGTCGATACCGTTTAATGCTTGGGTTGCAAGGCGATCAGCTTCAGAATTTTCTTTACGTGATATAAGCTTGTACTCTGGCTGGATACTGAGCTCCTCTAACTTTGCATCAATTTTATCTGCCCAGCTAGATAAATTCTTTTCAAGTGCTGGCCATTCCCCACTCAATTGATTGATAACGACTTGGGAATCGCCAGTGAAACAAACGGGCAAATGGTGAACGTTCAATAGCTCAAGCTCGACTAGCCCTAAATAAAGCGCTGCGTATTCTGCCTCATTGTTGGATTTCAGCTCTGACGAAAAAGAATTTTGTCTTAATCGATATGGCTTGCCATTTTGCTCATAATATATCGCACAGCCTAGCCCTGATTGTTTTGTTGCAAGATCAAAGCCACCATCAAAATAGACTGTAATATTGTGTGGCTCAGTGTCAATTTCCTTTAAATATGCTTTGAGTTCCTTCAAAGACCAATTTGTATCCTGTCGATCGATACAATGCAATGATTTTACTCTCCCTGTTCGCTCCATGTCCTCGGCAAGTAGTAATGCTTGAGCTGCCGGCATTTCTTCTGAACGCAAAACAGTTTCCGCACCCTTTTTCGCTTTATAGGTCCATTCAATGATTACATGCATAGTATAACCTCCAATAGATATTGAGCCATAAATTGAAAACGTGCTCCGGCTTGCGGAAACACGTTTTTCTTCTTACTTGTTATATGTGCAACTATTAGTATTTTTATGCCTAAGAAAGCTGTTTGATCAGCTCGATACTCTAGGTTGTGACGCTAGAACCTGTTGTTCTGCTGCTTGGATATTGAACTTCGCCGCTAAATCATGCTTTTCCGCCGCTTTGATGCCGAACTTCGCCGCTAAATCATGCTTTTCCGCCGCTTTGATGCTGATCTTCGCCGCTAAATCATGCTTTTCCGCCGCTTTGATGCTGATCTTCGCCGCCAAATCATGCTTTTCCGCCGCTTTGATGTTCTTCTTCGCTGTTAAAATTCTTCATACAATACTTGAATAGGTTTTATTAAGATGCGGTTTACTTCTTCAATTATTTTACTTAGATTCATTTCTGCCTCAAGCATTGCAGAAATTTTTGCATTTTGCTGTGCAAGTTGTGCCGTTTTTTGTGCGTATATAAGTTCATCTTCCAGTATTTCTTCGCCAGTTAATTGCTTGTTCTGTAGGTCCATTTGCACCTTACGGAAACTTTGGAATAGATTTAAAGCCTCTTTATCTTCCTTAACAACTGTCACTGCTTCTTTTAACGCTTCAAATTCAGGTGTTTTACGGAAAGTTGCCTCTAACGTATTAATTTCATTGTAAATATTAATCATAAACATATTTCTCCTTTTTAAATAAAGTAAACAATTAACCCTTGCACAATCCCAATCAATCCACCAAGAACTGCACCAAGTACTGTAATCATTTTAAACTCTCGCTTTGAAATACCTAGTACAAGTTCCTCTAATTTCTCTACAGGGAAAGAATCTACCTGCTCACGTACAACTTCTTGTAAATTTAAGCGTTCCAACACATCTTCTAATTTCTCTTCAGCTTTTACAAAAGCTTTTTCAATGGCTTGTGGAATCACTGTTTCTTTCATCCATGAATTACCTTCTGGCCAGTAATGTGATATAGGATAATTCAAGCGCTCTTCAACTGCTAATTGTTCTTTAACGTAAGTTTGCAATTTCGATAATATTTGTTCAAAGCGAATATCCTGTAAGAAATCCATTGCCGGGCGATCTTTTAATTTCTCCAATTCCTGAGTAAAAATTTTCGTTAATAATGCTGATGTTCCTGGTTTCTGTAAAAATTTTATAAGCTCACGCTGAACCTTTGACATGAGTGACGAAGAATCACCTAAAAACATATTAATCATTCCACCAAGTGATCCTTTTGACGATAAAAAGTCATCAATCATCGCCTTAATTGTCAGTTCTCCCTCAGGTGATAAAAAATAATCCTCACCTTTTTCTAAAATATGATCTACCGCTACTGGTATCTTTGCATCGATAGTATTTTGAATATCTGCTGATAATAGTGTACGAATTGATTTCGTTGATAGTGTATTCTTAACTGACTCAAATTGTCCCTCAACAATTGCTTCTACCTTCTGTTCAATTGTTGTTGGCATGTTGGAAAATCCAGCTAATGATAGCCAATCTTGAATTGTTTTATCATTTGTAAAAATCGTTTCTTCTACCTTTGTTTGTACAAACTGTTCTACCTTTTCCTGAATATCCTTTGAGAAAAATTTCTTTCTAAAGGTTTCAGGTGTTAATAAATAATTCACAACCGTAAGTCCAAGTTGCTTCGCTAATTCGTCACGGCGTTTTGGAATAAGACCTGGTGTAAAAGGCACTCGCCAATTTTTAATGTATATAGCTTTGTGTGGTCGAAAAAGCATTTTAATGGCTAGGTGATTCGTAACACCACCAATTGCAGCTCCAATGACTGCCATAAATATTAATGTCACTAGAAAATTATCCATTAGTATCCTCTCATTTCAATTGTATTCACTATTGGCGTATTTTGTCGCCTGCTGCACTCATTATAGCAGAGCAATGATTTTCTACGAAAGAAATACCCCCTATTAAGTGTATAGATTAACTATTTTTATCTATTTTCATTAAATTGAAGATGGCGATTTCCGCTGTGGCCTACTCGCTTCCATTTGCTAACTATCAAAAATAGGAATGTGATTTATTGAAACTTATGTTATTTATATAAGTTGATCTTCGTTCCGACTGGGCGACTCTTTGGGGATTAGCGATAGAGGAACAAAAATCAACCACACATTATGATTATGTATAAGCATATACACCGTCAATCACAATGTGCCCGAAAATGAATAGTTGCAAAATTACCTTTATCCTTGAATAATATTAACTACATATATTAGGAAATGGGGTTTGGTTATGATTCAGCATTTTAGCTTTAAGCCTTTATTTGAAAATTCTCAGCTCCCAGGTTGGTCTATTTCGTTCTTTTATCAACGCGAACGTTATACAGCAGAGTACTTAAAAGATGGTGTTATACAATGGAATGGACCTATCCCTCCAAACGAAGGGGAAGTTAAAAAAATGATTCATGAGCTTATGTTGTATCATGTTTACGACTGATCAATTTCGCCTTGGCGTAGCTGTCGCTACAAAAATACACGCTATATAAAAAGTAGTATTTCTCTGTGCCTACACTGCATAAAAACACCTATTTTTTACTAATTTCTGCGCTGCTATTATCGTAAATTGTTTAAGTATATTGAAATTCCCTTATTTTTCTTATACATTTAGGATATTAAGTATTAAAGGTTTTTTATGCAGGAGGCTATTACAATGAGTAACGTCACTCTTACTGATGACTTAAACAGTTATAATTCAAAAATATTAATTCGCGCAAAAGTAAAAGAAGTTTTTTCCGAATTTTCCGCTAAAATTTTCGAGTTAGTAAATGAGGCTGAATCTATTGATAGTAAAAAATTCGAGGCTCTTTCTGGCTTTAAAAGTGATTTCTACAATGAATACTGCAGTCAATTAAAAGGCTTTTTTGATTCATCAGCTAGTACTTTCGGAAAAAGATCTGTAAAAAATATGTATTTAACGTATAAAGACGAAAATTATATTTTTACACAGCAAGGTATAACAGAAAAAGCACCTGTTACAATTTCACTTTACTCAGGTGAGATACCGTTAAAAGAAACGCTATACGATGTGGAAAAAGCGTGCTTGAAATTACGTTTTCAACAAAAATAAATAATCAAAGTAGAAGGAGCCGTCTCGTATGAATGAGACGGCTCCTTTTTTGTTGCTATTAAAAATAATTCATTTAAAAAAATCCGCAAGTAAAGCTCTCTTGAGATTTTTGACGTGTCGTTTTATATGAGATGCAAATGCTTCTTTCTCTAAACAAACTATCTTCTTTGCTCCATTTAAAGTTAGCATAACAAATTTTTATTTTCAATCTTTTGGTGTTTGAAATTATTAATTTCTTCACTTTACGGTTTGAAAATCAAGTAAAAAAAAGTTGTCAATATTTGTGTTTTGCCTGTAAATATTTTATGATTAAATCATTCTACAATTTTTTTAAATCATAGGAGGTGTACACTTTGTTTACCTCCCTCATTCGGGCGGGGACAAAGGAATTATTTGGACGGAGACATAATGGAAATAACCATAAGGTTGGTGGCATTTGCCCTACTAATAATAATGACAGGATTTTTCGTTGCAACCGAATTTGCAATCGTTAAAGTAAGATCTACACGTATTGATCAATTGCTAGCAGAAGGGAATAAAAAAGCAAAAAATGCAAAACGTGTAATTTCAGATTTAGATGAATACTTATCTGCATGTCAATTAGGTATTACGATCACTGCTTTAGGTCTAGGTTGGCTTGGTGAACCTACATTTAAGATTATCTTGAATCCAGTGTTTGAATTTCTAAATTTGAGTGAAAATTTTACTACTGTCCTTTCATTTATACTTGCATTCTCGATTGTAACTTTTATGCATGTAGTTATGGGGGAATTGGCGCCAAAAACACTTGCCATCCAAAAAGCAGAATTTGTAACATTAAACTTATCTGGCCCATTAATTTTATTCCACAACATTACCTATCCAATCATTAAGTTGTTGAACGGATCTGCACGTGGCTTAACTGGCCTTTTCGGCTTAAAAATGATGTCAGAATCAGAAGTAGCCCATACTGAAGAAGAGTTACGTATGATTTTGTCGGATAGTTTAAAAGGTGGAGAAATTAATACTTCAGAATATGAATATGTGAACAGTATTTTTGAGTTCTCTGATCGTCTTGCAAAAGAAATCATGGTCCCACGTACTGAAATCGTCGGTATTGAAAAAGAACTAACGATTAGAGAAGTTTTCGATTTAATGGGCGTTGAGCAATATACCCGTTACCCAATTATCGATGGTGACAAAGACCATATTATTGGCTTAGTGAATATGAAGCACTTATTAACTGCTTATATTAAAGACTCAGCAAATGGCGATAAACTAGTTATTGACTATATGCAGCCGATTATTCGCGTAATGGAAACAACGCAAATTAACGATTTGTTACTAAAAATACAGCGTGAACGTATTCATATGGCCATTTTAATGGATGAATATGGCGGAACATCTGGTCTAGTTACGATTGAAGATATTATTGAGGAAATTGTCGGCGACATTCAAGATGAATTCGATGAGGACGAAATTCCAGAGGTTCAGGAAATTGCAGAAAATCATTTTATTTTAGATGCTAAGATGCTAGTTGAAAACGTTAATGATATGCTAGGTACTGACATAGAAGATGATGATATTGATACAATCGGTGGTTGGTTCATGACAAAGCGCTTTGATGCGCTCGAAGGAGACAGTATTGAAGAACAAGGTTATGAATTTATCGCAAAAGAATTAGATGTTCACCATATTTTATACTTAGAAGTTCTGAAATTACCTGAACGTGATTTATCAAATGACATCGGTGAAGTAAATGACTAAAATTAATTATGCCTTGGCATAATTGCGTTCGGATTCGGCTTTGTACTTGCACAAAGCATGAGTTCTACTATTTCAGCGGATGTTTGGACAAGCGCTGAAAGAAGATAAATTGCCTTATAGTATTTGCCTTGGTAAGATACTAATCGCGCTTGTATGATTCAGGCGATAAAATTAATATTTTGCTCACAACCTATAATGGCAAGAGCTTCTACTGAAATAAAATAAATATATACAAAAAAAACGACTCACCTTACACGAGAAGGGGGTCGTTTTATCATGCTCGAAAGTTTTGTGAGGAGGAAACAAAACTATAGAAATCTTTTGGGAAGCAGTTCAAAGCCTCACAGATGCCTTTGACATTGAAGAAGTCGAAACATTATCCGTTTTAATCCGCAATGTTGACGGAGTGATCGTGCTCATGGCAACATGCATTTTATAGATGTAACAGTTACCGTCGATCCTTACTTAAATGTCTTTGAAAGTCACCGAATCAATCACATCTCTTTATTCATTGAAAGAGCTATTAAAGTTCTTTAAGGTTTATGGTTCACCAATTCCCATTGCTAAAAGTAATAGAAAAGCAAAAACCAAAACTAATACATTTGCGATTAGACCGATCAAACCAAAAATACGTAGTTTAGACATTATCAAAGCGATTACAGCAAATATAATACCAATTATTGATAAAATGCTAAAAACAGTAATACCAAAATAAATATCAAAATCAGGCCCTCTTTTTATATAGAAAAAGATAACACTTATTATCGCGGGTAATATAGATGTAACACTTAAAATGTCTCCTGTTTTTCTCCTAGTCAAACAACTAATCCCTCCCTCAGTTGTCTTTATTCCCTTCTTGCAGCAATAAACGGCTCTTCACCATAACGTGGTTCGCTACTTAGCAACCATCACCAGAATATTCCTTCTCATCATTATACAGAAACAAATTTATAGAAGTGTATGCCTTTACACTATTTCAAATGTAAAATTTTCAACGTAAACAAGCTTCCTATCCATCATAGATAGGAAGCTTAACTTGTTTAAAATAAATTTATTTAATGGCAATATAAATATCGACCTGAGCTTCTTGTGGGTTGGCACATCGTTCATCGTACATTTCAAAGTCACCTGTGTATGTTCGTTCTACATCTGAGCTTGCGAACCAAGCCCAGACATCCTGCCAAGCTTTTACGACGACTTCTTCAAATGGACCTTTGTCAGAAGTAAAAACTAAATATTTAGCAGCTGGCACTGTTTTGGCAACCATACCTTCTGGAATTTCGTTGGTAGCTAATACTTCCACTCCAAGTGTAATTGAATACTCTCCATTAACATCCGTTTCGTAATCAGAATACAGACCATACGTTACTTGATTTACTGCATTAGCTATTTGTCCTACAACATCTTGTTGATAAAAGTTCGTCCATAATTGCGGGATTTTTGCTTGAGAGGTAATTTCATTTGCATTACTTGTTCGTGCTGAAATTCCTACGATTTGAAATGATTCTTTATTCATCACAACTGGTTCTTTTATGTCATGTTTTCTCCATCTTTTTAAGTTTGGTAAAAAAGAAATCAACATTTGGCGTGCTTCCTCTTCCACCATGCCATCTTGCTTTAAATGAGGCAAACAAATTTCAATCATTTCGTGAACTGTTAGATTCGGCTGCTTGAACTCTCCTAATTCATAACAATATGTGCAATAATCCTGATTTTTGTGTCCTTCTTTTTCTGTACCAAGTAATGCTTCATCCACTAATGGCATTCCACAGCTTTGACAATAACTTTGCATTATTAAATCCACCCTTCTTTCTATTTGTTATGACTATAACAAAGGAAACCTGACATCTGTATGTCATCAATTGCGTCGAAGTTAAATTTATTTATACAACTCAACAATTTCCTGGGCTCGTTTTAATACAATCTCTCTTATATGAAGTGGTTCCAAAACTTTTAGGCGATGGCCAAAGCTAAGAAGAAAGCCATATAGCCATTCATCCTCAGGCAATGCAATTTTTATAGTTGAACTCTCAATATCTACATGGTCAGCGCCAAATGATTCTTCTACTAATGTCGTTATTGCAGAATCGAAAGCTAACGTAAGGTTTACTATATTTTGAGGGCGATGCCACTCTTTATCCCATGGGAGTTCAGATAAGTTGACTTCTTTGCGCTGGAATGTTATTATCTCTGCTTTTATATCTTTCATTCTAGAAATTTTAAATAAGCGAAAATCTTCTCTCAATGTGCAATAGCCATAAACATACCAAACTTTTCCCTTTTGTACTAAAGTGTGCGGCTCTAATAATCGCCTTGTTATACGACCATGTGTAGTAGAATACGTAAAGCTTATACAATGCTCGTGTTCAATCGCATTTTTTAATAACGTGATCTGTTCCTTAAAAATAACATTTGGCCCCCAAGGACTAAGGTCAATAAATAGTTGATCGATAGATTGTTTAACTTTCTCATCCGCAACACCTGTTAATTTTTCAAGTACTGCTTCAGCATGTGAATCATCGTATGTTGTCAGCGCACTTTTAATGGCAATAGAAAGTGAAGTAAGCTCCTCCTTCGTCAGCACCTGCTTATCAACACGATAGCCATCAATTAAACTAATCCCACCATTAACCCCCTGCTGGCTAATAACAGGAACCCCAGCACAGCTCAATGTTTCAATATCTCGATAAATAGTACGAACTGACACATTAAATAAATCGGCAAGCTCCTGGGCTGTCACCTTTTTACGATTTATTAAAATCATTGTCATCGTTAAAAGACGCTCTAATTTCATATTTGTACTCCTTTACGATAAATTCTATTTGTCCTATGCTAATTGCGTTTTACCTACTTATTCCCTATCTATTTTAAGTATTTTTTGAGTTTTATTTAAGTCAATATAAAAACAACTTAGGTCTTATAATCAGCGCTATTAAACGGAGACTTCTATAGCTGACGCTCCGTTTTCGCTACCAAAACACTTGCTGAAAGAAGTTAAAAAAATATCATTCATTAAAAAACGACGGGCTACTACAATTTGTAGGAACTCGCCGTTTTACTTATTTTTTTATATTTTATACACCACTACCCTCTGTTAGCCCGTGCTTCACAGCATAAAGAGCCGCCTGAGTACGATCCTGCACTTGTAGCTTTGCGAAAATATTAGAAATATGAGTTTTCACTGTTTTTTCTGTAACGAATAAAGAGGACGCAATTTCTCGATTACTTTTCCCTTTTGTGAGCTCTGCAAGCACATCCTGTTCACGAGGTGTTAGTGGATTTAAAACGTGAGGTGCATTTTTTGATTCTTGACGGTCCATTTCAAGAGTCGTTGTTGCTTCCGGATGTAAAGTATTTTCGCCTCGCATAATACGACGAATGGATAATACCAGCTCATCAGGTTCAATATCTTTCAACTGATAGCCTGCAGCTCCTGCCTCCATAGCTGGCACCACATGATCACGGTCTGAAAAGCTTGTCAGCATTAGAATTTCTATTTGTGGAAACTTAGCTTTAATGCGCTTCGTTGCCTGAATGCCATCCATCTCTGGCATTACCAGGTCCATGAGAATAATATCTGGCTGTATACTTTCTGCTAAAGCTACTGCCTCTAATCCATTTTTCGCTTCTCCTACAACTTCAATATCTTTCTGTGTTTTTAAGAAAAATAATAATCCACGACGCACTACATGATGGTCATCTGCGATTAAAACACGTATCATACTCTTCCCCCCTAATATGGCAAGCGGATTAACAGCTCTGTTCCTTTGCCAATTTCACTAACCCAGTCAGCTGAGCCACCAACTGATTTTGCACGATCCTTTATGGATTGCAAGCCTATTGAAAGTAGCTTCGTGTTATTATCGATGACGAAGCCTCGTCCCTCATCACGAATAACAAGTAAAATATCTGTAGAAGTAACCGTAATATAAAGTGCAGCCTCCAGAACACCAGCATGACGACGAACATTATTAAGTGCTTCTTGGGCTACCCGAAACAATGTTTCTTCTATACGTGATGGGAATTGCAGAACACCTGAGACCGTAACATGAAGCTTCAAGCCAAGCATTTCAGCATACACTTTTATCGCTTCAAGTAAACCATTTTCTAATCCTTTTGGACGAAGCTGCCAAATGAGAGCACGCATTTCTGTTAAGGCATCCTGTGTTAAGTGCTGAATCTCCTTAAACGTTTCCTTTACATCACTATCGTTTGTCATTTCAATACCAGCTCTCGCCGTTAATGTAACCGAAAAAAGTAGCTGATTCACGGAATCATGTAAATCTCGAGCTAGACGATTGCGCTCCTTCACAAGTGCCATTTCCTGCTCCTGCTTTGTCAGTAAAATACGCTTAATGGCTGATCCCATCTGAAATGCAACCGATTCAAGTAATGCTAGCTCTTCCTCTGAAAAACGCACGGTATCCTTAGTTGCGACATTTAAGACACCAAAACGCTCTTGTCCAGATTGAAGCGGTACTGTCGCATGATGTGTAATGCCTTCGTGATCGCCAACATTTGCTGCAATTGCACTTTCAATACGTTGACATTCAATAATATTCGAGGCTTTTTTTAATTCCTCATTACGATAGCGGGAAACACACCAACAGCCTCCCTTTTTTAAATAATGGCAATTTTTATACTCCAGTGCTTCTGGTAAATTGACGTGGACAATAAGCTCTGACCGCCCTTTTTCATCGATAAAAAAAACCCAACCTGTTTCAAAATTTGTGCCATTTAAAAATTTCAAAAGTGCTCCCTTTAACATCGACACAATTTCAGTTTCTTCGTTTAATAACTCTGCAATCTCTTTTAAAATACCAATATTGGAATGATCATTCTCCCTCACAAAAACACCTCTTCTTTGGCATTACTAATTTTAATGATAACATTTCAAAGTCTGGAACGTCTGCCTCAGCCATTCATACTTTAGACTGAACTTTTTTTAACTTCTTTCAGCAGGTGTCCAAACATCTGCTGCTGACGCTACGCTTTCGCGCAAAAAACATCTGTACCTGTCGCTACGCTTTCGGTACAGAAGACATCCGCTGAAATAGAGGAACTCAGTCTAACAACGCCCCGTCCTATGGCAAATTATCTGTGCGAATGCAAAGCGACAGCAATAATTATGCCAAGGCATAATTGATAGAAAATACCTTATTTTGCGTAAGTTAATTTACATATAAAACTAGAACAACTATAATCGAACAAGTACATGGTTATACTAAGGAGAGAATTTATATGTCTAAAAAAGTGGAAAATGGCTTATTATTTATTTGGATTGTCTCTGTCGTTGCAACACTAGGTTCCTTATACTTTTCTGAAATTCGTCATTATGAACCTTGTAAAATGTGTTGGTTCCAACGAATTTTCATGTATCCAATTGTTATTATGACAACTATTGCCTTTATTCAAAAAAATGCACGTATTGCTGTAACAACTGCTGTTTTTGCCATTATGGGAGGCAGTATATCACTTTACCATTATGGTATTCAAAAGCTTAGTTTTTTAGCTGAAACGGCTCCTTCTTGTGGTCTTGTTTCATGTACTGGTCAATATATTAACTGGTTAGGTTTTATCACAATCCCATTTTTAGCGCTAACTGCATTTATTTTAATTGCAGGGGCAAGCTTTTATGTAATGAAGGCTGCTAAAACAGCAAATTAATTTCGAGACCGTGTTCTACAATTGGAATACGGTCTTTTCTACGGAGGAAGATTTATGTTTCACTATGAAATAAACACAAATAATTTGACAGTCGAGGAACTATTACGCAATCATTGGCGACTCGGTAAAAAGATAGTCCATGAATTGCGAATGGCGAAGGCTATCACAACAATTGACGGAGAACCTATTCAGTGGAATGATCCATTACAGGTAGGAACAATCATAAAATTTACATTCCCTATTCCGACATCCAATTATCAACCGACACCGGTTTGTGCAATTGATGTCGTCTATGAGGATGACCATTGTTTGATCGTTTCTAAACCAAAAGGTATGTCGACACATCCAAATGATGCACGCGATACCCACACTTGTATGAATCATGTTATGGCTCATATTAAAGAGCAAGGCGGCACTTATGCGGAGCATGTCCATCGATTAGATAAAGGGACACAAGGTTTGTTACTTGTAGCAAAACATCCTTTAGCAAAATCAATTTTTGACCGTATGATTGAGGAAAAATCCATTATTCGAACATACGCTGCAGAGGTACAAGGGAACTTACGATCTTCATCTGGTACAATTTCTGAAGGAATCGGAAAAGACCGACATCATGCAACAAGACGTGTCGTTTCAAAAACTGGACAGCATGCGGTTACTCACTACGAAGTTGTAGCGCGCTATAAAAGCTCTTGTGTTGTCCATCTAATTCTTGAAACAGGAAGAACACATCAAATTCGCGTACATTTAGCACATATCGGTCATCCGATTATTGGAGATACAATGTATGGAGCAAGAGAAACAGCAAGTGGTGATTATGAGCTACATGCTATTCAATTAGAATTCGAGCATCCATTTTTAAATAAGCCAATCGTTGTAAAAGATCAGCAGTAATTATCGTACTGCACCTCGAATTGTTGCAAATAAGCTAACAATTCGAGGTGCAGTTTTTGTATTCCTTTTTTATTTCTTACGCTCATCATCGCCCATAGTCCAGAATAGATGTCAATCCTAAGTCAAAGTTATGGATGACACTTGTTAAAATTATGTAAGCCATTTATATAAATTGACTTCCGTACCAACTGGGCGAATCCTTGGGGATTAGCGTCACAGATGAGCCCCTGCAGCAAAGCGGATGTTTTCTGTGCGAAAGCGAAGCGACAGCGATAAAAGAGCCCAGTCGGAACGGAAATCAACCCCACATAATAGTAATGAGCCTTTATTTCAATCTATTTACTTATAATTCTAAAAAAGTATAAATATATTATTCAACATTTCTTTCATCTATTTTTTACAGTAATTTTAATATACATTTCCATTATTGGTAATGACGTTAGATTTCTTTCATGATAGAATTAAATTAAATTGTCAGTCATCTGACTAATATGAGGAGGAATTCATTAATGAAATGGGTTAAAAGTATTGCAGCAACAACTCTAGCTGCTAGTTTACTAGCTACACCCGGTTTTGCCGCACATGCAGCAGAGACAACACCAACAGCTACGAAAGACGGTTTCAAATTAACAGTTCTACACTCAAATGACACGCATGCACACGTTGAGGAAGCTACAAAGCGAGTAACAAAAGTGAAAGAACTTCGTGCTGCAAATCCAAACTCACTTCTTTTAGATGCTGGTGATGTTTTCTCTGGTACTTTATACTTCAATGAGTTTACTGGAGAGACTGATATGAAGTTAATGAACTTAATGGGTTATGATGCCATGACTTTTGGTAACCATGAGTTCGACTTAGGGTCAAGCCCGGA
This sequence comes from Lysinibacillus sp. NPDC094403, assembly GCF_050278745.1. Lineage (NCBI taxonomy): Bacteria > Bacillati > Bacillota > Bacilli > Caryophanales > Bacillaceae > Lysinibacillus > Lysinibacillus sp. NPDC094403. Next base: position 31,219 of record NZ_JBNNTL010000024.1, on the reverse strand, counting down.
AGGACATGCTGCACTTGCAAAATTCGTTAAAGGAACAGAATTCCCATTAGTAGGTGCAAACTTAGATTTTTCAAAGGATCCTTTATTTGATGGCTTACAATTGAAAACAGTCACAAAAGACTTCGAAAAAGGTAAAATTTATAACGGTATTATTAAAGAAATCGATGGAGAAAAAGTAGGTATTTTCGGCCTAACAACAGAAGAAACGACTTCGATTTCAAGCGTTGCTAACGTCCAATTTGCAAACTATATCGATTCTGCGAAAAAAGCTGTAGCAGATTTTGAAAAACAAGGTGTGAACAAAATTGTCGCACTAACTCATTTAGGCTTTGATGATTCAAAAGATTTTGATAATGATCGATTGCTAGCTTCAACTGTAGAAGGTATTGATGTTATCGTAGGTGGTCATACACATACAAAATTAGACAAGCCAGTGAAAGCGGAAACGCCATTCAAGGATCCTACAATTATCGTTCAAACAGGTCAATATAGCGAAAATTTAGGTGAACTAGATTTAACATTCAATGATAACGGTGCAGTTGTTGACTACTTCGGTCAATTACATCCTTTAACTGATAAAGAAAAGCCTGTACAAGCTGACGCTGAGGCTACAGCACTTTTAGCACCATATAAAGAACAAGTTACAAAAATCTTAAATCAATCAACAGGCAATACAGCTGTTTCTACACTAAATGGCGGCCGTAATCTTTGGGGCGTTCGTGCTGGTGAAACAAATCTTGGTAACTTAATTGCTGATGGTATGCTTGCAGGTGCAAAGAAAATTGATCCAGAAGTACAATTTGCATTCCAAAATGGCGGTGGTATCCGTGCAAGTATTGATGCGGGAGATATCACTGTTGGCGAAGTAATGACCGTAATGCCATTTGGTAATACACTTGGCATCGTAAAAGTAACAGGTGCTGAAATTTATGAAATTGTTGAACAAAGTGTGAAAGAGTTTCCTAAAGAATCTGGTGGCTTCCTACACTTCTCTGGTTTACAAGTAGAGTTTGATGGCAAAGCACCAGCTGGTAAACGTGTGAAATCTATTAAATTAAACGGTAAAGACCTAGATAAAGCAGCATACTATAAAGCTGCAACAAATACGTATATTGCACAAGGAAAAGACGGCTACGATACACTGAAAAAAGTTTATGCGGACGGTCGTGTAAGTGAACCTGGTAAGATTGACTATGAAATGTTTATCGATCACTTAGATACACTGAAAAAAGTTGATCCAAAAGTAGAAGGACGTATTATCGCTACAATTCCATTTACAGATATTGCAAAAGGCTCGGAAACAGAAGGTTATGTTCGTGATCTTTATTACCGTGATTTAACAAAAGGTACTTCTGCAACAACATATTCACCAAACGCAAACTTAACTCGTGCTCAAGCTGCATCATTTATCTCACGTGCCTTACATCTTGAAGCTAAAGGTCAAGCAACATTCTCGGATATTGCTAACTTAAATCCTGCAACACAAAAAGAAATTACAGCACTTGCTGAGGCTGGAATTGTACAAGGTGTAAATGGTAAATTCAATCCTGATGCAAAAGTAACTCGTTCTCAACTTGCATTAATGTTTGCTCGTGCATACGACCTACAACATGATGCAAAAACGGGTTTAAAAGCTGATTTCAGTGATATTTCTAAATACGATGCAGAAACGCAAAATGCTATCGCACTTATGAAAGACTTAAAGATTGTTAGCGGCGCAAACGGCAAATTTATGCCTGGTAACAACGCTACACGTGCACATATGGCAAAAATGCTTTCTAACTACATTCCTTATGTAAAAGAATCTAAATAATATAACTAAGAATCCCGCTTCTCTAATTAGAGAGCGGGATTTCTATTAGAAATTAAATTTAAAATGATCTGGGTCCTGCCCAAATCGTTCATTGCGATTTAACACAGCTATTTTATCCATTTGAGCTAGTGTTAATTCAAAATCAAAAATCTGTGCGTTTTCCTCAATACGACTTGGTGTCACTGATTTTGGAATAACAAGTGTATCATTTTGTAAATGCCAGCGTAGCACTACCTGTGCAGCTGTCTTTCCTATTTCGTGACCAATTTCCGTAATCGTTGGATTATCAAGTACTCCACCTCGACCTAATGGAGACCATGCCGTAACAGCAATTCCATGCTCACTACAAAATGCTTTTAATGCGTCTTGCTGTAAATATGGATGCACCTCTACTTGATTGACCATTGGTGTAATATTTGCTTTAGCTAATAGCTTTTGTAGATGATGCTCATGGTGATTTGAGACACCTGTTGCACGAATTAATTTTTCATCATATAAACGTTCTATTGCTCTATACGTTTCTTCAAATGTTTCTGGTACTGCCCAATGAGTTAAATATAAATCTAAATAATCCATATTTAACTTTTTCAATGAGACTTCAAATGCTCGTAATGTTTCATCATAGCCTTGGTCATTATTCCAGACCTTTGTCGTCACAAAAATATCCTCACGTTTAACGCCTGAGTGACGAATAGCTTCACCCACCTCAGCCTCATTACCATAAAGAGAGGCCGTATCAATAGCTCGGTAGCCAAATTTAAGAGCTTTATCAATAGCCTGCAAAGTCTCATCACGCTCTGTCATTTTATAAACACCTAAGCCAAAGCGAGGCATTTCCACACCGTTTACTAATGTTTTTGTTGATTGTAAATTCAAGAATAACAACCCCTTTCTTTTCCTAGTTCCATTATACAAAAAATTGGTTTTAAGAAAAATAAGGAAAATTTCCGGGGTAATTTCTTATCGATCTTTTGCTTCCTCTTCATAATCATCTACTTGAATAGGGTCTGGAATTCGATCGTCTTCTACAAGCTCTTGACCATCACGCAAATGCTCCATCTGCTTTCCTAAATCCTTTAAATCTTTAAAATTTCTAGCCATTGTACCGTTTTCGATATTCGGAACCTTTTTTTCCATTATCATCACCTCTATTATAGTTTTCCCGAAATAGTTATTTCTGAACCATTTCTGACATATTTTATTCCGCTATGTCGTTTCATTTTTATAGTAGATAGGCTATACTAAAAAAAGATGTCTTTATAAACATGAGGAGGGTTCTTCCATGAGTTTACTATTAATTATTGGTGTAACTGTTGCGTTTTTAGCTGCAATTTTCACTGCTGGTTACGAAGGCGACTACAGATCAGACAAATAATACCTCAAGAAAATCACTAAGCATGAATATGTGCTTAGTGATTTTTTTGTTTTCGAAAAAGGCACCTCCTTTAATTGATGCCTTTATAGTTCAGAGAGGTGCAGCGTGTTTATATGTGTTATTTGCATACGGATTCACAATTTTATTTACAAGAAAAATCAACTGTGTCATAACGTACACCCTGCATAAAAAATTCGTTTCATAAAAACAGTCATATCAAAAGATAATAACTAATCTGATGACATAATTCCGCAGAAGTGAAACCTTATTGATATGACTAATTCCTTTTATAATCAAAATAAAACTATATTGAATTTAATGATTTTAAATCTATTTTTTTTGTAGAATCATCTTTAAAAATTGTAAGTCTATATCCATTTAGATTATATCCATTTAAATTTTCTGTTTTATAGATATACTTTTCGCTATCAATTGAGTAAATACGTAAGTTTTGGGAGCTATTTTCTTTAACATCTAAAAATAATAACCAATCCTTATAAGCAATCGTTATCTCTCCCGAAGGATATTCTTTCACTTGTGAAACTAATTTTCCCTCTGCAGACTTCAAATACAATTCCCCATTAATATTATAGATCTCGGAACCTTCTAAATTACTTTCTATCATTTCTATTTCATTCTTACCTTTTAAACTTGATTCATACAATTCATACTTTTGTTCTTTTTCATCGAAAGAAGTAAAAAATAATTTTTTCCCTATAACACTAACATCCATAAGTTTACCAACACCAATAGCTAAATCATCCAATTGATTATCTTTTTTACTATACTTTGATATAACCCTTTTTTTCTCAGTTTTATCATCATTATAATAAATTCTACAAAAATACATATTATCTTTGTTATCAATTGTTAGTGGAAACAACGCTTCGTTTGCAGGTAGTTTTAATAATGTCTTAACTCCTGTTTCTGTATAACGAATAATCGAAAAATTATTTGTTATACTATTCCCACTCGTCAAAATGTCACTATATTCTTTAAAATTATATTGAAACTCGTTTTCAGTATCATTCCAATACCTAATAAACTTATGAGTATCTTGATTGTATACTTTTAATTTTTGCTCCCAATATTCCAAAACATACAATTCTTTCGTATTTTCTCCAATATCATCAATTCCAGAAGAATTTTTAAATTTCATAAAACTAAACAATAAAAGGATTACTTAGATGTGCCTTGGAATTCTTTTTGTAGACGCAGTAGTGATTTCGTCGCTTTAAAGAAGACTTCGATATCCCAACGCATGCCATAGATTCGGATGATTTCTTGTTCTGAAAGCGTACAATCGGTGCTGAGAATCGCCAGCCATTCACTTTTCTTATTGCGATTTTGAATGAAGACAATCTTTACAGGCACACCATTCTTCAATGTTGCTTGGATGGATCGTAAAATGTCTTTTGGTCCCTGTACAGGCTTCGCGATTTTGTACAATTCTTTTAACGAAAGGCAACGATCGTCTACTAGATAATGCTGTTTCGTTGGCTTGACCATACCAATAACATCCATCCCTAGTGCAACGATGGATTGAACAAGGGGTGCGTGTGTAAACCAGCTATCCATGAGCACATATTGAGCCGGTACACCTGCTTGTAACGCACGGTCAACCATACTTGGCACAAGCGATGATGCTGTTTCTAATGCTTCGATTCGACGCTTATAGCCAGAAGTACGTTTATCAATCTGTTCGGAAATGCCATTCACCTGTGCCTTTTTTGAACTTAGTAAAGCAAAGTCAACGGGCATAAATGTCGCACCATCTGACCAGCCCAAAGTAAGCATCCGAAAGCCCTTATAAAAACGTTTACCCGTTGAAGAATGGTCACGACAGCGCGCTAGTAGTTCTACCTTTTTACTGCGATTACGGTCATACATGGAATCATCTACAATGAGTACTTTTGGTCGATCTGCGTTGGTAAGCACACTCACTTTTTGAATCGTATGTGCACTGAATAGAGTGAGAAATCGACGCCATGCAAATTTCGAATAGTTTAGGAAACGATAAACCGTATCTTTTCCTGGATATTGGTCACCTTTTTTACTTTGAAGCAAGGTAAACCGGCTTTTGTGTTGGAATACGAGGCAAAAGACAAGTTGAAATAAATAGCTTGTCGAAAAGCCAAATCCTTTTATAATCCCTGCGTTTCTTAGATGTTTATTGATTTCTAATTCATGAAAGACGTGATAAATTTCTTTTGGTAGTTGATTATTTTGGTCGTTCTATCATAGTGGGAGCACCTCTTCTGCTTGGTAGTGTTTTCTAGCAATCACAAGAAAGAGGTGCTTTTTGTATACCTAAAAATAGTGTCAAGAAACATAAATCCATTAAAGTGCAACCTACAGCCATCTGTTTTGAGCTAGTTTATCTAGCTGCGAAGTTTGAGATATTAACTTCTACATAGATAAGTACGTAACTTACTATTACCATTAACTACATACACCATATTGGAATAAACAAAAAAAGGTATTGGGAATTTAAACCTCAATACCTTTTTTGTTTTATTATGGTTTTTTAAACCCTTCTAATAAATTCGGTACAATTTCTGTTTTATTTAAAAAAAGTTCTTGAATAGGTAAAACTGCATAAGATAAGGAATAAGTTGTAGAAAATAATCGTTGTTTATCGTAAATAATATTTATCTTAAATTGACTATTATTTAGATTATATAATTTTAGAGACTTTGATAACTCGTGATATATTTCATGTCCGCCTCCACTTTCAAATAATCCTTCTATAGCTATTTTCCCATAGAATCCATTCCACCAAGATAAAAATAATTTAACACTTTCTGAAAATCCAAACTCTCCATTTACATTTCTATCAAACAGTTGTCGGTAGAATGAACTATCATTTTCCAAAACACCGTTATTATCGTAATATTGGTTTTGCACATTTTTATATATTACTTCATTCCATATCTTTTTAAACTCAATGTCAAATTCACCCTCAGGTAAGATACCCCAATCAGAACTGTTAAAATCAGGAAATAAAGACTGCTGCTGATTATTATTATTATTTAAAAATAAGTTTTGTATAAATATTAAGTAATTTAAAGAGTACGGAGCTGTTGTTTCTAAATTGAGTTGATTATTTTCAGCATTATTTAAATCAAACAAAAATTCGCACCTCACTCTTTTTTAAAATACTAGTAGGTAAAAGCTACTCCGTTTTGATATGCTAAATAACTTACAGCGTGTACTTTTAAAGAAGGGGATTCCACTGCTTCTCCTGCAAATCTCGCAAGGTAACTAACTCCTTTTGTCAAAGAAACGCCCTTTATATCAGCCAAACCAGATACTCCAGGACCAGTCCCCCCTCCTGAAAAATACATTGACCCTTTAAAAGCACCGGTAGACTGAGTATAAATATCAGCTCTACAAGTAAAAGATAAAAAATTTCCTGCTGCACCGGGTATATTTAAAGTCCAACTGAAGGCTCTTGCATTTGGCGAATAATTAAATGTCGATGTTCCACTGTCACCCCAAAAAGTAGCAAACGGTGTTAGGACATTGTTGTCTTCTTCAATGTTCTTTAATTCATACATTTCGAAAGTATTGTCTGTATTGTAATCTTCTTCAATGTTCTTTAATTCATACATTTCGGAATTATTGTCTGTATTGTCTGAAAATTTTTCTTCCGCTTGAGCATAGTCTATTTTGAAAATCCCTAAAATAAAAACAACACTAAATGCTAACAAAATTTTTAAATATTTCTCCATTTTTAACCATCCCTTAAATTGAATTTTAATACTTATAGAGAATATTTTTAACTTGAACTAAGATGTGAAAAACTAAAAATACTTACCAATGTCTCCCCCTTTCGATTAGATATATTTTACGCATAAGTTATTACTCAAACTTCGTACCAATATAAATCGGCTTAATCATTGAGCTTGTTTGGTTCTTTACAATTTCAATAGGATTCTTGACAAAACGTTTTATAAATACAAAAAACACCTCATTCTTTGGTATAGTGAATTTGACTAGAATACACTACCAAACGAAAGAGGTGCTTTCATTATGATAGAGCATAATGGACCAAACAATCAACTGTCTAAAGAATTAAAATCTATTTTTAATGAATTAGAAATTTTTAAACATTTACGAAAAGCTGGCATTACGAAGAAGTTTGGGTTTACAAATTCTTATTTGTTTCAACTCGTATTCTGTTTAATTTTTCATCATAAGAGTTGGTGTACCCTTTCATCATCAAAAAAAGGGAGATTGTTATCCAGCCAAAGATGCCGTTTATCGTTTTATGAATCATTCTAAATTTGCTTGGCGTCGATTTTTAACCTTTTTAAGCGCACACGCCGTTCAAAAAGTCGATGCACTTACAGATGAAAAGCGCACAAAAACACTGATTATTGACGATTCGATGTTTGATCGGAATCGCAGTAAAAAGGTTGAGCTTCTAGCACGTTGTATGGATCATTCCTCTTTAACGAAGCGCTTCTATAAAGGCTTTCGTATGCTTACTTTGGGTTGGTCAGACGGCTTTACATTTATGCCGCTTGATTTTACGTTACTGAGTTCAAAAAATGCACAAATCAATGGCATTTCGAACAACATCGACAAACGTACATCGGGCTATAAACGTCGTGTAGAAGCGTTAGAATCGGCTCCTACAATCATTCCGAGTATGCTTGAAAGAGCCTTACAAGCAGGTGTAACCGCTGATTATGTGTTAATGGATACATGGTTTACACAACAACCGCTCATCCAATCCATCGTTGAACTAGGTCTGGATGTCATTGGTATGGTGAAAAATACGAACCAACGTTATTTAATGAACAACCAACGACTCTCTTTAAAAGAATTGTATAAGATTGCCACACCTGTCCCAGACAAGAAAGGAATTTTGCGATCGATTCATACAACGATGGCAAATGGCATCCAGGTAAAGGTTGTATTTGTTCAAAATAGAAATAAAAAGAGTGAGTGGCGTGCCATTCTTAGCACGGACTGTACGCTTTCTGAACAAGAAATCATTCGTATTTATGGCATGCGTTGGTACATCGAAGTCTTCTTTAAGACAACCAAATCATTATTGAAACTTCAAAAAAAATTTCTAGGGATGTCTTATGATTTACTCATCAGTCACACAACCATTGTCTTTTCTAGATATATCGTTTTGTCCTGGCAAAATCGCTGCCATACCGACCAGCGAACATTAGGTGGCATTTTCTATGAACTTTGCGATGAAGTAAATGAACTCGAATGGGCTGTCGCTTTACAGCAATTAATCGAGCTTCTTGAAGATACCCTAAAAAAGACAAATACAAAAATCCAGAAACTAATCAAAAGTCAACTTCAGCAATGGATCGCCAGCCTTCCTAATTATATCAAGGCTTATTTGTCGATTTCAGTCTGTGAAGTTTGAGTTATTAGGGATAATATTACGTATATTTTTTTATGCCCCTGCTGAAATCTCATAAGACTTCTTATCTCCTGATAATTTTACTTTAGCGGTATTAACAACAGAAATAGTTCCAGTTCTATAATCTCCTTTAGGTGAAACAATCACATTGGAACTATATGAAGATTCCTTAGCTCCGTTACTATTCTCCCAATACTTGGTTTTAGTAGAAGTAGTAGCCCATGATGATCCTCCACCAGCATTAGCTCCACTATTAGATATTCCTAATTTTGTTCATATCTGCATTGAAATAGTTCCTAACCTAATATTAATTTTTAGCCCCCCTTCTCTGTTTTTCCACGGGTATGTTAACAACATATCATTGGAAATAAATATTTCCTAATCAAGTTTTGTTATGATTAGAACAAAACTTGGGAAAAATCAGATAACTCATAGATACTTGGAGTTTGATATCACAAATAATTTCCATATAGAAAGAAAAGAAGCCTAGTAAAATTAGACTTTGCATTTATATAGTGGCATTAAAGTACTCATAAAGTCCTATGAAGAAGCTTAAGCTACCAGTTTACAAAAGTTTCAAAATCAATTTTTGTTATAAATTAAGCAAAAATTGATAAAATTCAAAAAAAAAAAAAAAACGCTCATCATCAAATGTTGTGAATGACAGAATCAATATCACTACTTGACTTTCTACACTTTATAAAATAAACTTACTTACATAAAGTAAGTTGATAATTAATGATAACTTATATTCGGAGGTAATTTACTATGCATTTTCATGAAAAACCTAACACATATGTCACAAATGTTGAAGTTAAAGTGAGCGATTTACAACGTTCATTAACTTATTATCAGGAGGTAATTGGTTTTAAAGTTTTACATCAGGAATCTCATAGAGCAACTCTAACAGCTGATGGCAAAACTGCTTTACTGACAATTGTCCAACCCGAAACAGTAGAAGAAAAAACGAGCTTAACAACTGGACTTTATCACTTTGCAATTTTATTGCCTACTCGTCGTGATTTAGCAAATATTATTACTCATTTCCGTAACAATGGCGTGTACTTCGGAGCATCTGACCATGATGTAAGTGAAGCACTTTATTTAAATGACCCTGATAATAATGGTATTGAGGTTTATGCAGATCGCCCTGAAAATGAATGGACTTGGCATTTCGACCAAGTGCATATGGTTACGGAACCTCTTAAAATCCATTCTATATTAGAGGAAGGCGATGGTAGATGGGATGGCCTACCAGCTGATACGGTTATGGGACATATTCATCTATCAGTTTCTAATTTAGCTACCGCAGAGGAATTTTATACAAAAGGATTAGGATTTGAGATTGTCACTCGCTATGGAGCACAAGCTTTATTTATCTCAACTGGCCGCTATCACCATCATATCGGTTTAAACACTTGGCACTCTGAAAACGCACCAAAGCTTGGTGAAAATCAGGTTGGCTTAAAAACATTTTCACTTCGTCTAGATAATGAAAAGCAAGCAGCAAAAATGAAAGAAAATCTCCGTGCAATTGGTGCACCTGTTACTGATATAGATGGAGGTTTCCAAACAGAGGACCCGTCAGGTAACGCTATTTTATTGAAATTTTAAAAGTGATGTGACGCACTATCCGTCAGTTGCATGAGGCTATACGGCGATTGTCGAGTTCTTTCCGTCGCTTGACAGGCTATCCGTCGCTTGCGGAGTTCTTTCCGTCGCTTGACAAGTTTTATCCGTCGCTTGCGGGGTTCTTTCCGTCGCTTGACGGGCTATCCGTCGTTTGCGGGGTTCTATCCGTCGCTTGCGGAGTTCTTTCCGTCGCTTGACGGGCTATCCGTCGCTTGCGGAGTTCTTTCCGTCGCTTGGCGAGTTTTATCCGTCGTTTGCGGGGTTCTTTCCGTCGCTTGACGGGCTATCCGTCGCTTGCGGAGTTCTTTCCGTCGCTTGGCGAGTTTTATCCGTCGTTTGCGGGGTTCTTTCCGTCG
>NZ_JBNNTL010000024.1:0-20549 GCF_050278745.1 Lysinibacillus sp. NPDC094403 | reverse complement strand
GCTTGACGGGCTATCCGTCGCTTGCGGAGTTCTTTCCGTCGCTTGCGAGGTTCTTTCCATCTCTTGCCGAATCTTTTTACATCTAACTATAACGCAAAAGCAGTTCTCCTCAATGGGAGAACTGCCTTTTTTAATGTAATCCTGGATACCCTTGTTGACGCAATGCTTCATAAATAACAATGGCTGCTGTATTCGATAGATTGAGTGATCGAACATGCTCACTCTGTGGAATACGTAAGCACATATCTTTACGCTCATACGCAAAATCCTTTGGCAGGCCAGTCGTTTCTTTTCCAAACATAAAGTAAATATCACGATCTTTATCACTAAAATCATGTGTCGTAAAAGGCTCTTCACTATATGTCTCAATTAAGTAAACGTCACCATTTTTGGATGCCTCTAAAAAATCCTCTAGCGAATCGTGATACACGACATTGACACTATGCCAATAATCTAAGCCGGCACGTTTTAGCATTTTATCGTCTGTGGAAAAACCAAGAGGACGAATTAAATGTAGTGACGTATTTGTTCCAGCACATGTGCGTGCAATATTTCCTGTATTCGCTGGAATTTCTGGTTGATATAAAACGATATGCAATGGCATAACGATACACTTCCTTAACTAAAAAATTGTAAACCTTTGTCAATTTCAACGAGTACTTCCTCGTCTTGTTCTTTTGCTTTTGCCTCAAGTAATGCAGATTGGGCTTGCTCTCCGCCTATCTTGCCTAATGCCCATGCTGCCGTCCCTCGAATAACAGGTCTTTCATCCTTTTCAAGAAGTGCTACTAAATCTGGTACCGCAGCTTCTTCTTTAAAGTGTGCAAGTGCCAAAATAGCATTGCGTTGAATTGGCTTTTTCCCCCTCCATGAACCAGAAACATGTCCAAACTTTTCTTTAAAGTCACGATTTGAAATCGTTAAAAGTGGTACAAGTAATGGCTTTGCAAGCTCTGGATCAGGTTTAAATTCCTCATGTATCCAGTTAATCTTTCCTTTATTCTTTGGGCACACGGTCTGGCATGTATCACAGCCATACAAACGATTACCAATATGGGAACGAAACTCATCAGGTAGCATTCCCTTAGTTTGCGTTAAAAAGGCTATACAACGCTGTGAGTCTAGCTGTCCTCCCTCGATTAACGCACCTGTTGGACAAACATCTAAACATAAACGGCAATCCCCGCATTCATCCTCCATAGGCTTATCAGGAGCAAAAGGAATATTCGTGATAAGCTCTCCTAAATATACATAAGAACCGAACTCAGGTGTTATAACCGAGCAGTTTTTCCCGCTCCAGCCTATCCCAGCACGCTCTGCAACTGCCCTATCCACAAGTGCGCCTGTATCAACCATGGATTCAATACGTGCACCTTCTATGCGCTCCTCAAGCCAGGCTGATAATAATTTCAATCGCTCACTTAATGCTGTATGATAATCGACACCCCAGGAAGCACGGCAAAAAATCCCACGTCTTGCTCCCTTCTTGCCGACAGGTGCATTTTGCATGCGCGACGGATAAGCTACAGCTATCGCCACAATGCTCTCTGCTCCCTCTAACAATTGTAGGGGTTCGGTACGTTTTTCAATATCACTTTCTTCAAAGCCAGACTGATAGCCAAGCTCTTGCTGACGGCGTAGTCTATTTTTTAATTCTGTAAATGGAGCTGCTGTTGTAAAGCCTATTTTATCTACACCAATGGACAATGCATACGCCACAAATTCACGTTGTAGGTCATGTATGTTCATTTTATTTCCAACTCCTTACATGATACAATAATAGAAATAGATAAAGTAGGTGATGTTTTATGGAAATTTCAATTAATCAATCTCTATTGACACAACATCCCGAGCTAAAAATCGGCATTATCCATTATACCAAAATTGTCGTTGCAGAATCTCCTCAAATGATTAAAGGACGCATGCAGTTGTATCAGGAAAACCTCTTTTTAGAAATGCAAGATAGTCCTGTAACGCAAAGAGCGGGAATCGCAGAATGGCGACAACTATGGAAAAAGATTGGCGCAGATCCGAATCGCTATCGTCACTCAGCAGAAAGCTTAATGCGCCGAATAAGTAAGCAAAATTATTTAACACCCCTTCACTCTGGTGTTGATTTAAATAATTTCTTCTCCCTTCAATATGAAATTCCAGTAGGCTTATATGATGTAGCTGAACTACAAGGAAATATAGAAATTGCACTTGGCAATGAGGACACTGGCTATGAAGGCTTAAATGGTCGTTTTAATGCATTAAAAAATATCCTTTATAGTGGTGATACTAAAGGAGCATTTGGATCACCATTTGTCGATTCTAAACGTACGTCTGTTTCAGAGGAAACGACCGAGGCTCTACATATTTTCTATCTTCGCCCATCATTATCAGAAGAAAATGCGAAAGAGCTTCTTGCATCTGCCGGTAAGATGTTTAACCAAATTCATGGCGGCGATTATAAAATGGCTCTATTAACAAACGCAGCACCATCTACTACAATGTAAAAGGACGTGTTTTCATGATTAATCTAGCAGAAGCCGTTAAGCTAAAAAGTATTTTAGCAAAAAAAGTTCAAGAGCTTGTAAGCGAATTACACCGTAGCGCTTTTGTAACTGTTGAAAAAGGACAAGCACCCAAAACAAGTAATCGCGCAATGAAAGTAATTGAAGCTGAATTGGCTCAAGTACGTCTCGATGTTCGTACATTGGATCGTTTAGTATATGAAGCCAATATAAAAAACTCAGTAGACTTTAAAGGGGAAAAACTAGCATTAGTTGAAGCGATTGAGCTTGCAACACAACTCCGAGCAGATGCTGAGCTGTGCAAACAGTTTAGTATGCATGAAAAAGAAACTGTACGCATGGGTTATGGTGAAAATACAATGCTTTATGAAATTGCAATGTATGAGCCAGATGAGTACCGTGAACGTGCTATTACACTAGAAAAAGATGCCCATAAACTATCGAATCTTATCAATGCGAAGAATTATAGTGTTGAAGTTAACTTCGATGATTCTCGTTATTTCTAATCAGATCGTAAAATACTGCAATAAAAAAAGCATCCTTTTTGAACTGCACCTCCAATTGTTAGATTATGTCTAACAATTGGGATGCAACTCATTTTGGGATGCTTTCTTTCTACTTTGTTAAATCGAAATTAATTCCAAATTTACCTAAATCTGAATCAGCGATAAGAAAAGTTACATTATAATTAGTATTAGGATCAGTATATGTATGAGTAGCTTTATTCTCATCACCAGCTATACCTAATTCATCACCAAGTTTATCTACATTCAATCCTAATACATAAGCAATTGTTCCAGCAGAAGTAAGTCCTTCTCCCCATTCATCTGCATCTTCATTTACTTCGTTTTCTGGTAGTGCTTCTATAGAAATACCATATCCAATTATTTTTTTATCATTATTATATTTAGCTTCTACTTTATAATGACCCTTATATTTTTTAAAATCAGTTTCCAATAAGATTTGTGAGAAAGTATTATTCTCCTCTTTATTCAGGTCACTAGTTATAGGTTCTGAAATCTTGTCTATTTCGATTGGTTCTTCTGCATCCTGTTTTAATACATCAACTTTGACATTGTATTTTTTAACAAACTTTTCTACAGCGGCTTTTGATTCAGAATCAACCTCTTCATATTTTACTGGGACGACTTTCTTTTCCTCAGCTGGTTCTTTCTTTACAACATCTTCTTTTTTTACATCTTCCTCTTTTCTCTTCTCTGCTCCCTCTCCGGAACATCCAACTAGCATAACTGCTAGAAGTAATAATAAAGCTTTCTTCATTGCCTTTTTCCCTCCGAATGCATATCAATAAAAATATACGTTACTAGATTCAATGAAATAGAATTCAATGTAAAAATTACCTGAATCACTATACCATATTATCCTATTACAATTCTGACAAAATAAGGTGTCTATTTCCACCCTTATCATTCGCCATTTTTCGACATATCGAATGAAGTCAAGGATCTATGTAACTTATTGAACTTGCTCAAATGAGTAAAGCAAGAATCATTTCTTTTTTGAGCGGTTCAAAAAAAACGTTCAACCGAAGTGGCTAAGCGCTTTTTGATAGTCTGTTTTTTTAGGATTTTAGCCAATGGTACCTCTTGCCAAGTCAAATCAATTATGCCTCGGCATAATTCCGTGACATCCGATGGAGGCTTTAACTTCTGCTGGAAGAAGTTAAAATGCTTTACTGGTTTTGAAGTCTATCATTTAGCATAGCTAAGTAAAAACTTCTTTTCTCATTTGCAAGAGTCATCACGTTTTCCAATTGCTCCAATTGTTGCTCTAGTAGATTAACATGTTTATTTAATAGTTCAATCCGTTTATGTAAAATAGCCTGGATATCTTCTATTTCTTGATCATTTTGTGTTAGCAGACAGCCATCTTCAGCAAATAAAGTCATATCTTTTAGCTTCATTCCTGTTTGCTTTAATCCATAAATAAATTGGATAAAGCGAAGATCCTGATCATTATATTGCCGAATCCCGTTTTGCTTCCCATCCAAGCGATAAGGATTAGGTAAGAGACCCATTTTTTCATAATAACGAAGTGTATATGCAGAAATACCTGTTAATTTCGATATTTCACCAATTGAGTACATTAGGTTTAGTCCCCTTTCATTCACATATAAGAACAACCTTTCCTACAGATATTGATTTTTCAAGCAATTCTTGTGCATGTGCCGCTTCCCTTAAAGGAAGTCTGTAAGAGATCAAGGGATTGATTTTCCCTTCCTCTAACAATGAGAGAAGGAACCGAACATCTTCCTTAAACCAATCTAATCTTTCTTTTTTTAATGAGGTTATAGAGTAAAGATAGATAGGATTACCTTTCCCTGTAGTTCGATTTCCAGCCAGACTTTCCCATTCTTCTGAATCTTCTTGCTGAAGAATCGACGTATAGCCGTAACCTATGAAACGGCCATTCTTGCTTAAGGTTTTCATCGAACGTTCATAATTCCGGCCTCCTATTGGATCAAATACAGTATCCATACCTTCAGGAGCCTGGATTCGAAGAGCATCTACAAAATCTTCGTTTCGATAGTCAATCGGCATGGCGCCGTATTGGGATACAATTGAATGTTTAGCTAAGGAAGCCGTGCCATACATTTCTAATTTCGCTAACTTTCCAAGCTCAAGTAATGCAGTACCAACCCCTCCACTTGCCCCGTGAATAAGGATACGTTCTCCCTCAGCTACCTTAGCAATCCGGTGAAGCATTTGATAGGCTGTCACATAATTTAAGATCGCAGCAACCGCCGTTACGGAATCGATATGAGCAGGAATCCCGACAACCTCATCGTCCATCGCGTACACGTAAGATGCATAGCCACCTGTTCCGTTAAAAAAGACGGCTACCTTATCCCCTACCAAATATTTTTGCACGCCTTCTCCCAACTCGTCAACAATCCCAATAGCGTCGTATCCTGGGGTAAAAGGAGGTATAGGAGATAGCGGAACTTTACCCTCTCGTCTCATAATATCCGCAAGTGCAACCCCTGCTGCTTCGACCTTAACTCGAATTTCTCCCCTTTCAGGTTTTCGTAAGGGCTCCTCTATCACATCAATAACCTGAGGTCCTCCGTATCGAGTTACAATTACTCGTGTATTCAAATTAAAACATCTCCCCTCAATAAAGATGTTTGTATTATATTTGCTAGAGTAAACTCTAAGTCAAGGGAACTATTTTGCATTAGCCATGGTTTAAAGTTCTATTACATAGACGATTTCCCTGAAACTGTATACAATAGATTTATGGGGTCGATGAGACTTCATATCGAATTGGATGTGCTGTTTTCAAAACTAGCTTTTTGGAGCTAACTTAAACAAAACCAATGACAAGTTACCTGTTACTGTATGACCAATGACTAATAACCAACTATAAGCAATGGCCATACTCAAACAACTTGACAATTATTTGAAAACGCCATCCAATAGCTCTCTTACATCTTGTATGTAGGAGAGTTTTTTATGTGAATATAATTACCTCATCTTGCTTTAACGAATAAAGAAGCAACATAGAAAATAAACCCTATTACAAAGGCAATTAATTGATCCAATAATAATTCATCATGAAGAAACCATTTTAGCAAAAAGACTCCACCGAAAATTAACATGATTAAAAACCCAACATATTTCAATCCATTATGTAGCATTTTCTACCTCCTTAAATTAGCAAAAAAATCCAAGGTGTTTAGATATTACCGAACACTCTTGGATAACTTCCACTATTCAATTCTATGATTTAACTGTTCCTTATCCAAAGAATTATGTTATAGCTAAATCAAACTATTATTTTATTTCATTCTATATTTAAGTCGAAAAAATCTTTCTTTTCGTCCTCATTCAACAAATATATTCCTGTATCCGTTTGAATAACGAATTGATTTTTCCATTTTAAAAACTCGAAAGGTCTAGAATTCAGAGAAATATACGGGGTAATTTCTCCGCTATCAGGATTAAAGATGACAATTCGTTTGTTTTCCATATCACAAATATATAATTGACCATCAATATAAGAAATATATTCAGGATAATTTAAACCGGTCATTTCATTTTCAGAAAAAATTACACGGAGCTCAGTGTTTAATTCTCTTTGCTTCTGAGCAAGGCTTTCGTCTGTTGTATAATGATAGATTTTTTCTATTTTGAAACTCGGAAACATATATTTTACAACCGAATTTAATGTTGGGGATACGCCCCAAATGGCCTGTCCATCCGAACAAATTTGATATAATGTATCACAATAGTCGGCAGCTTCCAATGAAATATATTGTACAAGCTCGTTATGTTCATTAAAATGTAAAATGGTATCATGCGGCCATAGGAGACAAACCGTTTCATTTTGTATGGTACATTTCATAAAATTTGTAACATAAGAAAATAAATTATTTGGGATGATATCCATTTCAAAGTCCTTTTCAATATTTGCTCCAAACGCATTATTAAAGTATTCCTTCTGACTTATCAACTTTGAGTTTCCGTCTTCTTTTATCCAACACTTCGCTATACTTTCGATATAAGAAAAATTCGAACTCGATAATTGCGGAAATATCTTTCCCCAATTTTCACAAAAATTACTTTTCACATATAATTCTTTTGGAATTTCCTTTAAATACTCCCCATCATATTGATAGTAATAAGTTTGGTTGTCTTCTTCAGAAAAACTAGCGAAAAATAATGTACTTTCGGTTTGTATAAGAGCATGACCATTCGAATGTAATTTTTTCATAATATCTTTATCATCTCCATTCTATAAGGGAGGGTGAAAACTCATCAGCAATTATCATCGTGATGACACTTATCCCAAACTTGTTAAAAACAATAGCACGAATATCAAAATTTTCGAAATCACTTTTTTCAGTTTTTTAAGCATATTTTGATAATCCACTTGTAATGAACATAAACAAACTTCAAAGATTAATCTGTATATTTTTTCTGTTACTTCTTCTTGTCTAGCAAGCATTATTCTATACTAATGTAACTCCTCATGTTATTCCTCGCCCCTCTTTAATAGTGATAAAGAACTTACTTGGGGAAAATAAAAGAAAGTTAGTTTTCATTCTTTTCTAATTGTATCTTTTAATCCATTTATCTCTTTTCTAAAACATCAGTTTGTGAAGCTGCTTTGCTCGTTACACGAACGTCACAAACTTCGTAAAAATCAAAAACTGTATTCATTAAACTCACTCTCCCCTAGTTTGTAAGAGAGTTTTCATGTCTAGTTCTCCCCTAACATGGACACAATGGATATATCCAAAGAAAGGGGTTAAACAATGACAAACCAACATGATTCAACAAACGAGCATGACATGACTTTGACAAATCGACAGGGGCACCCTATTACTAACAATCAAAATATACGAACTGTCAGTAATCGAGGACCTGCAACTCTTGAAAACTATGATTTTATAGAAAAAATAAGTCACTTTGACCGCGAAAGAGTTCCTGAGCGCGTTGTTCATGCGCGAGGTGCTGGGGCACATGGCTATTTTGAGACATACGGTGTTGTTGGGGATGATCCTATTTCTAAGTATACAAGAGCAAAAGTGTTCCAGGATAAGGGGAAACAGACACCTATTTTTGTGCGCTTCTCAACGGTTATTCATGGTGGTCATTCACCAGAGACATTACGTGATCCACGAGGCTTTGCTGTAAAATTCTACACTGAGGATGGTAACTGGGATTTAGTCGGCAATAATTTAAAAATCTTCTTTATCCGCGATGCAATGAAATTCCCTGATATGATTCACGCCTTTAAGCCTGATCCTATTACAAATATTCAGGATGTTGAACGCTTTTTTGATTTTTGTGCAAGCTCACCAGAATCCTTCCATATGGTGACATTCATTTATTCACCTTGGGGTATTCCTGCTAATTATCGAATGATGCAAGGCTCTGGCGTCAATACGTATAAATGGGTCAATAGTGAAGGCAAAGCTGTCCTTGTAAAATATCATTGGGAACCTTTACAGGGCATTAAAAACTTAACACAAAAAGAAGCAGAAGATATCCAAAAGAAAAACTTCAATCATGCCACACAAGATTTATACGATGCGATTGAAAATGAGGATTATCCTGAATGGGAGCTAAACGTCCAAATTATGGAGGATGGTCCACATCCAGAGCTTGATTTTGATCCGTTAGATGATACGAAGCTTTGGCCTAATGATCAATTCCCGTGGTATCCAGTTGGTAAGATGGTGTTAAATAAAAATCCAGAAGATTATTTTGCTGAGGTTGAACAGGTCGCTTTCGGTACAGGTGTACTAGTGGACGGATTGGATTTCTCGGACGATAAAATGCTACAAGGTCGTACCTTCTCTTATTCTGATACACAGCGTCATCGTGTAGGTGCAAACTATTTACAACTCCCTATCAATGCTCCTAAAAAACGAGTGGCAACCAACCAAAACGGTGGTCAAATGATGTATAAGCGAGATTTAGCTCCGGGGCAAAATCCTCATATTAACTATGAGCCTTCAATGTTAAATGGTTTAAAGGAAGCTACTCAATCGGCTAAAGAATATACGCCACTCGTGGAAGGTAATCTCGTTCGGGAATCAATTGATCGTCAAAACAATACGAAGCAAGCTGGTGAAACATATCGCAATTTTGAGCAATGGGAGCGAGATGAGCTGCTTGAAAACTTAATTCGTGATTTAGCAGTCTGTAATATAGCTATTCAAGAAGCGATGATTGCATTAGCAGAGGAAGCAGATGAAGAATACGGTCGCTTGTTGAAGGAAGGATTACAAAAAGCTCGAAATAATTCTTCTTCATCAAAGCCACTTGGCAATATTAATGGTGATGAAGCCCCTAAAAAGGCTGTAGATAAAGGTCATGGCGCAGAGCCTTATTAATATTCATAATAAAGCGCTCAGCACAAAATAAAGTGCTGAGCGCTTCTTTTAATGCACACCAGGCAAAATCTTTAGTACCTTTTTCTGTGCATCTAAAATAGCATCAACTCCTAATGGAATAGCAATATTCGTTGAATCATGGCCAATTTTAAAACCTGCTACAACCGGAACGCCTAAATCCGCAAAATAATCCTTCATTAAAGTAAATAGTGCCGCTTCATCCGCTTCTGTTTGGGTAAAGGAACCGATAATAACACCTGCTAATTGCTCAAGCTTTCTTGCCTGCTTTAATTGCTGTAGATTCTCATCGATTTTTGGAATAGTTTCTCCAAGCTCCTCAATTAATAAAATGCGACCTTCCGTGCGCACTTCAAATTTAGTACCTAATGTGTTAACAAGGCGCCGTAGATTCCCACCTATAATCTGACCGCGAGCAACACCTGATACAATCGTTGTTAACGGGGCAATATCCTCCGTATACTGTAATTCCATCGGCGAAAATAACTGTAAAAACATTTTCTTTGATAAATCATCTATTCTATCTACAGACATAAGGAGCGGTCCATGAAACGTCACTAAATTAGCATATTCATTAATCGCGCAATGTAAATATGTAAGATCAGAGAAGCCCCAGAAAATTTTTGGATTTTCCTCAAGTAGTCCGTAGTCAATCTTTTCCGCAATTCGTGCAGAGCCATAGCCCCCCTTAACACAAAAAATTGCCTTCACCTCTGGATTTCTCACCATCTCATGAAAGTCATTCAGACGCTCCTCATCACTACCTGCTAAATAATCATGCTTTGCCTGAATAGTATCCCCAATTATATAGTTAAGACCTAACTCATCAAGAAAGGATAGTGCATCCCCTAGCATTTCGGGCTTCACTAGACTTGATAAAGCTACAAGTCCAACTATATCACCCTTTTGTAAATGTGGTACGGTACTTTTCACCCTAACCCCTCCTATAGTTTTTCTTATTTTAGCCTATAGATCATATTGTAGCATTGATTAATAGCGAAGTTAATTCTTATAACATCTGAACTTTCGGGTGAATGGTCCTCCATTTTAATGGTCTATCCGTCGCTTTAGCTCTTCTTTCCGTCGCTTTGACAATTCCATCCGTCGCTCTGATTTCTTTCCGTCACTTGAGCTCTTCTTTCCGTCGCTGTCTCCTTTCTATCCGTCGCTTTGGCAATTCCATCCGTCGCTCTGATTTCTTTCCGTCACTTGAGTTCTTCTTTCCGTCGCTGTTGCCTTTCTTTCCGTCGCTTTGACAATTCCATCCGTCGCTCTGATTTCTTTCCGTCGCTCTGATTTCTTTCCATCGCTTGAGCTCTTCTTTCCGTCGCCGTCGCCTTTCTTTCCGTCGCTTTGTCGATTCCATCCGTCGCTCTGATTTCTTTCCGTCACTTGAGCTATTCTTTCCGTCGCTGTCTCCTTTCTATCCGTCGCTTTGACAATTCCATCCGTCGCTTGAGCTTTTCTTCCCGTCGCCGTCGCAGTTCTATCCGTCGCTTTGCCGATTCTATCCGCAGCTCTGCTTTCTTTCCGTCACCCTGGTTCTTCTATCCGTCGCTCTGAACGCTAAAATAAAAAAGCGTAGACTTCAAATAATAAAGTCTACGCTTAATTCCTATTTTGTTCCGCCGTAAATAACTGTTACATTTGGATGATTTAATAATTGGCTTGCTGGGAAATCTTCAGTGACGATACCACTTTTTAATTTTTCCATAGCCTCTAGCTTTTTTTCACCAAATGCAATTAACACGATTTCCTTGGCATTCATAATAGATTGGATGCCCATTGTAATAGCATGTGTTGGTACATCCTTAGAGTCATCAAAATAAATTGCATTTTCTGTGCGCGTAGATTCAGTTAACTCTATAATATTAGTCAGTGAATCAAAAGCTGTGCCCGGCTCGTTAAAGCCAATATGCCCGTTTACGCCAATACCTAGAAGCTGGAGATCAATTCCTCCCGCTTCCTTGATTCGAGCATCATAAGCTACACACTCATCATCTAAATCCTTTGCCTTACCATTTGGTAAATGTATATTTTCTTCCTTAATATCTACATTCTTAAATAAATTGTCATGCATAAATGTCCAATAGCTTGCTGGACTTGATTGATCGAGACCAACATATTCGTCTAAGTTAAAAGTAATAACATCGCTGAAAGAAATATTTCCAGCTTGTTGGCGTTTCACTAATTCCTTATACATCCCTACAGGAGAACCACCAGTTGCTAATCCTAAAATACTTGTTGGCTTTACTTGTAATTGTTTAGTGAAAATATCCGCTGCTACTTCGCTCATTTCATCGTATGAATTTACTTCTATCCATTTCATTTCGCTTGTCATTCGTATACCTACCTTACAATCATTATTATTAACTAAAATAATAGGAAATATTTATCTTTATAGTAGCTAATATTTTCATTTTACAAGTTATTTACCTACTTTTCTATTATTTTCTTTCTATTATTCACGTGTATTCTCGAGCCATTTCGGTTATGTTATTTAGTAAGGAAGTGAGGAGATTTTATGAATTCACAAATGCAGCAATATTTAAAGCTTAT
Organism: Lysinibacillus sp. NPDC094403; assembly: GCF_050278745.1. NCBI lineage: Bacteria > Bacillati > Bacillota > Bacilli > Caryophanales > Bacillaceae > Lysinibacillus > Lysinibacillus sp. NPDC094403. The sequence continues at coordinate 8,588 of NZ_JBNNTL010000024.1, read as the reverse complement.
TCAATTTCAAGGATCTTTAGAGCCATCTATTAAGCTACTTGGTCAGCTCCAAACAAGACATCTCCATATCATTCCTTATGAGAACCTAGATGTTGCCTTGAAACATGGCATCTCCTTCACTATCCCTGACCTTTTTCAAAAAATCATTATTCAACATCGCGGAGGCAATTGCTTTGAACTAAATATTTTATTTAGCTGGCTACTTCGCGAACTCGGATTTTCTGTAACCAATCGTTATGCTCAGTTTTGGCGCAATATTGAAGCAGATACTCCTGCCAAAGATGTACCTATGCATCAGCTATTACTCGTCAATTTCGCTGGCCAATCATATATTTCAGATGTTGGCGTAGGTGCACTAGCTCCTTGTAAGCCAGTTCCACTAATAGCTGGGCACCAACACCGTGAAGGTAATGAGCTTTATAAAATTGAACGAGATGAAGCGAACGGCTGGATGCTGTACGAACAAACAAAACATAATTGGCGTTTACTCTATAGTTTTTTTGATGACGCAAACGATGCAAAGTTTGCACCAAGACTTTCTAAACAAAAAAATAAAATCGCTATGATTCGTACCCCTCGTGGACGACACACAATGCTTAATAATGAATTCCGAATATATGAGGGACAATCCCTAACAACCTATACAACTCATAACGAAAAGGAATGGCGACAAGCACTTCATCGCTTTTTTCATATTTCATTAGATTAGATGCTTCATACAAAAAGCAAGCATCCCCATTAATAGGAGGCTTGCTTTTCCTGTGCTAACTTTTTAGATACGACTTATTTACAAAAAAGCCTCCGTAAGCGTTTACAGAGACTTATTAATTAGACTATTTGTTTTGAATTATACCGAAGCCAAGCCCAGTTGGATCTACCATATAGGCAAGATAAAACTCATCGAATTCCATTTTGTCACGAACAATGATGGCACCATTCTGTTTAGCATTGGAAATAGCTTCATCGATAGAATCCACTTCAATTTGAATACGTGTTCCAAAAGGATAGTCATGTGGTCCCTTAGCAATACCGCCATTAATCCCAGATTTTTCATCATCCCCGGTTGTTACAGCCCAATATTCCCAATTAGGTACAGCTACCTCCCAACCAAAAACCTTTGCATAAAACTCAGCTGCTTTTTCAGGCTCCTGACTATTCAATTCAAACCCTATTACCCTTCCCATATAATTCCCCTCCTGATTTTTGAAGTATAATTTATAGTTCAACAGTTTGTTGAATATTTCCTTCAACCAGACTTCTGTAACTGGCGATGTCCGTAGCAATTGTAAAAACTTTGAGTCACTCTTTATTCAGGCAATTACTATTTTTTTAAAGGAGATAAAAAAGGCGGGATATAAATGAAAATTGCATGTATAGGAGACAGCTTAACAGAAGGTCGACCAGGGGTTTCATTTTTTAAACTACTAACAACAAAACATCAACATATCGAATTTGATAATCACGGTAAACCAGGTGAGACAGTAAAAAGCTTATACACTCGTTTAGAGAAATCGAAGCTAGCTACTTATTATGACCTCATCTTTCTTTGGATCGGTGTCAATGATGTCTATGCTAAACTTTTGAAAGTGCAGGCACAGCCAGTTACAAAAGATCTTCAAGAGTTTAAAGATTACTATGTAAAAGTTTTAGAAATGTTTTTAGCATCCTCTAAACATGTTGTTTTAGTAACACCAGCTTTAATAGGAGAGGCGATAAAAAACACTTCAAATACGGAATTAAAAGAGCTCTCCTCCATTATTCAGTCCATTTCTTCTAAATATGCAAATGTTAGCTTTTTAAATATGCAAGAGATTTTTGAGAGTCACTTGGAACAAGTTAATAGTTCGGATCATATTAACACCAATGTTATGCGAGTAATGAAAGATGTACTGTTTTATAAAAATCCTTTTCGTATTGACCGTTTATCCGAAAAGAGAGGGCTACATTTAACTTTAGATGGTGTTCATTTAAATAGTAAAGGCGCAGAACTTGTCGTGGAAGAATACACAGCTGTAATTGAACAGCTTCAATTACAGGAAGCTACTGTCCATTAGGAATTCATACGAGGGATGAAGGTTGCAGTTGTTACTGATGGTGTATCAGATATAAGGAAGGCTATCCACAAAGAGTTAATAGATCGTAATCAATCTTGATAAATCGGCGATGTCCAAACAATTGAAAAAACCAAAAACGATGTCTTCGCAGCAATTAGCAAAATCACAATTGCAGGCGTACACAAAAGTATACCTATTATTTGCCCAATGCCAATGCGTAAAACAATGGATGTTGTCTTCACCTTCTCACTTCTTTACACAGAGCATTAACGAGAATGGTCTGAAAGTATGCCGAAAAGCTCGATTAACATAAACCTTTAAAATAAAAGCTGTCTTTCTAAATGGTAAAAAACCGCTATGCTTTTCCGCCGGCAAGGCACGAGCCGCATCAGGGCTAAAAATAGGATATTGGGCACGAAGACATATGTCTGCATCGCTACAATATCATTTACACTTCATCACAAAAACAATTCGTAGGAGTCTCGCGGCTTTTTACCTTTATATTAAAGATAACTAAAACACAAAAACTAATTAACCCCTTAAGAGGCAGCTAGTGATCTTCTTCATTCTTCTTATAAATGCCTAAGAGTAATATAATAAGCCCTATAACAAAAATCAAAGGAGATAAAAACATCATAATCGATGCTGCCCAACCGTTTCTAACCGTCATTCCATACGTGACGCCAATTAAAAAAGATAAGAATGGTGCAAATGCAAGCATTGTAATGATACCCCAAACTATATATCTTCCTTTCTCCGACCTTCCTTCGCTTAATTGGAACGCCGCTATTAAACCTACTAATACAATTATTAATGCAATGACAAACGCCATAAAATCACCTCCTCTTTTCTTCTACAATATGCTGTATTAGTTAAATGGTTTGGTAACTTTAACACTAAACTTCTTAAAAATATCCCTGTCATTAATCTAATGCCGTTATTTAATCAAAAAAAATACCACAACCAGCAATTGCTGTGGTTGTGGCTTTTTACTGCTCGATCTAATTGACATTTTGCAAGATAACACCATCGCTCATTTTAATAATACGATCTGTATAAGCAAGCATCTCTTCATCGTGCGTCACCATTAAAGTAGTAATGTTTAAGGTCTTAGTCAAATCTCTAATTAACAACATAACCTCTTTTGATCTTTTTGAATCTAAACTTGCTGTTGGTTCATCTGCGAACAGAACTTTCGGTTTATGAATAATTGCTCGAGCAATGGCAACACGTTGCTTCTCTCCACCTGACAATGAAGAAGGATAAGAATTTTTCCGATGGTCCATTCCTACTAATTTTAGTATTCGATCAACTTCATTTTTTTGTTCAGACTTCTTTAACTTGGATTCAGAAACATCTAACATTAGCAGTAATTGTTCCTCAACTGTTAGGAAAGGTACAAGGTGTGCAAACTGAAAGACAAATCCAAATTTACTTGCTCGTACTTTTCGAACTTCTTCAGAGCTCATTGAAGTTAAATTGTTATCTTCAAATATAACTTGCCCATCTGATGCAGGCTGAAGTCCTGCAGCTATTGTTAGAAGCGTACTTTTACCAGAGCCAGATGCACCTACCAATGCTATGATTTCTCCTTCTTTTAGAGAAAGGTTTATTCCTTTTAATATTTCTTCTTTTACTTCGCCATTAGTAAACGTTTTTCTAACCTCATCAATTGTAAATAAAGTCATATTAAGCCTCTCCTTGCTGTATCGCTTGTAATGGTTCAATCTTTCTAATTTGTAGTCCTGAAATTGTAGCCCCAATAAATCCAATAATTAGGAACACTATCGATAATTGCGTCGTCGTCGCGATTGTTAAAGAGAAAGGCATCCCTTGTGGCGCTACCATATTAAATGCTTGGCTAAAGGCTACAGACAAAATAAGTGAAATAACTGTAATGATGGCCATCTGTGTCCATATCAATTGGAATAACTTACTTGTTTTCAAACCAATAGCTTTTAAAATTCCGTATAAGCCAATTTTTTGAACGTTCATCATATAGAAGAAGATTGCAAACAGCATCCCACTAATGACTACTAAAAACCAAACGATCATATTTAAAGACATTTGTTCTGCATTATAGCTTGGAATTGTATTAAGAAACGCTTTGTTTGAAAATGATTCTAATCCAGCAAATTCTTTTGAAGAATCTCCGTTTGGTACGAAAATCATCTGCATTTCATCAACACGGTAAATTTCTTTATAATCCTGTTCATTAATATAGGCAACAGGTGCATGACTATATTTCTTTTGGTCGACAAATCCTTTTACTACAAACTTGCCACTAAATTGATTATTCGTTAATGTATCTCCTACTTTAATTCCTTTATCTTTCATTGAACTATCTAATACGACTTCATTATGTTTCACATTTTCAAATAAATCTGACTCGGTAGATGTAACAAAGGCAACGCTTTGTTGCTTATTGTCCTTATCATTTAAAAAGCCCATTTGTAATGAAAAAGCTACTGCATCTTTTTCTTTGCTCAATATATCATTTTGTGTACTGCTATCTATTTTTGACAGATTATAAGTTTGATCTGCGTCCTTATTCATATAAAATTGACCTTGTGGTAAATCCTTAATTAGAGCGGCATTATCTTGTGACAATCCATTCGCCAAACCAGAGATAATAAAAGTTAAAAAACTAACTAGAAAAACAATCGAACCTAATATTAAAAATCTTACTTTATTCTTCTTAATTTCTTTCCACGCAAGATTCATAGTTAACTCCTCCATTCCTTTTTACATCCTTATCATAAGATCCTTAAATGAACGGAAGATGAACTAATTATTAAAAATGAAATGTTTTTAACAAAAAAAGCTCGTAAACCTTTTCTTTTTTAGGTTTACGAGCTGATTGTAATATTACTCATTATGATAGTAGTAGGCTTCACCATGTACACCATCCTAAATTGCTTTCGACAGATCTAATGACCATCTAAACGAATAACAGCCTTTTTATGATATTTAGGAGTTTCCTCTAACTTTGATTCGTACAAAATTACTTCATCTACTAGAAATTTGGGAAGCTGAAAATTTTCTTCCATCAATGCCTCGAACGGAATTTTCCCACATGCTTCATCCCATTTTCTCGCAACAGTTATATGTGGTGTAAAAGGCTTCTTATCTAATTCAAATCCAGCTTTAATACAATCCTGGTATACTATGTCTCGCACAAAATTTATTTGCTCAGATTCGAGCAGATCCACCCATAAAATTCTTGGATATTCTCTTCTTCCAAAAGTATTGAATCCTTGAATTATTAATTCGAATGGAGGAACATTCATCAGATTTTTCCGCGTTTCATCCACTACAGCCTGTAATTGCTTTTCATCCGCATGACCTAAAAAAGCCAATGTGATATGATAATCTTCCTGATGAACCCATCGTTTAAAATGAAAGTCTGTCTTCATTTTTTCACATCTTACTTTAAGAGCTGCTTTAATATCTGAAGGAAGTGGAACTGCAATAAAAAAATGTCTGTTCATAATCATACCCTCTCTGTTCATCGTTAATGCTGCTTATCAGGCATTATGTCTTTTCCTACTATAATTTAACCATTACTACTCACGCTAAAGCGGCGAAGACCACTCAGATAAAAGGCAAACATTCCTTCCATTTAAATAACCCACTTTGCTTTTTAGCTGAGTGGGCCTTATTATCTTTGATTATTTATCTATTTCAGGAAAGGAAAAACCCAAACGAATGTAAAATTCCACACAATAAAAGAATGAAGCAACCTTACGAAGTTTTTAAATTTAGGATTCTCCTTAAACAGTTATATCGAATACAGCTGTTTAACTGTTTTTTATCTATCCTATGTAACTCAAACTTTCTTTTTCGACCATAATAATTCCCTTAGAAGTAATTTCGTATAAATTTTTATCAGCTTTATATGAAATTAAATTTTCATCTGCTAAAAATTTTATTGCTTTATTCATGTGTTCGCTACGATACGGTGATTCTAAACTAAAATAATCTTCGTATGTCAAATCATTATTAAAATAGATATTATAAAGCTCATTTAAAAGCCTTTCTCTCAATGACCTGTAGAAATGAATGTTAGATTCATCTCTAGTAGCCCAATGTTCTAATAAATATAGCTGACCAATAGCCATACTATCCTCATAATGAATGATATAATCTGGAATTTCTTTAAATAATTCTAATAGATCTTGTTCTAAATCTATACTAATTTGATGAATTATATCTATAAATTTTTTATGATTATTATTTACTTTACAATCTCTTAAATTCCTATACATATAGATGTTTAATTTAGATTCATTAAACGCCCAATGATATTTTAAACATTGAGCTACTGCCCAATAATGAGCATTATTTTTCTCTGCCATGTATGACCAGATTTCAACTAAACAGAAAAAATTCATTTGTCTTTCAGCATAATCTGGATATAATTTAGTGTAGTCGTATACAATTTCTGAAAAAACTTGCATTTCATAAATATCATATTGCTGAACGCCTAAATTGTTATTTTCATAATGTTTACTTCTTGTATAGTCTCTATAAGCTAAGAAAGTTTTATTAGTAAGTCTATGTTGATTTTTTTCAATCAAAACTAATATCTCATCTCTTAAATCTTCCCATTTAACCCTTATTTCATCTTCCCTAAAAGCATTTACAGTATAAAAGAAATCTGCCAATTTATTAATAAAAATTTTATAAAACAATTCATGATTATCTTCTTTAGCTGTTTTAACTCTAGAGAAATAGAAAAAAAGAATATTCACAAAGATTGCTAATACAGCACTAAATATAGCTGCTGTAAAGGCCACTATAAACGATTCGCTACCAATAATATCCATTTAGTCCACCTCTCTTTTGTCTTTTATTATATTCTTTCTACATTTTTTCTACAATAAAAAAAGAACCCCTGATATATCAAGGATTCTTCGTTGTAATTGATACCGGTGGTCGGGGTCGAACCGACACTCCAAAGGAACACGATTTTGAGTCGTGCGCGTCTGCCAATTCCGCCACACCGGCATAATGGAGATAAAAAAAATCGGAAAATCCGATTAAGAAATAAATTATGGAGGCGGCAACCGGATTTGAACCGGTGATAAAGGTGTTGCAGACCTGTGCCTTACCACTTGGCTATGCCGCCATAATAATTGGAGCGGAAGACGAGGTTCGAACTCGCGACCCCCACCTTGGCAAGGTGGTGTTCTACCACTGAACTACTTCCGCAATAAATGGCTGGGGTACCTGGATTCGAACCAGGGCGTGACGGAATCAAAATCCGTTGCCTTACCGCTTGGCTATACCCCAAAAGTTAAATATATAAATGGGGCGACTGATGGGAATCGAACCCACGAATGCCTGAACCACAATCAGGTGCGTTAACCACTTCGCCACAACCGCCATATTACTATATATTTTATTGTTTTAAATTAAATGGGGCGACTGATGGGAATCGAACCCACGAATGCCTGAACCACAATCAGGTGCGTTAACCACTTCGCCACAACCGCCATGAAATTAATTAATTGGCAGGGGCAGTAGGAATCGAACCCACATCAAAGGTTTTGGAGACCTCTATTCTACCGTTAAACTATGCCCCTATAAAAATAAAAAACTGGTGGAGGGGGACGGATTCGAACCGCCGAACCCTAAGGAGCGGATTTACAGTCCGCCGCGTTTAGCCACTTCGCTACCCCTCCGGAAAAGCCATGGTGCCGGCGATAGGAGTCGAACCCACGACCTACTGATTACAAGTCAGTTGCTCTACCAACTGAGCTACACCGGCAAAAAAATATGGTGGGTCAGGACGGAATCGAACCGCCGACACTTAGAGCTTCAATCTAATGCTCTACCAACTGAGCTACTGACCCATATTTTTTAAAAAATGGCGGTCCCGACCGGGATCGAACCGGCGATCTCCTGCGTGACAGGCAGGCATGTTAACCGCTACACCACGGGACCATTTTGGTTGCGGGGGCCGGATTTGAACCAACGACCTTCGGGTTATGAGCCCGACGAGCTACCACTGCTCCACCCCGCGATAATAAGGTGATTTATTTAAATAATGGTGGAGGATGACGGGCTCGAACCGCCGACCCTCTGCTTGTAAGGCAGATGCTCTCCCAGCTGAGCTAATCCTCCATCTGGGTATTAAAAATGGTGACCCCTACGGGATTCGAACCCGTGTTACCGCCGTGAAAGGGCGGTGTCTTAACCACTTGACCAAGGGGCCATCGTTTGGAATGAAAAATCCTTAAAGTGCTGGCGGAGAGTAAGGGATTTGAACCCTTGAGACAGTGTTAACCGCCTACACGATTTCCAATCGTGCTCCTTCGGCCACTCGGACAACTCTCCAAGAATGGCTCCGAAGGCAGGACTCGAACCTGCGACAACCTGATTAACAGTCAGGTGCTACTACCAACTGAGCTACTTCGGAATAATTTTATCATATAGCCTAGCGACGTCCTACTCTCACAGGGGGAAGCCCCCAACTACCATCGGCGCTAAAGAGCTTAACTTCCGTGTTCGGTATGGGAACGGGTGTGA
>NZ_JBNNTL010000023.1:0-55543 GCF_050278745.1 Lysinibacillus sp. NPDC094403 | reverse complement strand
GGTTGGCGGACCTTTCAGTGTGTCTTTAGACATGGGCCAGTACCCCAGCGTTTCACGCGTAGAGCAAACCACCAGTTAGACTGGTGGTTCTGATTAAATGGGATAGATACGTGATTTTAACTTCTTATTTAAAATGGATGCCTGTGCTATTGCCTGTGCATCATGACTAATCTCACCAGGTTTGTTTGCCTCTCCAATAATATAAGAGGAGAACGGCATCTTTAAGAAGTCAAAGATATATTGGAATTGTTGAATCATTGGTAGGCCCTTTATATATGGGTCGTCACCACCGACAGCAAGAACAATGGCCTCGGTAGTTTGTAGTTTTTCTTTTAGCTGTGGAAAACGCTCATCTCGAATAGCTTGACTCAGACGATCCACCATGTTCTTCATTATTCCTGACATGCTATACCAATATATCGGTGTCGCAAAAATAACGATATCACTTGTTAAAAACGCATTGATAATTTGATCATAATCATCATCTACAAACTGAAAGCCATTGTCATCATGACGCAAATCGTTGATGGGGTCAATCGTTAAATTTTTTAGATCTATTTTTTCATGTCTAATGCCCTCTAACACATAGTCAGCTAGTTGTTCACTATTACTATCGGCTCTAGAGCTACCAATAAATGCGGTAATGTTCATAAGAATCCTCCTCTATCCTTTAGGTTATAACTAGTGTAAACTTATTTTTATTATCGATAAAGCTGAATGTTTCGATGTAATGAATCGAAAAAAACGATTTAGGGGTGAAATAGATGGATATGAAACAGCTACAAACGTTTTTAACAGCTTCAGAAACGTTAAGTTTTACGCAGACTGCTCAGTTACTAGATTATGCTCAGTCGAGTATTACAGCACAAATTAAATCTCTTGAAGAAGAGCTTGGTGTTGTCCTTTTTGAAAGGCTCGGAAAACGCATAACCCTTACGGAGGAGGGCAAGCGATTACAACAGTATTCCCAAAAAATGCTAGATTTAAACGTGGAGATGAAAAAAGCTGTATTAAATGAACAAACACAAGCGGTGTTAAAAATAGGTGCACAGGAAAGTCAGTGTGTGTACCGTCTGCCGAGTATTTTACAACAATTTCAGAAATCCCATCCACAAGTCAAAATCATTTTTAAGCCTGTACATACAACCGAAATCGCCAAAGATTTATTACAGTCAGGCAAGCTCGATGTAGCATTAATTACAGATGCATATAAGGAAACACCTATGCTACATCGAAAGCGACTTATTCAAGAGCAATTAGTATTTGTTAGTGCACCTCCTAACAGCGACGAGGGGAGAGATGTATTTTCTTTACAGCAACTATCAAATGAAACGTTGCTTCTGACGGAAAGTGGTTGCTCCTACCGTAATCAATTGGAAGTACAGCTGCAGAAGGAAGGTACGCAACCAATACAAATGATTGAGTTTGCAAGTATTGAGGCCATTAAGCAATGTGTGATGGCAGGCTTAGGCATTACATTCTTACCCAAAATGGTGGTGGAGCAGGAGTTAGAAAACCACCGTTTAAAAGAACTGACTACATCAATGAATTTAGCAGAGATTTTTACGGATATAGCTTGGCATAAGGATAAACATATATCTCCGTATCTCGCTGATTTTATAGAGATTGCCATGGAGAGATATAAGAAGTTTTAGGAGCATGAAAAAAGTGCGAATGAATATTTTAATCCATTTCGCACTTTTTAGTTCTTTTCAATATGGAAGGGTATTATGGTGACTTATGAAAGTACCTCAAGGGTGTTCCTTTGAATTCCAGTCGGACCTATGGAAAACCTATTGTTTCTTTAAAGTCCCAGAAAAATTAGTGCCTTCATCATGCTCTGTACGACAATCTACCTCGGTAATTTTAAGCGCATTATTAAGGCGTTCAAACTCTAATACACAACGATTGCCGTTTGAGGATTTGTTCATCACGGCTTTAGTGCTAGAAGTAATTGTAGCAGTCCCATCGACACTCCCTGCAGCAGTCCCATCATTTGAAGTAATGGATATATTAAAGTTTTTGCTTGTTGCGTTTGAAATATAGGCATCACGGCGATTAAAATCTGTTGAGCCTGTACCCCACTTATAGTAATACGAATAGGTACCGTCCCAAGCACTTTTAGAAGGTGTTGTCAGCTGCATTGTTTTATCTAGCTGATTTTGGCCATTTTTCGCTCGTGTATTTAAAGAAGCATTACTCGTATTTTCATGAATTGCTTGTGCGTCCTCTGAAATTTCATAAAAATTTCTTTCATCCATACGGTGGAGCATTGTAACGACTTGAGCTCGTGTCATATTATTTGTTACGCCAAAAAACTTCTGTAAATTGCGATTTTCATACTGAAAGTTTTGACCAGTGGAAATGTAATAATCGAGTAAAAACTGTATGGATTGATCTAACCCACTTTTACCTTTAGCTAAATGTGTAATTGCCTGTGCCACAACTCCGCGCTTCACATTAGCTGCTCGAATAGTGTTATCGAAATATCCGTTTAAAGGAGCACCATAGCTTGCAAGTCGATTGTAAAATTCATCAGACCAGTTTGCTGCAGGGGTTTGCTTTTTTACCTCATCATATGGTGTTTCAAGCTCATAAAAGTTAGCAAGTAGTTTTGCGAATTGTTGCTCTGTGATTGTTACATTGGGCTTAAACGTACCATCTGCATAGCCGTTAACGATATCATATTCCTCTGCCCACATTATGGCTTCGTAGGCATAGTGATCTTCTGGCACATCCTTAAAGCCAGCAGCTTGTACAGTGTATCCACTTGCCACAACAAATAGGGAAAGCAATAAAGCGCACACTAATTTTTTCATTTGTCTCAGTCATCCTTTCTTTCTAATCATGTTAACAGTTTGAAGGAAATGGATAAAAACTGCAAATTTTTTTGGTTTATTTTACTATAAAGAGGCTGAAGAAAATTGTTCTTTTAAGAAAGAAGGAATAAAAAAATGTTGACTAGTTTAAATAAATACCTACAAAAATGGATGCCTATTTTAACACCGCTTAGTTTAGTGGTTGGTGTGTTGTTTGAAAACGTAGGGCATCAGCTATTATTTTTAGTACCCTGGCTGTTTGCTTTTATGACATTTGCAGGTAGTTTAAGCATGAATTTTGAAGGAATAAAAAATCTTAAAAAATACCCAACAGTTATTTTAATTGTTATCGCATTTTTACACCTACTCATGCCAATTTGGGCTTATTTAGTATCAAACATCATCTTTCACGATCATCTACTGACAATTGGTTTTGTTTTAGCAGTCGCTATACCAACAGGGGTAACGAGTTTTATTTGGGTCAGTATTTGTAGGGGGCATCTTGCATTATGTCTTGCAATTATTTTAATCGATACACTCATTTCGCCCATTGTTATTCCAGCATTACTTCATATTGTTGTAGGGCAAACAATTGAAATTGATACTGTTGCTCTCGTTCTAGATTTACTTTGGATGATTGTTGTTCCTTCTCTTATAGGTGTAGCGTTAAATGAGTTTACTAAAGGTAAAATTGAGCTTACTTTAGGAAAGAAATTAGCCCCTTTTTCAAAACTTAGCTTATTTAGTATTGTAATGATAAATAGTAGTGCAATTGCTCCATATATTAAAAATATTAACTTGGAGCTTGTTAGTGTTATTTTGGTCGTATTTCTTCTAGCTGTATCAGGATATGCTTTTTGTTTAGTATTAGGGCATATACTTTGGAAGGATAAAAGCATTGTTACGATGTTCGTTTTTACAGGAGGGATGCGTAATATTGCTGTAGGGGTTGTAATAGCGACTACATACTTTCCTGCAAAAACGGTTATGCCTGTAGTGTTTGGTATGCTATTTCAGCAAGTTCTAGCCTCGTTCTTTAGTCGATTAATGGAAAAGTATCAGCTGAAATATGCGGAAGGTTAAATATATGATGAACGATTGTTTGAGAGAAAGCGAATGTTTTTTGTAAGACTCACAATGCAGTAGCTATCGACTGTTATTAGAACGCTACATCATGATGATGAAGCTGTTACAAAAAAACACTAAAAATTTTGATGCATTACCATCATTGAAAATAACAAAATATGAGGTTTCCATTATGCTACCTTCAGAATATGATGAAGATAAGCGATAGCCATGTTATTTAATTGGGGGATGGGGGAGATTTTGCATCTTAAAAATTATACAAAAATATATATTTGAGAGTAAACACCAAAAGTTTTTATACTAGAAATGCTGGTGCTTTGCGCTATTGGAAGTATTTTGGGTAATGATTTTTCTCAAAAAATATCAATAAATAGTTAAAATTTATAAAGTTTAAGCTTATTTTTCCTTAAAGAAAGCAAATGTTGAATGAGAAAGAAGGATGCGTGAATGAAAGAGTTAGATGATTTGAAGCTAACGATTCTTCCGTTAATTATTTTGCTTATTCTTATACTTTTATGGAAACTGACCGAGTCGGTTGGAGCAGGGATGGTGGTCATTATTTTCTGGATAGGCTGGCGCCGCCTTGTAAGAAAATTATTATAAATTGAAAGCTTGCGTAGTGTCAGTTTTAAGGCTCCTCACAAAATGCTAAATGGAGGGTCTGTCGATTAAAATATACTAAACAGCTTTATACAATCAAAGTAGCGTTTGTTTACAATAGACATCGTTTGATAATGGAGTCAAACGGTGTTTTTTTGGATGTGATTCGAAAAGGCGATATTTCATAATTAAATATCTATTAAGCAAGATCTCATAAATACATAAATAGAAAATATTTTCAATGCATATAAAGAATGAAATTATTGTAAATTGACTATGTACTAATATTTGTAATTTTGTTACGATTTATTAATTAATAAATGAAACTACGAGGAGATACAGCATGTGGAGTAATCGAAATGTATGGATAATTTTATTAGGTGAATTTGTTGTAGGTCTTGGCTTGTGGGCTGGGATTATAGGAAATCTTGCTTTTATGCAAGAGGTCGTACCCTCTGACTTTCACAAATCATTAATCATTTCTTGTGGTATATTGGCGGGCTTAGTAGTAGGTCCGTTGGCAGGTCGTATTATTGACAGATCAATGAAGAAAACAGTTGTACAGTGGGCTAGTGTGGGACGAATTATAAGTGTTTTATTTATGTTTATGGCACTTTATACAAATTCGGTTATTTGGATGATTCTTTTTTTAATTACGTTGCAAATAGCAGCCGCCTTTTATATGCCTGCCCTACAATCTATTATACCAATGATTGTTAAGGATAAGGATTTAATAACATTAAATGCTTGGCAAATGAATGCTCGAACGATTTCAAGGATTATTGGTACTGCTGCAGCGGGATTCATGCTAAGTTTCTTTGAGCTGAAATGGTTGTACATCATTTCATTTATTGTCTATATGATGATGTTTGTTATTACGAACTTTCTACAATTAGATGAAACTGTAAATCAATCATCAGCAGCTAAAGAAAAGGGAGACTTTAAAGAAGTGTTACCGATGGTGAGAGAGCACCCTGTTGTATTAATGACACTTGTTTTAATGTTAATTCCAACATTATTTTTAGGTTCCTTTAATTTAGTTATTATGAAAATTTCTGAGATCCATCATTCAACGACAATATCAGGATTATTATATACAGTTGAGGGCATAGGTTTCATGCTAGGTGCAGCTGGTTTGAAATTGATTACAGAACGGCTTAACACTGGAACACTACTTTTTTTATTAGCATTTATCATCGGATCGATGGAGCTTATGCTAATATTCTCGGATATTAAATTTTTGGCATTAGTGGCTTTTGGAGTTTTTGGTTTTTCGGTAGGCTGTTTTTTCCCAACGACGATGGTTATTTTTCAAAAGCAAGTGCCAAAAGAATTTCATGGGCGATTTTTCTCATTCCGTAATATGATTGATTCTGTCATCTTTCAGGCCGTCTTATTGTCAACAGGAATGATGCTAGATTTAGTTGGTTTAAGTGGATTGGGACTTGTTTTTGGTATTATTAGCTTAAGTTTAACCATCACTTTTTTACTATATTCAAAGAAAAAGAACGTTGTTATGCATGCTCACTAAACATAAACAAAAAAGAACTGTCAAATCTGTAAACATTTTTTGGCAGTTCTTCCTTCTTATTTAAGTCTACATTTTACGAGGTCAGGTTTGTTGAAGTAAAGGTAATTGAAAAAAATCATTATTATGGATATAATTCAACTATTCAATTAATTTATTGAATAGTTTGGAGGTTTTATATGCTTAATGAACGTAATTTAAAGGATTTATTATATCAAGAGTTTGCAAGAATTGGAAAAAGTTTATCAAGCCCTAAACGATTGGAAATTCTTGATATTTTATCACAAGGTCCAAAGTCTGTAGATGCTTTAGCAAAAAATACGGAAATGTCAGTTGCTAATGTTTCGCAACATTTGAAAACCCTTTTTAATTCGAGATTGGTTAAATTTAAGAAGGAAGGAAATTACGTCATTTACGAACTAGCGGATGAAGTTATTTCTGACTTTTTAATTGCATTACATTCTTTATCAGAAAAGCAACTAATTCAAGTTCAACAAATAAAAGACGAGTTTTTAAATGATCAACTTGGGCTAGAAGGAATAACATTTTCAGAACTTGTTCCTCGAATGGAAAAAGGCGAGGTTTTACTATTGGATGTAAGACCTAAAGAAGAATATGAAGAGGCACATATTCCTGGTGCTGTTTCTATTCCTATCGAAGAATTAGAAGAGAAGCTTGCATCGTTTCCAGCCAATTGTGATGTTGTTGCTTATTGTAGAGGACCTTATTGTTTAATGTCAGCAGAAGCGGTGAAAATTCTAAAATCAAAAGGAATCAACGCATTTCGTATGGAACAAGGCGTTAAAGAATGGCTACAATTTACGAAATAATTAAATTAGAGCGGAGGAACTAAGAATGAAACTAGGAATTATTTTGGAGACGAAAGAACCGGAGAAAGCGTGGAATGCATTTAGGTTCGCGAACGCTGCATTAATGAAAGAACATGAAGTTAAGCTATTTTTAATGGGTGAAGCTGTAGAATGTGAAAACATTGAACATCCAAGTTTTAATGTAAAAGATCAAATGAATAAATTTGAAGAATTAAAAGGTGACCTTTTAGCTTGTGGAACATGTTTAAAATCGAGATTACTAGATAAAACAACTACTTGTCCAATTTCTACAATGGATGACTGTGTTGAAGTTGTTGAATGGGCTGACAAAATGGTGACGTTTTAATTCTTGAGAAGTAGAAAGAAGGTGTTGAAAGATGCTTGGAAAAGCACAAGAAACCACAGAGACTTATATAAATTCACCCGAAAAGTTAAAGAGCTTATATAAACGAGTGTTAATCGTTGTTAGTCTCTCACAAGTTTTTGGTGGGGCAGGGCTTGCAGCAGGTATTACTGTAGGGGCACTTTTAGCTCAGCAAATGCTAGGAACGGATGCTTATGCAGGAGTACCATCCGCTTTATTTACTTTAGGGTCGGCAGGTGCAGCTTTAATTGTAGGGAAACTATCACAACGTTATGGGCGTCGTACAGGTTTATCGACCGGCTTTTTTGTAGGGGGACTGGGTGCAATTGGTGTTGTCATTGCTGCCATGATGAATAGTGTCATTTTATTATTTGCTTCTCTACTAATCTATGGTGCAGGGACTGCGACAAATTTACAAGCTCGCTATGCAGGGACAGATTTAGCAAATAATAAACAACGAGCAACTGCTATCAGTACGACAATGGTTATGACAACCTTTGGTGCCGTGGCAGGTCCAAATTTAGTAGAAATTTTGGGCAAATTTGCGGTTTCTATTGGTGTGCCGGCACTCGCAGGTCCTTTTATTTTATCAGCAACAGCATTTATATTAGCAGGTCTTGTCCTATTTATTATGTTGCGTCCTGATCCGTTAGAAATTGCAAAAATGATACAAGCAGACAGACGAGAAAACGGATATGGAAATAAAGCGGAATCCCTTAGTGAAAGAGCTATCAATAAAAGAGGTCTTACAGTCGGTGCAACGGTTATGGTACTTACTCAAATTGTAATGGTTGCTATCATGACGATGACACCAGTACATATGAAACATCATGGTCATGGTTTATCGGAAGTAGGAATTGTTATTGGATTTCATGTAGGTTCCATGTATCTTCCGTCGCTCGTAACAGGCGTTCTCGTTGATAAAATCGGACGAACAGCCATGAGTATTGCTTCAGGAGTGACTTTGTTATTTGCTGGTTTATTAGCAGCATTTGCACCGAGCGATTCTATGGTTCTATTAATCGTAGCGCTTTCTTTACTAGGATTGGGCTGGAACTTTGGCTTAATTAGTGGTACTGCTCAAATAGTTGATTCGACTGAACCTTCCACACGTGCAAAAACACAAGGGAAAATAGATGTTTTAGTTGCACTAGCAGGAGCTTCTGGTGGTGCTCTTTCAGGCATGGTAGTAGCTAATGCAAGTTATGCAACTCTATCTTTAGCAGGGGGTCTTTTATCCTTAATTCTTATTCCAGTTGTTATTTGGTCTAGAAAAGCTTGAGATAAGTTTTAATGATAGGAACTTAAATTGTTCTCTTTTGTGGTTTCAACCACATTATACATGATGGCACTTCCACTAGCACATCTCGGGTTACTAAACATTTTAGTACTACACTATTTTTTTCCATATAAAAACTGCACCTCCGATTTTTGATATGCTCCTCATTAGGTAGACAGATGAAAAAATAAAATCTGTTTATTTAATGGGGAGTATTTTTATGTGTAAAAGTAAATATTCAAAAAATAGCAATTCTAAAACTTTATCATGAGGGAGACCATTCACAAAACGAGATAGCATCTCTCTTTTCTGTTAATCGTAGAACAATACTAGTAAATATATTGTTAATTCCATCAACAATAGAAACTTTCCCCCTATTTAAACCTTTAAAAGTGGTGTTAACTACATCTTTAGGAGTACGTTTACTACCAAATGATTAAATATAATTGACTGAATACATGGAACATCTGTTTTTTTATGTATGGATGTTTTAGTACCTTTTTTCAATCGGTTAGTATCAAAACAATAATAACCCAAAAAATGTTCAGTATAGTATTAGCCTGATTTCCAATACTAAACCTGTTTCAAATTTTTTTAGGAAGGAGGTGTATTAGTGAGATTTCTTACATGGAGTGTAATAGGAGCTGTTATTTTAGGTGTTGCTAGAGGATTGCAAAATGGTACCCTTCAACAGTTCACAAAAAATATTTCGAATAAATTAAACCTACAGAGTGCCCAACAAATGATGCAGCCAATACAACAAATGGCACAACCATTGCAGCAAATGTCTCAGCCTTTTCAACAAATGAACCAATCTTCACAACAAACGAAGCAACCTCAAGAACAAACAAACCAGTCTTCACAACAAATGAATCAATCAGTACAAAATACAGCCATTAATCGATCAACTGGTAGTTCATCAAAATAATAATGTAAACAAATGAGCAATTGCTATGAATGAGAGGGTTTTGATGGAATAGGTATTCATAGCAATTGATTCTACATAGTATTCACTCAAACGAGTTAATTTAACGGGTGCGTTTCTATAATAAATTGAAACGCTTTTTTACTAACGGCGCAGTTTAGTTAAAGAATCAAACAGGGTTTTTTTTACTTGTATTAATTTAATGGTTCGATGAGTATCCAATAATTCTTTCTATATAAGAAGTAGTTAGATAGAGGTTTAATGTTTCAAAATTTTTTTGAGAGAACGTTTATTGTAATATTACATATGATAAATGGTTATTTATACCATTATTGTGATGTGCTGGTATTTTTATTGGTGCTGTAATATTAGGTATTATGGGTAATGATGTACATAAAATTCAAACTTTCAGTTACGAAGGTGTTCTTAGAAATTTCCAACTTCTAAGCGAAGCGAAAGTGGGAGTAGTTCAATGAAATTAAACCTTACAAAATTATAAGTTTCATGTCACAAAATTTAATTGTAAAAACTAAAATTCTGTTTTAGAATTGCTATTGTTGAATTTAAGTGGGAAAAATGAATAAACAATGAGGTATTCCAAAGGTTTAAAATCCCCCGTAATCTTCAATTATATTAACAACTTGACAGAAGTCTATAAGGGGAGTAGTATACAATAGTTGCGGAAAAAGCTATTGTGAAGTAACAATTTTAAAAATGCAATATATACTTATTATCTAAGTTAATATACATCTAGAATTTAATTTAAGTAAGTAAAAGGTAGGTGCAAAAATGAAAAATTTATTAAGTAAAAAAGATGCCCTGTTAAAGAACTTTTTAGGGATATATATACTAGCTGTTTTAATGTTATGGATTAAAACATACATCACTCAAACAACACAATTTAAACTAGGAGTAGAAGGATTCCTTCAACATTTCCTTTTACTAATAAATCCACTAGGTTCAGCAATGCTGTTTCTAGGAATATCATTTTTATTTAGAGGAAAGAGAAAATATACATCACTAGTTGTAGTTTACACTCTGATGTCTATTCTTTTATATGCCAATGTTGTTTATTATCGATTTTTCAGTGATTTCATTACATTACCTACAGTTATCCAAACGCAGAACTTCGGAGATTTAGGTGGTAGTGTTCTTACTTTAATAAAGCCTTTTGATATCTTGTTCTTTGTGGATGTATTTGTAATGTTTTACCTACGATTCTCAAGAAGAATACCAAAGGAAACCAATCGTTTTGGATATAAAAAAGCAACGGCAATCATTACTTTTGCATTAGCAATATCATTCCTAAATTTAGGATTAGCTGAAGCAGATCGTCCGCAACTATTATCTCGAGGTTTTGATAGAAACTATATTGTGAAATATCTAGGAATGTATAACTATACGATTTATGATTCAGTAGAAACTATGAAAGCATCTTCACAGAGAGCTTTGGCGGATAGTAGTGATATTACAGAAGTGATGAACTATACAAAATCTAACTACGCCAAACCGAATGCAGAATATTTTGGTAAAGCAAAAGGAATGAACGTCATCTATTTACATTTAGAATCATTCCAAAACTTTCTTATCAACTATAAATTAAACGGTGAAGAAGTTACACCATTTTTAAATTCATTAACAAAAGATAAGAATACAATGTATTTTGATAATTTCTTCCATCAAACAGGTCAAGGTAAAACTTCCGATGCAGAATTTATGCTGGAAAATTCTATGTTTGGGTTACCACAAGGATCTGCTTATATTACAAAAGCACAAAATACGTACCAAGCAGCTCCTAGTATTTTAAAAGATTATGGTTATACATCTGCTGTATTCCATGGTAATAACGGAAGCTTCTGGAATCGTAATGAGATTTATAAATCATTTGGATTTGAGCATTTCTACGATGCTAGCTACTATGACACGAATTCTTCAGAAAACATGGCTGAATATGGTTTGTTAGATAAACCATTCTTTAAACAATCTGAAAGTCTATTAAAATCGTTACCACAACCTTTTTATACGAAATTTATTACGGTAGGGAACCACTTCCCGTATACAATGAATCAAGACTTAGTAACAATTAATAAAGCTAATACTGGAGATGCAAGTGTAGATAATTATTTCCAAACAGCACGTTATGCAGATGAAGCAATCAAACAAATGTTCAATCAATTAAAAGAATTAGGCTTATATGATAATACGATGATTGTTCTTTATGGTGACCATTACGGTATTTCAGATAATCATAATGATGCGATGGAACAAGTCATTGGAAAAGAAATTACACCGTATGAAAATGCTAATTTGCAACGCGTACCATTATTTATACATGTTCCAGGAATGCAAGGTGGAACTAACCATGCTTATGGTGGCCAAACAGACCTTCTTCCAACGTTATTACATTTACTAGGAATTGATACGCAAAAATTTGTTCAATTTGGTTCCGACTTATTATCAAAAGACCATGATGAAGTTGTACCATTTAGAAATGGCGGTTTTGTCAGTCCTACTATTTATTCGGTGAATGGGAAATTTTATGATAATAAAACAGGTTTACTACTAGATGATAGTCAATTAGAGTATGCGAAAACTCTTAAAAATAATGTAGATCGTAAATTAGAATTATCTGACAAAGTGGTGAATGGTGACTTGTTGAGATTCTATACGCCAAAAGGTTATACTCCAGTGGATCCTTCTAAGTATAATTACTCAAAAGATGCGAATGTAGAATCTAAATAATTGTTGCAATTTGCTGGGCAGTTCAAGATGATGTGTTTGATATCAAAGCGTTTATTATCCGATTGCTTTTGGTATCTACCGTTATCTTGAATTGTTTTTTATATAGAAAGATTGAAAGGCTTAGGGATTATTCCTAAGCCTTTTTAGATGTTTTAATGAAAGAAAAGTTTTTTAAAGAGAAGACTCAATAAGACTTTGCTATAAATTTAACAGGACATGGTCGCCGTATCCAAAATATCGATGACAAGTGCAAATTACGGCAGAAACTTTATTCAATATGTCTCTTTGGGAGCAAAATGGCCGATTCCCTTTAATTCAAAGTCAAAAAATTTAAGAATTAGTTCATTTTCAGTTTCAATACAGTAATATTGATCAATATCAGCTTTTCCTCCTTGTAAAATATTTGCCAGTATTGGAGAGAAAAGCGGCAAATCGGTCAAACTTAAATGTTTTGCCCCTTGAAAATGAACAGTATATGCTTCTTTGAAGTGTTCATTTTTGGGGTTGTTTGCTATTAAAGTGGAGCTGCTCTCAAGCTGTCCCCATACATCGTCAGAATAAATGCTAAGAAGTGGGGTCGTAAAGTCTTTGCTGCTAGCTACAAAATCATCCATATCTTTCTTATAAACAAGCTCACTAAAGAACGGGCCATCAATATTTACAACTGCACTTATATCATTACGTTCTCTGTCTACCCATACACTCGCTGCACCGCCCATTGAGTGTCCAAACACACCAATTTTCTCTGTATTGATATGTTGATAAATAGGGTCATTATCATTTTTGGACTTTTGAAGGATCGTATCAATAACAAAGTTCATATCGTCTGTTCGTAGTTTCTCCCATTTTTGAATGATATTGTACTTTTCTTCATTTGAGTAACTGCCATTAATCGCATATTTTTCGAATTCATGGCGGAAATCTGAATGGACCATAGCTACTGTTCCATCCTCTGAACGAGTATAGAAGGAGTGATAGGGATGATCGATTGAAACGACTACATAACCGTGGCTTGCCAGTTCAGTATAAGTAGATCTGTTGCTTATCTTGATACCTAATGCCCCATGTGAGAACACCAATAGAGGGTATGTTCCATTTGCGTTTTTGGGATACCAAAATTCTACATTAACAAATCTTTTGTCCCCTGTGTTAGTAAATTCCTCAATACGATTTTTGTCAACATATGTGTAAGTAGCGGTTGCAACTTCATATTCTCCTGTCACTTTTGGTGAATGGTGCTGTGGAAAAATAATGACAGGTGAAAGTACAAATACAAATGTCAATATCATCATAATGGACTTCCAAACAATGCTAGAAGTTTTGTATGGTTTACTATTCGTTTTCTTATGGATAAGAGATACTGTACCATTTAAAGCTAATAAGAAAAGTAGTATAGCAAGCATTATCCAGCGAAAACTCCAGACAATCACTGATGAAGCAGCAAGTATTACAAATACAATAAATACAGCAATCCTAATCCAATTCTTTATTTTTTTATGGTTTTTCTTTGTTACTATGCAATAGATGGCAAAGGTAATCTCAAAAATCAAAGCGACTAATAAAAGGAAAATCCCCATATTCATAACTCCACCTCATTGGAAAAATTTTTTGTAAAATCATCATATTAAACGGAATGGAGGATGTATATGGAAAAATGGTAAGTTGTATCCACAGGCTAATAAGATGCAAAAAAAAAACGGTAAGCTCTAATGCTTACCGTAAAATAATTTGTTACAGATAACTACTGCTTATTAATTTTTTTGATCACTCACCAAAGTCTTTCTTTAATGCCTTTAGTTTTTCATTGATTTTTTTTGCATCTTTTTTATCATTTTGCCATGACAGTACACGAACTATGAGATAGATTACGGCAATTTGCAATGCAAGAAGGATTACACCTGTTGGATCAGTTACAAGATTCAGAGCGCTGCCAAGGACAATCAATAAAATCTCCAAAGTGAAGAAATGAATAATAATCCTTATTCGCATTTCCTTCTCGCTTAGATCTTTAGGAGAATATAAAATAAATCCGGTTAATGCACTTAAAAATGAAATTGCCATTATGATATAAATCGACTTCAAATCAAAGGCCAAGGCCATGTCAGGATAAAACATTTGTCGCAACAAAGTAACCATCATGATTATGGATGCGAAGATGATAAAGAAATTCTTAATTATCTTTTGCACAAATTCAAAAAAATTCATATGTATCCCTCTTTACAAACCAAGCATATTTTTTAGGATAGGCACATACTGCCTTGATATAACAGCACGCTCTCCGTTATCCAACACCGCTTCGAATCGGCCACTAATGGTCGGATAAACAGATGAAATTTTCGTGATGTTCAAAATTGTTGATTTCGACGCGCGAAAACAGTTTTTCCCCGTACATAATTCTTCTAATTCGTATAGTTTTTGTTTTACCTCAAAAACGTTATCCTTGCAGTACATAAAAACTTTTCCCTCGACTGCCTCGAAATAATAGATATCACCAAGGTTAATGCGGTGAATACTTTCATTTTGATGGCCAAGTAAAATGAGGTTCTCGGTTTTCAGCTTGTTGATGATGTCATATATTTCGTCATCAACCTCATGACACCTAATAATAATCTCTTCTTCTAATTCTTGGCTTATTTTTTCTATTGAAATTTTCAAATCATCACCCACGAAAATTCAAATTATTTCAGTTTCACTTGAATTCTATATAAATTTGCAAATGAAGCAAAGCTAATTTGGTTTGTTTATTTTAATGACAACACCTCCATATACAATCCTTTTTTCATTTTATCTGATTAACCGTTTGGATTTTATACTATAATATTATCCATAATCTGCTAAGTCAAGTGAAGGAGAAAGGGAGCAATACAGGAAATATAAAGAAAAAGAAATAGCGAGTGACTATTTTTCACTCGTTATTTTTTTAACCCTCTTTACTAATGTGAAAGCTTAGAAATTACAAATAGTACTATCATTAGAACCACTACAAGCGGGGGGAATCACATCAGGTCAACAAAGCAATATCCATGTAGGGAGCGCAATTAATTACAGATAGTAGTTTCGCGAGTTTTTTGTTCATGGAAATTCTTCCAATCATCTTATTTGCTCTTTGATTTAAACGATATATAATAATTTGAAACATTCCAAAGATACATCATTCATTTTTTCCATTCACATTTCATCAGCAAATGCTCTCCATTAGTGGGAAATACAAAAGACCACTCTGTAAAAGGAGTGATCTTCTGTACCATTTAATCCTCCAGAGAGGATATTAGACGTTGCCGATTAGTATCGGTAAATATGATTTGGTCTATTTAAATACTCTTTTAATTTAAAAATTTCTTATCTGTTTTAGTAATGTATTGAGTTCATTTGCATCTTTTTTTGTCTTAATAATTGTTATAATCCATGCAAATATATATATTAATAAAAAACCACCAAGAAAATCTACACTTAGAAAATTATCTGTCCACTTGTTATATAAAGATATAGAGAAGACGACTAGAAACATCAAGATAAAATGGATGCCTAAAGCAAATAAATAGTTAATTTTTTCAATTTCAAAAATGATTGTAAAAATACCTGCGCAAGCTGAGATTATTAACACACCCATAATCTCAGCTTCTGAAGAGATGATGTTATTTCTCGATAGTAAAACTAGCATATATATAAATGCACCAGTGCCTAAACCTGAAAATAATCTATTTTTTAATTGCAATGAAATGTCTTCCCCTCAAAATTTTTATGATTGTAAGATAGGCTTGTTTAATTCTTTTTGTACATTATATGTATAAAGAATTCCCCCGAAGAAAAGTCCTATAGATAGTCCACTTACTGCAGAATAAATGATATTAATTGAAATGTCATTATAAAATGATGGAGAGATGCCCAAAGTTACATTTAAAAGATACTTCACCAAAAAATTTATCAAGATAATGATTAATGGAAGATAGCACTTCTTCCTGATAATAACTGATTCCAATTTGAAAAAATTTTGATATTTTTTATACAATAAATAACCAATTAAAGTCCCAGGAAATATGAAAAAGAAATAGCTAATTAAACAAAATTCTAAGTGCGAAAATTGAGTGATCATTTTTTCAAATCCCCATATCATAAATATGAAAGGAACTAAAAACATTTTAGATAAATTGATTGGCCTTTCCTGAGAAATAGCAATACCTCTTTTTATTAAAAAAAATAATAATATCCATACCCACAATGGCGTTCTTAAAAGCACTTCTTGAATAATGTTAAACATTTTTTATTACCTCCTTTGATGTTATCCATAATGGCATCAAATAGGGGATAAAGAAATACGTTTAAACATATGTGGTGAAAATCAATACATAAGTGGAGTTTTGGAATATCTTGTTAGCCCTTTTTTTAAGGAAGATACATATTTTCTTGACACAATTATTTTTTCTTCATTAGAGAGAATTGCTTCAAGACTACCATTAGTTTTAACCGAAAATTTATTTAAAAAATGAATATTGATAATGATAGTTTTTGAGATTCTGATAAAGTTATTGGGAAGATCCTGTTCTAATTTATATAAAGGGCTTTTTGTTTCAAAAATAGTATCATTTGTGTAAATGAATATTTTTCGTTCAAGATATTCCAAATAAAATATGTTTGAGTAAGGAATTTTTTCTTGTTCGTCTTTGGATGTAGACTTTGCTATTAAATAGTTGTCAGAGCTTTTTTCAAGAGTGGATACGATATCTTGAATAAAAGACGTTACTTTGTGAATGTTAAACGTACATGATTCTTCTTTAAGTTTTTCAATTATTTTAATGTTTACTTTCATTTAAGACATATATTCCTTTCAAAGTTGTTTCTTCATAATTTAATGTGAACGTTTATGCGATATTTGTAAAGAGTATATCAAAAAAGTTACTCTGATTTTGAGTACCCAGCTTATATTGTAGGATAGTTTACTGAGATGTAGTATACAAAAGAATAAGAGATTTTATGAACCAAGCCATTTCTTAGTGCAGAGGAATCTGTCTATAGAAATGGCTTTTTAAAATGTAAAAATTTGTTTGGGAATTTCAGTCTTGTATCATTTTTAAAACCTAAAATGAAGTCAATAGAAAGGAGTAGTGTCGATGAAGATGAAAAAAATTAGTTTTATTGTAGTTCTAATATTGGCAAGTTTTATAACAGATGGTGTAATTGTACATGCAGATGATCACGAACATGAAGATAAAAAACATGAAAAGTATAAAGAGTATAAGGACTATAAGGACGACGAGGACGACGATGATGATGAGAAATATTACTATGACGATGAAGAAGAAGGTGAAACTTACTACTTTCAAGACGCTGTGAGTGCCAAGGGTACTTGGAATATTTGGACACGAACAGTTGCTGCAGATAAAGAAGTGCTACCTTTCGCAAGCTCTCAAAAGGTCACATTAAAGGTAGAAAGTACAAATAAGGAGCTGAGTTTTTTTGTTATACCAAAAGACGGGGAATTTTTTGTACCGGGTAAAGCTGTTGCACAGGCCCTAGGAGCAAAAGCAACCTTTTATAAAGAAAGTAAAATTTTAGATATCCAGGATCAAGCAAATGAATTAATTTACCGTGCTGGAACTAACGTTGTTTATGCTAACAATGTGAAAACACCATCTCCTGCACAAGCATTTTATGTAAATGAAGAGTTATATGTACCTATTAGTACAATAACGAATGGCTTAGGTTATATAGCAGAGTGGCAAGAAAGTAATCAAACATTTTTATGCCAGCCAATTACGAATTAGGGGGAAGCACTATGAAAGATCCGAAAAAGGCAAAATGGGTTTTAGGGGCGTCAGGGATACTTTTATCTGCAGCGATATTAACCCAAATTAACAGCCCAACAGAAGCCGAAACTACACGCACCAATAATATTCAGGAAGTAGATCAGGACAATATGACGAAAAAAGAAAAGGAACTTGTACAGCTGGATTGGACAAACTTTGAAATTACAAGTCAACCTACTGTCAAAAGCGAGCGCAAAACGAAAAGAACTTAATGGAGTTGGTCGTGTGGATACACTAACTTTACAAATAATGAACACTGAATTTTATATTGCTATGCCAAAAGGTGTTCATTTTGTATGGAAAGAAAAAGCAGAGAAATGGCTTCAATACGTTGCGAAAGAATGGTCGAGATTTCAATCAAATAATGAATTATCACAAGTAAATGATTTAGAAATTGGAGAAACGCTACGCATTAGTTCGTTACTATATGATTGTTTAGTGCAAGCGGATCAATATTATCAACTTTCTAATGGTTTATTTTCACCCTATCTTAAATGCCATTTAGAACAGCATGGTTACAATCAATCTTTCCCATTTGATGCGGCTAAAAGTAAGGCATTTCAACACAAATCTCTTATTGCAGATCAACCATTTCAATTTCTAGGTGATGGGCAAGTTATGAAGGTAGCACAGCAGGAAATTGATTTAGGTGGATTTGCCAAAGGGTATGCCATTGAAAAATTGGCGAATTGGCTTGAGCAAGAGGTATCTCCTGATTTCGGACTAATAGACGGGGGAGGGGATATGAAAATGTGGTCTTCTGGGGAAAAGACCTGGACAATCGGTGTTGCCGATGCCTGGGATATCGACAAGGAAATTAGCTCGATTAAAATGAAAACAGGTGCCATTGCTACTTCCAATCGAGTTTATCGAAGCTGGATGCAAGGAACGAAGAAGAAACATCATTTATTAAACGGACAAACAGGTGATATCGCAAATACAGAAGTATTACAAGCTTCAGTCGTAACGTCCTCTTTATGTGATGCAGAGGTTGGTGCAAAACTGTGCTTTCTTATGGCTGAGGGTCAATTGCAGCAATGGTTCGAAAACAATTGTCAACAAAGTGCCCGCTTTATTGTTAAAGAAGGGCAAGCAGCAAATTGGAGGATGACGGGGGTGAAATAAATGATTATAAGTACATGGGAATGGATTCGATTATTAGGGTTATTAGCGTATTTTTACTTTACAATTTCCATTATATTTGGTTTGTTGAGAAAATCATCATTTGTCAAATCACATAAAAATTTAATTTATCATATACATCAAAATGCTGGATGGCTGGGGTTAATCACCGTCATCGCGCATATGTTAGTGCTTTTAATCGATCATTATGAGCCTTATAGCATAGTAGAGATTTTAATTCCTGTCACAGCGAAATATCAATCTATACCATCGGCTTTTGGAACAATAGCATTTTATTTGTTTTTAATGGTCATCATGACATCGGATTTATGGATTCGAACAATGAATCGCTCCTTATGGAAAAAACTTCACTTTCTTGTGTTGCCAGCATGGGTAATATCACTTGCTCATGGAGTGCTTATAGGAACAGATACAGAAAATGCGTTGATTATGATGTTTTATGTAGTTTCTGGAGGGATTACTATGTTAGTATTGGCAACAAGAACAATAAGCCAGTTCATGAACAAAGTAAATGTTTCAACAACACACAATAGTTAAAAGAAATCGGGGCTGTCGTGACAAGCCCCGATTCTTTTATATTGGGAATTCAATATGAAATGTAGTGCCTTTATCTACTGTACTTGTTGCATAAATTTTTCCATCATGTTGCTCCACTATTGCTTTTGCTATGGCAAGACCTAAACCAGTGCCATTTCGTTGACGAGCAGCATCACTTCGGTAGAATCGCTCAAACACTAAAGGCAATTCCTGTTCAGTCATACCAACGCCACTATCGGCAACAGTGATTTGTACAGAGTCTTTATTTTTTAAAAGTGACAGTGTTATAGCACCACTATTTGTATATCTTATCGCATTGTCTAATAGAATATAAAGCAGCTCTTGTATTTTTGAAGCATCACCAAGCAACTCGATGTTTTCTTGAATTTCAGTAGAAAACTGTATTTCAGGAGGCATAATCCGTTGAAATTTCGTACTCACCTTTTTGAGTAAAGTTGATAATGGTATGATTTCTTTATGAACGGAAACCTGCTGCTGATCGTGTCTTGCTAAGAACAGCAATTTCTCTATGAGCTCTTTCATTATTTCAGCCTCATCTTTTAAATCCGTAATTAATTCTTTTCCGAAAGGGCTTAATTGCTTTGCTTCTTCCACTTCTAAAATTTCAAGTGAACTATAAAAAATGCTTAATGGTGTTCGTAATTCATGGGATGCATCAGATACGAATTTTTTTTGTTTATCGAACGACCATTGAATAGGTACCATCGCTTTTCCAGCCATATAATAGGACAGTAAACCGATTAAGACCGTTGAAATACAAGTTAATAATATTAGTAAGTACTTTGTCATTTGGAAAAAATGATGCTGTGACGTCACAGATTTACCAACGATAATATAGCCTGCTACAGTATCGTCATTGAAAATTGGCTTTTTTAGAAGTAGAAAATGCTCTTCCTGCCATTCATAGTGCTGTATGAGTTCTTCATTTGGGTTGCTATTGCCAAACGCTTTTTCGAGCGGATTCTTCAGTCCCTTAAAAGATTCATCACCATGGACAAACTTATGATCCTTTGTGTAAATATAGTAAAAAAAACTGCGATTTGGGTCATAATTTAAAGTTTTAGTGTTGGCATGAACATGTTCAAAGAAATCGTGCTCTTGCCTACCATAAAAGTCTTCTAATTCGTTTATTTGTTGATTTTCCATTAATTTCATGAGAGAAAAGTATAGCACAATAACGAATAGTGAAAATAGCAAAAAGTAAAGCGTTGCATATAAAAAGGATAATTTTTTTTTCGTTTTATGAAACATTAGTCTTCCCTCAGTTTATAGCCAATCCCTCTAACATTTTGAATACGTGATTTGGATTGACCATCATCAATTTTTTTTCTCACAAGTTTGACTAAAGCATCTAAGGAATTATTCGAAACATCGTAATCATAGCCCCATATATAAATACAAATTTGTTCTCTAGTTAGTACACGACCTTTATTGATAAATAAATATTCTAACAGTAAAAATTCATTTTTTGTTAAATCAACTACTTCATTATTGTACAAAAACACGCGAGAATCTATATTCAGCTGTAATTGATCTATCTGGATGACCTGTTCTATCACTTTATCTTTTCTTCGTAGTAATGCGCGAACTCTTGCTAACAGTTCCTCAATTTTAAATGGCTTTACTATGTAATCATCTGCGCCACTATCAAGTCCTTTGATGATGTCCTCTGTGTCGTCTTTCGCTGTTAGCATTAATATACTACCATTGAATCCAGTGTTTCGTAGCTGCTGGCACACTTGAATTCCACTAAGGTATGGCATCATCCAATCTAAAATAACAAGATCATATTGCTCTGTAAGCGTGTGGTCTAGCGCTTCCTTTCCATTCTCCGCTTCTGTCACATTGTGAAATTCTTTCTTTAAAATATGAACGATATTTCTTCTTAATCGTGCATCATCTTCTGCTAGTAATATTTTCAAGGCAGCTTCCTCCTATTACCTATATTCAACTAAGTATACGCTTAAAAAATGAAATGAAACTGATAAAAGTTCCATCCTCCGCTATATGTATTCCATACTTCGATAAGAGTTGAAGTTTTTCCTATCTATAATGTTCTTATATAGAAATAGGGGGACAAATAATGAATATTTATAAATTTACAACATTGTTAGTTTTAACGACATTTTTAATGGGATCCTCATTTGCCATTGTCAAATTGGGATTGCCGTATGCATCGCCACTGTTATTGGCTGCACTCCGCTTTATACTAGCAGGGATAATGATGGCTGTCATCGTGTTAGCGTTAAAAAGACCTCATCCAACTTCAAAAGAAGGCTGGATGAAAATTTTTACGATTGGAGCATTTCAAACTGCGGGTGTAATGGGCTGTATTTTTTTAAGCTTACGGACAATTACAGCAAGTGAATCCTCTATTCTAACATTTACGAATCCTTTGCTTGTCGTCATCTTCGCTACAATATTTACGAAAGCGCGCTACCGGTTGTATCAATGGTGTAGTGTTTTCTTGGGGTTAATTGGTGTTACGATTACAATGGGTATACAGATTGAAGGTGAAATCGGCATTCTTTTTGGTATTCTTTCAGCTGTTTTTTGGGCAATTGCGACACTGCTGGCTAAAAAATGGGGTGTTCTATTTGATACATGGGTGCTATCAGCCTATCAAATGCTTTTTGGTGGATTACTACTTATATTGGCCAAGTTTTATGTTAGAACAACCATTTTTTACTGTGAATGTTCATTCGGTATTCATTATATTATGGCTTAGCATTTTCTCGTCAATTGTTCAATTTGCAGGCTGGTATTATCTTTTACAAAATAGTGATCCTGGAAAAACGAGTGCCTTTTTGTTTTTAGCTCCTTTTTTCGGCGTGATAACAGGCTGGCTACTATTAAATGAACCATTAAAACCATCGTTAGTCGTAGGAGGGCTGTTTATAATTGCAGGTATTTATTTGGTGAACCGTAACTTTACGGCTAACGCCAAAAAAATATCTGCAGAAAGTTGAGTATAGACTGTCCGCGGAATGAACGCAGTTGTTAGTTTAAACATCTAACTGAAAAACTTCTTTAAATCCAGCCCTTCCTTGTTCAGTCACTTTAATGGCACGAATAGACGGGACACGAGTCACCCAACCCAAACTGAATAAATGTGTAAGTATCCCTTGACCAAGAGCACCAGCTAGATGATAACGTCGTTCACTCCAATCCAAACATGCATGGGAAAATGATCGGCGCTTTCTTTTTAAATCATCTAAATCAAGACCGAAATCTGTAAAGAATTGTGCTCCTTTAGCTGTTATGAGAAATTCTTTTTCCTCTAGTTGTAAATAACCAGCATTAACCAATGATTCTGTTAATTGAACACCTAGTTTACCAGCTAAATGGTCATAGCAAGTTCTTGCACCCTGTAATAATTTCATTTGGCTTGATTGTTTTAAAGAACGTACTTCAGGGGGTGGAGAAATCGCTAAGAAGGATTCGAGTAAATGAGCAATTTCTTCGTCTGCTAATTGAAAATATCGATGACGACCTTGTTTCTCTACTTTAACAAGTTTACCATCTACTAACTTTGCAAGATGAAAGCTAGCAGTCTGGGGCTTAATGGCTGCCATATAAGCTAATTCACTGGCAGTATGAAAACGACCATCCATCATACTAGCAAGCATTGTAGCTCTTGAAGTTTCTCCAAGAAGAGAAGCGATTTCAGCCATGTTTGGATTAATATCCATTTGTCACAATCCTTTCTGCATTCCATATTTCGATTTTCGTAAAAGTATTTATCGTTTACAATAATACATAAAAAGGTGGGAGTAAATAGTTATGAAAACATATTATGCCGTAATTTTTACATCACAAAGAACAGACGAGGATGGAGAAGGCTATGCCAAGATGGCAGAAGTGATGGACGAACTAGCACAAAAGCAGCCTGGTTTTCTTCGTGTAGAAAGTGCTAGAAATGCTGAAGGGAAGGGCATTACTGTATCCTATTGGGAATCACTTGAGTCTATTCAGGCATGGAAAGAAAATTCAAAACATCTGGTCGCACAGAAATTCGGAAAAGAAAAATGGTACATGCAATATAATGTGGAAATTTGTAAAGTTATAAAAGATTATTCTTTTATAATGTAATTAAATCGAGGCGTTGGAATCGCCCAATTCAGTGAAAATTAAAGAGCGTGCTTTTATTTATCCTCTCTAAGTAGCGGCTTGGTGGGGATTTTTTATACAGTTGCTCTATATATCACAAAATGATATATTATTTAATGATATATCGTTTTGTGATATATTGGAGGTGTAGACAATGAAATCATTAGAGCAGTTAACAGATTCTGTTTTTTATATTATGGCTGCCTTAACGGAGCCTCGACATGGCTATGCGGTCATGAGTTTAATAGAGGAGACAACAAAGGGTACTTTCGTAGTTGGTCCAGCATCCCTTTATACAATTATTAAAAAATTATTAGCTGAACAGCTTATTCAGCTACACGATGATTCGGATTCTCGTAGAAAGGTCTATGTCTTAACGGATAAAGGTCGAGAAGTATTGCTCGAAGATATTGAACGAAGAAAGGTCATGATTCAGTTGGCAGAGCAGGGACTACAGGGGGGCAAAAATAGTGAGAAATAAGAGATATATGGCATCATATGGTTTAGCTTTTTCTGAGGAACGCGATATGAAAAAATTAAGCGAAAAGGCGGCAAAGGGTTGGCATTTAAAAAGATTTCGATGTGCTGGCTATGGGCTAGAGAAGGGTGAACCAGAAGACGTCATTTTTAGTATTGATTATCGTAAATTACAGAAGGATGAAGAAGAGGAGTATTTTGAGTTATTTGCTTTCGGTGGCTGGACACATGTTTGTTCTAGTGCATATATGCATATTTTTAAGGCAGCACCAGAAACTACACCCATTTATAGTGACGCCGAGTCTTCTATTGATAAATTAGTGCGTCTTGCAAAGCCTTTAAACCTAGCAGCATCCATTACTCTTGTTTTAACAATGGTTTTGTGGGTATTTATGACATTTACCACTGGGACAATTCAACACATTGCAGAGCAAGGATATATATATTCCTTTGTTTTTACTGTTCCAACAGTGATGACTTCTGGTGGGGTTTACTATCATATGTGGAAAAAATTACGATTAAAATCCAAGCATATATAAGAACGAACAGCTGAAGCTTATCAGCTGTTTTTTCATGTTGTGGAAAATTATTATGTGTCAATGAAAATATGCAATTAAATAAAGTAAGGGTGTTCGGCAAAACGGGGGGATTGATTTCCGTTCCGACTTGGCGCTTTCCAAGGGGCGTCCGAATTTTATTTTATCTATAATAAGATTTATAAGGGAATTTTATACTATATTTGTTATTATTTAATTCATAAGAGGTTGATAATATTTTTGTTTTAATAACAATTCTACCTTTTTTAGCGCTTCACTTTTTATTTTTAAATAGATTTGTTCGAAGGAATGATTTTGTTTGTAGGGAAGGATAATACTTCTCCCAAAAAACATATTGCGTGGGTTCATGACTAATTGAAACAGTTACTATATATAGCGCACTGGAGATTATTTTTAATTTGTAAACTATATTGATTTATTTTTGGGGGGTATTATGATTCAAGGTTCTTGGAGAGCGTTGGTCTGGATTGGTTTAGCAGAATTATGTGCTTTAAGCTTGTGGTTTAGTGCATCAGTGATTGCACCCGAACTAATTGAAATTTGGAATCTTAGCTCCAATTCAGAATCTTGGCTTTCAGCTGCTATCCCTATTGGCTTTGTCCTAGGATCATTGTTTAGTTCATATTTTGGGGTTGCGGACCGCTTTAATCCCCGAAAGATTTTTGCGATTTCAGTTTTTCTAGGCGGAATATTAAATGTCTTACTAATTTTTGTGAATTACGCTTTTTTAGGTATTCTACTTAGAATTTTAACTGGAGTAACTCTTGCAGGTGTCTATCCAATAGCTGTGAAAATTTTATCGCAATGGTTCCCCAAAAAACGAGGGTTTGCAATTGGAGTCTTAATAGCAGCATTAACATTAGGATCATCATTACCACATTTTGTAGTTATGTTTTTCTCGTCGTTAAATTGGAAACTCGTGATAATTAGTACTTCAGTATTGGCTTTATTATCGGCTATAATAGTTACTTATATTTTAGAAGATGCTCCGATTGTACCCAATAAATCGCCGTTCTCTTTAAAATTAATAAAAAAAGTAGTTATGAATAAACCAGTAATGCTTGCGAACTACGGTTATTTCGGTCATATGTGGGAATTGTATGCGATGTGGACATGGCTACCTGCTTTTTTGACAGCTAGTTTCTTAACCTATTCACCAGGAATTCCACATTGGTTTATTGCATTATCATCTTTTATTTCAATAGGAATTGCCGGAGGGATTGGTTGTGTGGTAGGTGGACTAATCTCAGATAAAATCGGAAGAGCCAATTTAACGATTATTTCTATGTTTATTAGTGCTATCTGTTCGATAGTAATAGGTTTTACCTTCGGGCAGTATATTTGGCTAACCTTAATAATCTCCATGATTTGGGGGGTGTCTGTTATATCTGATTCCGCCCAATTTTCTGCAGCAGTTTCAGAAATAGCCGAAGTTGATTATGTAGGTACAGCCCTTACTTTTCAAATGTGTATTGGCTTCCTCCTTACTATATTTTCTATAAATCTAATCCCTATTATACAGAGGATCATTGGTTGGGAGTGGGTCTTTACAATATTAGCGATTGGACCAATTCTTGGAATTGTATTTATGGTCAAATATAGACGTTACGAGTTAAATAACGAGAAAGTGTAATTGTAATTTTTAAGTATTGACTATATCTGATAGTTTAAATTTTTTCTAAATAAGCATCTGTAAAATGAATAGCCTCAAATAAAAAGGCTGTTTTCTTAAAGGTTGTTGCTATTTCAATTAACGGAGCAGGTTTGTTCAAGAATGAGACTTGAATATCGAAATTAAAGGGGTGAAATTGTGAAGGTTAAACATTCTATTTTCAGTATATTTATATTTTCTATTCAGGTTATTGCAGGCTGTTCTTCAAGTGCTGACTGGAATTCATCATTTGTTATTTGGGATGGATATATTTATGAAATTAGCGAAGAGTATGTAAATGAAATAAATGAAGAGATTGGTCAAGTTACCAAACATTCGGACAAGGAAGGGACTTACCCTGGAAACTTTTCAAACAAGTACAAAAAGGGGACTAAGTATTATTCGATAAAAGGCATTAATACGGATGAAGCAATAGCTATTGAGGAAGATGGAAAGTATCGAAAAGCAATTAGAAGTGGAAAATATGGAGAAAAATAACTTTACTTCTTGAGCAAACGGGTGCTTTACTTGAAGAACGTTGAGCTGCTTAGACAGCTCTTTTTTATTATTGTACTAACGGTGCAAGTTAGTTGAAGAGCATTGTTTGATTTGTGTTCAACAATCGGGTCATAATGTGGAATAATAAAATTTGTCATTATTTTAATGTGTAGTAGACTTAGTAATTACATTTTTTTCCTCCAATTTACTTGGAATGAATTTTTTAAAACAAAGAGGAGAGTCAATATGGAAGTAGTATATTTTGCAGGTGGATGTTTATGGGGAGTACAAGCTTTTATAAAAACTTTACCTGGGGTTAAGTTTACAGAAGCAGGAAGAGCTAATGGAACAAGTCATACACTTGAGGGTGATTATGATGGTTATGCCGAATGTGTAAAAACAGGATTTGATCCGACAGTTGTAACAATCAGGGAATTAATGGGGTATTTATTTGAAATCATTGACCCATACAGTTTGAATAAACAAGGACAGGATGTTGGCGAGAAATACAGAACAGGAGTATATAGTGAAAATCCTGAACACTTAGAAGAGGCAAAGGCGTTTCTTTGTGAGAGAAATGATTACGACCTTATTGTTGTTGAAGTATTACCTCTTACAAACTATATAAGAAGT
Source organism: Lysinibacillus sp. NPDC094403 (assembly GCF_050278745.1). Classification (NCBI taxonomy): domain Bacteria; kingdom Bacillati; phylum Bacillota; class Bacilli; order Caryophanales; family Bacillaceae; genus Lysinibacillus; species Lysinibacillus sp. NPDC094403. Next base: position 27,939 of record NZ_JBNNTL010000023.1, on the reverse strand, counting down.
GCAGAAGAACATCAAGATAGGTTAGCTAGATGTCCAAATGATTATTGTCATATTCCAGAAGAAATATTAAGTAAGTATAAGTAGGGGAGATTATTAAAAGATGGTTTATGGGATCTATAGTTTTCAGAAATGCTTTACCATATTATAAGGGGAACAGAACTGTTTAATCATTTTCAACGTTCGGGCGCGATTGTTTAATTAGCATCTCTGTTCTTATTAAACTAAAGAAGGATTTACTAAAGACCAAGTTAATCTACTAAATGCGTAGAATCAACTTGGTCTTTGTGTATTAACAGCAACAATCTATAAGAAAACAGCCAATAAAAAATCCAATCGTTTTAATTATTTTTCTCAAAACGATTGGAATATTTCAATGTAAAATGACGGCGGATATCACTGAATCGGAAAGGAGTTCGCATAGGATGTTAGCCTAAGCACAAAGCCTATCCAGACGCAATTATGCCGAAGTATAATTGATAGTGGTGAAATTCAGGCTTTCTTTTTTGCAGGGTATCCGATGAGGATCGCGATGCTCCCGCAGATTCCTATAAGGATTGGATAGAAAGAGTATTGTAGCATGCTCACTGGCGATATTCCAGCTACGCTTGCGGCTGCTAGGAATTGGGCTCCGTATGGTAGAAGGCCTTGAATCGTACAAGAGAAAATATCTAATATACTTGCGGACTTTCTTGGCTCAATCTCATACTGTTCAGCAATATTTTTTGCAAGTGGACCAGCAATTAAAATAGCTATCGTATTATTGGCTGTAGATAAATTAGTTAGGCCCACAAGGCCAGCAATCCCAAATTCAGCACCCTTTTTCGATTTTATTCTTCGTGTCGCAAGGTGAAGCAGAAAGTCAATTCCTCCGTTAAACTTAATAATCTCCACCATTCCAGCTATTAATATCGCAAGAAATGCCATTTCATACATGCCTGACATTCCTTCGCCAATCTTTTGCAAAAGGTTCATTAAATGATAGCTACCATCTGCTAAACCAACAGCCCCGGCGAGAACAATCCCAAATGCTAGAACAAGGAAAACATTCATTCCAACTAACGCAAAAATAATAACTAACACATAGGGAACAATTTTTACCCAACTATAGCTTAAATGCTCTACTTGTGCTGTCGTTTCACCCATTGTGATTAACCCTAAAATAATGCTCGTTACAATAGCTGCCGGCAACACAATCCAAAAATTCACCTTAAATTTATCCTTCATTTGTGCGCCTTGTGAACGAACGGCAGTAATTGTTGTATCTGAAATAAAGGATAAATTATCGCCAAACATCGAACCGCCAACAATCGCCGCCATTACTAAAGCCATGGAAAACTCTGTATGCTCGCTTATCCCAACTCCAATTGGCGCCAGTGCAACAATTGTTCCTACCGATGTACCCATTGATAGGGAGATAAAGCAGGCAATGATGAACAAGCCTACGACAAGCAGGTTTTCCGGAATGACCGACAAAGCAAAGTTAACAGTGGAGTCCACTGCCCCCATACCTTTTGCTACCTCTGAAAAGGCCCCAGCCAAGAGAAAAATAACAACCATCAGCATGACATTTAAATTTCCTGCGCCTTTGCAAAAAATATCAACCTTTCGCGAAAACGATTCTTTTCGATTCATCGCCAGAGCCACAGCGCCCGAAATGGCGATGGCTACAATGACAGGAAAGGCATAAAAATCACCTGTAATAACTCCTGAACCAATAAATAAAATTAAAAAAACAACAAATGGGATCAGCGCCCATGGATTCTCTTTCTTCATTGTTCTACCTCCAAAAATTAAAAAGGGACACGACCTTTGCCCATTTTTTTACATAAAAAAGACCTCATCTTGAAACAACAAGAAGAGGCCTTATATCTATAAAACACTCCTCTTATCTATCAAGCCATTGCTTGCTGGATTTGGCACAGTAACTTAAATCACTAAGTTCCGCTGCCGAGATATCATCGGGCCAGTCCCTCCATCTCTCTTGATAAGAAGCAAAAATATTATATTTTTTTCACAATAGTATTAGAATAAAATAAAAATTCAATATTTGCAACATATTTTTAAACAAAGTATAAAAAACTCTCGGAAAAGTCAGCGTTAAGGCGACCAAAGAGTAAAGTGTTAAATTATGGGTATTGGGATTTGAGCGTATTGGTGGAGAATGGAGAGGGTCATTTTTTAATTTGATTTTCGAGGTAAGACCACGCATATCTAAATATGAATCTTCTTAATTACAATAGGAAGCTACTTGAACAATAAATTAGTGTTTTGAACAATTAACGCGTCAGATATTTAGGTGGTGCGATTGGTGGGGAATGGAGTTTAAAGAGTTGTAGTATGGCTAAGAAGCCTAGTAAAACTAGACTTCTGCATTTAATTAGAGGTATTAAAGTACTCATAAAGTCCTTTTGAGAACCCTATGCCACCAGTAGGACCATTCAACCAAAGTTTAATAAATGTATTAACCTCTGATTGAGATCTATTTTGTAACAATCCACTTCTATCTATAATATTAGTGAATTTGGAGGTGAATTCCTCTAGAGTGATAACCTCGTTATTATCAAGTTTTTCCTCGTACATTCTAGTCAAATTTTGAAGTTCGTTGAATTCGTCTTCTCCTAAATCGTAGGCTAATATTTGGTCAAACACACCAAACATATCATAATTAGCTGCTAATTTTTGCAGTATTCTAATTTGAAAAGAATGTTTTTCTACTCTTTTTTCAAGTTGTGAAATTCTTTCTTCTGATGATAACGACATTATTACTTAACCTCCTAAATTAAAATGCAAAGAATGTAAAAATATTAGCGATAGTTCTAGCAGTCGATGATTTTACACCAACATTCATTAATGCTGATGCCACTGTATCCATAATAGCATCTTCAACTACGTCCCCGCGTCTAACTAAATCTTCTAATGCATTGGCGATTGTATTTGTATGTTTAGTGAATATTTTAGCTTCCGACTTTGTTAATTGTGAAGCCACAGTATTAATAACCGAACCACCACTACGTAGAGCTTTAGCAGTTCCTTTAAGTGCCTGAGTAGTAATCCACTTTTTAATACCACGTGATTGAATTTCATTTTTATCTTCGTTTTCATTTTCATTTAATTGTGTACCATCTAATGGTAACACATTACTACTGAAATCATACTCAATTATCGTTAATGTCGTTGCTAAACTTTCAGTAACTTGTGGTGGATTTTCTATTTCACTAGCCTTAGCATAGTTTGTTCCTCCAAATGGAAATAGGACTGATGCAGTTAGAACTCCAGAAGATAAAGCTACTATAGATTTCTTGAACATAAAATACCATCCTTTTCTTTGGTTATTTTTAAATAGTTTATATAATATTCGTTTTGGTGAAATACGGAAATCAAAACATAGGTTTTCATGTTAGATTGCATTATATTTATACAAATAACCTATGAACCTAAAGTGATGTGGTAAATCAAATTGAATTAATATAAATAGATTTCACAATCAAATTTCATGACAAATGAGAGTGACCAACAACCAACGTAACAATGCAGTTATACTAATGCTATAAATCTATTACTCAATAGAAAAGCAGTAACAATTTTATAAGATGTTTATGATACTAATCCTCCCATATTGTCTAAGCATTGAATAAATATGCTTAGTTGGTTTCTTCAGATGTTTTCATAATTATGCTCCCTCCTTTTTGATTTTGTTAGTACCATACCATTAGCTACAAAAGTTTCAAAATCAACTTTCGTTGATAATTGAACAAAAATTGATAAAATTCAGAAAAAACACTCTTCTTGGAGTTTGAAATCACAGATAATCCTTATAAGAAAGAAAAGAAGCCTAGTAAAAACTAGATTTCTACATCTAAATAGAGGTATTAAAGTCCTTATAAAGTCCTATAGAGAACCTTGTGCTACCAGTCTATAAAAGTTTTAAAATCAAGTTTTGGCATAAATTGAACAAAAATTGATAAAAGTCAGAAAATCAAAACTTTGATTTCTAACACGGTAAGTATCGATGTGTGTGACAATCGCTGAGGAATAGATCTTGAAGTATTGCAGAACGGACAGGTTGTTAGTTGAGTTAATAGAGGGTGGTTCACTTTGAGAATAGCTACAAAGCAGAAATATTTAATGAAAAAATGGAGCAAGTAATTATTACTCATGTGTGTGAATGTAGAGTTAGCCGTAACTTCATCAGCATCGCTATAACAAGTAGAAGAAGAAGGAGGTTAAATAATGATTAGTTGCATACAAAAGGTTATGGATTGAAATACCAAGGTGTATTTCGATAGATGCTCTCTTCAATAATCTAAAGTCAGTTTTGCTAATCTTTTTTTCAGAAGATCGCGCTCTTTGGTAAAATAAATTTCTCCCTGTACCTGATAGATGGCATCATTAATTATTCTTAAATTTTTGCTTGGTATAATTGATCAATTGAAGGGGGAAATAAAGGAAGTGTTGCAGCAATTGCAACTTTAAAAAGAGACGCCCTTGAGAAAGGCGCCTAAAACATTTGTGGTAAAAATTCCGTCATAAAGCGTTGATTTTTACGCAGCCATATTTTTAGAATCATACGGTGTGTTAGAAGTCGTTGCCTTTTATGTGGTCTATTCTTTGCCTCTATTAAACTTTGCAGTAGAATACAAGTTTCTGTTGCAAATGCTTGAGGATCAACGAGGACATCAAGCTTATAATCAATTAACTGTGCAGCCTGTACCTTTGCAAGTAATTGTGCAAAGCGTGTATTCATTTCTGGAAAGTTTTCTTCTAGTTCTAGGTCGATTAAAGTATAAAGTGTTTGTTCAATTTCAGCTTCGAGTGCTTGTAATTGTTCAATGGATGGCTGTGTCAAAAAATCACCTCTAGCTTCTTAAAAATGCTGCTACACAAGGAAAAAGCCAAGTGCAGCAAAAAGTAAACCAAATAAAACTGTAGTGCTTATATAAACAATTACTTGTCTCCATTTTTTCTGCTCCAAAAGCGTCAAACATTCAAAACCGAATGTTGAAAAAGTCGTATAAGCTCCTAAAAAACCAAGCCCTATAAAATGCCAAATCCAATCACTTGGATGTAATGCAAATAGAAAGCCAAGAGCAAAAGAACCCGTTATATTGATCAAAAATGTTGCCCATGGGTATGTATGGACAATCAATTTTCCTAGATAAAATCTCGTTAGTGCACCCAAAAATCCACCGATACCAATAACTATCATACGATGCGCCCCTTTGCTAGCTTAAATCCTAGCCATGCACAAGCTAAACCGCCAAAAACACTCATTAAAATATAAAGAACAGCTTGTAGCCACTTACTATCCTGCAAAAGTAATAGCGTTTCTAAAGAAAAAGTCGAAAAGGTCGTAAAGGCTCCAAAAAAGCCAGTCCCAATTCCTAAAATAACAGGCGTACGCTTTGTAAACGTAGTAAATAGCCATGCTAAACAAAAGCAACCGATTAAGTTTATGCAAAGTGTCGCAAATGGAAAACCACCGTTATTCGAAAGTGCTAAACCGAGGATATATCGACAGATGGCACCCAAAAATCCGCCAATCCCAACAGCTAAAAATGATTTCAACGTAAAGACTCCTTATTAAAATGTCTATATGGAAAAGTGTATCACGTGATAATTATTTTAGATATGTTTCAGTTCAAAAATATCAAAGTGAGCCCAAACATTATAGCTTATACTGTTTTACCAACTTTGGTTCAAATGTTTTCGTTCTATAGTTTATTTTGACTTCTTGAATATTATTTTATAATATCGTCGATTAAGATTCTTATAATTTCTGCCAAAATACGTCGTAGTTAATGTCCCTATATCATCTCTTAATATGTATATAATTAACAAGGAGGCATAATTATTAGGATTCAAACACTAATTACACCGTTGACTGAAAATCCGATAACGGTTAATCCGTTGACGGAAAATCCATGAGGGGAAAACCCGCTAGCGGAAAAACCGTCACTACTAATTAATAATTAATTACTAAATAATAAATTACTAAATAATTATTATTATTGTTATAGGGCTGGGAGCTTAGAAAGCACACCGTAAAATTCAAAACAGTAAACGACGTTTCAGCTTAGTGTTAGTGTCTCTTATATTCAACTTGCTAAGGACGGAGTTTGTGGCATTGGCATATTACTAGTACACCGATAGTTGTTGGAGTAAGCAAAGATGGATGCATTTTTACACCCTTAATGGAAATCAGGAAACATTCTTTGCACTTGTTTTCCAAGAGGGGTAAGTCTAGTTAGATTACAGGTTGCTGCTTGGACTCAACTCCCTTTTCTGGCTCGCAACGGTTAGCGGTTCTTTGTTTTTTTTGTGAAGTGGGCGATAAATTAAAGTTAGTTGATAAATTTAGAAAGTTGGTTGATAAATTTAAAAAGTTGGTTGATAAATTTAAAAAGTTGGTTGATAAATTAAAAAAGTTAGGCGATAAGTTAAAAAAGTTGAGCAATAAATTAAAGTTAGGCGACAAATCACAGAATTGTTCCGATAAATCTTGAACTTGTTCCTATAAATCGTGGAATTGTTCCGATAAATCAAAAATTTGTTCCGATAAATCTCAAGATTGTTCCGATAAATCGATTTGGATCCTATCGAACTGGCTTTGTTCGCTAGGGCCTTCCAGAACTTTTCAGCAAGTGTCCAAACATCCGCTGAAATAGTGGAAGCTATAATTGATCTTTAACATTGTCAATAACAGTACCAAAGTCTTTATTAGAATCAACGCTTTCAGTTACTGTATAAACATAACCATCTGGATCTTCTAAAGTTAATTCTTTTGCATTCCATGGTTGAACTGTCGGTTGTTGAATGATCTTCGTTTTATTATCCAGTGCTGCTTGATAAATACTGTAAATATCACTGGAGAATAAATTAATAATGACTGAGTCAGAGGTGTTGACTTCTGCAGCCTGTAATAACATCAAATCTTGGTACTTTGTTCCTCTCAAATGTGTCATTGAAGTTATTCCGTTAGCATCTGGAAAATCAAATACAGAATTGAAATTTAGTACGTTTCCATACCATTCCTTTGACTTTTCTATATCTCTTACTTTTAGCTTTACGAATAATGGCATTTGATAAAATTCATGCATGTTTTCTTCCTCCTTTAGGTTCATACAAACTAACCATAAAGGTTTACGTCGCGTTAAAGTCAATATAAAAAGTTGTCGTAGTATTTAATTCTAAATTTCTGGATTTACTTCTTGTTTCTAGATTGTAAATTTAGCAATTCGTTACTTTAAAGCGTTAATTATTTCCTGAAAAACGTAAAAAATAACAGTGAGTTGGTTGACAAATATTTCTAAAGTGTGATAATCTTCAATAACACTATAACAATCTTAAGTAAAGGAGGGCATGACGATGTTAATTTTACCAGTATCATTTCAAATCACAACTGCATACATTGTCCATGTCTTCTAACTTTTTATTTTGCGTTGCAAATAAAGGGCATGGGTAACTCCTGGCCTTTTATGAAAAGACACATGCTCTTTTTTTGGGTATGTGTCTTTTTTGTTGCAAAAAAGGGTTGTAGTGATCATAAAAAGGGAGTGCATGTGTATGCGAAACAAAGTACAAAAAATGATTTTCATCAAGAAATTTATGGATAGTGGGTAGCAAAGCTTTAACAGCACTAGAGAAAGAAGGTTATAAAGTATGTTTGATGTTTTAAGTAAATTAAGCTGGTTTTTTAAGAAATACTGGAAACAATATACAATAGCGGTCGTGCTACTAATGGTTGCGAGCGGCTTAGAAGTTGTTCCACCGTATTTACTAGGGTCAATTATTGATATATTGACTGCTGGGGAAATGACATCAGCCCTTTTAACGAAGTATATTTTGATTTTTGTGTGTATCATGATTGGGGGCTATGTCCTTAATTTTGTGTGGCAATTCAGATTATTTGAAGGGGCCATTAACCTAGAGAAAATTTTACGTCGAAACCTTATGCAGCATTTTTTGCGCATGACACCGACGTTTTATGAGAAAAACCGTACCGGAGATTTAATGGCACGTGCGACAAATGATTTAAACGCAGTGTCGTTGACTGCTGGATTCGGGATTATGACATTGATTGATTCCACAATCTATATGGGCTTTATTATTTTTGCCATGGGTATTATGATTTCGTGGAAGCTTACTTTTTTTGCAATGCTGCCAGTGCCGATCATGGCCATCCTTATTCAATATTTAGGGAAAATTGTACATGAACGCTATATGAAGGCGCAGGATGCTTTTGGAGAGTTGAATGATAGTGTTCTAGAGTCGGTTGCAGGTGTGCGAGTTGTACGGGCATACGTACAAGAAAAAAAGGACGAAACAAATTTTGCGGAGATGAGCGAGATTGTGTATGAAAAAAATATGCATACCGCAAAAATTAACGCCTTATTTGGACCGATTACAAAGGTCGGTACTGGGATTAGTTATGTCGTAGCGCTTGGCTATGGTGCTCATTTAGTCTCAACTGAGGCTATGACAGTTGGGCAGCTTGTAACGTTCAATGTTTACTTGGGGCTAGCAGTTTGGCCAATATTTGCAATTGGGGAACTTATAAATGTGATGCAGCAAGGTAACGCTTCTCTTGATCGTGTACAAGAAACGCTAAACTATGAGGCGGATGTTCGGAATATTTCGAATCCACGAACGATTGCGACACCGAATGCGATTGGCTTTGATGATTTAACATTCCAATATCCGATGAGTCAGGTAAAAAACCTCCAGGAAATTTCGCTGTCGTTGAAAAAGGGGCAAACACTTGGAATTGTTGGTAAAACAGGAGCGGGAAAAACGACCTTCCTGCGACAATTATTACGCGAGTATCCAATCGGCGAAGGACAGCTATCGATTGATGGAGTAGATATTACTGCACAAACGAAGGAACAGTTACTCGACTGGATTGGTTATGTTCCACAGGATCATGTTCTATTCTCACGTACCATTCGTGAAAATATTTTATTTGGGAAAGAAGATGCTACACAGGCTGAATTGCACCAGGCGATTCGTGCAGCATACTTTGAAAAGGATTTAAAAAATTTACCAATGGGCCTTGAGACACTTGTTGGTGAAAAGGGAGTATCTCTTTCAGGTGGTCAAAAGCAACGTGTTTCCATTGCGCGTGCTCTTATTAAAGACCCTGAAATCTTAATGCTTGATGACTCGCTTTCTGCTGTAGATGCCAAAACAGAGGCACGAATTATTGAAAATATACAGCGAGAGCGACAAGACAAAACGACGATTATTACTACGCATCGTTTATCAGGAATTCAGCACGCCAATTTAATTATCGTGCTAGATGAAGGCCAAATTGTAGAGCAGGGAACACATGAGCAGCTTCTTTCACAACAAGGATGGTATAAAGAGCAATTTGACCGTCAGCAGCTAGAAGGAGGTGCCTCATGAGTACGAGTCAACGTTTAACACGCTATGCAATGTATTTTAAAAAACCGATACTACTTGGACTATTTTTCTTAACAATCGCCGTCTTTACGGAGCTTGTTGGGCCGTTTATTGCGAAGCATATCATTGATAATTACATGACAGTTGGCCGCATTGAATTAAAACCAATCACCTGGCTATTACTTGTCTATTTACTTTTAGCAATAGCTACAGCTGTTTTACGCTATTTTATGTATATCTATTTACAAATGGGGGCCAACCGTGTTGTACAAAAATTACGTAAGGATGTATTTGAGCATATTCAAACATTGCCAATTCAATACTTCGATAATTTACCAGCAGGGAAAATTGTAGCCCGTGTAACGAATGATACCGAGGCTGTTCGTAATTTATATGTGCAAGTACTTTCAAACTTCGTTACGAGTTTAATATCTATTTTGGGTGTTTATATCGCACTCTTCATTTTAAATTGGAAAATGGCGTTCCTAGCATTGGCTATGGTACCAGTCGTTTATTTATGGATGATTTTATACCGTAAAGTTGCTTCGAAATATAATGATGTTATTAGAACGAAAATTGCCGATATTAACGCAATGATTAATGAATCGATTCAAGGGATGACGATTATTCAAGCATTCCGTCGTGAGCAGCAAATGACGAAGGAATTTGATGACATGAATAATGAGCATTATGCATATGAACGTAAGCTACTTTTCCTTGATTCTGCAACTTCCTTCAACCTTGTTAATACATTAAGGCTTCTTATGTTTACGATCTTTATTTTCTACTTTGGTACACAGTCATTTACGGCAACAGAAGTTATTTCTGCGGGGACATTATATGCCTTTGTCGATTATTTAACGCGATTATTTAATCCGATAACGAATATCGTCAATCAATTTTCTCAGCTTGAGCGCTCACTTGTTGCAGGAAAGCGTGTCTTTGAAGTGTTAGATATTAACGGGGAGCCGGTATCTGAAAAAAGTTTACCAAGATATAAAGGAAATGTGATGTTCGAGGATGTTTCTTTTGCTTATAAAAATGATGAGTACGTATTAAAGAACCTATCATTTGAAGCACATCAAGGTGAAACCATTGCCTTAGTAGGTCATACAGGATCTGGGAAAAGTTCTATTATGAACTTATTGTTCCGTTTCTATGACCCATCTAAAGGGAAAATTACGATTGATGGAATTGATATTACTTCAGTTCCTCGTCAAACAATGCGTGAACATATGGGCATTGTTCTACAGGACCCATACTTATTTACAGGTACAATTGCTTCGAACGTCAGCCTGAATAATCCTAAAATTTCACGAGAAAAAATAGAAACTTCATTAAAGGCTGTTGGTGGGGAACGTGTTTTAGCGAACTTACCAAATGGTTATGACGAGCCTGTTATTGAGAAGGGGAGCACACTGTCATCTGGGCAGCGTCAGTTAATTTCCTTTGCGCGTGCCCTTGCCTTTGACCCGGCTATTTTAATTTTAGATGAGGCTACTTCTAATATCGATACGGAAACAGAGGAGATTATTCAACATGCGATGGATGTACTGAAAAAAGGACGTACAACATTCATTATCGCTCACCGACTTTCTACTATTAAAAATGCAGATCGTATTCTTGTCTTAGATCGAGGTAAGATTGTTGAGCGTGGTACACATGATGAGCTATTAGCACAGGGCGGCATTTACGAAAAAATGTATCAAATGCAGGCGAATTCATTGCAATAATAATTTGAATGGTTACAGAGAGAATAGTATAAATGAAGCCCCACTTTTCGAAAAAAGTGGGGCTTTCTATTTAAGATTTTACATTTTTAAAGACATTGACGAAAAAGAACAGCACTGAAATTGCCACTGCGATACCGCCACCAGATACAAAGAGCTCAAATAACCAGTGCGGTACATCTATATAAACCATCATCATACCAACAAGGAGGAACGGCAATCCGAGATTATAGAACCAAAATTGTGCTTTGGCCAGTCCTGTCTCGGCTGCCTCTTTATATACTGAATAAATTAAGCCGATAAAACCAGTTGTCAGCCAACCTACTACACCGATGTGTGCGTGTGTCGCCGTCCATTCGAGTTGAATTGTATAATGCATAAACAGTCCAAACGCCAAAACAATCACTAAATATAAGACTGAAATCTTTATCCATTTAGCACCCATTTTAAACAACTCCTTTCCCGAAATGATTTAGCTAGCTATAACAGTTTATTCTTGTCGAATAAAAAAGATGACTACTATTCTTTGTAAAATAAAAAAGTGTTTTATTGTAAAATGCTAAATTTTTCCGTAGAATTAAGGCATGAAAAGTAGAAATTTGCAAACTGGAGGGTCTATGAAAAAGAAAAATATTTTTTTAATGATTATTTTAATGGTCTGTTGTACGCCAATCACCTTTGTTGTGAAGGCAAGTGCTAGTGAGCAAACAATGACAACGAAAGTGAATAGCGTAATTTCTAAAAATTGGAAGAATAACGAGTATAGCATTACTGTACGAGATATAGAAACAGGGAATGTCCTTTACAATAAAAATGGTGATAAGATGATACGCCCTGCTTCTACGCATAAACTTTTAGTTAGCGCCGCTGCATTGGATTTACTAGGACCTGATTATCGCTTTGCTACAACGACATATGTCGATGGATCAATTGAAGATGGTGTTCTTCACGGTAATATCTATTTACAAGGTGGGGGAGATCCAACGCTTTTACCTAGTCATTTAGAATCGTTTGCCAATGGGTTGAAAAAAATGGGTATCTCGAAAATTACAGGTTCCTTAATCGGGGATGATACTTGGTTTGATGCAGATCGTTTACCGAAGGGAATTGTACCTCAGGAAGAGGATCAACCTTATGCTTCGCGTATTTCGGCATTAACGATTTCGCCAAATGATCAATATGATATTTCAACTGTGCAAGTGAAAGTGACAGGCTCAAAGGCCGGCACTGCGGCTAATGTTCAGCTTGTTCCGTTTGCAAGTACTATTCCGGTTGTTAACAAAACAAAAGTTGTTAAAAAGGGCGAGAAAAGTACTGTGAAAATTACAAGAGAATATGGTACAGAGCGTATCGTTGTAACTGGTAACTTACCAGCAGGTTCACAGAAAAATACATATGTAACTGTCTATAATCCAACTCTATATACACTTGATGTATTTCGAGAAAAATTAGTAGCAAAAGGTATCCAAACAATGCCTCTTGAAACAGGGAAAGTACCTGAGAATGCACAGCGGGTAGGTAATTCATATTCAAAACCATTACAGGATATTAACTTTAGGTATTTAAAGCTAAGCATTAATGGCATGGGTGATATGTTTACTAAACAACTTGGACGCGAGGTACTTGGGGAAGGAAGCTGGTCAGCTGGCATCCAAGCGATTCGTACATATGGTAGTGATATTGGACTTGATATGGAGCAGTGGTATTTTGAAGATGGTTCAGGTTTAAGTCACAAAAATCGAGTAAACAGTATGCAAGAAAGTCTATTATTATATAAAGTTCGAAGTAAATCCTGGTATAACTCTTATTTAGATGCATTACCGCATGCAGGAAGAAAGGGCAGCCTTGTTGGTGCGACTTTAGAAAATCGTATGAAGGGCTATAGTGTTTCTGCTAAAACAGGCTATATTACTGGAACATATTCTTTGAGTGGCTATGTAAAAGGAAAAAGTGGCAAGTGGTATATCTTTAGTATTTTGACACAGGCCAATAAAACTTCAGCTATCCCAACTATTGATGAAATTGTTAAGCAGATTGCAAACGAAATGTAAGGATGCTGAACAATTTGTTTAGCGACAATTGGTTTAAGGTTATAGTAAATGAATATTATTATTCTACTTTGTACAAGCATGTGCAAAAGTGTATAATGATTAATCTTATAATGACGTCTGCAAAAAGGCTCAGGACACTGTTAAAGTTGTCTTGAGCCTTTTTCTACTGTTATTTACAAAGCAAATGCGTCAGCTAATCTGTAGCCTTAATTGGTCGTGAGATGAATGGGGATGAATCTAATTTCGTATTAAACATAGTGGGATTATGTAAGGCGCTTTTTCATAAATTTAGCTGACACTAACAAATAAGGGGTAATTTACAAATTGAGGAATACTTTGTCGTACATTTAGTAAATACTAGTGTACGTCTTTTTTTCGTCCAATATGCATATAATTAGGCATATTAACTTTTTTCCAACTTAAAACGTCAAAAAGAGGGGCAAATTTTGCAAGAGAGGACTTATGTATGGAAAAAAACAAGACACGCTCTAAGGAAAAAAAGAGCAAAAAGAAAATTTGGCTTTGGATAGTAGGTGGCTTATTAACAATTTTTTTAATTTTTATAGGTACTGCTTATTACACTATCCAAAAAACGATGAATAAAATAAATACACCATTAATTGAAACGACAGGTGATGACAATAAAGAACAAAAAATAGTTACGAAGAAAGACCCTTTTTCTGTGTTACTGCTTGGAGTAGATCAACGTAAAAATGATAGTGGACGTTCAGACACGATGATTGTTATTACGGTGAATCCTGAAAAACACACGATGAAGATGCTCAGTATACCTCGAGATACTCGTACAGAAATTATTGGCCATAATTCCGTCGATAAAATCAACCATGCCTATGCATTTGGAGGCGTTCCAATGGCGGTGAATACAGTGGAGCATTTTTTAGATATACCCATTGATTATTATGTGTTTATTAATATGGAGGGCTTCTTGCAAATTATCGACACGATTGGTGGCGTAACAATTGATAATGACATGGATTTAACCTATGACTCTTATCATTACCCTAAGGGGGAGATAACGTTAGACGGTGATAAGGCACTGATTTTTTCACGTATTCGTTATGAAGATCCCCGTGGTGATTTTGGTCGTCAAATTCGCCAACGTCAAATTATTGAGGCGGTTCTGAAAAAAGCCTCGTCGACACCTTCTATATTATTAAAGGCTACAGATATGCTTGATGTAGTAGGAGAGAATGTTCGTATGAATTTCACAATGAAGGACTTGATCCAACTACAAAGTATTTATAAAAAAATGGATGGTAAAATTGAGCAGTTGTCATTTAAAGAGGGAAATGGCAAAAAGATTGACCACATTTGGTATTTCATCCCTGAAGATATAGAACTAGAAAAAATAAAATCGGAATTAAAAGCCCATTTGCAATAAATTCTAAGGAGTGAAAATTTGAATATGGTAGCTGTAAATCTTTTGACAATGAAAGGAGGGACAAAAATGAATGGGAGGACCCAGGTGCTTAGGTATACAGCTCTAAATAATTGCATGCAAAGCTATGTACCTAAGCGTAAAGTTCAAAAAAATCCAGTCAGTTCAGCTATGCGACATTTACAACTATTGTGCTTAAAAATTTTCATGTAAAACATAAAAAATCATTCAGGTAGGGTGCATGCCTAGTTGAATGGTTTTTTTTATTTCATCAAATGTTTGAAATATCAGAAAATTTGGTGTATAATTGTATTAGAAATGGTTGAGGGAGTGATTGTGATGATTATAGGCACAATTTTATTAGTAGTTGCACTACATACCGGTATTGTTTTAGCAGTAGACTTGTTCACTGAGCAGCATCACTCTACTACGCAAAGTAGCCATTCTTAATCGAAAAACAAAAATTATAGAATGATCTAGACAAAGTTATAAAATAGCTTTGTCTATTTTTTGTGACTTGAAACAAATTATGTGATTAATTCGTCAATATACTGTAGAAAATGTTATACTATAAAAAAACAGTATCGGGGAATGAGCATGCAAGAAGAGAAAACAAGTTTCAAAAAAGAATTAATATCCTATCTTAAAATTATTGTGATTACAGCTATAGTTGTTTTAGGCTGTAAGCAATTTTTATTTGCACCGATTAAAGTGCAAGGCGCTTCTATGTACCCAACTTATCACGATAAGGATATTATTATTGTAAGCAAAATGAGTAAAATTGATCGCTTTGATCAAATTGTCTTTCAATCACCAACAGAAGATGAACTATATATTAAACGTGTGATTGGTTTACCAGGTGATACAGTTGAAATGAAGGACGATGTTTTGTATGTAAATGGCAAAGCTTACAAGGAAGATTATGTGAATCGTCAAACAGATGATCCTAATCAATTACGTATTACAGAAAATTTCACGTTAGAGCAATTACTTAATGAAAAAAAGGTACCTGAGGGTAAGTACTTTGTACTTGGGGACAACCGTTTAAAAAGCTCCGATAGCCGCCATTATGGCTTAATTTCTAAAGATGCCATCTATGGTGAAGCTAAATTAACAATATATCCGTTTAATCGTTTCCATATCGGTCCAAAATAAAATAATTTTGGTCCTTCAGTGAAAAGAGGCTACGTTGGTAGCCTCTTTTTTAGTTTATTACTTTGCAAACTTTATAAGAGGGGTAATAGACACAAACTGTTGAATTTTCAACAGTTTCTTTTATGGGGATTTGCTGTTTGCTCAGACTAGGAGAAATGATTGCTGGCTTATCGATTGAGAGCTCTTCTATTACTGGTTCTACACCATAAAACAACATTAAAAAATAGCATACTAAACCTAATATACGCAAACAATCACCTCACAATGTTCTGTTATATTAGTATGTATGGTCAAACTTAAAAAAATATAAGTAAAATATAAAATTTCTCTTTTTGAAATGATTTTTTATTACGTAAGCGTTTGCATTTCAATGATTGAAAGTGCTATAGTGGATCGACTTTGTGGGTGACAAGGATAAGAGAGAAGAAAATAATAATAAAAAAATTGTTGTCATGGAAAATTCGATATGCTAATATAGCTAACGTGAATATTTGATCTGTATAACCTCAATGATATGGATTGAGGGTCTCTACCAGGAACCATAAAATCCTGACTACAAAAATTTGCTTCATTTTTGTAGTCAGGATTTTTTTTATTTAAATCTCCCTACAAAAATGAAAGTGTAAATGAAGGGTGATTATTATGAATTGGAGAGTATATATTCTTGCCGCTACTACTTTTGCAGTAGGATTGGTGGAACTGATTGTTGGTGGTATATTACCAACAATTGCAAAAGATTTAAATGTGTCCTTAGCAACAGCGGGACAATTAATTACAATATTTGCTCTTGTCTACGCAATATCAGCGCCTGTCCTTTTATCATTAACCGCAAAAGTGGAAAGGAAGCGCCTTTATCTTATTTCTTTATTTATTTTTACTTTAGGTAATCTTATGACGTATTTTAGTACGACATTCTTGATCGTCATGATTGCTAGAATTTTCACAGCGATGAGTACTGCATTGGTCATCGTCTTATCCTTAACGATTGCAACAAAAATTGTTGAACCAAGACATCGTGCAAGAGCTTTAGGACTTGTTTTCATAGGTGTAAGTTCGGCACTTGTCATCGGTGTGCCAATGGGGATATTTGTGTCAGAAGCATTTGGTTGGCGGACTGTGTTCTTAGGAATAGCGCTTCTTTCCACTGCATCTATGATTCTTATTGCGTTACTGCTTGAAAAAATGCCAGTTGTGGAAGTTGTCCCATTAAAGGCTCAAATTAAATCATTAGCAAATTTAAAAATCTTTAGTGCACAATTAACAACACTGTTTATGCTGGCTGGTCATTATATGCTTTATGCTTATTTAACACCATTTTTAGTAGAATCATTTGATATGAGTGCCTCTTGGATTAGTATCTGTTATCTAATCTTTGGAATAGCATCTGTCAGTGGGAACGCTCTAGGTGGTTGGCTAAGTGACAAATTTGGTACTGGGAAAGCCATTTTAATTATTGTATCTACATTTACCGTTGTATTATTTATTCTTCCATACACGATTGTTGCTTTACCGCTCTTTTTAGCTACGACAATTTTATGGGGTGCGCTTAGCTGGGCACTTACGCCTCCATTACAAAATTATTTAATAGAAACTGATCCAAAAACATCTGATATTCAACAAAGCTTAAATACAGCTGCATTACAACTTGGTATATCCATAGGTTCAGCTGTTGGTGGAGCTTTGTTTGCTGTTACAGGATCAGCTACGCATTTAGCTAGCTTCGGTGCCATTTTAGTTTTATGTGCTCTAGGCTGTGCCATTTTCTCTCTAAAAAGAGCGCCAGGTTCACAGGAGGCTGAGCTAGAGCTGAAATCGGCTCACAATAACTCATAGTTTAGAGTGGCTCATCACCAAAAGTTGTGATGACATTTGTTAAAACATATGTCATTTATCTTCATTCAGTAGAAGGCTTTTACCTCTAAGGAAGTGAAATGAATGCGGATGTGGTTCTCTTTCAGTGGGTGGAACCTGCTGCTTAAGCGGCTCATCGGACGCCCCCCAGGAAGCTCTGCTCTGCGCGAAAGCGAAGCGTCAGCGGCAAATGTTTTCTGTAGCGAAAGCAAAGCGACAGCTACAAATGTTTTCTGTAGCGAAAGCAAAGCGACAGCTACAAATGTTTTATCTGTGCGAAAGCGAAGCGTCAGCAACAAATGTTTTATCTGTGCGAAAGCGAAGCGTCAGCAACAAATGTTTTATCTGTGCGAAAGCGAAGCGTCAGCAACAAAGCGCCCAGCCGGAACGGAAATCAACCACACGTTATGGTGTTGAACTTTTAGAGTGGATTTTTTTGGATGGAATATCCAGAAAATACTGCTGAAAAAGAAGGACAATGATATAGAGAGATAGAATGTAAGTTTAGAGGAGGTTGGTAAATACATGCAAATAGATTTAACAGAATTTAAAGGATCAAATGTGAAAGTTGTCGCAACGATTGACCAGACGCTTTACCGAAATGTGGGTGCTATTATTTTATATGAAGAGGATTCACATACTTTATCTGTACGAAAACTAAAACGAAAAATCGCTGATCAATATATACCAACAGACGAACTCGAAAACTTTATGTTTGACTCTCAAGCAGATGCTATAAAGTTTACTCATAAGCTTACTAGAATGAGTGCACTCGATTATTTATTAGTCACGAATAAAGAGAGACAACTAGAACAATAAAATAATTGCAAGGCTGGCCTATAAGGAGTCTATGCATGGGACGAAGGACATTTGGAATAGTCATATTCCAAATGTCTTTTTTTAGTGGTCACATAGCTAGTAAGAGGAGATTCTTTTGTCCAATAGGGCTTCATTGTCATCGCGAATTTATCTGGTGAAGGTCAGTAAGGATGAAAAAACCTCACTGATTAAAGTTTCATTTTATCTTATATGTTCACCTATTAAACAAATATTTAATTTCTATATCGATTATTATCATACTGGAATAGGGCAAGGAATAGATTGTTGTAGTTAAAGTATTTTAGGGGCTCGAGTAGATAGAGTGTCTGATGATTCAATACTATTTTTAGGACATATAATTTTTACTCCGCCTAAGATAGATATTTCAAAGGGGTCTACTGATGGGAATCTAACTTATTAACTAATAACCGGCTCATCACCATAAAGTAGGTTGATTTTCGTGCCTACTGGGCGCTTTCATAGGTGCGTTCCTTTAAGCTCTTGGGCTAAAAGGATGTTGGTCACGAAGGTATTATCACAGGATGTGTTTCTCTACCGGCACGAGGAGGCTCATCTGTGACGCCGATTCCGGACGCAATTATGCCGAGGCATAATTGATCGAATGTATCCTCAACTTTTGGTGATGAACCTAATAACAGCATTTTCTCCTGAATTTAGTCAGTGAGAAGGAATTCAGTATAGAGTGGTTGCTGTGAGTTACTTAATTGGCATGATTGTCTAATAATTTCAAATGGAGGGGGAATCGAATGTCAGAATATCATCAACAATCATCAGCTGAAGTTATGAGAACTTTGAACGTGACAGATCAAGGATTGAGTGATTTTGACGTTCAAAAGAGGCAAGAAGTATACGGCTATAATGTATTAGAGGAAGGGAAAAAAACAAGTGCATTTGCCGTTTTCTTTGGACAGTTTAAAGATTTATTAGTCATTATTTTACTCATCGCTGCTTTCGTTTCATTTCTATTAGGGGAAGTAGGAAGCACGGTTGTGATTATGATTGTCGTTATATTAAACGCTATCCTAGGCACTGTACAGCATGTTAAGGCAGAACAGTCTTTGGATAATTTAAAAGCCTTAACCTCTCCAATTGCCAAGGTAATGCGAAATAATCAGTTAATAGAGATTTCTTCGGAAGATATAGTCGTTGGAGATCTTCTTTATTTGGAGGCTGGCGATTATATCAATGCAGATGGGAGATTATTAGAAAGTCATAATTTGCATATCAATGAAAGCTCGCTAACAGGTGAATCAATCGCTGTAGCGAAAAGTATCGATGCTATCAAGGAAAGCAATGTAACTGTTGCTGATAAAAAGAACATGGTATACTCTGGAAGCTTCGTGACAACTGGTCGTGGTATTGTCATGGTTACAGCTATCGGAATGCAAACTGAAATCGGCAAAATTGCAAATTTACTAGATACTGCGAAAGAGAAGAAAACACCCTTACAAGTAAGTTTAGATCATTTCGGAGAAAAATTAGCTTTAGGGATTACGTTAATCTGTTTAGCTATTTTCGTGATTGACCTTATTAGAGGACGTGCGCTTGTAGAATCGTTTATGTTTGCTGTTTCACTTGCCGTTGCAGCAATTCCAGAAGCATTAAGCTCAATTGTTACCATTGTACTAGCTTTTGGGACACAAAAAATGGCAAAGCAAAATGCCATTATTCGAAAGCTATATGCTGTTGAAAGTCTTGGAAGTGTATCTGTCATTTGTTCAGATAAAACAGGAACATTAACTGAAAATAAAATGGTTGTACAAGAGGTATATGTGGATGAAAAAGTTATTCCACATGATCAGCTACACACTATAAATGCAGTTGAGAAAGATCTTATGTTAAAGGCAATACTATGTAGTGATGCTGTGGAACGGGACGGTAAGGAAATCGGGGATCCTACTGAGGTTGCACTTGTAAAATTAGGGAAGCAATATGGTTTTGATGAATTACTGGTAAGAGATCATTATCCAAGAGTGGCCGAAATCCCTTTTGATTCAGATAGAAAGCTCATGAGTACTGTAAATAATATCAATCAACAATCTATCATGATTACAAAAGGAGCACTAGATGTCCTTCTTCCTAAAATTGTGAAAATAGAAACTTCACATGGTATATTTAATATTACAAAACAACAACGCCAAAAAATCGAAGCGGTAAATCGCAATTTTTCTATGAATGGGTTAAGGGTGCTAGCAGTTGCCTACAAAGAGGTAAAGGGAAATCAAGCAATCGATGTAAGGGCTGAAAAAGATTTAATCTTTGTTGGGTTAGTCGCGATGATGGATCCTCCAAGAAAAGAATCTAAAGATGCTGTTGAAAAATGTATAAAAGCTGGTATCAAACCGGTGATGATTACAGGGGATCATAAAATTACGGCAACGGCTATTGCCAATCAAATCGGGATTTTAAATGATCCCTCTGAAGCGATTGAAGGGCATGAAATAGAAGGCCTAACAGATCAACAGCTTCAAGAAAAGGTTAAAGATTTTTCGGTTTATGCCCGCGTAACTCCGGCTCAAAAGATTCGTATCGTGAAAGCGTGGCAAGAAAAAGGGCATGTCGTCGCCATGACAGGGGATGGTGTTAATGATGGCCCTGCCCTAAAACAGGCCGACATTGGTGTGGCAATGGGAGTTACCGGCACAGAGGTAGCCAAGGATGCCTCCTCTATGATATTAACGGATGATAATTTTTCAACGATTGTTAAGGCTATTGCAAACGGTAGGAGTATCTATACGAATATTAAAAATGCTATTTTGTTCTTATTATCTGGGAATGCGGGTGCTATTTTTGTTGTTTTATATGCAACAATATTAGGTTTGCCAGTTCCTTTTGCGCCTGTGCATCTATTATTTATTAACTTACTAACGGATAGTTTACCGGCGATTGCAATCGGCCTTGAGCCGAATAACAAAAAAACAATGAAGGACAAGCCCCGAAATATTCATACACCATTATTAAATAAAGCATTTACTACTCAAGTGATCCTCGAAGGATTACTAATTGCAATTTCTACAACGGTTGCCTTTGAAATCGGGTTGTCAACGGGAGACACTTTAACGGCGAGCACCATGGCATTTACAACTTTATGCTTGTCACGATTAGTGCATGGTTTCAACTCCAGAGCTAAAGAGTCTATCTTCGCCATTGGGATATTTTCGAATAAATATACTTGGCTTGCATTCTTAATCGGTTTTTTAAGTTTACACGCAGTATTGTTTATTCCAATGCTTACAGGTGTGTTTGAAGTGGCCACATTAAGTACCGCACAATTAGGCTTTATTTATAGCTTGTCTGTGCTACCGTTCATCGTGAATCAGTGGTACAAGCTGTTGTTCGTGAGAAGTCGATAATGAGGAAAAAATATTGAAGCTCTCGTTTTATTGAAACGAGAGCTTTTTAACATTAAATTGTAGCAGGGGCTAGTAGCCAGCCTTTGTCATTACTAAGCCGTATTAGCTTCGCACCAAGTATGGCATACCTCATATGAAGTTCTCCATATTTTGCAGTATGCTTCTTCTTAACAGACATTTCTAATGCCTGACTGACTGAAATAACTGAAGAAGCTATATTCATCGACAAAATGGTGCTGATTTCTGTATCATTAATGGCTGCTTTTCCTCGAATATTTCCCATTCTCAACTTTGAGTAGTCGATTGAGGTAGAAGGGGCAAGCACCCCATTTTCCTTTAATAACACAGTTAGCTGTCTATTTTCCTCTTTTAAACATTGCACAAAATCCACGATAATAGCCTTTAATTTTTTATCAACGGCGTGCTTGAAAAATGCATGATTTGAAGCTATATAGCCATTATTAACGCCGATCTGTGTCCAGAGCTTAAAAATTTCTTTAAATCGTAATGTTGCTAGATTTCCATTTATCAATTCCATTTTTACACATCCTAACTCTCGTTCTCGTTCATTTATTTGAGATTAGGATGTGCTGATAAATGAAATTCTAATCATTTTTTACAATATAAGGATTCATAACTAAAAGTTAAGGGATGACATTTGTTAAAACGTCTAACATGTATATAAGTTGATTGGAGTGGAGGCTGGGTGACTCCTTGGGGATCTGCGATAGGGGAACAAAGGCTAAGAGCATCACATCCTGTGATAACGCCTTCGTGACCAACGTCGTGTTGGCCCGAGACCCTGGAGCGAGCATCGCGAGTGAAGCGGCTCATCGGACGCCCCCAGGAAGCTCTGCTCTGCGCGAAAGCGAAGCGTCAGCGGCAAAGCGCCCAGTCGGAACGGAAATCAACTCCACGCTATGAGCCAAAGGTTTATTCCTTTAATTTCTTGCTTTTAAAACTATTAATGGTTGTTTTTAATGCAGCAAAGTTTCCAATAGCTGCGTAACCATAAAAAAAGCCCATAAATATTCCTGCAATAAGATTATGTTTATGGCTAATGAAAATAGAAATAATCAAGCCAATAGCAAGGGCGATTGTGGGAACATATTTAGGCTGAACATGCATAAATACCTTAATTAGCTGTGTAATAATTAACACAGCTGGAACGGCTATTACAGCATCCCAAAAATTCGTATGGATCACCGGAAATAATTCCATTTTCTACACCTCTTTTAGTAATAACGAAGCTATGACTTAAAATATAGATTTTCCTTTTTATTTATTTTTATGCGATGAAAGGTGTAGAGCTTATGATGTCGAGTCATACACTCGAATGAATGACTTTCCGTTTTTTTACTATTGCTTAATAATATGAGCCATAAGGATTTGAGCCATAAGGATTCATATATGGATTCATATTTGGATATTGATACGGCGGATATGGGTTCATAAATTGTGAAGGTCTATACTTATTTTTATGTTTATGATGAGGATCTTTTTGTTCCTTTGGATCTTTTTGCTTTTCAGCAGTTGATTTTACACGGTTACAGTCTTTAGGTGGACCGATATATGTTGATGGTACGATAGGAGCAATTGTTTTCTTCCACTGAGCTTCATCTAAGCAATAAGTGTGGGCCATAACATTGGAAGGTGTAAATTTCAAAATATCTGAACCTAAAATAACTTCAGGAGTTGGAGCATCAAAAATGGCTAGTAAATGCGTGTCATTCTCAGTAGCAATTTCATAATGCCACCATCCTTGCGGTACATTGGCGACTTGGCCAGGCTCGATAGGATAGTTTTTAATCTCTTTTGTAAAGGGGTTAAATATTGAAACAATGGCAGCACCAGAAATACAATAAACAAGTTCTGCTGCATTTTGATGATAGTGTGGTTCTATCACCTTATTCTTACTTAGAAAAATATCGAGCAAAGATATATTTTCTAACGTATTTAATTGTTCTACACCTAGAATATTTAGAAAATTCCGATCATCTCTTTTAAAAAGAGTACTGTCATTTACATCAAACGTGAACTGGGTTGATGACGAAGTATAGTCAATATCTGAGCTAATAATTACATCCTTTCTAATTAGTTTTCAATACATGTCTTAAGCACAGAATATGTACAAAGCTATTTTAGGCTTACACGAACGCCCACTTTATTTATCCCCTAATTCCTTAAAAATTAGCTACAATTACCTCTTCTAATTAAGAACGTATGTACGTATAATTTAAATACAAACATTCGTTCTGTTTCAAAAAACAGCTTTGTGTGCACACTGCATATAACAGAGCTAGTGAAAAGGAGCAACTAAGATGAAAGAACAGTTAATAAAAGCAATGCAGCGTCAACAAGTAGTTAGCATGATGTATGTAGCCAAGTCTGGTGCCATTACGAAAAGGCGTGTGAAAATCATGAAGATTGTTGGTGATTCCTTTACAGCATATTGCTTTACGAGGCAGGCAAAGCGCACGTTTATTATTAACAATGTTCTAGCAATATTGCCCGTTACACATCGGAAGCGTGAGGTGATATGAATTACGACAATCTGCCGCATAAGGACATTTTTTGTATTGATATGAAATGCTTTTACGCAAGCTGTATTGCAAAACTCCTTTTTTATAATGATTTTCAAAAAAAGTGAAATGTATTCTAAGAAATTTAATTGTGGCGAAATCATCAAAATTAAATTGTAACCTAGATATGTTTAGTAATTTATTATAGGCATTAGAGGAAAGCGATGAATAGAAATGTGTATATGTGTCACAATGAGACAAATGTCTTGAAATGGTTCATTTGTAGAAATATACAGCGAAAGGATGGATGATGATACAACGCTAATGACTCAACCATCTGGCACAGAATATCTATACCAGATGGCTGCTCAGTCTTTTACAGCTGTCTATTTGACAAGGGTAAGTCCGGTGCTCAATTTGAGTACTTGGTCTTTTTTTGTTTCCAAAAATTTAATCTTGCCAAAAAGCAAACGTTTGTTCTATTATGTATACAAACAAATGTTCTTACATATGATAGATAAAAGGGAAAATCATTGTGCCAATAAAAAATATCAATAATACACAGCTATTATTTGGAGTAGGAGATATTTCAGTTCAAATCGGATATAAAAGGTTTACAGGCCCAGGTGCCATTCAATTTGTGAAAGTTGATCCGTTACCAGTAGACGTGTCCGCAGAAATTGAAACTAACGAAAAGGTGAAAATTGATGAAGCTCTAGTTACATTTATTTTTAATCAAATCGAAAGTCTATATAAAGTGATTAGCCAATTTAAGGCATTTTGAGAGATAGTGGGAGGAAACTAAGGTGAGAGAACAACTGATTAAAGCTATGCAGCGCAAACAATTAGTGAACATGATGTATGTAGCAAAAGATGGTTCCGTAACAAAAAGGCGTGTAAAAGTCATTAAAATTGTTGGTGATTCATTTCAAGCATTTTGTTTTACAAGACATGCAAAACGTACTTTTTTGATCAGTAATGTTCTAGCCGCTATTCCTTTTGTGAGTAAGGAGCGTGAAGTTGTATGAATTATGAGGGTATGCCCAATAGACCTATTATCTGTATCGATATGAAATGTTTTTACGCCAGTATCGTAGCGATGTTACATGGGATAGATGTTTTAAAAACTCCAGTTGCAGTAGTAGCAAATTTTGACCAACCAGGTAGCGTAGTACTTGCTGCATCCCCCTTAATGAAAGAGAAATTTAGTATCAAAACTGGTAGTCGTCGTTATGAAATACCTAAACATCCTGACATTAGATTGTTTGAGCCTAAAATGAGTTTCTTTATTCAAATGTCGATGACGATTACAAAATTGATCTCTAACTACGTACCAGTTGATGCCATACATGTGTATAGTGTAGACGAAAGTTTTGTTGATTTAACCGGCACTGAAAAGCTTTGGGGTTCACCTGAAGAAACGGCTAAGGAAATACAAAGGGCTATTCTTGATCAATTTAATATACCTAGTGCAGTAGGTATGGGACCAAATATGTTAATAGCCAAATTAGCTTTAGACCTTGAAGCAAAGAAAACTGGTTTTGCCAAATGGACTTATGAGGATATTCCAAAGAAATTGTGGCCTGTACGACCTCTATCCGAAATGTGGGGTATAGGAAAACGAATGGAAGCAAATCTAAATGCTATGGGAATACAAACAGTTGGTGGTTTGGCTAATACAGATCCAAAAGAATTAGAAAAGCGCTTTGGTGTAATGGGCAATCAACTCTATTACCATGCATGGGGAGTAGATCTATCCACATTAGGGGAGCCGTTAATAACAAACGGAGCTTTAAGTTTTGGGAAGGGCCAAATGCTGATGAGGGATTACCACACGCGTAAAGAAATCTCTGTAGTGCTACTTGAAATGTGTGAGGACGTAATGAAGCGAACACGGGATGCAGGTTATGTTGGCCGTACAATTAGTATTGGTCTTTCTTATAGTCGAAATGCTATGAGCAAAGGATTCCATCGATCTAAAACGATTGCAGTACCAACGAGCGAAACACTTGTGATGTATAAAACTTGTATTGAATTACTAGATGAACACTTTGCAGGAGAGCCTGCCCGTCAGTTATCAGTTAGAATATCCAACCTGGAAAGAGAGCATAGCATTCAATTGGATTTATTTGATGAACGTAAGCCACAGCGTCAAATAATCGGCCCTACAATGGATGCAATACGCAACAGGTTTGGAGCTACCTCAATATTAAGAGCAGTTTCTTTCACCAAAGCTGGTACGGCTATTAATCGAGATCGCTTAGTTGGTGGTCATTTAGCGTAGGAGTGATTTATTAATGATACAAGACAGAGGTAATATTAAATGGGCATCAATGATGTTGCCGGAGCATTTAGAGCTTCTTAGAGAGTATAAACAAGAGAGTGCAGAACAGCCAAGAGAATTGACTGAATGGGAACTGGAAGAACTACAAAAAACAATTGATCAAGCTTTTAATCAGCAATTGGACATAAAATTAGAAGTGTGGAAGGACTACAAAATCACACAATGTGCCGGAATAATTAAATCGATTAATACTAATGAACTCATACTTGAAACACTACTTAAAACGAAAAGTATTCCAATCCAAAGTATTCAATCAGCCCAACTGGATGCTGATTATTATGATTAAAGCCGACGAAAGACAGTTACTTCATAAGTATCTTTTGTTTGAACTAGCAGTTAAATCATTGCAGGTTGACTATTGTAAATTAGAGCAGTTTAAAATGAAAACGGTATTTCTCCCAATGATGGATTCATTGCTAAAGGATTTAAGACAAGAATATTTTAACCTCAAACGGGAACTTGCACAAAAACGTATACGAGTAGTAGGTTGGCAACCAGTAGATGAATACTTTAGTGACGTGCAAGTTGCTACTGCAGGTAATGATGTAGTACTCCGTTATGCAAATCAAGCTCTTAAATCACAAGTAGAAAAGTTGTTGATTAATCATATACGTGTAGCTTTAGAATAAAGGAATCAAAAGAACTATTTAGTGTTTTAAAAGAATCAACAGTAACTTTTACTTCTCCCATCATTATTGTGTCTCTTTCCAAAGAGAACTCTTCATTGATTTTAGGATAATAAGAACCATTTTGTAGATTCTCCGTCGCGGTATTTAAGTGTCCCTTAGCATCGAAAAGAGCCTTTTTAAACATCCTTAAATTTACAACATTGAATGGGCTAGGTTCAATTAACCCACTTCCAATTGGGGTGCGGGACTGATACAGCCATGGAAACTGCAGATATCGTATTAATGGCTGATAACCTTGATAAACTACCACATACGATTAAATTAAGTAAAAAGCTTTAATGATTATTAAACACTTTTCAATTATTATCAAAGTTATTGCGTTAGTGTTGATTTTCCCTGGATACCTTATTCTATGGCTAGCAGTTTTAAGTGATATAGGGGCTGCATTACTTATTATCCTCAACTCTCTTCGCTTGCTGAGATTCAGAATAAAATAAAAAAAGGCTTGGAAATTAAACATCTTAGCTTTGTAAAAAAGACTAGTCATAGTTAAAAAAGCTGATTTCTTTTATAAACTGTACCCTATAAGATAGACACTTTGAAAAAAGTCTATCCTATAGGGTACTTTTGTTTATAATGAGAAAAAAGATGTTGGGGTAGAGTGAA
>NZ_JBNNTL010000022.1:0-60768 GCF_050278745.1 Lysinibacillus sp. NPDC094403 | reverse complement strand
CCTGAGCCAGGATCAAACTCTCCATAAAAAGAAATTTGATTAGCTCAAATTGTTTTGCTGGCATCATGTTTGATGTCCAAAATTTTGTTTCGTTCGCTAACTCAAGGTTAGCTACTAAAAACTTTATTGATTACGTTTTGCTTGTTCAGTTTTCAAGGTTCATTTCGTTGTCTTTTTATTCAACAACTTTTATAGTATAACATTTCTTGTTTTTGTTGTCAACTCTTTTTTAGAAGTTTTTTTACTCCGTTTCAAAAGCAACAACTCTTATATAATATCACTCTCGGATTTAGATGTCAACATCTTTATTTGATGTTTTTTCGAATCCATTTTTGTTTCTTGCGTCGTCTTAACGACAAGTAATAATTTATCACGATTCTAATACAACCGCAAGTGTTTTTTTCTATAAAATTATCTCTTTTTATAAAAATAGAATAAGAAAGCTATTTCGCGTTTTTTCGAGCATTAAATAATTCTTGTGATCTTCTAGCTATCACTTTATTTGTTTTACTATACATCTCTTTCTTATAAATCTCAATAAACTAAATAAGAAGAGTTTTACTTCGATCAATGTATAGTCCTATACTTTCTTAAGCTTTCCTTGATAAAACATCTAAGATCCTACACATTAGAACGCGCCACTACCTTAACAAATACTCAATCATGAAAAAAGGAGCCAAAGTGGTTTTCCTACACCTCGACTCCTACTTATTCATCTTTATTACTTTTTTAAGTTTATTGTTCCGCCACATAACACTAAAAAGAAAGCGGGATAAGATACAACTGTAAGTTCCCTTTTCAATTGCGGAATTCAAAATTGAAAGGTTTGTTTTTTTAAACTTAAATCAAAAAATCTACTAATTTAATTAATTGTTTTCTTTATCAGCTACATCTAGGCACCAAGAGAAATTATCCCACGCCGAATACCAGCCACTGAAAATTTCAGAGGAATCATCCCAACGGACATCGAATTTCTTCTGACCGTTTATATCCACTAAATATAAAGTAAGAGTTGGATCTGACTTAGAAACCGCTAATTTCATACCATGTTCAAGCTCTTCTTCAGTTAACAGAACATCTGAAACTGAGCGTACTTGTGCCTGTTCAAATACTTGTTTGTTAAAGATTTTATAATTCATTATAAGCCTCCAATAAAACTTCTGATAATGTCTATTTCTACTTTATTTGAAAATTATAGAACTCTAAAAGTATACCCTATATTCATTCATCATTTAAACCTCTACTTAATTGTTTCTAATATAAACTTTTCAAACATTAATACTCGCAACAAAACAAAACAGGAGTCTTAGTGTTTCTCTTGCACCTCGACTCCTGCTTATACACGATTGCTTCTTGAAGCTATTTTTTCTAGTTCTACTACAACTTCTTTATCCCAAGCAGCAGTCATGCTATATCCTTTTTAAAACAATTATTTAGTAATATGACGCATTGTAGGGAATAATAATACGTCGCGAATTGATGGTGAATTTGTAAGAAGCATGATTAAACGGTCGATACCAATACCTAATCCACCTGTCGGAGGCATACCGTATTCTAATGCTTCAATGAAATCATTGTCCATTTCGTGTGCTTCATCATTACCAGCAGCTTTTTCAGCTAATTGAGCTTCAAAGCGCTCACGTTGGTCAATAGGATCATTTAGTTCTGTAAAGGCATTTGCATGCTCACGTCGAACGATAAATAGTTCGAAACGGTCTGTGAAACGCTCGTCCTCTGGATTTTTCTTTGCTAGAGGTGAGATTTCTACTGGATGACCATAAACAAATGTAGGTTGAACAAGAGTCTCCTCAATCTTTTGCTCGAAGAACTCGTTAATAATATGCCCTACCTCATGTGTTTCTTTAACTTCTACCCCATGTTCTTTAGCAAGTGCTTGAGCTTGCTCCTTAGTCATAGGTTGCCAGAAGTCTACACCTGTAGCTTCTTTTACTGCATCTACCATATGAACTCGTTTCCAACCTACAGCAAGATTAATTTCATCTTCACCGTATTGAACTGTAGTAGTACCTAAAACTTCTTGAGCTACATGAGCAATAAGGTTTTCTGTTAGAGACATAATATCTTTGTAGTCTGCATACGCTTCATACAGCTCTATCATTGTGAATTCAGGATTGTGGCGTGTTGAAATCCCTTCATTTCGGAAAACACGACCAATTTCATACACTTTCTCTAGTCCACCAACAATTAGACGTTTCAAATGCAGTTCGATTGCAATACGCATATATAATTCCATATCAAGTGCATTATGGTGTGTAATAAACGGACGAGCCGCTGCACCACCAGCAATTGTATGAAGCATTGGTGTTTCTACTTCTAAATATCCTGCGTTATCTAAATAATTGCGAATAGCACGGATAATTTTAGAACGTGTAATGAATGTTGTTTTACTATCCTCATTCGTCATTAAATCTAAATAACGTTGACGATAACGTTGTTCAACATCTTGTAAGCCATGGAATTTTTCCGGCATAGGGCGTAGAGCTTTTGATAGGAATGTAAATTCTTCAGCTTTTACTGAAAGCTCACCTACTTGTGTTCGGAATACATTACCACGAATCCCTACGATATCACCTAGGTCAGCTTGTTTAAATAATTCATATGCTTCTTCGCCAACATGATCTTGACGTACGTAAATTTGAATTTGGCCACCTAGATCTTGAATATGTGCAAAGCCAGCTTTTCCTTTACCACGTTTCGTCATAATACGACCCGCAATAATTACCTCTTGTAGGTTTTCTTCTAGCTGCTCTTTTGTTTGATCTGCAAATTGTTCACGCACTTCTGTTGATAAATGCGTACGTTCAAAACGACTACCAAATGGATCTTGACCATTTTCTCGAATAGTCGTCATTTTTTGGCGTCTCACCAAAAGCTGATCATTTAATTCTTCTATGTTTGACACTTGTTTCACTCCTTATTAAATTGTCCGCGTTACGTTTACGTCCATAATATTTCTATTGTACACAATTTTTTTGCTGTAATCATCTGTTTCGATTTAATTTCCATAAGAGAAGAAATGATTAATAATTCTAAAAATTGATGTTGGCAGAAAAATAGACGTCTCAAAACGAACAGCGAGACGTCTATTCAATGTATTAAAGAATTAATTCTGTTGCTTCTGGTACTATTAATTTAGATTCAAGCTCTTCATAGTCTTGTACAATTCCATTTAATAGCGCACGAAGCTCTACCGCTGTTTCTGTTTGGTTAATCGCTTTACGTGCTTTACCATTACCGCGAATACCTTTTAAATACCATGAAGCATGTTTACGCATTTCACGTACCGCCACACCTTCTCCTTTTAATTGCATAAGGCGTTCAAAGTGAAGCAAACACACATCAATTTTTTCACGTACACTTGGCTCTTCCTTTAGCTCACCAGTTTCAAGGTATTGAACTGTACGATAAATCATCCATGGATTACCTAAAGCAGCGCGTCCAATCATTACTGCATCTACCCCAGTAGTATCAAGCATACGTTTTGCATCTTGAGGAGTTTCTACATCACCATTACCCAGCACAGGAATTTTTACATTTTCCTTCACTTGACGAATGAAATCCCAATTTGCTTTTCCTTCGTACATTTGTACACGTGTACGCCCATGAACAGCTACTGCTGAAGCACCAGCACGTTCGGCAGCTTGTGCGTTCTCAACAGCAAAGATATGCTCGTCATCCCAACCAATACGCATCTTTACGCTGACAGGTTTTTTTACTGCATCTACAACAGCCGCTACCATTTCATATAATTTATTCGGATCTAAAAGTAAACGAGCGCCCGCTTCACATTTAATAATTTTATTAACTGGGCAGCCCATATTAATATCGATAATATCGGCAGTTGTGTTTTCATCTACATACTTGGCCGCTTCTACTAGTGTCGTCTTATCACCACCGAAAATTTGCAAAGAAAGTGGATTTTCACGCTCATCGATATAAAGCATGCCTAGTGTTTTTTCGTTCTTCTGGACAATCCCTTTATCACTAATCATTTCTGCATATACTAGCCCTGCTCCGAACTCCTTGACTGTTAAACGGAAAGCAGAGTTACAAATTCCGGCCATTGGCGCTAATACAACACGGTTGTCCATGACTATATCGCCAATTTGAAACGGCTTCTCAGTTGCCTGACTCAACGTTGTTTTCCTCCTTCTATAGGTTTTCACCTATTTCTATATATATATATATCTATCAGTTATAGGCAATCAATACACCAATAATCTTTGACTACCGGATTAGAAACTTAATTAACGGACTGCATAATTTCCAGCTCTGCTGATGCT
The DNA here is from genome assembly GCF_050278745.1 of Lysinibacillus sp. NPDC094403. Taxonomy (NCBI): domain Bacteria; kingdom Bacillati; phylum Bacillota; class Bacilli; order Caryophanales; family Bacillaceae; genus Lysinibacillus; species Lysinibacillus sp. NPDC094403. The sequence continues at coordinate 56,464 of NZ_JBNNTL010000022.1, read as the reverse complement.
TGCCATAAAGTTACGCCTTCCTCTTCGCAATCCATCTGTTGCATTATATCATGTGCCCTTTGCAGCTGTTTTCCAGCTGGTGCAGGCGTAATTTCTATCAGTGGTACTAATACGAAAGCACGCTCATACATTCTTGGATGCGGAACAATTAAGCACTCTGTTTCAATATTTTCGTGATTGTAGAGCAAGATGTCAAGGTCAATGATTCGAGGGCCCCATCGAAATTCGCGAACACGCCCTAATTCACTTTCAACCCATTGGCAAGTTTTCAGCATTTCGGCAGATGAATAACTCGTTTTAATATGAACAGCAATATTTAAAAAGTCTGCTTGGTCAGTGTAGCCTACAGCAGCTGTTTCATAAACTGAAGAAATATGAACAACTTCAATTTCCCTTTTGTCCGTTAAAAATTTAACAGCATGTTGTAGGTTTTCCAATCGATCTCCCATATTTGTTCCGATCGATAAATACACATCATTCATTAGTAATCACCTCTCGTTACCTCCACTGACACCTCTTTATAATAGCCATGGATTGGTGGGTCTGGTTTAATAAGTTCCACACGAACACCCTTAACCTTCTCTGAGTATGTCTCTAAAATACTATTTGCTATTTTTGATACAAGTGCTTCAATAAGCTTGAACGGCTCGCCTTCTACGATATCACGGCACAATGCATATACCTCTGCATAGTTCACCGTATAATCCAAGTCATCAGTCTCTCCAGCCTTTGTCATATCTACAGCAAGTGAAACATTGGCACGGAAGCGTTGACCAAGTGTTGTTTCAGCTACTAAGACACCGTGATAGCCGTAAAACTGCATATCTTTTAAATGAATGTAGTCCATCACGCTTCCTCCTTATAGATTCGCTTACCAACTAAAATATCAGCCATATGTGTAGCTCGTGCCATTTCCTTTACATCATGCACACGAATCATATGGCAGCCTTTTTCAATACCGTAAACAACCGTTGCTCCTGTTCCTTCTAAACGCTCCTCAACTGGTAGCTTTAAGACATTACCAATCATTGATTTACGTGAAGTAGCTAACAAAACAGGATAACCCATTGCAACTAAGTCATCTAAATGCTGCATCATTTCTATATTTTGAGCGGTAGTTTTCGCAAAGCCTATGCCCGGATCTAAAATAATATGGCTATCTGGTATACCTGCATCCCTGGCAATAGCAATACTCTTCTCTAAGTCGGCCTTTGCCGCCATCCAGAAGTTAGCACCATAATCAGTGTTGTCTCGATTATGCATTAAAATAATCGGTACATTTAAATCTGCAGCAACATGAGCGATCTCAGGTTCAGCTTGCGCTCCCCAAATATCATTAATAATATGCGCACCGGCTTCAATGGCTGCACGAGCTACATTCGCTTTATACGTATCAACCGATATAACTGCTGGCACTTCGGCTACTAAAGCTTGAATAACTGGTACAATTCGTGCAATTTCATCTTCATCAGAAATACGTTCATAACCTGGGCGTGTTGATTCTCCGCCAACGTCAATAATTTTAGCGCCTTCAGCTACCATTTTTTTCGCTTGTGCAACAGCCTCTTCAACGTTATTGTATTTTCCTCCATCTGAAAATGAATCCGGTGTGACATTTAAAATACCCATCACAAAAGTTTCTGCTGTATAGTCTAACGTGATACCGTTAATAGTTAATGGTGTTGTATATTTTTCTAGCATGTTAACTCTCCTTCTATTCTTGTTCCACTTCATCGACAAATGCTTCATGTAAACGCGAATAAACAGGCCCTTTATTGCCTAATAACTGCTTGCTCTCTAATTTAAGAATTGGAACAAGCTCTTGTATAGAGTTAGTAATAAAGCACTCTGAACTTTGCTCTACATCCTCTTTAGTAAAGAAACCTTCTTTTACCTTAATCCCTAGAGATTGCGCTCGCTCAATTACCCACGCTCGGATAATTCCAGGTAAAATACCAGTCTCTAAGGAAGGCGTATATAGTATATCATCTTTCACCCAAAAGATATTTGATGTTACACCTTCAGCAACAAAACCACCTTCCGTTAAAAAGAAGCCCTCTTGTTGCGCCAAAGATGGCATCTCAAAACGCCCAAGAACGTTATTGCCATAATGGTGCGATTTCACTCGAACACCTTTTTCAGGAGTATTACGCGGTGTTACTAGCCACTGTGCGTTTTTTTCCATACCTCGAGGTGCGTCATGTAATTCTTTGCGAAAAACAATAACATTTGGATGTCTATATTCAGTAGGCTGTAAACCGATACTATGCTCTCCAGCTGAGACATTTATACGGAAATAACCATCCTGTCCATTAGCCTGTTCATTTAATTGCTGAACAACCTTAAGTAAATCCCCTTCAGTATATGGCATATAAATACGGTATTGAGAAAGGGCAGTTTGTAATCTTTCCATATGTGCTTCCCAGCAAAACACCTTTCCCTTATACGTTCGAAACGTTTCAAAAAAGCCTAACCCGTATAAAAACCCATGATCAAATGGTGAAATGCGCAAATCGTGCGCCACTACGTAGTCTCCATTCATCCAGCACAGCATTTACTTCGCTCCCTCAACATACAAATCTATAAACTGGCGTAGAAGCTTTTTACCTTGCTCCGTCATAATCGATTCAGGATGGTATTGCACTCCCTCAATTGGATGGTCCCTATGACGAATGCCCATAATTTCGCCTTCTTCTGTCCATGCAGTCACCTCAAAACATGCCGGTAACGTTTCCTTCTCTACAATTAAGGAGTGGTAACGAGTAGCTTCAAATGGATTTGGCATCCCTTTATGTAAACCTATTTCAGCATGTAGCACAGGTGATGTTTTACCATGCATCAAACGCTCAGCTCGTATAACATTCCCTCCGAATACTTGGGCAATAGCTTGATGGCCAAGACAAACTCCTAAAATCGGAATATTTCCCGCGAAATACTTAATAATGTTCAGACTTTCACCCGCTTCATCCGGACTACATGGCCCTGGAGAAATAACAATCATATCCGGTGCAAGTTGCTCAATATCTTTCACCGTTAATACATCGTTTCTTTTTACCACCAATTCATGACCAAATTCCCCAAAATACTGTACTAGGTTATACGTAAAAGAATCGTAGTTATCAATCATTAAAATCATTTTGTTCGCTCCTCTGCCATTGCCTTTGCCTGCCACATCGCCTTTGCTTTATTTAAAGATTCTTGGTATTCTCTCTCTGGAACAGAATCAATAACAATGCCTGCTCCTGCCTGAATATGTGCTACTCCATCTTTAACAAATGCTGTACGAATAACAATATTAAATTCCATATCACCTGTATAGCCTAGCCAGCCAATTGAACCCGTGTATAATCCTCGTCTTACAGGTTCTAATTCTTCAATAATCTCCATCGTACGGATTTTAGGTGCCCCCGTTATTGTTCCTCCCGGGAACATGGCACGGATAACGTCTGCATTGGTTTTCCCTTCAGCTATTTCTCCTCGTACATTGGAAACAATATGCATCACGTGTGAATAGCGTTCAATCACCATGAACTCATCCACTTCAACCGTCCCATATGTAGATACTCTTCCTAAATCATTGCGCTCTAAATCAACAAGCATTACATGTTCAGCACGTTCCTTATCGTTATCAATCAATTCCTGCGCTAACGCTAAATCCTCTGCCTCAGATTTTCCTCTTGGTCGTGTACCAGCAATCGGTCGAGTAGACAACTCATTACCGTGACGCTTCACCAAAAGCTCAGGTGAACCAGAAACGACAGCAAAATCAGGCGCTTCTATATAAGCCATGTAAGGAGAAGGATTAAATGCACGTAACGCTTCATATACATCCATTGCAGTTGCGGTTAACTTTTTGGATTGACGTACTGACAAATTCACTTGAAATACATCGCCTTGCGCTATGTATGTTTGAATTTTACTTACTGCTTCCTCAAAGGCAGTCCCAGCAAACGAAACTAACAATTCACTTTCGTCATTTACTATTTCTACAGCGCTTGTTTTTTCAAATTTACGTGTAAGCAAGCCTTCTTGCGCTGCCCCTTGCCACACATTAGCCCATTCTTCCAAATTTACATTACAGTCTGCTAGCTTCATAAGCGTTACTTTATTTGTTTTCACATCATGCACTGCCCAGCAATCAAAAATATAAAAGTAGATATCTGGTATATGTAAATCATCTACAGCAATGTTAGGTAAAACTTCAATTTTACGAGCGTAATCGTATGCAACAAACCCGATAGCTCCACCTTGAAAAACAGGAAGCTCGACATTATATGAAATGTGATATTTCTCCACTAATGCTTCTAACAAAGCAAGAGGCTCACCGTTTAAATTTTCAGTCTTGCCATTTCTCCAATTTACTAGTAAACCATTCTCGACCGATTGTGCTGTAGCTAACGGATTCCAAGCAGCTATTGTAAAATTCCCTCCGCGTCCGCTTTCTAAAAACACATGTGCTTGTTCTGCTTCTGTTTGCTTCTTATAACTATAAAAAAATGAGTCTGCATCCATCGGTATTGTTTTCGTAAGTATTGTCTTCAAGTTGCTCTTCCCCTTTAAGTCATATGATGTGATTCCATCTTAACTTGAATATTGCTTGGAAGCGAATATTTTTCAATAGTCTCGATCAATTTAATTGCCGAATATTTCTACATCGGAACCGTTAAGAACTAACGCGCTACATCCTACAAGAACTCGATGATGTAGCACTTTAGCCCAGACACTTTAGTTTCTTTAGTTTCTTTATCAAATAAAAAAGACTCCTCGTTAAAGGAGCCTTAACCGTACAAATAATTAGATTAGTCTTCGAATTGATATAAAGGTGTTGATAAATAACGTTCTCCATTAGAAGGTACGATTGCAAGAACATTTGAGCCCTTACCTAAACGTTTTGCTGCTTCAATAGCAACATGAATAGCCGCACCTGATGAAATACCGCATAAGATGCCTTCTTCGCGTGCTACTTTACGAGCCACCTCGAAAGCAATCTCATTTTCAACTGGGAATACAGTAGAATACACATCTGTATCTAACACTTCAGGTACGAAGCCAGCTCCAATACCTTGAATTTTATGAGGCCCCGGTTGCCCCCCAGAAAGTACTGGTGAATCTTTTGGCTCAACAGCAATAATTTCAATGTCTGGATATTTCTCTTTTAACACAGCACCCGCACCTGTAATTGTACCACCTGTACCAACACCAGCAACAAATGCATCTAATTTTAAACCGTCAAATGCTTCTACAATTTCTGGACCAGTTGTTAAACGGTGAATAACAGCATTAGCCGGGTTCGTGAATTGTTGTGGCAAGAAGTAGCCATGCTCAGAAGCTAGTTCCTCCGCCTTAGAAATTGCACCTTTCATACCTGCCGGCCCAGGTGTTAATACAAGGTCTGCACCATATGCACGTAATAAGTTGCGACGCTCTAAGCTCATTGTTTCTGGCATTACTAAAATCGCTTTATAGCCTTTAGCAGCAGCAATCATCGCAAGACCAATACCTGTATTACCAGAAGTAGGCTCAATAATTGTACCACCTGGCTTTAATGTACCGTCTTTTTCAGCCGCTTCAATCATCGCTAAAGCTAAACGGTCTTTCACTGAGCTGCCTGGGTTAAAATATTCTAATTTTACATAAACAGTACCTTCGTTTTCACCTGTTGCATGATTTAATTTAACAATTGGTGTTTTACCAACTAATTCAGCTACTGAGTTCGCTAATCTACTCATTTATACCCACTCCTAATCCCTACTAATTTTATAGGTTTTACTTATTTTGATTTTATCAATTTTTCCATTCGATTGTCAATAAATATAACTTATATTTTCAGAATATTTATTGCAACCGAACTAAGGTAAACAAAAATCTGCTCAATATCCTAGGGTAGCCTTTACCCTGTTGACGCTAAACGTCCGCAGGGGTTTCCCCGGCTCACTTTTCCCGCAGATATCTCGCAGATTCTTTAAGCCCATTTCAGAGCAATATGTTATTTACCTTTTTTCGCTTCACCGTAATACCAAGTTGCATTGAATTCAGACCAAAATGTTTCCGGTGTAACATGTTGTGGCAATTGCTCTAATGCAAGTTCGCGTTCAATATGTTCTTTCACATCGTCATATGTAAAGGATTGTCCTTCTGTAATCTCTTGAACTTGTACAATTCCGTAATGACCGTTAGCAAGCTTAAATGCTTTACTAACCTCACCTGCTTTTAAAGCCTTCACTGCTTTTAAAATGGCAGGATCAATATTTTCCTGTTTTTCTGTGAGGAAACCAATATCTCCGCCTAGGCTAGCTGATGCGCTGTCTACTGATATTTCACGTGCTAACACCGAAAAATTAGAGGCATTTTTCATTTCACTTAATGCTTCCTCAGCAGCTTTTTTTGAATCCACTTCGATAAAATTCGTACGATAGCTTGTTTTCGTATTGTACAGCGCCTGATTTTCCTCATAATATTTTTCAATACTGTCTTCTTTTATAACCACATCTTTTGTCAGTACCTTATCCAAAATAAGCTGTGAGCGAATTTTTTGTCGCAGTTGCTCAGCAGAAAGGTTTTGCATTGCAGTATCAAATTTATCTTGAGCAGAACGCATTAAGGCTAACTCTAAATCAATCTCTTTATCTGTTACTTGTATTTTAAATTTTTTAGCTGCCTTTTCCATTACAGATTCATTCACTAAATTTTGTAGCGTCTCTTTACCATAGCGTTCTTCCATGGCAACCATCCACTCTTGACGTGTAATAATTTCCCCGTCAACGGCAGCGACTTGCTCGTCGCTACCAATTTCCTGGCCTTTATTAGGGATTAACCAAGTAATGAACCATAAAATATTTCCTAATAATAAAATTGCAATAACTGTTAAAGCAGGTTTTGTCTTCAGTCGGCGTTGCAATAAGGGCGTTTGGTTGGGTGTTACAGTGGATAAAGGACGTCGATTACGCGTTGAGCTCATCGATAAATCCTTCTAACTCTTCTTTTGAGAAATGGTATGTTTCTAAACAGAAGTGACATTCTGCTTCTGCTTCGCCATCTTCTTCAATCATTTCTCGAATTTCCTGTGTCCCTAACCCTAAAATCGCTGCACCAAATCGCTCTTTTGAACATTGACATTTAAATGCTACCGGCATGGAATCTAAAATTTGTAGATGGCCTTTTCCTAATACAGCTTCTAAAATTTGCTCTGGTGTAAAACCTTTTTCAATCATTTTTGAAACAGGCTCTAAAGTAGCAAGATGCTGTTCGATTTCATTGATTGTCTGTTCTTCGCAGCCTGGCATTAATTGAAGAATGAATCCTCCAGCTGCAAGAATTGTGTTGTCTGGGTTTACTAAAACCCCTAATCCAACTGATGAAGGCACTTGCTCTGACGTAGCGAAATAGTAAGTAAAGTCCTCAGCAATTTCACCTGATACAATTGGTGTTTGTCCAGAGAACATGTCTCTCAAACCAAGATCTTTTACGATTGTTAATGCACCCTCTGTTCCAACACCTGCTCGAACATCAAGCTTGCCGTGCTCGTTTAAATCGAAATGAACGTGAGGATTTGTTACAAAGCCACGAACTTCACCATGCGCGTTACTGTCAACTACCATTGGACCGATTGGACCGTTCCCCTCAATTTTAACGGTGATTTTTTCCTCACCTTTTAACATGGCGCCCATTATCACCGCAGCAGTCATAGAACGACCAAGGGCTGCTGACACAACGGGCCATGTATTATGACGGCGTTGCGCTTCTCCTACAGTTGCTGTTGTACAAGCTGCAAAAACACGAACCTGGCCGTTGAACCCTAAACCTCGTACTAAATAGTCTTTCATAAATGAAATGTCCCTCATTTCTTATTGATTGCGTTTATATAGCTTATATAAGCCTTTTAATGTTAAAAACGGGTCGACTACATCAATAGCTTGCGTCTCCCCAGCAATTAAATTCGCTAGTCCTCCAGTAGCAATTACTAAAGGCTCTTCCTTACTTTGTGCTTTCATACGATTAACAATTCCCTCAACTTGCCCAACAAAGCCATAAAAAATTCCGGCCTGCATCGCAGATACGGTTGTCTTTCCAACAATATGTGTAGAGCGCAATATTTCAATACGTGGCAATCTAGCTGCCTGTGTATAGAGCGCCTCCGTTGAAATCGAAATACCTGGAGCTATAGCACCACCCATATAATCGCCCTTTTCGTTTAAGTAACAATACGTTGTGGCAGTACCAAAATCAACAATAATCAATGGTGCTGTATACGCATCAAGAGCTGCAATAGCGTTCACTATGCGATCTGAACCAACTTCACGTGGATTTTCATATTTAATATTCAATCCTGTTTTCACACCTGGTCCTACAACGAGCGGTTTTTTACGAAAATACTTTTGACACATCGTTTCTAACGAAAACATTATTGGTGGTACAACAGAGGATATAATAATGCCTGTAACCTGTTCAAATGAAATGCCTGCATGATTAAAGAAAGATAATACTTGCATAGCGTATTCATCTTCTGTTTTATGAAGGTCTGTCACCATACGCCAATGGAAGGCCAATTGATCGTTGTCATCATAGACACCTAATACGATATTCGAATTTCCTGCATCTAAAACTAATATCATGGCTGATGCCTCCTATTTATTGCCCTCACCGTAATTGTACCTGTCACAATGCGATTGATACAACTAAAACAATGCATACTCATGCACAAAAAATCGAATTAAACACTTTAGAAAATGATACCACACTTTTATTCCTACGAAATAGCATTCATTCTTACTCCAAAAAGGAGCCACCCTCATATTAGGTAGCTCCTTTCAATTAAATTTAATTCCTATCACCAAAACGTGGTGTTGATTTCCGTTCCGGCTGGGCGCTTTCCTGGGGGCGTCCGATGAGCCGCTTCACTCGCGATGCTCGCTCCAGGGTCTCATCTGTGACGCTGATCCCCAAGGAGTCGCCCAGCCTCCACTTCAATCAACCAATCTACTTTGCGTGTATCTTCTGGCAGGGTACTCTATTTATAGTTATAATAAAACTTCAACAAAATGTGGTTTTGTGCGAAAGCGTAGCGTTAGCAATAACAGGTCGACAATTACTTCCCTGTTATAGGTCGTAATATTATTCACTTTTGAAATGAATAATATTTTATAAAAATTCTACGCTACCGCTGATTGGAGTGGAAGGCTACTCGACTCCCGTGGGAAAGCGAGACAGACGAGACCCTGCACGGAGCGTAAGCGAAGGAAGCGGCTCGACGCTCGCCCACAGGAAGCTTTGCTCTGCGCGAAATCGAAGCGGCAGCGACAAAGCGAGTAGCCTGGAACGGAAATCAACTTCACTTTTTTAGTATGAAATTTATTTTTGAAAGGAGCCACCCTCAATTAGGTAGCTCCTTACATATTATTTAAAATTAAATTTTTCCGGGTCTGGTCCGCAACGTAGTCCATCATTTAGTGCATCTAACTGGGCCATTTCTTCCTCTGTTAATGCAAAATCAAAGACCGTTAGATTTTCCGTCATGCGTGTAGGAGTCATTGTTTTTGGAATAGTGACTACATCATGCTGCACATCATAGCGTAACACGATTTGTGCAGGTGTTTTGCCATATTTAGAAGCTAGCTGCTGAATCAATGATTCTTCCAATAAAGAACCATTCATCAGTGGTGACCATGCTTCTACCTGTATTCCTTTTTCCTTACAATAGGCACGTACTTCCTCTTGAGTTAAGTGCGGATGGAATTCAATTTGATTAATAACAGGAACAACTGATGTTTCCTTTAATAAATTTTCTAAATGGTGAACATGGAAATTACTAACACCAATTGAGCGTACACGTCCATCCTGATAGATTTTTTCAAGCGCTTTATAAACATCAACATAATTTGTATCTATACCTGGCCAATGAACTAAATATAAATCTAAATAATCTAATCCTAATTTCTTTAAACTATTATCATAAGCTGCAAGTGTTTCTTCATAGGAGAGTCCATCATTCCAAACCTTTGATGTTACGAATAGTTCTTCACGTGTTACTAAGCCCTCGTCAATAGCTGCGCGAATTCCTCGCCCAACACTTTCTTCATTGCGATATACTTGAGCTGTATCAATGCTACGGTAACCTTTTGCAATAGCTGTTTTTACCGCCTCAGCCAAGTCATCTCCATCAGGTACTCGAAAAACGCCATAGCCGATTAACGGCATTTCAAAACCATTATTCAATGTTACATTTCTCACGTTTCAACACTCCTATCTATTTTGGTCCTTAAATATTTAAGAACCTATATACGCAGCTGCGTAATATAGGTTCTATCGTAATACCCATTACCGAAAAAAGGCAAAGAAAAAGACTGCTTACAAAAATCGTAAACAGTCTTTCCTATATTAGTCACGCTTTTCATCGATACCTTTTGGTGTATCAATCGACTCTCTACCTTCTTTAGGTAAATCAGCTGTTGTTGGATCTGGCTCATTGCTAAGCAATTCTTTTTGAACAGCCTGTTCACCAACTACATCCAATATTGGTTGAGCTTCAGCTTTAGGAGCTTTTTCCACAACCGGTTCTACCTCAGGTTCCGGTAAGACACCGTGATCACGTAAGTGCTCGATTTCTTGCGCATTCAATGTTTCTTTTTGCATTAATGTGTTTGCAATTAAATCAAGTAAATGACGTTTTTCAGTTAGGATTCGTTTAGTACGCTCATATTGCGAATCGATAATTTTTTGCATTTCTTTATCAATTTCATAAGCGATTGAATCAGAATAGTTTTGATCTGAATTAAAGTCACGACCTAGGAATACATTCCCACCCTGACTTGAACCAAACTGCATTGCACCAAGATTTTCACTCATACCATATTCAGTGACCATAGCACGTGCAATACTTGTTACCTTTTGGAAGTCGTTATGTGCCCCAGTAGATACTTCGCCAAGTACGATTTCCTCTGCTACACGTCCACCAAGAAGTCCAGCAATACGGTCTAATAGTTCTTGTTTTGTTGTGAAGAAACGTTCTTCCTTCGGTAACATAATCGCGTAACCTCCAGCTTGACCACGAGGAACGATTGTTACTTTGTGTACTGTATCTGCTTCATCTAGCTCTAAACCAACTACTACGTGGCCAGCTTCATGGAAGGATACAAGTTTCTTTTCTTTCGCTGAGTAAACGCGGCTAGCTTTTGCTGGACCTGCAATTACTCGGTCAGATGCCTCATCGATATCCGCCATATTAATTGTACGTTTACTTTTACGAGCAGCTACAAGTGCAGCTTCATTTAACAAGTTCTCTAAGTCGGCACCTGAGAATCCAGGTGTACGTTGTGCAACAGCTGCTAAATCCACTGTATCCGATAAAGGCTTGTTACGCGCATGTACTTTTAGAATCGCTTCACGACCTTTTACATCAGGGTGTCCTACTGTAATTTGACGGTCAAAACGACCAGGTCGTAATAACGCTTTATCTAAAATATCTGGGCGGTTTGTTGCAGCGATAATAATAATACCTTCGTTTGCCCCGAAACCATCCATTTCAACTAACAATTGGTTCAGCGTTTGTTCACGCTCGTCATGGCCACCACCAAGACCTGCGCCACGTTGACGACCTACAGCATCAATCTCATCGATAAAGATGATACATGGTGCGTTTTTCTTTGCATTTTCAAATAAGTCACGAACACGTGATGCACCGACACCGACGAACATTTCTACGAAGTCAGAACCTGAAATCGAGAAGAATGGTACGCCTGCCTCACCTGCCACTGCACGTGCAAGTAATGTTTTACCTGTACCAGGAGGACCTACAAGTAAGATACCTTTTGGAATTCGAGCACCGATTTCAGTAAATTTACGGTGATCTTTTAAGAAGTCAACAACCTCTACAAGCTCTGCTTTCTCCTCATCAGCACCCGCTACATCTGTAAAACGAACTTTTTTCTTCTGATCGTCATAAAGTTTGGCTTTACTTTTACCAAAGCTCATCACTTTATTACCGCCACCTTGAGATTGACTCATTAGGAAGAAGAATAAGAAAATGATAATGATGAAAGGAATAATCCCTGTAAAGAACTGAATCCATCCACTTGTTTCTGGTGCAGTTAAATATTTAATATTACTATTCGTATCCTTAGCAGCTTTATCGATGCGTTCCATTAAAGCTTGGTTATCACGAGGGATATTCACTGTAAAGCGTTGTCCCTTTTCATACCCCTTCAATGTACCTTCAACGATGTATACTGATTTATCAGGTTGAATTGTAGCACTTGTTATTTCTTTATTATCTAGAGCTTTTTGAAACTCAGGATAAGATAACTCTTTCGTTGGTGCATTTCCACCATTGAAAGTACCAAAAATACCGATAATCACTAAGAAAATCAGTAAATAGAATATGGTATATCGAAATATTCGATTCATCTCCAGCCTCCTCATTACAAACAGAAAAATTATAAGTAAAATCTTAACATATCATGATTTCATCATACAACGAAAAGCCCTACATAAAAAAAGTTTCATGCGATTTATGTCGAAATCAAAACATATTTATGCATTTATTTACTATGTCCCAGCGTAGTTGTACCTGTTTGATACAGCTGAACAACGTGCCTAGATTTTTGAATTATGTTAAATCCATGACCTTCGCTGGAGGTTCTTACTTCTCATCGCTGGTGTTCTTTCGTTAACTTCTTACTTGTTAGAAAGAATATACTTCTGGTTTTAAAATGCCGATATACGGTAAATTACGGTATTTTTCAGCGTAATCTAAACCATAGCCTACAACAAAACCGTCCGGTACTTCAAAACCAACATAATCAGCATCTAGGTTTACTTTACGACCTGATGGTTTATCTAACAATGTAACGATTTTGATGGATTTTGCTTTGCGGTATTTAAATAAGTCTACTAAATAGCTTAACGTTAAACCGCTATCAATGATATCCTCGATGATTAATACGTCGCGCCCCTCAACGCTTGTATTTAAATCCTTTAGAATCTTTACTTCCCCTGACGAAACTGTAGCATTGCCGTAGCTAGAAACATCCATAAAGTCTAGCTCAATGAAAGAATCGAAACGTTTCATCAAATCTGTCATAAAAGGCATTGCCCCTTTTAAAACACCTACAGCTAACGGGAATGAATCTTTATATTCCTCTGTCAATTGTGCCCCTAACTCAGCGATTCTTTCTTGTAATTGTTCTTCTGTAATCATAACTTTTTCGATGTCATTTTGTAACATATCGATTCCTCCTCGTGTGTATAAAAAAATGTTCAACCTTTTGCGGTGAAATTTTACAAAGACCTTAGTCTACGATGAGCACTGTATCATCGTTTGGTTGCGGAGAGGTTGAAAAAAACATTCCCATACGCACACCAATTACCGCTACGACCTCATCAGATTGAGAAATCAGTAACGGCCAGCTATTTCGCTCATTTAAAGGAATCTTTTCATCTATAAAAAGGCGAGATAAGCGTTTTGGCTGATCCATTCCTTTTAACAGTATTCTGTCCCCTTCCTTACGCGCCCTAACATAGAGTGGAAGTTTGAGTTTGCTAGCGTTAAAATAAAAAAGTTTTGCAGTATTCGTCAACATTTCAGACGATAAATTAGGCAACTCAACTACGCATAAACGTTCACCGTTTGACAGTGTTGTCCACCCATTAGCAGTCGAAATTATCTTTTTTCCAGGAGAAACTTGACCTTCTATTGGCTCTTTCTTCTGAATCGTTAATTTTCCATAACGGCGAACTGCTATAAAATCTTCTGGCAAGTGAACTTCAGCATACCCAGCTGTCGTATCACAAAGCTTTGAAATTGAAGTCAATAAAGCATAACTTTGTATCGTATTTGAATCTTTGTAAAGATAGTTTAATAGTATTAAAATGAGCCTCCTTTGTAAAGCAAGTGGTACCAATTGAAGAGCCTTTATTTCCATGCTATATGTATTTCCGTCTATTCTTTTTACCGTTCTAGAAAATACATCCTCCGCTAAAGTCATTAAATAGGCATCGTCTTCTTGCAATTGTTTTGTAAAATGGGTTACCTGCTCAGTTACTCGTGGGTTTTCTGCCTCTAACAAAGGCACCACATGATGTCTAAAACGATTGCGCACATAGGTGTCCTTAGAATTGCTAGCGTCTTCCCGATAATCTAAACCTTGCTTAAGTAAATATTCCCTTATTTCGGACTTTGTAACCGTTAAAAACGGACGAATTAATGATTTCCCTTCAAAAATACGTTGTGAACGTATACCTTGCATACCATTTATCGTTGCATTTTTTGTCAGGGCCATTAATACTGACTCCAGTTGGTCGTCCGCATGATGTGCAGTTACAAGCTTTCTAGCATTTGTTTTTTCCATGACCTCTTTAAAATATTGATACCGTTCTCTACGACAAATAAGCTGTGTATTGCCATTTTCTAAAGCCATAATCTCTGGTATTGGAATAGCCTTTGCATATAAGTATACACCATACTCATCACAATATTTTTGAACAAAAGCTCTGTCCTCAGCAGATGCTTCACCTCTTAGCATATGATCAACATGTACGGCTTCTACCTTAATTCCCCATTGCTCTTTTGTTTTGACAAAATAATGGAGTAAAGCCATTGAATCCACTCCACCCGAAACGGCGATGAGAAGATGGTCGTCTTGCTGTAATATTTGCTCTTCTTCAATAAATAATTTGACCTTTAATTCAAGTGACAAACGCTTCTCCTCCCCTTTTCGTTTTCTATTATGATGAATTGCTCATAGAGTGTTGAACTGGCCTGAACACAGCCCATGTAGGTACAACATGTGTAACCTCTAGCATCAATACTGTGCAATCGTCGTCAATGTCATAGTAAGATTGGAATGACTGCATAATCGTTGTTAGTTTTTCCTGTATGGTTTTAGTAGTGCCTGCTACCTGCTGTGCATACGTTAAAAATGCCTCTTCCTGCTCGTCCCAATCATCAACACTTGAAAACAATCCATCAGAGTGCATCAAAATCACATCGCCCGCTTTAAGCTTTCTTTTTTCAGCCTCTACTGCTGAAATGGATAAAAAACCTACAGGCGCTGCATTGCTCTCAACCTTCAGCACCTCTTTCCCACGTAAAATATACGTAGACATTCCTCCAGCCTTCCATGACCATAAATCACCGTGTTGTAAATCGACAAGTGCAAAATCAAGCGTTGCATACATATCATTTTGTTGCTTTAAGGACATGACATAATGCAACGTATGCATCGCAGTCTCTGGGTTCATATTGTAATTTAAACATTCCCGCATTAAATGAATTAGCTTTCTGCTTTCATGTTGTGCTTCTTTACTCTGACCCATACCATCTGACAATAAAATTGCAAATAGTCCTGGATGTAATTGAAATAATGCATGGGAATCACCAGAATATAAAGTCGCATCTTTAGACATGCTATATATATCATACTCTACTTCAAAGCTAATAGCTGATCTAAAGCTTACTTGAATGTGACGAAATGGAATATCACACGCTACTACTTTTTCAATTTCAAATGGTTCTTCAAAAATATCATATAAAATCGGTAGTATCATCCGTTCAGCTAATGTTGTGTCTTCCTCCCAATTGACTCTCGCTGGTGCTAAAGCGCAGACAATTTTCCGTGCTCCAGGCTTATTACTTAGCACATCTAGTTGAAAACATTCAATATGTGCATCCTTTAATCGTTGGGTAATGTCCTTTTCCACACTAACGAATGAAATAGTCTCTTCTTTCATCTCTGCTATTAATTGATTTAGATGATTGCTCATATCGCGTAGCTGAAGCGCAATCATTTTCTTACCATGAAAGTACTGTCCATTAATACGCTCTCTATACAACTCTGTTTCCAATTCTTCGAAAATTTTCGTTGATTTTACACATTTATAGCGTATTTGTTCTTCGACACGATGAAGAGAAGAATCCTTCCCAACACCCTTCATATGAAACCAGTCTGTCATAAGCTTGTCCATTCCGTTATTTTGCGCTCCCCAACAGCGATCATAACGGAAACAACTTAAGCATGTATTCATCGGTGACACTTCTTTCGCCTCTTCTATAGGGGCTGTCATAAAGCGCTCAAACACAAGCTCCTTCATAAATTGTACAAAATGCTGAAAATGCTCTAATTTAAACGCAACATGCTCTGTTAACCAATTTTGACGGGCAAGTAAGACCTCCTCGCGCTGCGGAAACAACTTGTCCCGCACCTTATCAGAATATTTTTTCGGGATAGTTAGAAATACAATACTCCCCGCAGCAATCGATGTAAAATAAACACTATCTAACGGCAATGTTGCATCGTAAAATAAAAAAAACACACTTGGCAAAATACTGCCAGTTGCTACACCAAATCTTCCAGCACGAGCTCCCATCCCCGCACACAATCCTGTTAAGGTGGCTACAGACAGCATACCCGTAAATGAAAGTTTTGCAACACCAATGAGAGTCCCGAGCACAGCACCGATAACAGTCGCTAATGGCACACTCCCTACTAATGCTCCGAAGCAAATTAGTAGTTGTAATAAAAAAATGGGGAGTGAAAAATAGCTAATGACAACTGTTTGCATCCCTGTAAGCATAGCAGCGAATACAACTAATCCAGATCCTAGCTTCTCATAAGTCCAATGACTCGTAAACCATTCATATGAATTGACAAACAACACTTGCATAAACAGCGTCATAATAAGGGCTAATGCCGCTTCACAGCCTACATAAAATTGCACAAGCACCGGTGGTAAGCCTTGATACATAACTCCCTGCCACATTATTTGCACAAGCAGTACGGCTAAAGAAACTGCTATACTCTGTGGAAGCTGCCAATAACGGAAGCGCATGATACATTCATACATAACGATTTGCAATGCTAAAATGAAGACTTGTCCAAGACCAAGGAAAAAACATCCAATTAAACTACCGAACAAAACATATTTGGCATATTCTTTATACTTCGTTCGAATAATTGCCCAAAAAGGAACCGAGAAAGGTACTGCCGCTTCAAATACAACAGACTGGGCTAAAAAAAAGGATGTTAAAAAAAGTAGAGAGCCGATTAGCAATTGCTTTTTTTTCACTCCCAATTTTGGGCCGTCTACATTTGCTGTGTTATACCATTCAATACTCGTCAATTCACTATCCCCTTTCTATCTTCACTTTTGGAGCTATTATAAGAAATTATGTGTGGAAAGATTGTCTGACGGTGACAGAAAAAAATATAAAAATTTCGACGAATAAATATGCATAAATACGAGAAATGGCAACAATTTCTACAAAAAATATAAGCCGTACTAGATTAGAAACGTTTCCTTCTATGTAATCAGTTTTTAAATAATAGAAAATTCCCTCAACTCAGTTTTGTTGTCGTTACATATATGCTTTACAAAATCTATACCATAAGAGGTCTAGGCCCTTTCATCCTTTCTTTTTTATTGATCAACACCCCTATTTCGTCAAAATGCTATAGTCAGCAGTTAAGCCGATACTTTTCTACTTAAGAACAAAAAGTTTGATAAATTTCCCATCAAATGGGCTCTTCACCATAACGTGTGGTTGATTTCCGTTCCAACTGGGCACTTTCCTGGGGCGTCGGGCAACAGATGTTTTTCGCGCGAAAGCGAAGCGGCAGGTTTTCGTCTGTGTGAAAGCGAAGCGACAGCGGCAGGATGTTGGTCACGAAGACGTTATCACAGGGATGTGATGCCTTCGCTCCTCTATTGCTAATCCTCAAGGAGTCGCCTAGTCAAAACGGAAATCAACCTATATCAATTACGCCTCGGCGTCATTACGTCCGGAGGCTTGATCTTCATTCAGTAGGTGTTTGGACACCCATTGAAAGGGAGCCACATCCGCATTCATCTCACCATCTTCAAAGGTTGGAGTCCTCTATTGAATGAAGATAAATGGCATACGTTTTAAATAATTAATAAAACCATATATTTTTATTAATTTTTTTTAAAAAACCACTTGACGTTAGTAACAAAGGCTTGTATTATTTAACTTGTTGCTAAAAAGAACGCGGAAGTAGTTCAGTGGTAGAACACCACCTTGCCAAGGTGGGGGTCGCGAGTTCGAACCTCGTCTTCCGCTCCATAATCTTAATGGCGGCCTAGCTCAGCTGGCTAGAGCGTACGGTTCATACCCGTAAGGTCGGGGGTTCGATCCCCTCGGCCGCCACCATAGTAGGCCCCTTGGTCAAGTGGTTAAGACACCGCCCTTTCACGGCGGTAACACGGGTTCGAATCCCGTAGGGGTCATCTCAAATAGGCGTCTCAGAATTATTTCTGAGGCGCCTATTTTTTTTGCAGATTAGTAGTGCAATGACCATTAAAGTTTTAAAGTTGGATACTAGAAATATCGTAATTATTTATTTTTTACTGTCTGAGACCCTGGAGTAACCAGTAAAAGAACGTCCTGTTCGCACAGACAAAACCACTTTGTTGCTGTCGCTTCGTTAACACTACGCTTTTGCACTAAAAAACTTATTGCTTGCTCCTAGCGGCTTATCAGACGCTCCTTAGAAAATCCCCAGTTAAAACGGAAATAACCCCACGCACGTTATGGAGATGAGCTAAAAAATATGGCATACTAATAATGAAAAGAGCGTGTTTACTAGGAGGTTTTTTTCTTTTGGGTTCATTAACTAAAGCTGCTTTAATTTGTGGAAGTGGCTCTATGATTATTCTCATATCCATTCTTATTAATTTACCATTCGCTGTACAAATATTTTTACTCCTCACTGGACTAGCGGTTAGTGTATACGGTGTGTTTTTACTTGTCAAAATGGTTGTTAATCCAGCCGAAAAGTCTTCAGAAACACTTACTGAACAAGCATCTATACCAGCTCCTAAAAAGAAAAAAAGACCAACATCCACGTTGTAGGAAGATTCGTATATCCTTACTAGAAAAGGTATTATGACTTCCAACTAGACGAGATGTATGTGGTGTCCATTTTCTATGAAGTTTTTGGGGAATATATTATTCAAGCATTTAAAAAAGGGATTAGCTTTATAACAAGCTAATCCCAACTCTATTTCATACACTTTTTCTACGATTAAAACAGTCAGCAAACTACCCTCTTCTAGCTCCGCGACCACCGCGTTTTGACTCTGTAGCACGTTTAAGTGTTGCTAGACGTTCATCACTATCTTTTAAGAAACGTGCCATTTTCTGCTCAAAATTCTCTTTCGGTTGATGACGATCGTTGCGATCATTAGAACGATTATCGCGACGTGGACGTGCTGGACGCTCTGGACGCTCTGGTCTCTCTGCTTGAGGCTTTGCTTTACGGATTGAAAGACCGATCTTTCCGTCCGCTTCAACATTCATCACTTTTACTTCAACTTCATCTCCAACTTTTAGATGCTCATTGATATCTTTTACATAATTATCAGCAACTTCACTGATGTGTACTAAGCCTGTTTTGCCATCTGGCAGCTCAACGAATGCTCCAAAATTTGTGATTCCTGTTACTTTACCTTGTACCTTGCTGCCTACTTCAATTGACATAAAAAAAATGCTCCTCCTTAAAAATTAAGCGACTCATTTGAGTCATGTAATCAATTTAATCAAACTTTTTACTACATTAGTCTCTCTTTTCATTATATATAACAAAAAAAGAGTGTCAACAATACATAGCTTTTCAGTCGTCTTTTTTACCTTCCTTTTCTGATTTGCTGTCTTTTTTACCTTTTTTTTCTGGTATATCGCCTTTTTTATCTTTTTCATCCGGTATAATGAAAATTACTTCACCTTTTTCGGATAAGAAATAATCTTTGCGTAATAGCTTTGCGATATACTCATCATCCTCTAACTGTTTGATTTTAAGATTTAACGAATCTCGCTCTTCTTTCAATTCAGAAAGATGCTGATTTGCCTCATCCTTTTTCAGCTCTTTTGCAGCTAGTGTCTCATTTTGGTTCGAAATTATATTTAAGAGAAAGGCAATAATAACGACTGGTACAATCGCAAAAAAGGCAATACGGCGCATTTTCCGTTTCCGCGCTTGAATTTTACGATTTATAGCTTTATCCGTGTTACGGACATAGTCATTATCAAGTTTAGTATAGTTTTGTTGGCCATCATTTGATGAACGACGTTTAGTCATGCCCGTACCTCCGAAAATTATTGTTGTCTTTTATTATACTTGATAAATCGAAATTTTTTTAAAAAAGTGTTGGACAAATACGAATAAATTTTGACAAAAGGTCTTAAAACAAAAGCTCCAATACTTATTAATATTTTAAAAATTTGTCGAATGATAGCACTTATTAATCGTATGATAAACCACAATGGTCTCCATGTTATATTCACCAAAACCCTTGCGATGAAACGTAAAATTGTTTGAAAAAATGTTTGATACAAAAAAATTCCGGCTATTTGCGCTAGCGGGTCATAAGCCCGCCAAGCGCCATCTTTTAGCCAAAATAATAAATAGTATGTCAGACCTCCGAGTAGAATCCAAGTGAGTAATTCAAATACCATCATCCATCTTCGAAGGCTTGACCTTTTTGGAGTCGAAAAAACAATGAGCCTTACACTATCAATAATGAACCCGACTGCTATACCGCTCAAAACCATGACTAATAGCTGAACAAATTGTTCGCTAACAATCATCCAAACAACTTATGAAGGAAACCTTTCGAGAAGCCACTTTCCTCCTCGTCGTACTGCAAAGTTTTTACAGTTCCTTCAAGTGTCAATAACCCTTTGTCAACATCTAAATGAACGATATGCAGTTCTTCTCCACGGATTAACAAATGCCCTTGGGACGTCTTGATGAAAAACTCTTCCTGATCAAAGCGTTCAATTGATTTTACAGAAGTCATGTCCATTCTTTTACGATTACGAATCGTTAAAATATGCTCTCCAGATGGAATTGTGTAACGGTTACTTTCTTGATGTAGCGTCATTTTCTTCCTCCTTTAGTCGTCCTAGCTTCTGTTCACTTTATGCGGACAACCTTAAAAGCATGACAACTTTATTAAAGTTGTCCACTTTTATCTCCACAAAGCACATTTATGTCAAAAGCCAAGCGACTACTTCAGAAGCCCCCCACCTCTATAGGCGGCGAGATAAATGCGGGTTTCCGGACTCAATTATGCCAACGCATAATTGATTTAATCCTCGTCATCAATAAATTCAGGCTCAATTTTTTCAAGACGCTCTTCTTTCAAAATAGTAAACATTTTTGCGGCATCTTCTTTTTTCACAGTGTCACGTAATTCTTCTACACGTGCTGTCACAATTTTTTGACCAAAACGAATGGCTAGCTCGTCGCCAGCTTTAACAGCACTACTTGCTTTTGCAACCTTACCATTTATCGTAATACGACCTTGGTCTGCTACTTCTTTCGCTAATGTGCGGCGTTTAATTAAACGTGATACCTTTAAAAATTTATCTAATCGCATATTTTCACTCCTTTTCTAGCTTCTTCGCTTCATTCCAGAAAGCATCTAATTGTTCTAATGTGTAATCAGAAAACGGCTTTCCACTTTCCTTAACCTTTGCTTCCACATAACCAAAGCGGCTCGCAAACTTCTCATTAGCATGTAACATAGCCTCTTCAGGAGATAGCTTGTAGAAACGTGCTAAATTCACAAGTGTGAACAAGACATCTCCAAATTCATCAAGACGTGACGCATTTGTACCTTTCGTCACCTCATTACGAAATTCTTGCCATTCCTCCGCAAACTTGTCCCACGCACCATCCACATCAGGCCAATCAAACCCTACCTTTGCAGCCCTTTTTTGATAATTATATGCTGTTTGTAGAGCAGAAGACGCCCGGTACTCCTCTTTCAATAGCGGTTTATCACTTATACCCTTTTCTTCCGCTTTTATAACTTCCCAATTGGCTACAACATCCTCTGCATCTTCCACCGATACATCACCAAATACATGCGGGTGTCGACGAATCATTTTTTCGCTTATTGAAGCTAATACATCTTCCAATGTAAAGTAACCTTGATCTTCTCCAATTTGTGCATGAAGGAATACTTGTAATAGTACATCTCCAAGCTCCTCGATCATCGCAAAGTCATCCTCTGCATCTACTGCTGCCAAATATTCGTGCGCTTCTTCTAGTAAATATTTTTTCAGTGATTCATGTGTTTGCTTTTGGTCCCACGGACAGCCATTCGGGCCTCGTAAAACAGCAATAATTTGACGGAAGGTTGTCCAGTCTCGTAAAGCCCCCTCTTGTGATTTCACAGGTGGCACATATATCGTTGTTAAATTGTTTACCTCAACGCTTTGGTCGAGCTCATAAAGTGGTACTGTCACTAACTTTTCCTGTGACGAGCCCGCTGCAGTAACTACTGTAACAGGGTATTCGTCATCGTATTTCTCCATCAACGTTAGCTTTACTTCTGATGCACTGAATGTATCATATACTTGGGCTATTAAAATATGTTGACGCATATTAATGTCATGCATAGAAAAGCTAGTGCCATCCAGCATTTGAAAACCCTCAATTGGGTCGATTTTCAACGCACCGAATATTGGATCTAAGAAACTTTGCCCACCTTCAATGACTAATTTTACTTTCCCTTCATCCGCAGCAGCAATAAGCAATTGTACAGTCTGCTCCGCAACAAGAGGATGTCCTGGCACAGCGTACATTACATCTTCAATTGCCGCAGCAGACACAAGCTTTTCTGCAATTTCCTCATATACAGGCTGGAATGAATTATGTTTTTCATAGACTGCATCGAAGCTTTCAAAATGTAAGCCCTCAGCTGATAATTCTTCTAATACAGGATGATCCACTGTACGAACATATAATTTTCTAGCGGCTTTTAGCTTTTTATAGACACCCATTTGCAGTTGATTAAAATCACCCGCACCTAGACCAATAACTGTTAAAGTATTCAATCAATCCACCTACTTCTTCCGATTTAACCATAATTGATAAACTGCCATCTTGCGACCAAACGGTAGTAAGTACCACTCTTTTTCAGCTAGCACTCGTAACTTAGTAATTACTGTAATCATTACAAATGCACCTAAACACACGGCTGAAATACCTGCTACCACCGCGACAAATCGAGGTGATAAAAATTGGTTTAACAACGATGGTATAAACTGTAACCAAACTAGTACTACAGCTGCCATGCTGAGCGATGCAATTCCAACTTTTTTGTAAAAAGTTGCTGGTGCTAATTGAATTGCTGTCATTTTCTTCAAATAGAAAACAAGCATAATGGCAGTAAACAATAAACCGACATTGTTAGCAATAGCCGCACCTAACACACCAAATAAACTAATTGTCAGCACATTAAATATTATTTTTAACATAAAACCTATAATCAAAAATAAAGCCGGCTTTTTTAATTTTCCATAGCCTTGCAGAATAGCTGTAAATGTCAAAATAATCGACAAAGGCACAATTTGTAACACATATACCATAAGTACTTCCGACAGCGCATCTGTTTTAAAGAGCATTGCATTAATATAAGGCATAACGAGTATTAAACCTAGAGATGCTGCCCACCCAAATAATACAGATGCTCTATACGTTAGTTGTATAAACGGAATTGCACTACGGCCTTCCTGCTTTTTGGACATATGTGCGACAAGAGGCACAATAGCAAGTGAAAGCGAAGAAGCAATGACAACTCCAAGCTGTACCAATGGCTGCCCACGATCATAAACACCTTTTGTTTCCTTAGCTACCGTCTGATCCATTCCACCTTCTATTAATAGTGAATAAATCGAAAAGGAATCAACTAGCTGATAGCCAAGTAACAACAGGCCACTCATGCTTACACTTAAACTTAACAATGTGACCTCTTTAATGATGGGAAAACTTTCAATACGTTGCTGTTGTTTCTTACTTTTAAATAAACCAAAACGTTTTTTAAAGATAAACGCAAGTAACATAAAGCCTACAATTTCACCAATAACCGTACCTATAATGGCCATTTGTCCAGCGCTATATAGTGATTCTGTCGTCTTCATAATGATAAATGTACCTGCTAAAATAACAGATACTCTCACTGCTTGTTCAAGAACTTGAGCATAAGCAATTGGCTCCATAATACCTTTTGATTGGAAGCCACCCTTTAAAATAGCATGCGCTGGCATGACAAGTACTATCAAAGAACCAGTCCGTATTAAAGGTGCAAGTTGAGTATCGCCCATTAGCTGTGCAATTATTTCAGCACCCGCAAATAAAACAACAAAAAACAACAACGATAGTACTGTTAAATAACGAAAAACAATACGCATAATTGCGCTTCGTTTCTGATTTCGCTCTAACGGGTCTAAATTACAATCATTATCTGCAAGCATTTTAGAAATAGCTACTGCAAAGCCACTAGCTGTCCATACGACAAAAATAGATATAACTGGATACACCTGCTGATATATATAAAACCCTTCATCACCAACAAGATTTTGAAAAGGCACACGATAAATTGCACTAAGAACCTTCACTATAAGAGCAGCAATTGTAAGTAAGGCCGCGCCTTTCATGTAGCTTTTCATGCCAAAACGTTCCGACATAAACTGCCCTCTTTCCTTCTTTAACAATGCCAATAGTATAGCATATCCAAAAGTTTGACGCGCTCGTAAGCACCACCATCAATTTCGTCACTGAAAAGGACACATTCGCATTCATCTCGTCACCTTCAGAGATGGGAGTCTTCTGTGCTGACGCTTTGCTTTCGCTACACAAAAATTGCTGAAAGGAGATAACTATTCTTTAGACAACTATGTATAAAAAAAAAGTTATTGTTCAGCCTAAAAGGTCAGCGCAATAACTTTCAATTCTCATCAACTATTCATTTGTTTAGCTAAGAAGTTAGCAGCTGTTTCCGCAACTTTCACTTCAACTTCACCGACAAAATGCACCTTAGATAAAACGATAATACAGCCGATCGGATCACCATTTACCATAATAGGCGTTGCACAATAAGATTTTACTTGCTCATATTGCCCAGGAACAATCTCGATAGTTGTTTCCATTTTTTCTATTTTTGTTGAACGCTCGTCCATAAAACCTTCCGCAAAGGATGTAATACGACGATTAATATACTCTTTTTTACCAATTCCTGCGACAGCAATTACTTCATCTCGGTCGGTTACAAATGCTGGAGTACCTAATGTTTCATATAATGTTTCTACATATTCTCTTGCAAATTCTCCCAAATCGTTAATTGGAGAATATTTCTTTAAAATTACTTCACCTTCACGGTCTGTATAAATTTCAAGCGGGTCACCCTCACGAATACGTAGCGTCCTACGAATTTCTTTTGGAATAACCACACGCCCTAAATCATCAATACGACGAACAATTCCTGTTGCCTTCATTCTTAATGCCTCGCTTTCGCTACAATGAAATTTTTTTTCAACTTTAGTATGGTTTTTTAAGAAGCAATCTATGCAAAAACTGAAGAAAAAGGATTTCACAGCCAACAATATTTTTCAAAATGCCCTTAAAAGCCCAAGCAATTGTGCTTCAATACTTTTAGCATGTAGAATTTTAACTTCAATCAACTTATCTTAGATTAACCATAAAAACATTTTTTATAAATGATTTATAAAAAAAATTTATTGAGCAATAATAATAATCCAACTTTTACTATCTAGTCAATGAGCCGAAAGAATGGTTTTCTAAAGGTATTATCACAGGTCATGATACTTTTAACCTTCATCCCTCTACCCGCTCAATCCAGTGTTTCATTTGTGACGCTGATCTTCGAGGAGTCACTCAGTCTTCAGTCCAATCATTTATTTCACTTAGTATGTATCTTTTGGCATGTCACTCTAATTAATGGTAATAAAACGTAATGTATTTTGTGAGTAAGCGGAGATGCGTTCGACGCTCAACAAAAAAACGAGTACCTTGGACGGAAATCCCTCTTAACAATAAAAAAAGCTAATCATTATCCCAAAGAGATAAGATCAGCTTTTCTACTATTGTTGTTTATTTGCGTTAGCAATAATATGCATCAATTCTTCTAAAATATCAAAGGGTTGATATTTCCCACATTTTCGTTCATCAATCGTTAATTTCAATTGCATACCATCCATTCCAAATCCGACAGCACGTTCAAATTTCATGGATTCTTCCACAATTTTACTACCATCAACTTGTCCTGTACCTTCTTCAGACAACAATATTGTGATAATTTTTTGCTTTTCTTTCACAGACAATATGCCTGTACCTAAGCCCCATACCTTCATACGTGCAATTCGAAGTAAGCGCTCTGTTTCAATTGGAAGATCACCGAAACGATCCTCTAATTCCTCCATGATTTCACTGTACTCCTCCACTTGATCCATCGCTTTTATACGTTTATACATTTGAATTTTTTGATAGCCGTCAGGAATGTATACATCTGGGATATACGCATCAACACTCAGTAAAATTTCAATGTCAGGCTTCTCTTCTTTTTTCACACCTGTTTGACGCTCAGCAATCGCCTCTTCTAGCATTTGTGAATACAAGTCAAAACCGACAGAATCAATAAAGCCATGCTGCTGTGCTCCAAGTAGGTTACCAGCACCACGAATAGATAAGTCACGCATAGCAATTTTAAATCCTGAACCTAACTCTGTAAATTCTTTAATCGCCTGCAATCTTTGCTCGGCTACATCTGTAAGAACTTTATCACGTTGATACATAAAGTAAGCATATGCCACCCTATTAGAACGCCCAACACGCCCACGTAATTGATAAAGCTGCGCCAAGCCCATTCGATCGGCATCGTGAACAATTAAAGTGTTAACGTTTGGTATATCTACGCCTGTCTCAATAATGGTTGTCGTTACAAGCACATCATAGTCACCTTCTAAAAAGGCTAGTATGACAGATTCTAATTCTGATTCTGTCATTTTGCCATGCGCATGCCCAATACGCGCTTCTGGGACAAGCGTTTGAATTTCATCAACCTTACGAGCCATATCTTCTACACGATTGTATAAGTAGAATACTTGTCCACCACGCGCCATTTCTCTCTCAATAGCTTCCCGAACTAATGCACCGCTATGCTCCATTACATAGGTTTGTACAGGGAAACGGTTTGCTGGTGGCGTTTCAATTACCGATAAATCACGAACACCTACCATCGACATATGGAGTGTTCTTGGAATCGGAGTTGCCGTTAGCGTTAATACATCAACATTCGTTTTTAATTGCTTAATTTTTTCCTTATGTGTTACACCAAAACGTTGCTCCTCATCAACAATCAGCAGTCCAAGGTCTTGGAATAATAAATCTTTAGATAAAATTCGATGTGTTCCAACTACTATATCAACTTGCCCTTCTTTTAAACCTTTTAACGTCATTGTTTGTTCTTTTTTTGTGCGGAAACGAGACAAGAGACCTACATTAATAGCAAAGTCTTGGAATCTCTCACGAATCGTTTCATAATGTTGCTGGGCTAAAATCGTTGTAGGCACAAGGAAAGCTACTTGTTTACCATCTTGAATTGCTTTAAATGCAGCACGAATCGCTACCTCTGTTTTACCATATCCTACGTCTCCACATACAAGACGATCCATAGGACGCTCACGCTCCATATCGCGTTTTACTTCGATAATTGAACGTAACTGATCCTCAGTTTCTTCATAAGGGAATGAAGCCTCAAAATTGCGCTGATCGTCATTGTCAATCGCAAATGCATGACCCTTCTCTGCTTCACGTTTCGCATAGAGCTTAATTAAATCATCAGCAATATCTTGCACAGCAGAGGATACCTTTGCTTTGGCTTTTTTCCACTCTGCTCCACCTAATTTATGTAGCTTTGGTTCACGGTCTTCAGATGCTACATATTTTTGAATTAAATCTATTTGCTCTACTGGTACATATAACTTATCATCTGCACGGTATCGAATGTGTAAATAATCCTTATGTGTACCATTTACCTCTAATGTTTCTAAACCAATATATTTCCCAATACCATGATGTACATGTACAACATAGTCGCCAGGTTTAATTTCTGTATAGCTTTTAATACGTTCTGCGTTCGTCATTTTTTGAGGACGTGCTTTTTTCTTCGCCTGTTGTTTAAATAGCTCATCCTCTGTGACAATCACCAAGCGTTGTAGTGGTAATTCAAAACCACTAGACAGCGTGCCATCCACAATATAAATACCCGCTTCTGTCGGATCACCTATTGTCGTATGGATATCATATTCCTCAAGCATTTGCTGTACACGTCTAACACGTTCTTTATCTCTTGCAACAATTAGGACGGTAAATTTACCAAGCAGCCAGCGTTCAATCTCACTTTGTAACAATGACATTTGGCCATGAAATTGCTGCATTGGCTTGCAAGAAAAGTTAGTCGTCTTATTAAAGGATATACCTGCAAATGTTCGCGAAAATAATGAGAAATATAGCTTTTGTTGAGATAGCATTGCTAGAATTTCTTTTAAAGAGAAGGCCGGCTTTACATCGTGCACCATTTTTCCTTCTTCAATTAAGGATAAAAACCATTCATCCTCTTCACGCTCCCAGGCATCCATAACCTCCTGAATACGTCCGAGCTCATCAAACAGCACAATCCCATCATGCGTAAAATAATCTCCTAAAAATGCTGTTTTCTCATACAATAACGAACCATATTTATTTACATAGTCCGGTAAATTTCCTTGCTTTAACAATTCAATATCATATTGAATATGCTGATATAATAACTCCTTAGTCTCCTGCTTTTTAACTTTCTTTAAGCTTGTCGCTAATGCAGCTTCTAAACGATCTGCCAATGCCATTCTTTCTTCTTTTGTCAAAATAACTTCTGACGCAGGTAGGATACGAACCTTCTGCAATTTATCAATTGAACGTTGATCGTCCGCAGAAAATGTTCGAATCGAGTCTACTTCCGTATCAAATAGTTCTATACGAATTGGCGACTCTAAATAAGGAGGATAAACATCTAATATGCCACCACGTAGCGCAAACTCTCCAGGTGTTGTCACCATCGAATTACGCACGTAACCCATCTCTACTAATGTTTGCAGCCATTTATCAATCTGAATATCTTCGCCTACTGCTATTTGTAAAAAATACTGTAGCCAATGCTCCTTAGGCTGCATCATTTTGCGCAAGCCCGCAACTGGTATCACATAAACAGCTTTTTCACCTCTAGCTAGGCAATCAAGTGTCGCAATTCGCTCAGCACGTAACTCTGGAGAGGCAACAGACAAATCTGCAGCAATAAACTCATCAGCAGGATAATAATGAACATGCTCCTCACCTAAAAGTCCCGCCAGTTCATCAGCCATTTTCTGCGCCTGCAATAGATTAGGAGATACAATATAAATAGGTTTTTTTACATATTCAAATAACGCGTCGACCATTACCGGGCGCGCGCTTCCAGTTAATCCTGTAATAAGCTGTGTTGTAGAATGACCGCTCTGAATCTCCTGTAAAAATGATGTGATATGTTTGTCCTGCATCACAAGCTGTCGTAAAACTTCCAATGTCAAAAGCTCCTTTCAGCGCATAATTCTCATCGCTATTTACTAGTAATCTAGTACTATAATACAAATCTTTGTTGTCTATTTTATCAATTATGTCTCGGCCTAATTACGTCCGGAATCGGCTTTGTGCTTAGGCCTGCATATGTTTTTTTGTGCGAAAGCGCAGTGCTAACTTAGCGACAGCAACATGAGGACCGATGGACCGACATGATGTCGGTCATTTCAGTAATGCCACAGTACGTGGCATTCTTAGACTGAGTTCCTCTTTTTCAGCGGGTGTTTGGACACTCGCTGAAATAAATTAAACGGAAAAAGCTTTGAACGCACATGAGGTGCGCCAAAGCATCCTTCCAATTATTGAATCCATTTATTGAGTGCGTGATAATCTGGATATTGTTTCAGCGAATCCTCACATTGCTCACAAATGCAGTGCACCGTCGTTTGACCATGTTGATCTTTCTCAACATAATCATCCGCTTCACCCAATTCGAAAATATGCAGTTTTCGAATTGTATCATCTGCATCAAATGGTAGTGTTCCTATTTCTACTTCACAATGCCGACATCGATAGCGAACTGACATCTCCAAATCATCCTCCCTTTAAGCAACTTACTACTTAAAGTATAGACATTTCTAAAAAGGATTATGCACTTTCAATTTTGCCTTAGCGTAATTGTCTTTTTAGATTAGAGAATAGTTTTTTGCATTGTATTTAAGACTATACTATACAATTTAGTTAGCTGTAGTCGCAGGAAAAAACATGATCAATTATGTTTCGGCCTAATTGCGTCCGAAGGCTTTTGACCTTTTGCGCGAAAGCTCAGCGGCAGATGTTTTATGCGCAAAAGCGCAGTGCTAACGTAGCGTCAGCAACATGATGTTGGCTAGTCGAGTGTTGTTTGTGTTGCTGTCGCTTCGCTTTCGCACAGATAAAACCAGTGTTGCTGTCACTTCGCTTTCGCACAGATAAATCGCAACAGGACGTAGCGTTCTTAGACTGAGTTCCTCTATTTCATCGGGTGTTTGGACACTCGATGAAAGAAGTTAAATCGTCATCCTACACAACTATAATATCCACACTTTACTTTAACTTATTGTTACCCGTTAAAGTGATTCATCACATCAAGAAATGGCTTTGAAAGGGATGCTTCTACAGCATTTACACACTTTTCAATAGCTTCACCAACGACAACTTGATCTTCTTTTGAAAATTTTGATAACACGTAATCTGCTACCTTCATGCCAGCTGGTGGGCGATTAACCCCAACACGAATGCGATTAAATTCTTGCGTGCCTAAATGCTGAATTAATGATTTAATACCATTATGTCCACCTGCACTACCTTTTTGACGTAGGCGTAATTTACCTGTTTCTAAATCTAAATCGTCATAAATAACAATTAAATCTTCCACATCAATATCAAAATAGTTCATAAGGGGACCAACACATTCCCCTGATAAATTCATATATGTTAAAGGTTTAACAAGTAGAACCTTTCCTTCAGGACGATGTATAGTTGCATACATACCATTAAACTTTGAATTAGTTAAAGGTGTACCCCATTTTTCTGCTAATGCATCAATAATGTCGAAGCCAATATTATGTCTTGTATGCTCATAAGGTTTACCTGGATTTCCTAAACCAACGATAATTTTCATAAGTACCCCTCTGCTTTCAAATCTAGTAGTCATTATTTTACCATATCATGCACTAAGAAAGCATTTTGTACAATTTTTGAAAGTAAAAGTTCAATAATGGCTTGATATAATTGAAATCTCCACTTCATGTTATAAAGCAAAGCATACGCATGAATAACGTCGCCTATATCTGCCAATGCCCTTCATAAATATCGATTAGTTAAAATGCAAAAGGCTACTAAAGAAGTTTAGCCTTCCTCAGTAGCCTATCCTTAACGAATATTTTTACACTTGTTCCTGTACACTATCTGCTGCCGTTTTTTCAACGACCGCAACTGGAGCCATAATGGTTACTAATATATGATTATCTTCACTGATAATATCAAAATCAATCGTATCTCGTATATCCACTACCATAATTGATTCACCAATTTTAAGTTTTGTAATATCAACTTCAATAGATTCTGGTATATCTGCTGGTTTTACGTTAATTTTCACTTCTAGATTAGGTTGCATTAAAATGCCGCCTTCACTAATACCAACTGACTCTCCAACAAGTCTAATAGGCACCTCAGCTTCAATCGCTTCGGACATATTAATTGCTAAAAAGTCTATATGATTTACTTCTTCTTTCATAGAGCATCGTTGGATTTCTGACACAACAACATTCACTTTTTTCCCATCTAACTCCATCGAAAACACACCGTTTTGTCCATTCTTTTGAATAGATTTTCTGAATTCCTTCTCTGAAATAGAAATTGGGGTCGAATCTAAATTATAGCCGTAAATAACTGCAGGAATGGCTCCCCCTTTTCTAAGTTGGGTTAATGTCGAACGATGCCCAGCTTCGCGCTTGTTAACACTTAATACTGTACTCATATCTATACTTCCCCTTCCAAGAAAATTATTTACGCCTTATTAAAATGTCACTACTTTCAATGACATTTGTTAAGGCTATAATAATATTTACCTCTATTTTAGTTCATCACCACGTGGGGTTGATTTCCGTTCCGGCTGGGCGCTTTCTCAGACGCTTCGCTCCAGGGTCTCGGACCAACAGATGTTTTTTGCACGAAAGCAAAGCGGTAGCGGCACCGATGTTGGTCACGAAGGCGTTATCA
Source organism: Lysinibacillus sp. NPDC094403 (assembly GCF_050278745.1). NCBI lineage: Bacteria > Bacillati > Bacillota > Bacilli > Caryophanales > Bacillaceae > Lysinibacillus > Lysinibacillus sp. NPDC094403. The sequence goes on along the minus strand of NZ_JBNNTL010000022.1, from coordinate 24,293 downwards.
CAGGACGTGATGCTTTTAGCCTTCGTTCCCCTTTCGCTGATCCCCAAGGAGTCGCCAAGCCTTCACTCCAATCAACTTATTCATATAACTTACGTTTTAATAAAAATGTATCCCAACCTTAGGCGGTAAACTATTTTTCATAAAGTAGTGTAAATATTATTAAGTACAATTACTATTATACCCTTTTATAAGAAAATTCAAATAAAAGGACATATAAAAAAGGACAAATCTACTTTCAAACATAGATTTGTCCTTAATAAGCCACATCTTATTTAGTGGGATTTGTTTATTTATTCAGCACCGGGCGCAATTACGCCATGGCCAAATTAGTTTATATTAATCAAATAGAGTACTTACAGATTTATTCTCATAGACACGAGAGATTGCATCTGCCATTAATTTAGCTACTGAAAGCTCTGTAATTTTTGGAGATTTTTTCTCTTCAGTAAGTTGGATTGTATTAGTTACAACTAATTCTTTAATCGAAGAGTTTTCGATACGCTCAATTGCTGGTCCTGATAGCACTGGGTGAGAGCAACAAGCATAAACTTCTTTCGCGCCAGCAGCACGTAATGCATCCGCGCCGATTGTAATTGTACCTGCAGTGTCAATAATATCATCAATCAAGATTGCCACTTTACCATCAACATTACCAACAATGTTCATAACTTCTGCAACGTTTGGTTTTGGACGGCGCTTGTCAATAATTGCAATAGGTGCTTTTAAACGTTCTGCCATTTTACGAGCACGTGTTACACCACCATGGTCTGGGGAAACAACAACGATTTCATCTTCTGGAATACCTTTTGATTTGAAGTATTCAGATAGTAAAGGCACTGCCATTAAGTGGTCGATTAAAATATCGAAGAAACCTTGGATTTGTGGTGCATGTAAATCTAAAACGATAACACGTGTTGCACCAGCTGTTTCAAGTAAGTTTGCTACTAATTTAGCTGTAATTGGCTCGCGTGCTTTTGCTTTACGGTCCTGACGAGCATAGCCATAGTAAGGCATTACAACGTTTACTGTACGAGCAGATGCACGTTTTACAGCATCTACCATAATTAAAAGCTCCATTAAATGTTCGTTTACAGGTGCAGAAGTAGACTGCACGATAAACACATCACAACCACGAATACTTTCTTCAATGCTAATTTGAATCTCTCCATCGCTGAAGTGCTTAACAGAAGATTTACCTAATTCAACACCCATTTCTTGAGCAATTTCTTGAGCAAGTGGATTATTAGAATTAAGTGAAAATATTTTTAATTGTGAGTTTGCATATTGATACGGCATGATGGCCTCCTGTTTAGTTGATAATTATTTTGAATTTAATTTGCTTACATAATTCGGTTTGTTTTCTTGTCTTGCACGAGCAATTGCAAGTGCATCCTCAGGAACTTCTTTTGTAATTGTAGATCCTGCTGCAATAAATGAACCTTTTCCAACTTTCACTGGCGCTACTAAGTTAGTATTACATCCTACAAATACGTCATCTTCAATAATTGTTTGGAACTTGTTTTTCCCATCATAGTTTACTGTAATGGAACCACAGCCAATATTGACATTACTTCCGATTTCAGCATCACCAATATAGCTTAAGTGTGATACTTTCGTGTCATTACCTAGTTTACTTTTCTTCACTTCTACAAAGTTACCAATCTTCACATGGCTACCAATATTAGAAAGTGGTCGAATATTTGAAAACGGTCCAATAGCTGTGTCTTCCGCTACAGCGCTTTCACGCACAACAGAAGAATGTACAGTTGTTCGGTCACCGATACGGCTATCTATGATTTGTGTGTTTGGCCCGATTAAACAATCTTCACCAATAACAGTTGTACCTTCAATCATAGAACCTGGCTGGATGACAGTATCACGACCAATCATTGCGTCAGCGCTAATATATGTTGCTTCTGGATTAATAAGTGTGACACCATTGCGCATATGCTGTTCATTAATTCTTGCACGCATTAGCGCCTCTGCTTGAGACAGAGCAACACGATCATTGACACCAAGTGTTTCTTCAAAATCTTCCGTTACATATGCTTCAACGACATCACCTTGTTTTTGTAAAATTTCAATCACATCAGGTAAATAATACTCACCCTGTGCATTGTCGTTTTTCACAAGTTTTAATGTCTCAAATAAAGCTTTATTATCGAAGCAGTATGTGCCCGTATTAATCTCTTTAACTAATTGCTGTTCTGCTGAAGCATCCTTTTGCTCAACAATTTGCTCCACTTGTCCATTGTCGCCACGTAAAATACGACCATAGCCTGTTGGATTTTCAGCAATTGCTGTTAAAATAGTTGCCTTGGCATTCTTTGCTTGATGATGCTCGAACAAAGCTTGCATCGTTTCAGGGCGGATAAGTGGTGTATCACCACAAACAACTAATGTTGTCCCTTCTTCGCTACCTAAAATTGCCTCAGCCTGCTGTACAGCATGAGCTGTGCCTAACTGTTCAGCCTGTAAAACATACTCGCTTTTATCACCAAGCTGTTGTTTCACCTTTTCTGCACCGTGTCCTACAACCGTTACGATACGATTCGCATCTAACGTTTGAATGTGATCCACCACATGTTGTACCATTGGCTTCCCACATACTGGATGGAGCACTTTATATAATTTGGACTTCATACGTGTACCTTGACCTGCAGCCAAAATGACAGCAAAAATGTTGCTCATCTGTAAGTCCTCCAATACGCTCATTTTCTCTTATGACTATATAGCAAAATTCATCTATTTTCAAGGCATGTTGACTTGACAAAAAGATGAATTTCTAAATCAAATGCACCTTATGCTCGATTGTTAATATGAATGTCCTAAAACTGCTCATTTTCTCTTATTCTCAAAATAAAAAGAACTCTCCAATTAAGAAGAGCTCTAATTATTATAAGACTAAATCAATAGTTAAATTGACATTCATTTCCTGTTAACTATACGCCAATTCCTTCTAATTCTTCTGTTTCTTCCGATGCTTCTGCCTCGCTTGAATTATGGTACTCGTTTAAAATAATCTCTTGAATTTTATTACGAGTAGTAGAATTAATTGGATGCGCAATATCTCTAAACTCACCGTCTGGCGTTCGTTTACTTGGCATAGCAACGAACAAACCTGTATTGCCATCGATCACACGAATATCGTGAACTACGAATTCATTATCGAGTGTAATGGAAGCAATCGCACGCATGCGACCCTCCGTCTGTACACGACGTAACCTTACATCAGTAACTTCCATTTTCTCACCACCTCTCTTCTTAGATGCCTAAATGAAAATATAATATTCATTATTACCGAATATTTTCCTTTTTATAGTCTATCAAATTTTCTAAAAAATTTGAATACTCATTAGTATAATATTTCCTCTTTTTTAAGTAAATTTTGACAATTGTTTGTCAGTCGCTCTGACAATAAACAATTTCACCTTGGCGTAATTGTGACTTCCTGCCGCTTCGTTAACATTTCGCTTTCGCACAGATAACATTTGTTGCTGTCGCTTCGCTTTCGCACAGAAAACCATTTGCTGAATGCGGATAAAAAAAGCCCACTAAAAGAGCAATCATATCTCTTCTAGCGAGCTTAAAAAATTAATTATTTAACGATGGCAATAACTTCAATTTCTACTCTCACATCTTTTGGTAGACGTGCAACCTCTACTGCTGAACGAGCTGGTTTATGATCGCCAAAGTGGTTAGCATATGCTTCATTCATTGCAACAAAGTCGTTCATATCCTTCATAAAAACCGTTGTTTTAACAACATTGTCCAAAGATGTCCCAGCAGCTTCTAAAACTGCTTTTAAATTAGCAAATACTTGATTTGTTTGAACAGTGATGTCGCCTTCCACTAATTCACCTGTTGATGTTAGTGGAATTTGACCTGAACTATAAAACATGCCATTTACGATAATTCCTTGTGAATATGGCCCGATTGCTGCTGGTGCATTTGTTGTTGCTACTACTTTCATTTGTCATTTCCCCTTTTTAGAAAAATAGTTACCTTCACTTAATGCAATTGTACGGTCTTTTTCATTAACCTCATGAAGCTTCACTAGTGAATAATAATCATCTACTAAAGTTTCATCTGCATGCTCAGCCTCTACAAGCACTGCAATACCAGCTAGCTGACAGTCAAATTCCTCTAATAGATTTTTCATGCCATTCATTGTACCACCGACCTTCATAAAGTCGTCGGTAATAAGCACTCGTTGCCCACTCTTCATGCTTCTTTTTGATAATACCATTGTCTGAATTCTTCTGGAAGAACCAGATACATAGTTGATGCTGACTGTAGAGCCTTCAGTTACCTTACTATCTCTTCTGACAACAACAACTGGTACATTTAAATGTCTTGCAATGGCGTGGGCAATAGAAATCCCCTTTGTTGCGACAGTCATTATGACGTCAATTTGTTGATCAGCAAATGCGGATGCAAATACCTTTCCAACTCGATTAATTAAATCTGGATTGCCGAGTAAGTCCGTCATAAATAAATAACCACCTGGTAACAAACGATCTGAATGCTCAAGCTCCGCCTTTAAATCCTGAATAACTAAACGGACCTCAGCCTCGGACATTTTAGGAATATACTTAACTCCCCCTGCAGCGCCCGGTACTGTCATCAATAACCCGATTCCTTTTTCTTCGAAAGTTTCTTTTACAATCGTCAAATCTTCACTAATGGAAGACTTTGCAGATTGATATAGTTCAGAAAAATAAGTTAGCGGGATCAGCTGATGTGGATGTTCTAGTAAATAGTACGTCATATCAACTAGTCGTTCACTACGCTTCCATTTCATGCGACCCTCTCCTAAACACGAATATTTATAGGTAAAATTAACATAAATTTGCGGTTTTAAGCAAGCGTATTTCGCTCGCCTAAAATCCGAACAGCATATACTTCTTCGCAAAAACCACGTAAACCGTTATAAATGCGGCTTACTCGAGCTTCACTATCCACTAAACCGAACACCGTCGGACCGCTTCCACTCATTAATGTTGCATCTGCTCCAAAGCGCTTCATCTGTTCCTTTAACATTACTACCTCTGGATGTAGCTTAAATGTTACAGTTTCCAAAACATTTCCTAATGATGCACATAGTAGCTCATAATCTTCCGTTTCTATAGCATGAATCATTTGCTTCGTATTTGGATGTTGTAACCCTTCAACCTTTAATCCTCCATACACTTCTGCAGTAGAGACACCTATTTTAGGCTTAGCTAAGACTACCCAACAGTTTGGTGGTGCAGGCAATTCCTGAATTTTTTCTCCACGCCCCGTTGCTAATGCTGTACCACCATAGACACAAAACGAAACATCTGAACCAATTTTCGCACCTAATTCAGCTAACTCATCTATAGATAACCCTAAATTCCACAGCTCATTCAAACCCTTCAGTGTAGCAGCCGCATCGCTACTTCCGCCTGCTAATCCTGCTGCAATTGGTATTTCTTTTTCTATAGTAATGGATACACCTTGTTCAATGCCGTATGTATCTTTAACTAGACGCGCTGCCTGATAAGCAAAATTTCGGTGATCATTTGGCACAAAATTATCAGTCGAAATTATTTCAATTACGCCATCTTCTCTAGATTCCAGACTAATACGATCAGCTAAATCGACTGTTGTCATGACCATCTCTACTTCATGATAATTATCCGGTCTTTTATAAAGCACATCTAATGTTAAATTTATTTTTGCAGGCGCCTTTACATAAAGCATCTTTCTTCCTCCTTATAGCTACACTTATCAATTACACCTTGGCGTAATTGTGCTAACGCTTCGCTTTTGCACAGTTAGCAATGCGTACGGATTTTGGATTGTAATTAGGCCTCTCTTGATGACCGACATGATAATCGATCATTTCGGTAAAAACTACAAGACGTATCGCTTTTACCGATGCAGGTCAGTATGCACTTATCGCATCCATGCACTGTAGTTAGGCTAACATCCTAGCTTGTCCTTTAAAACTCCGTAACATCTACCAGATCATGCAGTCGATATTTGAAAACACACAGAATAGAAATTACAATCTTTCACTAACTTTGCATATAGGAGACTTCTTCTTCTGTAACTGTTACAAAGCATCAATAGCTGGCGTTCACTTTCGCTACATAAAACATTTTCTGAATGAAGATAAACCTGTCGTTCATCTTTCACAAGATTATTCATTTTATTTTACCATATTGGGAAAGCGAAAATGGAAAAAAAGAACCGTATACCCCTATTTGGTGTAACGGTTCTCTCTCGTCAGTTGTGTTGTTGTGTTTGCAGGAAATTTTCATCCCTGCAAAGATTTCAAAGTAATAAGTGATCTATTTTCACAAAGAGATTACTTATTATGCTCTTGCTCACCATTTGCTCTTTCAGCCATTTCGATGGCACGTTTGACCATATTACCGGCGTCTCGAGCTTTAATGCCGCCCCAGCCTTCTCGTTGCACAACATCATAAAATCCAAGCTCTTTAGCGATCTCTTCTTTTAAACGAGGTGACATGATACCTTTTCTAGGCATATAAACTCCTCCTTTAACAACTGACGAATTTAGTATGTCCAAGAAAAAGTAAAACACTCATGTAGTTTTTAACATACATGAGTGTTTCGAAATATAGAAATAAGTACTAGAAACTATTTTGCGATAGCAGCCTTTGCTTCGTCTAAAAATGTAATCTCTACTGCTTCAGTTAAAATATCTGTGTAACTATACGATACGCGCTTGCACGTATTGTCTTCTTGATCAAGCTCAACCACAAAGATAGCGCGATATGTCTCACGCAATACCCCTGCACACTCGACCGTTTTCTTGCGACCTCCGTTTGCTCTTAACTGCAAACGTTTACCCAAATGACAATCCAACGACTTTTTAATGTCCGCTAAAGTTTTTGGCATTTTCGCTTACACCTCACTACTACTTAGTATAAGCGATTCGCCCAAAAATGTCAACAAAATATAATATTTTATCAGCCCATTATAAATATTGTCAACTTATTTTTCATAAAAAAACATGTTTTTTTTAAGTATACTCAAAAAAGTTAACAAAAATTTTTTACTTTGCAAATGTAGGGTATAGTGCATCGGCTAATTTTCCAAACTCTTGAATGGTAAGAGTCTCTCCTCGACGCGTTGGTTCAATATTTACTGCTTTTAAAGCATCCATAATTTTTTCTTTGTGTACCTTACCATTTGGCAAACCTGATTGTAAATTATTGAAAATTGTTTTTCGTCGTTGTACAAAGGACGCGCGAGTAACAACAAATAAAAAATCCTCATCAATCACTTTTACTGGGGGTTCATCATGTTTAATAAGACGGATCACTGCAGAATCGACATTTGGCTGAGGCATAAAAACAGTTTTCGGTACCGTCATGGCAATTTCAGCCTTTACATAATATTGAATTGCAATAGATAAAGAACCGTATTCCTTCGTTCCAGGTTTAGCCGTAATACGATCTGCTACCTCCTTTTGCATCATGACAACAAATCCACGAATTGGTAAACGATCATTGAGTAATTTCATTAAAATCGGTGTCGTCACATAATAAGGTAAATTCGCTACAACCATAATATCCTCAATACCTGGCATCTCTTCCTGAATTATCTTAGCAACATCCGCCTTTAAAATGTCTGAATGTACAATAGTAACATTATTATATGGGCTTAGTGTATCTTCTAATACAGGTAATAATCGCTGATCAATTTCAAAGGAGACAACCTTTTTTGCACTTCTCGCTAAATGCTCTGTTAATGCTCCAATGCCAGGACCGACTTCGATTGCACCACTATTTTCAGTTAAATTTGCATGACTAACAATATTTCGTAAAATGTTCGGATCTATTAAAAAATTTTGACCTAAGCTTTTTTTAAATGAAAATCCATATTTCTTTAAAATTTCCTGTGTTCTAATTGGTGTTGCAATATCCTTATGCATCGTTTTCCTCCTGATCTAACTGTGCGACTGCCGCACCAAATTGCTGTTCTGTGATTTGAAACATTTTTAACCTTTTATGAAGTTGTTTACCGTTTGTTGCACCAATATTCAAAATTTCTCCAAGACGATCACGGCGAATTTTCGCTTGTGGATGACCAATTAAACGTGCCGTCATTAAATCTTCGAGAGTAATGTCATCAGTGGTTAACTCAACATCATTGGGAGTATAGACATGCTGAAGTGCCTCTCGTATATCTTCATCTGCTGCATGCTCAATGCCTAGTCCTTTACCGTTTTTCGCAATTGTTTTAGCTTTCGGTAAAAAAGCGTGTTTTACACCTTTTACATGTTCCTCGATAATGGCACGAATTCGACGTCCCGGATAATCTGGATCAGTAAAAACAATAACACCTCTTTTATCCTGTGCATGTTGAATTCTCTTCAGTGTTTCCTCTGAAATAGCCGACCCATTTGTTTCTATTGTATCTGCTTGTACAGCTCGCTTAATAGCTGTTGTATCATCTTTTCCTTCAACAACAATGATTTCTTTTATTTGCAAAAAGGCTCCTCTTTTCTACCTTATCTTCAGACCATTTTACAACTGCACTGTACGATTGTACAGAAATACACGGCTATTCACCTTCTTATAATATTCTCCCACAACTTTGCTATTGTTGGCCACTTCCCTATAATGCAAAATGTGCAGTTGCCATTACAGCTTACCTTATGTACTTTCCTAAACAAATTACTGAAAAAAAATAAAAAAGCTTTCCCGCCAGTCAAAACAGGAAAGCTAATAACAGTGAAAAACATTTGATTAATTTTACAATTTTTTTAATTTAATACTTTTATACGCACTTTCCTTACTCCCCAATTACTAGCTTGGGATTCAGATTGTACAAGTATGTCGATCCGATTACCCTTAATTGCACCGCCAGTATCCCCTGCTATAGCTGTTCCATAGCCTTCAACCCAAACTTTTGAGCCAAGCTTAATAACAGAAGGGTCTACAGCAATTACTTTCAATCCAGAGTTTGATTTTAAATTAATGCCAGTGGCAGATGTTCCCGAGCAGCCATTACAATAAGGTGTATAGGCTGTTGCCGTTACATAAAATTCTTTACCGCTACCTGGCTCTGATGAACCACGTGATACGGTCGCTGCACTAGCTACTACAGTTTTAGTACCTACAGCAACCACTTGCTTCATCGGTTCTTTTACAACTTTTTCAGATTGTAGATTTTTAGCTACAACTTGGCCATTCTCTTTTACGATTTCATACGTTTTAGTTACTAAACCTTTTTGGCCAGCTGTTACAACTTTTTGTTTTCCCTTTTGCAATGAAGCATCCTGCTTCTTTTCAATTGCGAAATCTAAAGAGTCTTCCACTACATCGATAACCTTTTCTACGCGAACTACTGTGATTTTACTCTGCGGAGTGATTACGTCCTTCAGGTTATTCTCGACACGATCGAATTCATTTAGTTGAATTCCTTGTTGTTTTAAAAAGTTAGCGACCGTAGTCGAAGCGGACCATACTTGTCTTTCGTTTACGCCATCGACAAGCGATACTTGAAACGCTTTTTGAATATCGATTTTGTTGTCTGCTCCTATTTTTGTATCTAGGCCCTGTACTAAAGAGTCATGCTCTGATACTTTAATATTTGCTTCTTTCAAAATGTCTTTCACCTGTGTTTCAGTTGTCCAAACTTTTGACTGATTTCCATCAACTGAAATAGTTACTTCTTTTGCCTGTTCCCATGTAATTGCTAATCCATTAACAATTTTGGTATTCAGAGAGGGTGATATTTTGTCATGCTCTGCTACGTCTATATTTTGATCTTGTAATAATTGTTCTACAGTTTTGGCATGTGTTGTTACTTCGATTGCTTCTCCGTTCGCATCAAGCGTTACGGTTTTTTTAGTACCTTGATAAAGTACGAATGAAATTACAGATACAAACAGGACAAGTGAAATAATGCTTATCACTGTTTGCTTACTCCTCAATGATCCTAAGAACAAGTTTTTCATGGAATTATTTGACATGAAAAAACGCCTCCTTAATACAAAGTTGGATTATACGGACTAGATTTGGCACTGTCAACCCGAATGCATTTCTAAAAAAATTGACACCACCTTTTTAGCCAACCACAAACTCAGTATTGGAGGCATCTCAGCTAGTTAATTGTCAATCCTAAAAAATTTTTTCGCATTGGCTGTCGTTACCTGTGCAATTTCCTCAATTGTTAATCCTTTTAAACGCGCAATTTCTTCTGCAACTAACGTCACTAAAGCTGGCTCATTACGTTTTCCTCGATATGGATGGGGCGCTAAATACGGGGCATCTGTTTCGATCATCAAATGCTCTAAAGGTATTTCTGTCGCAACTTCCTTCGGCATTCGTGCATTTTTAAATGTCACGGGCCCACCAAGGCTAATCATAAAATTCATAGCAATACATTCATACGCGGTTTCCACACTGCCACCATAACAATGCATAACGCCTCCCACGGAAGCTGCATTTTCTTCACGTAAAATTTGTACAACATCTCCAGTTGCATCCCTGTTATGAATAATGATTGGTAAATTCAGCTTTTGCGCTAAATGAATTTGCTTGATGAAAAGTGCTTGTTGAACATCTTTCGGGGATTTATCCCAATAGTAGTCCAATCCAGTTTCACCAATACCAACTATTTTTGGATGTGCTGCTAATTCCTCGATCCAATTTAAATCCTCTTGTGTACAATCAATGGCGTCAACCGGGTGCCAACCAATGACACCATAAACAAAATCATATTGTTCAACCAGTTGCATTGTTTTTTCAATGGTTTTACGGTCGAAACCAACAACAACCATCGTTTCTACTTTGGCTTCAAGAGCTCTATCTATAACCAATTGTAAGTCTTCTTCATACTGATCTGCGTTTAAGTGTACATGTGTATCAATAAACATCATCATTCTCCTAACATAGATTTTATTAAAAAATATTATTTCATATTTTTCGCCAGTGTTACAATTTTGTTACAAACAATTTAGTATTATAACATTACACATAACCTCTGACATCGCATTCGTTACTATATACCTAAAAAACCCCAGTGAATAGTGTGTATAAATTATTCCAAGATAATAAACTACTTATTTTCAAAACAGATTTTAAAAGCCTGCTGAACTTTTTACATTCAGCAGGCCTTCCTAAAATTTTTTACTTTACTTTTGCGCCGTTCTCTAGTTTCGAATCAACTGATGCTAATTTTAAAATTCCATCTTTCTCACCAGCTAGAATCATTCCTTGCGATAATTCACCGCGTAATTTAACTGGCTTTAAGTTAGTGACTACAATCACTTTTTGACCAATTAATTCATCTGGAGAATAAAACTTTGCAATACCTGAAACTACTTGTCGTTGCTCATATCCAAGATCTACTTGAAGCTTTAATAATTTGTCTGCCTTCGGAATAGTTTCACACGCTGTTACAGTAGCTACACGTAAATCAACTTTCATAAAATCATCAATAGTAATTTCAGGAATTTCTGGAATTTCTGCAGCTTTTTGCTCATCTTTTGTTTCTTCCACTTGTGGAGTTTTCACTGAACCACGCATTTCTTCACGAATATATTCAATTTCAACTTCACTCTCTAAACGAGGGAAGATTGGAATACCTTTTTCTACCACTTTAATGTTTGCTGGAATAGTATTGCCGAATGTTTCAATTGTTTCCCATACTAAGAATTTGTCATTCAAGCCTAACTGTTCAACAATTCGTTTGGGAGTATATGTCATAAATGGTTGTAACATGACAGCAATTTGATGTAAACTTTCCGCCAAATTTCGCATAACGGCGCCTAATTTTGGCTTATCTGATTCCTCTTTTGCTAGAACCCATGGTTGAGTTTCATCTATATATTTATTTGTTCTCGAAACAAGTGTCCATAAGTCGGCCAATACGACACTAAATTGCATTTTTTCCATACTTTCTTCATATTTAATACGTACCGATTCAGCCTGTTCTTTTAAAGATGCATCAAACTCTGTCGACTGAAGATTTTCAGTTGGAATAATGCCGTCGAAATATTTATTAATCATTGAAATGGTGCGGTTCAATAAATTGCCTAAATCGTTTGCTAAGTCGAAGTTTGTACGTTCAACGAAAGATTCTGGCGAAAATACACCATCCGAGCCAAATGGTAGCTCGCGCAATAGGAAGTATCGCGTCGCATCTAAGCCATAACGCTCTATTAACATTTCAGGATAAATAACATTGCCCTTTGATTTAGACATCTTCCCGTCTTTCATCATTATAAAACCATGTGCAAACACTTTTTTAGGAAGTGGTAAATCTAGTGCCATTAAGAAAATCGGCCAATAAATAGTATGGAAACGAACGATATCTTTCCCAACCACATGTACATCTGCCGGCCAATATTTATTGAATAATGTTTCATCCTCTGAAAGATAACCTAATGATGTTATATAGTTAGTTAAAGCATCTACCCATACATAAATTACATGTTTAGGGTCTCCTGGAACTTTAATGCCCCAATCAAATGATGTTCTTGAAACAGATAAATCTTCTAGACCTGGTTTAATGAAGTTGTTAATCATTTCATTTTTTCGAGATTCAGGCTCAATGAATCCAAGGTTTTCTTCATAATAAGCTAAAAGACGATCTGCGTATTTCTTCATATTAAAGAAGTAAGATTCCTCTTTAACTTTGTGTACTGGGCGACCACAATCTGGACAGTTACCATCTACTAATTGTGTCTCAGTAAAAAATGATTCACATGGTGTACAGTACCAACCTTCATACTCACCTTTATAAATATCACCATTATCTAAAAACTTTTGGAAAATCTTTTCGACAGTTTTCGTATGACGCTCTTGCGTTGTTTGAATAAAGTCATCGTATGAAATGTCCATTAATGCCCAAAGTTTTTTTGCAGCATCTGCAATTTCATTCACGTATTCTTGAGGATGTTTGCCCGCTTCTGCAGCTTTTTCTTGAATTTTTTGCCCATGCTCATCCATTCCAGTTAAAAAACGTACGTCATAACCACGTAAACGTTTATAACGTGCAATTGTATCTGATGCTACAGTTGTATACGCTGTACCAATATGGAATTTTCCACTTGGGTAATAAATAGGGGTTGTTATATAGAATGTTTTATTTTGTTCGCTCACATGAACTGCCTCCATTGTTTCACAATATATTATCTATTCTAACTAAGTACGAAATTCGTTTCAACTTCTTTCAGCGGATGTCACGGAATTGGAAAGGAGCTCTTTGTGCAAGCACAAAGCCGATTCCGGGCGCAATTATGCCTCGGCATAATTGATTGATAGTTTATCATCCGCGAAAAATGTCGAATGATATAATTAATCCATTTAATGTATTAAATAAGAAGCTTTTTTACTATAAATAAAAATATATAATAAAAACCTTTTAAAAAAACCAAAATATCTGTTTTCTCCTCAAATATTTTTTTCAAAACAATAATATTAGTGCATTAATTAATTGACGTTTATGGCATTACTTGGTATGATAACTAACAGACAAAGAAATTATGTCGAAATTTGACGAAATACCAATATAACTTTTAATATTAGGAGGAAAAATAATTATGAAATCAACAGGAATCGTTCGTAAAGTCGATGAATTAGGTCGTGTAGTAATTCCAATCGAACTACGCCGTACACTAGGTATTGCAGAAAAAGACGCTTTAGAAATCTATGTGGATGATGACAAAATCATCTTAAAAAAATATATGCCTAACATGACATGTGCTGTAACTGGTGAAGTTTCTGATGATAACTTCCGTCTAGTTGGAGGCAAATTAATCTTAAGCCCTGAAGGCGCAGAAATGTTAGTAAAAGAAATCCAATCTAACTTAAAAAAATAATTTAAAACACACCTAAATCCAACACAGTGATTTGGGTGTTTTGTTTTTTTATTGAGTTCGGATATTTAACTTCTTTTTAGTGCAATTAAATATAATATAACCAAATCTTAAGTCCCTTATAATGTCCATGTCAGACCTTTCATGATTAAGAGTACTATTTTTTACAATTATTATCAATTTAAATGATTTATATGCTCACATCTAACGTGTGGTTGATTTCCGTTCCGGCTGGGTGCTTTCCTAGGGGTGTCCGATGAGCCGCTTCACTCGCGATGCTCGCTCCAGGGTCTCGGGCCAACAGATGTCTTTTGCGTGAAAGCGAAGCGGCAGCGGCACCGATGTTGGTCACGAAGGCGTTATCACAGGACGTGATGGTTTTAGCCTTCGTTCCTCTAAATTGCTATTCCCTAAGGAGTCGCCCAGCCTCCACTCCAATCAACTGATATATGGCATGCGTTTTAACAATATCATCCCGAACTGCTGGTAATGAGCCACTTATTTGAATAGATATACAAAAAAGAGGCGCCCTATTAAGGCAACCTCTTTCTTTCCATTAACTATGGTATTCATTATAGACGTCTCGCTTCGCTACTTGACGTAGTTTTGCTACTTCTTTTATAGCTTCTTTTGATGTAACACCTGTATGGTTAATAATATAATCGACATGTTCCACAATAGACATTGTCATCCAATAGGCTTCTTCATTATTTTCTTCCTCAGCATTCTCGTTTCCTTCAAGGACAATACAAAATTCCCCTCGAATTTCCTCTGTTTGTGACCATTTTACAGCTTCCGACAGCGTACCACGTAAAAACTCTTCGAATTTTTTAGTTAACTCGCGAGCTAATACAATTCGACGATTACCAAGAATAGATTCCATATCTTTTAAAGTGTCCTTTAAACGATGAGGAGCCTCATAAAATAAAATGGTTTCCTGACGTTTTTTTAGTTGCTCTAATTGCTGTCGACGTTCCTTTTTTCCTCGATTTAAAAATCCATAAAAGAAAAATGGCTGCGGCGTTAATCCAGAAGCGATTAATGCTGATATTGCTGCATTGGGGCCAGGCACCGGCACAACTGGAAAGTCTTGCTCGATTGCTTTTTCGACTATATCTGCACCAGGATCGGAAATACAAGGTAGACCAGCATCACTAACTAATGCAACTGTTTTTCCTTCACGTAAGAAAGCTAGTAGCTTCTCTCCCCCCACCTCTAAATTATGTTCATGATAGCTTATCAGTGGTGTTGCTATATCAAAGTAGTTGCATAGCTTTTTGGTATTACGCGTATCCTCGGCAGCAATAATATCTGCTTCCTTTAAAATACGTAGCGCACGCACACTCATATCCTCTAGGTTGCCAATAGGTGTTGCAACTAGATATAAACAACCTGTATGATCGTGCATTGTACTTTTCTGAGATTTCATGAGTCATCCCTCCCAATATATTTCATTTTTTGCGTTCGTGTTAGCTGTTTAAAAGCATATTCTGCGCGCATCGCCTCTTGTTTCGTATCGAATTCCTCTACATAAATACATTCCACTGGTCCTCGCGCTCTCGTATATTTTGCTCCCTTACCAGCATTATGTACAGCGACACGCCTGCCTACATTATTTGTGTAGCCTGCATAAAAGGATTGATCGGCACATTCTAACACATAAAAATAATGATTATTGTTCTTTTCCATAAAGGATTTCTCTCACTTCTGCTGTATATTCATTATTCGCATTATAAACATACAGAGGCGGTAATATTTTCAAATCAGGTTTACCGTCTTTAATTCCTTCTATTAATAGTGTATTGGCCTCCTTACCTTCTTTCGGGTAAATAAGTTGCATTCGTTTAGGCTCTAAACGATTAGCACGCATTGCCGTAACAATATCTAATAACCGACCAGGACGATGAACAAAAGCTGCCTTTCCGCCTTGTTTTAATAATTTACTTGCTGATTGTATTGCTTCTTCTAACGTTAAATATATTTCATGACGTGCAATAGCGTAATGCTCACTTAAATTTTTATCGCTAGCCTCATGTGCTAAAAAATATGGTGGATTACAGGTTACCACATCATATTTTTCGATACCAAGCTCTTTAGGAATTTCTTTGACATCGCCAAGGACCATATGAATTTGCTCTTCTAACTTATTGTAACGGATACTTCTCTCAGCCATATCAAATAAACGTGGCTGAATTTCTACACCTGTAATATGTCCCTTTGTTCTGGCACTTAGAAAAAGTGGGATTACACCATTACCTGAGCACAAATCAACAATTTTCCCTTTATGATATGGGATATTGACAAACTTCGAAAGTAGCACTGCATCCAATGAAAACGAAAAGACAGAGGGACTTTGAATAATGCGTAGATTCTCAGCCAATAAATAGTCTAACCGTTCGTCACCCTTTAACCAATTTTCCATGTTTCTTCCTCCTACTATACAAAACAAAAGACTGACACCACCATAGTGGGAATCAGCCTTCTATTACACATTTTGTTTATTTAAAAATGATAGACAAAACAGACAGTCCTCACCTTTACGTGAACTTCCGAAATGAACATGACAAACATGGAAGCCTTCTTGGTATAAACGTGCTAGGTTATCATAACCCTCGCCAATATCTAACGGATTCTCTTTCTTCTCATCTGTAGCCTGTACGGAGTTTGCATTAGAAAGTAGTTCTTCTAGACGTGTACGAAGGTGATGATTCTCTGTTTCGAGTGCCTTATGCTCCTCCATCATTAACGCTACAAATTGTTTCAATGCACCAAATTGCTCCTGCATTGCTTCGAGCTGTTGTTCGAACTCCATAACGGTATCTAAGAAATTACGGTCCTTCACCCAAGCCACCTCGTCCAATTCTCTATCTTATATAAGATTTTTTTCGCATGCTAGCAGTTCTTCTAATGTATACTCGACTGTGCGCTCCTGCTCTTGTAAATATACTTGAATAAGTCTTTCTAGTATATTTAAACTTACAACTTTACCGCGTCCATCTGGTGTCATCGTCATTTCACCAATGTCTGGCATGCCCTCTTTTGCTTCCTCATATTCATCATTTTCATACTTCAAGCAGCACATTAAGCGCCCGCAAAGACCTGAAATTTTAGTTGGATTTAAAGATAAGTTTTGATCTTTAGCCATTTTAATAGAAACTGGCTCAAAATCTCCTAAAAAAGTTGAGCAGCAAAGCATCCGGCCACATGGACCAATGCCACCTAACAATTTAGCTTCATCACGTACACCAATTTGACGAAGTTCGATACGTGTCCTAAAAACCGAAGCTAAATCTTTTACAAGATCTCTGAAATCTACGCGTCCTTCAGCCGTAAAATAAAAGATGATTTTATTACGATCAAATGTATATTCAACATCAACGAGCTTCATTTCTAAATTATGCTCTATAATTTTTGTACTTGCTAGTTCAAATGCACGCTTTGATTCAGCAGCATTTTCCTCTACTTGGATACGATCACGTTCATCCGCTGGTCGTAGAACTTGTTTAAGTGGTAATACAACATCATTATCCCCAACAACCTTTTGAGGAACAACTACTTTACCATATTCTACACCCCGAGCTGTCTCTACAATGACATATTGACTGTCCTCTAGTAGATATGATGCTGGATCAAAATAATATATTTTACCCGCTTTTTTAAAGCGGACTCCCACTACATTATACAAATGTATATCCCTCCTGCAGATTTAGCATTAACTGCTCCATCATTAACGTCCTATTCATGTTACGCTGTAAAGATGAGCGTGCCTGTAAAATAGACTCCATTTGACTAGATAGACGTTCATAAGTCGAATGTAACGCAGCTTCTTTAAATGTCTGTAACATGTCTGGATAAGTACAAGCTGCTTCGGGATTAGCTTTTATTGACACTATATCACGGTAAGCAAATAGTAGTAAATCCAATGCTTGCTCCAGCTCGCTTTTTTCTTTAAACAGTGGCAACCATTCTTCATGTACAACAAGCATTGCTTCATGTACATTCTGACGAATTGCCTCTACTAATTTTAACACTGTTTTTCGAGCATGTGCAAACTGCTCATCATTTGCTAAAATCATAGCTGTTTCGAGCTCGTTCGTCATCATGCTCACTGTAGAAGCCATCGAGTAAGAAATATTGTTATCTTGCAAATGCTTTAGCAATATATGTCGAGGCATTTTTTGAAATTTAATATGCTGGCAGCGAGAACGAATCGTTGGTAAAATTGACTGCATTTGCTCCGTTAGCAAAATCGCAGTTACCTCACCATCAGGTTCCTCTAAAAATTTAAGTATCATGTTTGCAGATGCAATATTGAGACGGTCTGCATGATGAAGTACATAAATCTTACGCCCTTCTTCAACACCCATCATCTTCATTTCTGCAATTAATTCACGTATTTGATCAATTTTTATAAATTGACCTTCCGGATAAATTTGATGGATATTTGGATGATTACCCGAATCAACACGTCTGCAATTTCGACATGTTTCACATGGAACATTTTGATTTGGTTGCTCACATAGCATTAATTTGACAAAAAACTGCATAATATCTACTTTGCCTGTCCCTTTTTCGCCATCAAAAATGTATGCATGTGCTAATCTATTTTTGTCAAAAATCGTTTGAAGCTGTTTCATTACGACTGGTTGTAGTGTGAATAGCTCTTCAACATTCTTGGCCATATATTTAAATTCCTTCCTATATCAATTACACTCATAGCATAATTGTTTCCTATTGCTCTTTTTAGTACAGAAATATCTGCGGTTTTAGAGCAGATAGATTAGTTACATTGTTATTTATTTCATGACATGCAGCAAATAAATTCTTAACCAAGTGCTGTAATGTTCGCAGCTGAATAGATTTGAAAAAAGCCCGCGCCTACAAGAGAACGAGACACGGGTTTTACATATACAAATTAATTAATAAGCCTTTAATCTCACCGATTTTATCAAGAAGGTCAATTGCTTCTTTTTCTTCATCTAAAATATCTTGTGTAAGCTCCACAAGACGCGTATCAATAGTTTCGATAATTTTTAAGCGTCTTCCTTCACCAAAACGGTTCCAGGTATGTGATTGCTTTAACTCCATACCATGCTCAACCGTTTCTTGTAGAAACCGTTTAACAAGCATTTTAAAACGCGCAAGTTCTCGTAAATTACGTGATCTCGCAACACGGTCACCTGCTGTAGAAATATCCCCTAGCAATCGTGTAAGCTGATCCGTTTGCAATTTGGTTCCTTGTTTGACGACCATATCTCCAAATCGGTTATTTTGATTATTGTTCTGCAGAGGCTCTTTACGACTAGTATTTAACCCGACACGTATATCTTGATTGATCTTCAAGCTTTTCGCCCCCACTTGCTTTCTTTATCAAATATATAAAAGCTAAATTATAATGTGTTTTACTTCTTATTTAATATGACAATGATTTAAAAATGATGAAACTGTTCAATTGGTAATACAAAAACAGTCGCTCCGCCAACCTCTACCTCCACAGGATAAGGTATATAGGAATCTGTATTCCCGCCTAATGGCGAAACAGGTGCAACCATTTGTTCTCGTGCTCGACAATTATCACGAATAATATCTAAAACTTTGGGTATGAGAGAGTCTTCCGTCCCAATAAGAAACGTCGTATTTCCCGAGCGTAAAAATCCTCCTGTGCTCGCTAATTTAGTTGCGCGAAACTGATTTTTCGTTAAAGCATTCGATAAGCGGCTGCTATCCTGATCTTGCACTACAGCTACGACTAACTTCATTCGCACTCACCCCTTTGATAAAAATTCATTTAACTAGATTTTAGTTACCTTTTATCAATAATGCCTCGGCATAATCGTGTACGGATTCAGTATTGTGCAAGCAAAGAACTACTTTCCGATTCCGTGACATACGCCGGAGCTCATCTGTTTCAGTAGAGTGTTTGGAACATCTACTGAAATAGAACCACATCCGCATTCATCTCAAAACATTTGCCGCTGTCGCTTCGCTTTCGCGCAGTAAACATTTGCCGCTGTCGCTTCGCTTTCGCGCAGTAAACATTTGCCGAATGAAAGATAAAATTATAGTTGTTACCATTATATCACATTGTGGTAGACAACTTCATGCATTTACTGTATTGCTTCATATAATAATGACCATACATCTTCAACAACACGCTCAATATTTTGGTCTGCATTGATGACATGTATACGTTCAGGGTAACGCTCCACTAGCTGTAAATACCCTTCCCGAACCTTCTTATGAAAAGCTAAGCTTTCGACATCTAAACGATTTACTTCTCGATCTCCATGAGCATGAATTCTTGCTAAGCCAACCTCTGGTGCAAGGTCAAATAATATTGTCATGTCAGGTAACTTCTTACCGATTGCAAACTCATTAATTGATAATACTTCATCAACACCGATACCACGTGCATATCCTTGGTATGCTAGTGATGAATCGATAAAGCGATCGCAAATAACCATTTTACCAGCATCCAAAGCAGGTCGTACTTTTTCAAAATAATGCTGACTTCTCGCCGCTGCGTATAATAATGCTTCTGTACGCTCATCCATAGCTGTATGGGCAGGATTTAAAATAATGGTCCTAATTTTCTCAGCAATCTCAATACCACCAGGTTCTCTCGTTGCTAATACAACAATATTTTCTTCTGCAAGTCGTTCGGCTATTTTTTGAATGACTGTTGTTTTTCCAGCACCCTCTGGACCCTCAAATGTAATAAATAAATTGCAATTCATGCTGTTATTGCCTCCAACTATTTAATGATCTCAATCATCTTTTCTTCTAAACGGTGATTTCCTTGGAACGTTGCACCAGTAGCCAGTAACTCCTCTAGCTGACTTAGCTTTGCCACTGTTATTTTTTCACCCGGAACAAGCAATGGAATGCCTGGTGGATACGGAATAATCATACTTGCAGAGATACGTCCCATTGTTCGCATATACGGTAACCATTCTTTTTCCGACTTTTCAATTTCATCAAATGTATAAGCTGGTTCCGTAATGGCCACAAATTTATAGGCTGTTTGTGAAACAGTTATTATTTCCGCCTTTGGTGTACTTAATAACAATGTTATAGCGTCTTTAATACGGATACGTATTTCGGCAAATGGATAGTTATGCCCCTGTTTTAACAAAGGTAGCACAAGCAATACTTGATTTGCATCTGCTAATTCTGCATATACATGCTTTGCTTCTAATGCCTCTTGTAATTGAAAGCCGCTATAGCCATCAACACGTAGCAATAATTTTATAGGGTCGTCTACCTCGATAACTTCTAAAGAGCCAATAGCCCGTAATGCCTCTACCCATTGATTCCTTTTTTCTATTATATATGCTCCGTCACTCTCCATATATGCCTGTACATAATAGCGTGCATCATCTAAAGAAGCCAATAAAAGATAGGATGGGCTGCTAGATTGAAGCATACGTAAATAGTGATTTATTTTGTCGACATCGATTAAGTCTGAATTAACGTGCATAAAGGATGCCATTGTCATAGCAGGCAAGGTTTTATGTGCAGACTGTACTACTACATCTGCACCAAATGTTAATGCTGATGGTTGAAATAAGGTACATGCACTAAAATGGGCACCATGTGCTTCATCTACTAAAACAGGAATACCTTTTTCATGACAATACGCAATTTGCTGCTGTATTTCTTTAGATGTCATACCATAATAAGTAGGATATGTTAAAACTACTGCACGAGCCTCTGGATAATAATCAACAGCTTCTTTTAAATCTCTATAAGAAACATGTGTTGCAGTTAAAGTATGTTCATCCCATAGCGGAGAAACAAATATAGGCTTTGCTCCAACAAGCTCAATAGCATGAAATATAGACTTATGTGCATTACGTTGGACAATAATAGTATCATCTTTTTTACATGTGGCATAAATCATCGCTAAATTTCCAACTGTAGATCCACCTACTAAAAAAAAGCTTTTCATCGCCCCATATGTATCTGCCAACAAGTTTTCTGCCTCTAATATCATTTCCTCTGGGTGATGTAAGTCATCAAGACCTGATAATTCAGTCACATCATACCGCATTACATCTTTAAAGGGCTGAGGAAGATGGGACAGTTCTCCATGCTTATGCCCTGGGACATGAAAGGAAATATTTTGTTGTTGTCGAAAGCGCTCTAACCCTTCTACAATCGGCTTCTTCTTTTGCAAAACAAAACACCCATTTCCGTAATATTATTAGTTAATTATAACACTTACGGTACAAAAACATTTGCTGAATGAATATAAATAAAATGGAATTCATATAACTTTTTTCCCGATCCAATGCGCTAGTAACGCCACAGGGATTAATACAAGACAAAATGGCAAACATACAAAAATAATGTTCCATGTTATGACTTTATTGACTAATAACGAATGATACAAAATTAAACTGTATGGAATGACGATTATCAAAGATGTGAGTGCACCGGGTGTAATGGAACGAAGAAAAATAGACTGTGCCAGGTGAGTGAACGCATGTAGAAAGTAGGTTAGCGTAACAACAGTGAAAAAGTAGATATCTCCAAATGGCCCTTGATTCACATACTGACTTGCTATAAAAGTTGAACTACTTACAAACATGAATATTACGATTACTGCTACCGCAAACTGTGCTGTCGACATAGAGAACTGTTGCATAACTCGATCAGCAATTTTTTTCGGCAATCTTTCGTATAAAATAATAGAGTTCTTATTTAACCACTTTTCACACATAATAATTTCTTCAAAATCATGAAGAATAAACATAATAGGAAATAGCCAGATAAGTGTTTGAATACCTATCCATTGTTCCATGATGATTCCTCCCTTTATATTGAGTAATTACTCAAATGTTTCTCAAAAAATAGCTCATCACTATAACGTGTGGTTGATTGTCGTTCAGGTTGTGCGCTTTCCTGGGGGTGTCCGACCGGAACGGCTATCAAATTATATAAAGTCATCCACACTTTTGGTAATGAGCCAAAAAAATTTACTTAATGTGAATTTTGCATTCCTTTTAAAACAAACATTGCTATCTCTTCAATATAATCATTATTTTCAATTGGCATTTTATCTGTCTTTCTTTCTTCAACTAAAACATGCGTTAATATTGTTGAAAGAAACATTGAAGCTGCTGTTTCTATTGTCTTTTTTTCAACAGTACATGAAGAAGCTCTTATCAAAAATGAGCAGACTTGTTCACCCATTGTATTTATAAAATCCACAATATCCTTACTCACATTTGTGTTCTGTACTATTTCTGGGGACCAAATAAAAGTTAAAAAGCTTTTATTATGTACTAAAAAATCGGCATATAATTGACCAAATTTAATTAATGCTGGATAGGGCTCTATTTTAGAAAGCTCTTTTATCTCATATTGTAGTGAACCAATAAATGAAAATTCACGAATAAGATAATTAAGAAGTTCATTTTTATCTTTAAAATAATAAAATATAAGCCCCTCTGCTACTCCGCTCTTTAATGCTATTTCTTTAGTAGTCGTTGCGGTGTAGCCTTTTTTAGTAAAAAGCTCTAATGACGCTTCCAAAATTTTATCCTTCTTTGATACCAAACTTTTTCACCACCGTTTTAAATTTGAGTATTTACTCAAATTTAAACTTTAAAAAAGGTTCTGTCAAGTTATTCCAATTAATAAGTATGACAAACGTAAGGGTGATTTCAATTCCGATTTATTAACGTTTTATAAAATATCAGCCTGAACTTTTGGTGATGCATACAAAAAAAGATCATTGCACCTAATAGGCAATGACCCCTTCTACTTTTCTTAGTATAAAATGTACTTAACGCCCGTTTCTCTACTAACATTCTAGATACTAGCTTTTAGCGCCATCTCTTGTACTAGCTTTTCTACTAATTGCGGTACAAACTTTTCTAAAACTGGATTCATCATTCCCGCTAAGAAACCGCTTGCCTTCATTGTTAAATTGCCTGTTAACTGACAAGTACCATCTTGATTTTGTGTAATTTCAAAATATCCATCACCATTTATCGGATCTGATAAGCCTACCAAATCAAACATAACTTGATTAGGATTTGACTCCTTGCCCTTAAGCTCAACCTTTACAGCTTTTTGGATAATGCCAAAATCACCTTGGAATACCCAAATCATATTTTGCTCATTTGGAAATTCATGATGTAAATAACCTGGTATTAGTACAGCCCATTCCTCTTTATTTTGAATAAACTCCTGTAGCTTTGCTTTTTCAATTTGAATATTTTCTTTACATAACCCTGTTGCCACTTTAATACACCCCTTTTTTGTTAATATATATCCATTAAATTCTAACATTTTTTAGGGGGTTATTAGCGGGTTTTAAACAATAAAAAAACCACTGATTTCTCAGTGGCTACTTTGTGCCTAGCGACGTCCTACTCTCACAGGGGGAAGCCCCCAACTACCATCGGCGCTAAAGAGCTTAACTTCCGTGTTCGGTATGGGAACGGGTGTG
>NZ_JBNNTL010000021.1:0-65048 GCF_050278745.1 Lysinibacillus sp. NPDC094403 | reverse complement strand
CTCCATAAAAAGAAATTTGATTAGCTCAAATTGTTTTGCTGGCATCATGTTTGATGTCCAAAATTTTGTTTCGTTCACTAACTCAAGGTTAGCTAATAAAAACTTTATTGATTACGTTTTGCTTGTTCAGTTTTCAAGGTTCATTTGTTCGTCACATTTAAGTGACTTTCTATACTTTAACATGTTGTTAACTCTATGTCAACCACTTATGTTAGTATTTTTAATGTTGTTATTTGTTTCGTAACAACGTTTATAAATATATCATCTTAATATTAAGTTTGCAAGAGAATTATTAAAGTAAAACTATTCTAATTAATTAACAAAGGGTTTCTTCTATTAATATATAATTAAACTTCACCATATAATCTCCCTTTATGCTTCGACAGAAGAACGGCTCTTTAATCGATTACTTTAACTTCCTCTGATTCCCCACATTAATCGCCCCCCTTTTCTCCGCCAGAAATCAATGCAGCTTACTTACCATTGAGATCTTCTTATTATTTTCACTAGCGTTAAATATTCCAATAAGAAAAGCACCTGCAATTGTTAGTTTCGTTTTCTAACAATTGCAGATGCTTTTTATATTTCGATTTGTGTATTTATAATTAGCGTACCCAGATAAAGTATGCAAGGAAGACAAAGAATAATCCGTACATCATAGGGTGAATTTCTTTTTTACGACCCGCTAAAAGCATTGTTATTGGATAGAAGACAAAGCCTATTGCAATACCAGTAGCAATTGAGTAACCAAGAGGCATCATAATTACTGTAAAGAAAGCAGGTACTGCAATCTCAAATTTATCCCAATCAATTAAACGTAATGAAGATACCATCAGAACACCTACAATAACTAGCGCTGGCGCTGTTACTGCTGGAGTTACCACAGCGAGTAAAGGTGAGAAGAATAATGCTATCAGGAATAGTATTGCAGTTACAACAGCAGAGAAACCTGAACGAGCACCTGCTGCTACACCAGAAGTTGACTCAACATATGCTGTAGTTGTTGATGTACCAAATAAAGAACCAATTGTTGTTGCAAGAGCATCAGCCATCAATGCACGGCTGGCACGTGGTAATTTATTATCTTTTACTAATCCTGCTTGTGTCGCAACTGCCATTAAAGTACCTGCTGTATCAAAGAAATCTACAAACATGAATGTTAAGACAACTACTAAAAATTTAACGTTTAATAATGAATCAAAGTCATGGAAAATTGGTTTTAAAGCTACCATAAATGTAGAATCTACACTCGGAATTGCTGAAACAACTGCTGTAGGAGGTGCAATGACACCTGTAATCATACCAACGATTGCTGTTATAACCATCCCTAAGAAAATACCAATACTACGTAGTTTAATAATAAGAATAATTGAAAGAACAATCCCAAATACAGCTAGTAAAGTTGAACCAGTGAACGTCCCTAAAGTCACCAATGTAGCTGGACTATCTGTTATAATGCCCGCTCCTTGTAAACCAACAAATGTTATAAATAAACCAATACCAGCTGAAACCGCATATTTAAGTTGTACTGGAATTGCATTAATTACTGTTTCACGAATACCTGTTAACGAAAGAATGATAAAGATAACACCTGAGAAGAAAACACCTGTTAAACCAGTCTGCCATGGAATACCGTACGCTCCAACTACAGTGAAGGCAAAGAATGCGTTTAAGCCCATACCAGGAGCAAGGGAAATTGGGAATTTAGCGAATATACCCATAATCAGAGAACCAACTGCAGCTGCTAATGCTGTAGCTACGAATACAGCACCTTTATCCATTCCTGCATTTTCTAACATACCAGGGTTAACAGCTAAAATGTAAGCCATAGCAAGGAATGTAGTAAGACCACCTATTATTTCGCGGCGATAATTAGTTCCTAGCTCATCGAACATGAAATACTTTTTCATTTTAAAGAAATCCTCCGTATGGTCGTCTTCAATATCGAAAACAAAAAAGACACGCTGACTACTCTACTAGTCGCATGTCTACGATACATTTCATCACCATTTTATTGTGAGAAATTAATTAGTGTCTATACATTGATATATATATAACTAAAATCGTAGTCAAGTTATTTACGGTAACTTGGTAGAAACTCACGGGCCTTATCCCCGACATTATACGACGACTTATTTAATTTACAATCGTAATATATCATTTCATTTTTCAGATTTCAACCCTATTTCCGAACATTTTTCACAAATGTTATACGAAAGTTCGTGTAAAATTCTTATTTAATGTTCACATTTTAAGAAATCGTTGTATAAATAGGTTAGGACTGAACGTTTTATCGATATTATAAAATAAAAAACCCCCTAGAACTCATTTGAATTCTAGAGGATTTTAATACAGCGATTGTGGGAGAGTTCCCTTGATCGACATATGTTTAATTCATTACTTTACTTTGCAAGAGGTGAATTCTTTTTTCTAATTTTTGTTTCCAATCTTCCGCTAATGTATCAACTGCTTGTATACGTTTCATCGCAAGTGCGTCTTTGTTTTTAAAATACACTTCGTTGCAATGCAAAACTGAAACACGCGCAGGGTGCTTTTCCACTAATTCAATTTTTGAATCTTCACAGATTGTCCCTTCTTCCAGTACACGCGCAAGAAAGCCAGTATAACCTGTTTCAATTAAACGTTTGAGTAATATGTTCGCCTCTGTATATTTATCAATCGTACTACACGGTACACGTCCTTGGGTAATTTGGATGACAGCATCACCTATTTTATAAATATCGCCAATACAAATATCCGCTTCCAACATATTTGTTACTGTTAAGTTTTCACCGAAAGCTGCTGTCGGCAACGGTTTATCCAGTTCCTGTTCCCATTGTATGTAATGCTCCGCAGGATATAAACAAACGGCACGGTCAGGACCACCATGATGTTTTTTATCTGCTACATCGTCCCCTTCAAATCCACGAGCGGACAAATAAACTTCTTGTACTTTTCGTTTTTCAATCCCTGAAATAAATGAGCGCCCATTACTATAATGCAATTCTTTCGGCATACCAATAGCAAGTGTATGAATCATCGCTTTATTGTTTTCCATTTCCATCCCCCTAAACTAACAACGACATAGAGTCCTATTTATATTCATTAGTTTACTATACCTAACGCTTCGAAAGTATTATCCTTAAAGAAAGAATTTAAAAAACTGGAATTTATTGAAGATTTACATCCACTACTCTCACAACTCCTAACTCCATAAAACATACAGTCATTTTTATTTCTTTCAGCAGGTGTCCACACATCCGTTGAAAAGTAACTTAAACCCGCATTCATCTCACCAGCTATAGAGGTGGTGGGAGACTTCTGTACCTGTCGCTACGCTTTCGTTACAGAAAATAATTGTAGCTGACGCTTTGCTTTCGCTACATAAAACATTTGCTGAAAGAAGTTAAACACCAATTGAAAATCTTTTAGTTTTTTGATGGTGTGAAAACTGTAGCTTTAAATTTACTGAATCAACGTTGTAACAAAGCCTATTTTTTTTGCAACAAAACGAAAAATCATCGTAAGTTCTGAGAAGTGTTGCTACGATTAAAACAGAAAGGAGATCCACATGAAATTCAACTATATTTGGAAAAACAATCAATCATCTTCTGAAATTGAGATTATCAGTAATCCATCGAATAAAGAATTACTTTCGACAATTGAACAGCATTTTTTTCAATCTATAACATTAAGCGCAACAGATTTCAAAACAAATCGTCAGGTTATGATTGAACTCAATGACATCGAAGCAATTGAAGCATCTGGTCATTTCACCAAAGTCTTTTTAATAGATGGTACAGAGCTATTACTGAATAAGATTTTAAAAGAATTATCTTACTTAGAATCATTCGGATTGGTTAGAATCAATAATTCAATGATTTTGAATTTGAATCAAATACGCTCATTTGCTTCGGGAAGTCATGCTAGATTGGAAGTTATTACAAAACAACAAAATAAGTATATTGTCAGTAGACATTATGCAAAATCTATTAAGGAGAAATTGATATGATAAAAGATTTAAAAAATAGCTTTTTATACGTTTCATTTTTGGGGTTGATTTGGATTATTTTTTTAATTACTGTTTTTAATCTTCACGAAGAAACAGTCAACTTTTTTTACATTTGGAATTTAATTGGTATTAGCGTTCTGATGGGGATTGTTTTTGGTATAGCTTATCCATATTTGTGGAACTACTCAACATTAAAAGTAACATCTAAAATTAC
This sequence comes from Lysinibacillus sp. NPDC094403, assembly GCF_050278745.1. Classification (NCBI taxonomy): domain Bacteria; kingdom Bacillati; phylum Bacillota; class Bacilli; order Caryophanales; family Bacillaceae; genus Lysinibacillus; species Lysinibacillus sp. NPDC094403. The sequence goes on along the minus strand of NZ_JBNNTL010000021.1, from coordinate 60,822 downwards.
TATTAGTACTTTTTTGAATTTTTTCTGTAGCATGGGAAGTGTATATCTCTTTTCACTGAAAGTATTTGAAATTATCAAACCTTATTTGTTGCTAATTTTAGTGATAACGTTGATCGGTCATATCATCGGATTTTATTTCTTCTCAAAATATGAAAATAAAAAAATAGCGGATAGTTTGAATAGATCGCTTAAAAATCAAGGAGACGAAAATGCACCTCAATACTAGCTTACAAGTACTATTAAATGATATTACTCAGAAACAAAAGAAGGGACTTCCATTTATAATGGCCTCAATATTTATTTGGGGAGTTATCACAATAATCACGTTGCTGCCTTTAGATTTAATGATAAAAAATATTGGTATTTTATCTTGTGGTGCATTGCTGTTTCCTGTTTCGATTCTTTGTGCCAAAATATTAAATGTTGATTTATTTTATAAAGAAAATCCATTGATTAATGGACTATTGATTGCAACAAACAATCAAATTTTATATTTAATTATTTGTATTCTTTTATTAATTAAAGCACCTATGTGGGTCTTACCTGTATATGCAATTATTTACGGTGCACATTTGTTACCATATTCATTCTTTTATCAATCAAAAAGTTATCAATATAGTTCAATATTTATTTGTATAGCTATTTTGATAAGTATAATTTTCTTCCATTTAAATATTATTTTTGTCCCATTAATCGTAGAAATTGGTGTACTTTTCTTATTTTTAATGCTAAAAAAGGAAATAAAAAGCTAGTCTGAAAAAATCAGACTAGCTTTTTATTCGAAATCAAATGAGGGGATTATTCCCACTCAATCGTTGCAGGTGGCTTAGATGTAATATCATACAGCACGCGGTTAACGTGTTTTACTTCGTTTACTAGGCGGACAGAGATTTTCTCTAGTACATCCCAAGGAATGCGTGCCCAGTCAGAAGTCATACCGTCGATAGATGTTACCGCACGGATACCGATTGAGTAATCATACGTACGTGCATCGCCCATTACGCCAACTGAACGGATGTCAGGTAATACCGTGAAGTATTGCCAGATGTCGCGATCAAGACCAGCTTTTGCGATTTCCTCACGTAGGATGAAATCAGATTCGCGTACGATTTCTAGTTTTTCTTCCGTTACTTCACCAAGTACACGGATACCTAGACCAGGGCCTGGGAATGGTTGACGCCAAACGATTTTTTCGTCAAGGCCAAGCTCTAATCCTAGTGCGCGCACTTCGTCTTTAAATAATGTGTTAAGTGGTTCGATTAATTTGAATTGCATGTCTTCCGGAAGACCACCAACGTTATGGTGAGATTTAATAGTTTGTGCAGTTGATGTTCCAGATTCAATGATATCTGTGTAAAGCGTACCTTGTGCTAAGAAGTCCATTCCTTCAAGTTTAGCCGCTTCTTCATCGAATACGTAAATAAATTCGTTACCGATAATTTTACGTTTTTTCTCTGGGTCAGAAACGCCAGCAAGTTTATCCATGAATCGTTGACGAGCATCAATTTTAATAAGATTCATATCAAAGTCTTCAGTGAATGTTTTCATAACTTGCTCAACTTCACCTTTACGGTTTAAGTTGTGGTCAACGAACATACAAGTTAGTTGGTCACCGATTGCTTTATGAATTAAAACAGCAACAACTGATGAATCTACACCGCCAGAAAGTGCACATAATACTTTTTTGTCACCTACTGTTTCGCGGATTTTTGCGATTTCAAGTTCAATGAAGTTTGCCATTGACCAATCGCCTTTTGCTCCACAAATGTCGAATACGAACTGACGTAATAAGTCGTTACCATATACAGAGTGACGTACTTCTGGGTGGAATTGTACTGCATATAGTTTACGTTCTACATTTGCCATTGCAGAGATAGGGCAAGCAGCACTTGTTGCGATTACTTCGAAACCAGCAGGTACTTCTGTTACATGGTCACCGTGGCTCATCCAAACGATTTGTTCAGTTGGTAATTCACCGAATAACTTGTTTGAAGCTGTTACTTTAATTTCTGCTTTACCATATTCGCGTGTTTCAGCACCTTCAACTTTACCACCTTGCGTATGTGCCATTAATTGCATACCATAGCAAATACCTAGGATTGGTAAGCCTAATTCGAAAATAGCTGGGTCTACATGGAAGGCATTTTCGTCATAAACTGAGTTTGGACCACCTGAAAAGATAATACCTGTTGCGTTCATACCTTTAATTTCTTCTGCTGTAATCGTATGAGGATGTAACTCACTGAAAACACCAAATTCACGGATACGACGCGTAATCAATTGGTTAAATTGGCTACCGAAATCAAGAACGACGATTTTTTCTTGCTCTAATAAAGGGCTTGCTGACAATATTTCCACCTCTTCTACTATTTTTAAAGGACTTTTCATATGTTCAAAGAAAAACGCGTATGAAAGTAAAAACTTCCTACGCGTTCATAAGCTCTAAATTTATAAAGGCGAATGCGTAGCAAAGAAAAGTGATTTACTAACCTTCTCACCTAACCAAAACATTCACCTTCATAGAGAAATCATTTACGGTGATTTCGTAGAAACATTCGAACCTTATTATCGAACTTATATGAAAGCAATCCTCATCATATATAATTTTTTTCATTTTACTCTTTGTACCCATCAAAATCAACTGATAGTGCGATTGATTAAATATTCCCAACTTTCTTTCAGCTTCACAAAGTCAACCTCTTGTTTGTCCTTACCATAAATATGTTGTTCATATACAGCGGTAAGTTTTTGCATCTCTTCTGTCTCTAACGATGCATCTACTCTTTTAGCAAATACTCGTAATGTTTCGCCATCTTTCCGGCGTAATCCAATACGAGATAATTGCTTCGTTAGAATATGGTATGAAGCGTCAAAATTTGTCCAGTCCGCTTCTTTTTTACGAAATGCGCGAACTTGCATTTTAGGTATCCATGTTTTACGTTGCATAAACAAAGCAACGCCAGTGACGATTATCAAAATGACTAGAGCAATCCATACATAAGTAAGCTTTTTCACCCATGTCCATACAGTATCTAAACTAAACGATGTTGAGCTAGCAGTTTCTTTTTTTGATGCTTGCTCTTCCTTCTTTGGTTGCACTTGTTTTTTTTCAGGCTGCAGTACTTGCTCCTGCTGTGCAGTGTCTTGCTCAATATCATAATCGATATTCACATTCCCCGTGAATCCAATTGTCGGTTCAAACTCCATCCAGCCTGTTCCAGGTACATACGCTTCCACCCAAGAGTGTGCATTATCATTTGTAATTCGATACTCACGTAAACCGTCTGTCATTCGACCAGGATTACCAGGTGCAAAGCCTTTTACCCAGCGTGCGGGTATCCCTACCGAGCGTAGGAGCACGACCATTGATGTTGAGAAATTATCACAGTAGCCAACTTTAGTATCGAATAAAAACTGGTCAACATAATCTTGGCCCTCAGCCGGGGTTGCTACTTCTTTTTTATCGTATCTAAAGCCATGAGATGAAAAATATTTTTCGACTGCTTTTATCTGATCATATACCGAAGCTTTATTCTGTGTGATTTCTTTTGCTAAATTCTCTACACGTTGCGGAAGGGTGTTTGGCAATTGTAAAAAACGATTAAAGGATGAATCTAATGTTTTTAGCTCGGAAGGTTTAGACAATTGGAGCTGCTCCATACTATATACCGGATTACTATATGACACCGTATAGTTAGACAATAATTTTGAATCGCCATTCTGTTGCTCTATTGCTATTTTTTCAGTTTGTTCATCTTGAATAAATAGCGGTGAGTCTTGGGCAGAAACAGATGTCATGCCATATGTTTGAATTATAAATGGCATTGGAACAGCAATGTCCATTTGAATTTTACTTTCATTTTTAGGAGATCCAACTTGTAATGAAGTTTGGATAGGGGTATTGGTCTGATAAACATTTTTCCCAAAGTTACCCTCCGAAAGAATCCAGCCCTTGGATGTATAAGTATCCTTTGTATCTATCCGCCAATAATGACGATCACGGGAAGTTGCAGTAAAAATTAATGTATTATCACCTTTAAACGGTCCCCCTAATCGGCTATCATCCTCGCTGTAACCAACTGTTTTTTCACCCGTTCCAAAGTCCCCTTGCCCTGCAACCCCTTTAATAAAAGGCACAGGATCAGCCCAAGTCGGTCCTACCTTAGGTAAAAAAAATGCCACTACACTAACAAGCATTACCGAAACAATCATCGGAATAACCAATTTCCACTTTTCCATTACATTGCCCGGTGCATCTGTTTGAAGCCATAAGCGCTTAACAAAAAGCAAGCCTGTCATTATTAATCCAAGTACAACAACTTTAACAATTGCCACCTTTCCATCATAGTCACTAAATGTATCTAGTGTGGCAATAAAGAATACGGTTAACGCAAAGAAATAGAATATATTTTTCCTCACAGTTATCCAGTGATGAATTAGGTATATTAACATCCAAATAAGCGCAAGGAATAGCACCGTTCTAAATGAATCCGATACTTGTCCAAAATCGCCCGATAGAATAGTAGTCATATTCCATTTCAATTCATGCATTAAAAATGGTAACGTCTCTCCTGAGAAAAGGGGACTTTTACTATATATAAACACTATAAACCAAGTAATATAACCAAATTTCACTAACCCCGACAACAATGGATGTACTTGAAATAAGTTGAGTGCTAGTGATAGACCAATAAACACTAAAAATAAATGAAACACGCCTGTATTTGTTAACTCCATTACAGGAATAAGCCATTCACGTAAAATTAGAAAAATAATTACGTATGCTATTGCTAATTCTATAAAATCTCCTAGTGATTTTTTCACGGCTTCATCACCTCCGTGAACAAATGGTAATAATCTGTTGGATTAACATGTACAACTTGAATTTGCTTATAACGCTTTGCCAGCTCTGTTTGCATAGGTGGCTGCTCCGCTACTACAAAACAAATACAACTTTTCACCATCATGGCAAGAGAATGAAATAATTCATCGGATACTTCACTCGTAACATACAATAGTGTTGCAACATGCTTAAACACTTGTTGATTTCGTAATTGAAATTTGACCGTTTCAGCAGGTTTTATAGCAGCTAAATGATACATTACTTGATCTAGCTGCTTATTACCTTGAATAATCGGAAACGCCTTCGTTTTAGAACCAGCTGAAACAAATGAAATATCTCCATGTTCATTGACAATTGTTTGTAGCATCGATGCCACAAGCTCAATTTTTTCTTCAAATAACGGAGACTTTCCGGCATGAAGTACCAACATTAACTCCTGTGATTGACGATCTTCAAATTCCTTAGATTGCAACGTTTGTGTTTTCGCAAATGATTTCCAGTGAATCCATGAAAAACGGTCACCAGGAACATATTCACGTAAGCCAACAGCCATTGATGTATCCTTAACAATCGAATAAGGTGACATCATTGAACCAACATCAAATTTTGTTTGAAGCGCGGCATACCTCATCTCTCGTACTCTCGGGTAAACTAAAATAACTTGTTCCTTTTCTGCCGCAACTTGCTTTTTTGCCCAGCCAAAAAAATCACAGAAAACAATATTAACACCTAAGTAGCGATGCTCGCCACGGGACATATTTTCCAACACATAATTCCAGCTAAATTTTTTCCTAAAGCCAACGAACTTAATGGCATTCGTTCCTTGCACCTTCGATTGAACAAGGGCCTCGCTGTTCACAAGTTCTTCCATTATCATATAAGCAAACGGAAAGCGCGTTTTTCGTTCTACCGTAATTGTCACCTTAGCAGATTGTCCACTCTCCACATGGGAAGGCTCGATTTTGCGTTCCACCAGTAAAATATCTTCTTTCACCAGTAAGAAAGTAAATGCGTATAACAAAAACGGACTCACCGTAAAAAATACAAACCAACTGACAAACCCACCTTGGAACATGGCATAACAAAACGTTAAAATCATTAGCAAAGATACTAATAAGAAATGTTTACTTTTCTCTATTAAAGCTTGCCATTTCTTCATTGTTCTGCAAACCTCTTTGTGGGCACAGGTGTTTTGGCAATAATACGCTCAATAATTTCTTCTGCCGCTACGTTATCATAACGAGCATCTGGTTTTAATACTAAACGATGGCTAAAGACAAATGGTACTAAATATTGAACATCATCAGGAGTAACATAACTACGCCCTTTTATAAATGCATAAGCTTGTGAAGCTTTCATTAAAGCAATTGTTGCCCGAGGACTTACTCCTAAATGTACATAGCTATTTTCTCGTGTTTGAGTCGCTAGTTCGACCATATAGTTTTTGACTGAATCATCAACATACACACCCTGTACAAGCTCCTGCAATTCATTTAATTGCGCAACCGTTAGCACTGCTTCAATTTTTTCAATCGGTTTACCATGTTCAGCACGACGAAGAATCTCCACTTCTTGCCCTCTTGTAGGATAACCCATTTTTATTTTTAGTAAGAATCGATCGAGCTGTGCTTCTGGTAACGGATATGTTCCTTCGTGTTCGATTGGGTTTTGAGTAGCCATAACGAAAAATGGTTGACTGATTGTTAGAGTTTTACCATCAATAGTGACAGATGCTTCCTCCATCCCCTCAAGCAAAGCAGATTGTGTTTTTGGAGATGTACGGTTAATTTCATCAGCTAAAATTACATCCCCCATAATCGGACCAGGTCGAAACTCGAATTCCAACGTTTTTGGATTATAGATAGATACACCTACAACATCTGACGGTAATAAATCAGGTGTAAATTGAATCCTTTTAAACTGTGCATCAAAGGATTTTGCCAATGCTCGTACCATCATTGTTTTACCGACACCTGGTACGTCCTCAAGCAAGATATGTCCCTTTGCTAGCAAGGCTACTATGCTAAGCTCCGCAACCTCTCTTTTGCCTATCATTACTTTTTCTATATTTTCTAATACATCTTGTATTTGCGAATTCATAAATCAAAAAAACCTCCTATTTCATTTTCATCAATTGTTCGAATTGCATGATAATTCCTTTAAGAATAACGAAATATGTTTAGTAACACAATTATATGAGACGATCATCTATTGCTTAATCCCTATAGTTTGAGCACTTAGCGAGAAAAGTAGTAATACTTCAGCATGAGAAAGAAGGCTTGTCTGAATTCTCGTTCAAACAAGCCTATCTCCTAGTATAACGTCATTACCTATCAAAATGTTACAAATTTAATTTTTTTAACCATAAATTCTCTAATGAAGATGAATTTTCTTGTAAAAGTATTTCCTCTAATTCACCAGAAATTAGTATGTTTCCTTCATGTAAAACTAACACATCGTCCGCTACTTCCTCCGCAAAAGCAAGCAAATGCGTAGAAAATATTACAGTACAGCCTCTTGCTTTTTCCTCTAGCATCATTTTTTTCAGCTCTGCAATCCAATAAGGATCAAGGCCATTAGTCGGCTCGTCTAAAATAAGCAAAGAGCCTTCGCCAAGTAAGCTTTGAGCGAGATTAAGTCTTTGACGCATTCCCTTTGAGAAATGCTTCACTTTTTGCTTTCGAACATCCCATAAAGCAACACGTCTCAGTACATCTTCCTGTTCTTTTTTACCAATTTTCTTTAAAGAGGCAAGTAGCTGCAGAATTTCTGCCGCTGTTAACATAGATGGAAAATCCACATCGTCAGGCATGTATCGAATAGCTTGTGGTTTATGCCATATTATTTCTCCTGATTTTTGCTTTTCCTGCCCAGTTAGTAGGCGAATTAAAGTACTCTTTCCTGCACCATTTCCTCCTACAAGCGCTAAAATACGCCCTGCCTGTAAAGAAAAGGAGGCTTCTTGAAGACCTCTATTATTATCATAGATATTCGATAACTTCTTTGCTTCTAATAGCATTATCTTCTGTCCCCTTTCTTTAAAAGTAAGCTAGTGTAAGCTAACGGACATACTATCCAAAGCAATGTCACAGCTACGTATACTGCGTAACCTAATGGTGACGCATAAAACTGTGTTACTTTATAAAATGCTGGGCCAAGCACGCTAGCCTGATCTGTAAAAATAAAGTAACCAAAGCGCAACCACTCCACAGGATTAATATGTATCGCTATAATCGTCAGTTTTTGAAGAATATGACCAGCCACGACAGTTCCAATAGCCATTAAAGCGTAAGAGATTAGTAATAAAAAAATTGACCAAAAAACAAGTGATAACGACAGTGCAAATAATCTTGTTTTCGCAAAAGCTCCCACTGCAATGGCCAATGACACAAAAATGAATATACATAGCAAGGTTAGAATTATGAAAATAAATGGCAAACGCACTCCACCAAGAAATCCACCAAGCGCTAATATTACGCCAAACGCCACGACAACGACCAATAAAAAAGCAAGTACAGTGGCAATATACTTCCCTGCAATATATTGCGTACGAGTCATTGGATAAGTCTTTAATAATGAAAACCAGCCTGATTCTACATCACCAGCTACGCTCATACTACCGATAGTTAATATAAATAGAGGCAATAAAAACAACAGTACGTTTAAAAACGAGGCTGTCTGTCGTGTAAAACCCTCTACATCTGGTAATGCCATTTGCTGAATGACAATGATAGCTGTAAAAATGAAGGTGAAAAGTACGCCTACAAGCTGCATCCAACGACTTCTGAGCATTTGCTTTAATTCTAGTTTAATAAGCATACTATACATCACTTATGGATCCCCCATTTAAAATCGTGTAGATCCTTATAGGCAAGTAGCTGACCTTCTCCCTCTGTAGACATCCACTCCTGTGCCGCTTCCTTCGAATCGAACGCAACTACCCCATAATTCATAGGAGTCCAATAATCCTTGTTGTATACATAAACAGCATTAAAAACGTCAATCCATTCATTTTTTGCTTCGTCTTTAATATAAGCCGCCCCTATCTCATCTTCTCCATTTGCTTTTATATATTCCATCAGACAGCCAATGTCATCGAAAATTTCATAATCACCATTCTTCAATGCAATCTGACCAGCATATGCATTGTGAACTATACTCATATTGCAAATTTTACAAACATCGGTTTCACTTACTATTTCACGAGGTTCATATGTTTTTTCACTACAGCCCATCAACACACCACAACATAGCACGACAATCATTATCCATTTTTTCATTCTGTTATTCCTCTTTTCCATAGCCATAAACTACTTAATGTCAAGAATAAGCCTAATAGCATTTGCTCCATATTCATCTTGTTCTTTTCTTTATCATGCTTCATAGCCAATCGCGGAGTATTATCAACAAGCATATTCTTTTCAGTTCTATTAATTTGCTGATCCAGTGATGTCAGTAAAATAACGCTCGGAGATGCCACGAAATATTGGTAAACAGGCTGACGAACCATCCATTGACCAAAGCTTGACACAGCCACATAGGGAATATCACCAATACCATTGTCTTTTAAATCAATCCCTGAGTAATCATCATAATAATTATTTACTAGTCGAAAGCCTTGTTTATCGGAGCGCGCCGTTAAAATATTACCTGTAAAGTTATTACTACTAGCCATTGTGTCATCACTTACCTTGGTACCTTCAAGGGCTGTTTGGTTCATCTGAAAATCATTAGTTTCAATTTGGATATTTGAACTTTTCTGCATTGCAACACCAGTTCGATTATTTTTGATCGTGTTATGTTTAACTTTTGCTTGCTGTACATCATATAGCAGCATACCGTAGCCATTAAAATCAAAATGGTTAGCTATTGTATTACTCTCAAGGAGTATGTCAGTTGTCATCATAATCATAAGACCAGTCACATTATGAACATATGTATTAAAAAGTGCTTCAGCATCACTTGTATACATAAAGTGCGTACCGTAACGACTACTCGTTATCTTGTTATGTTGAACAACAATATGCTTTACCTCTTCTATATAAATTCCGTCCTGCACTTGCTCAATAGTATTGCCTTCGATGGTGATGTCCTCACTCTTAAAGACAGCTACCCCATTACCCTTTTTAGAATAATGACCTTCGATCCCAGTCACATTGATTTCATGTATGCGTACATTTTTGGAGCGTTGTATATGAACACCTGTATGAACATCTTTAATTTGTAATTTTCGTAGCTCTAGTCCATTTACAGTATTAGCAACGATCGCTTTATTTTTTCCTGATAACGTTATATTTTCCACAGTGACATTAGCAGTGTTTTCAATTCGGAGTGCTGGGTCGTTTCTTTCACCAATAAGTTCAGCTCCCACTTCACCTTGTAGCTTTATCGGTTTTGACACAATAAAATTACCTTGGTAACGACCAGCAGGAATATGAACGACCTCCCCTGGCTTTGCTTCATTAATTGCCTCCTGTACATCGAAATCGGCGTGCACTGTCTGACTCATGAATAGAAAAAATAATAAGGCAAACCCTATTTTTTTCACCAATCCTTACCTCCCAGTTCAGCACGAAAAGACTAGAGGAAATCCCCCTAGTCCATTCGATTAATGACCATGACCATCTTGTTTCTTTTCTTCCATATGCATAGAATCAGATTCACCTTTGGCTTCTTTTTCTGCTTTTTCATTCATTTTCTTATTACGACGCTCTAATGCATCATCTTTAATTTTTTGTAATTCCTCTACATGTGCAGTTGGATTGTCAGCTATATATTTGTCTGCATCAGCTTTATCTTTGAAATAAATATATCCCCAGTTCATCGGAGATCTTAGGTCTGTTTTGACGATAGTTGCATCATCAACCTTTACCCAATCTTTTGTATTAAAATCACGTACAAATTTTTCGTTCTTTTCATTATTTGCAACCTCGGCATTTACTAAACAGCCGATGTCATCATAAAAGGCAATTGTTCCATCCTCTTTAATTGCTTGAGTAGAAAATTCACCCATATCTTCGTCCTTCAAATATACTTTCATATTACACATTTCACACATTGTACCTTCTTTTGGCTCTTGTAAACGTGGATCCACTAAAGAAGCGACTTGTTTAGATTTATCCTTTGCTTCTGCTTCACTTGTTGTAACATCTTGCTTAGACTCTTCTTTCTTAACTTGATCTTTTTCTGTACCACACGCCGCAAGTAAAAGTAATGCTGCAAGTGCAGGTAACCATATTTTTTTCACAATTGCTTCCCCCATATTTCTGTTTTCTGTTTCTATTACATATTTTACAGGTAAGTTGTGAAATAAGTTAAAAATAGCTGTGAAGTATTGGAAAAATTACCTTGAATATTCATTGAACATCTCGACTTCAAATATTTTGAATATAAAATATATTATTTCCATTTTTTCGATAACTTACAGGGTGATTCTACTTCGATCAAACTTTCTCCAAAGGAAAAAACTCTCTACATTAAGAATGACATAGAGAGTCTCATAGTGTTGAAAAACAAAATCCTCAAAGGAATCTTTGTAAATGTTGGCGCTTTAAATGGAGTGATTTCCGTTTCAGGTACTCACTTTTCTGTGAGTAAGCGTACAGAAATATTTGTTGCAGAAGTTTCGTTGAATATATTAAAGTGACATACCAGAAGATACATATTATGTGAAGAGGTTGATTGGAGTGGAGGCCGGGCGACTCCTTGGGGATTAGAGTCACAGATGAGACCCTGGAGCGAGCATCGCGAGTGAAGCGGCTCATCGGACGCCCCTAGGAAAGCGCCATGCCGGAACGGAAATCAACCCCTCGTTTTGCCGAAGAGCCATACTTTATTTAATAGAAAACCTTTATTTTATTGACATAAAAGTTTCATTTACGATCGGTTATACAGAAGAGCGGTAACTATTGAGAAGCTTCTTTCGCTTGCTGACAAGACTTAGCTTAACGGCAGTTTCATTTAATTCATTGCGTATTTGTAAATCGTAAGCACTGTCCCCACAACCAGCCGCTATTTTATTTGGACGTTGTTGTTGAATTTGTCTAGTGTTACTTATATGTTTATTATTTTTATTCTTTTGCAAACTGTTTTTAAACTGTCTCTTCGGATTTTGTCCAAAATTATGACTTAAATCCCCAGCATGTAGATACTGTTGTTCGTTACGAAATATACTACTAGTCGTCGAACTTACTCTAGAAGTCCTCATAAATAATTACCCTCCTTTACTTTTCATCAACTTTATAGGTATATATATCGACATTATATGCTTGAACTTAATAATACAGAACCAAATTACTTAAAAAAAATAGAAAAGAGTTATAAGAAAAAGTGATAAACACTATTTCTTGTAACTCTTTCCCTAAATATTTGTTTACTCGCCACCAAAAGTTGGAGATGATAATTCCATTGTATATAAGTTGATTGAAGTGGAGGCTGGGCGACTCCTCGGGGATCAGCAATAGAGGAACGAAGGCTAAAACCATCACGTCCTGTGATAACGCCTTCGTGACCTACATCGTATTGGCCCGAGACCCTGGAGCGCAGCGGATGTTTTCTGTGCGAAAGCGAAGCGGCAGCGATAAAAGCGCCCAGCCGGAAAGGAAATCAACCCCACGTTATGATGATAGCTAAACATCACTTCCAAAAATCATCAAATATAGTAATTGGCATATGACGTTTGTGCTGGGAACGTAAATAATGCCCTTCTAATGTTTTTCGAGCTTCTTCAGGGATTTCTTTCCCTTCCAAATAATCATCAATTTGGTCATACGTTAAACCAAGCGCTACTTCATCTGGTAATGAAGGACGATCTTCCTCTAAATCCGCAGTTGGTGTCTTTAAATATAAGTGCTCCGGGCAATCAAGCGCAGCTAACAACTGCTTACCCTGGCGCTTGTTGAGACGGAAAATTGGCATTAAATCCGCCCCACCATCCCCAAATTTCGTGTAAAAACCTGTAATTGCCTCCGCAGCATGATCGGTCCCTAACACAACAGCATTATTCATTGCAGCAATTGAATACTGCACCTTCATTCGCTCACGTGCCTTTTCATTTCCTTTTACAAAATCGCTTAGTTCAATATCCGCATTCGTTAATGCTCTAACACTCGCATCGACAGCATCTTTAATGTTGACCGTATAAGTTTTCGTAGGCTTTATATAGTCAATCGCATCCTGACAGTCCTTTTCATCTGCTTGCACACCATATGGTAAACGAACAGCCCAAAACGAGTACTTCACTTCTCCCACCTCGGCATTTAACTCATCAACCGCAAGCTGCGTTAATTTCCCTGTTAACGTTGAGTCTTGTCCACCTGATATCCCGAGGACAAATCCCTTTACAAAGCTATAGCGACGCGCATATTCCTTTAAAAAATCAATGGATTTGCGAATCTCTCTCTGCGCATCAATAATAGGTAATACACGTAATTCCCTAATGATTTCTTGTTGTAATGTCATTTTGTCCTTCACTCCTTACGCTTTACAATCGATTGACCATATCACTTACTTCTTCAATATTGCGCATTTTATTATTCCAGCATTTTTGACTTAAATCGACTGGGTATTCTTCAGGATTCATGGCACGTTTATATTCATCCCATAACAACTCTAAATTCTCAGCTGCATAATCGCGCATTTCTTCTAAAGTAGGATTTTGATAATTAATTTCGCCATTTTTGATCACATGATGATGTAAATTCTTAGCTTCAAAGTTTGTTACAAATTTTGATACGAATGTATGAACAGGGTGGAACATTTTAATTCGTTCCTCTGATTGAGGGTTTTCATCTTGCATCGTAATGTAATCTCCCTCTGCCTTGCCGTTTTTTCTATCAATAATGCGATATACATTTTTTAAACCTGGCGTTGTTACCTTTTCAGCATTCGCTGATATTTTAATCGTATCTTCTAATTGTCCATCTTTATTTTCAATAGCGACCATTTTATAAACAGCCCCTAAAGCAGGTTGGTCGTAAGCTGTAATAAGTTTTGTACCAATTCCCCACACATCAACTTTTGCACCTTGAGCCTTTAAGTTTAAGATCGTGTATTCATCTAAGTCATTTGATACGATAATTTTAGCGTTCTGGAAACCTGCCTCATCTAACATGCGACGTGCTTCTTTCGACAAGAAAGCTATATCTCCACTGTCTAAACGAATTCCAATAAAGTTAATTTTGTCACCAAGCTCTTTAGCAACTTTGATCGCTGTTGGTACACCCGATTTTAACGTATTGTAAGTATCTACAAGGAATACGCAATCACGATGACGTTTTGCATAGGCGTGAAAAGCATCGTAATCATTTTTATAAGCCTGTACAAGTGCATGTGCATGTGTTCCTGATACTGGTATATTGAAGAGTTTACCTGCTCTCACATTACTAGTTGAAGCAAAACCACCTATAAACGCTGCTCGTGTTCCCCAGATCGCTGCATCCATCTCATGAGCGCGTCGTGTACCAAACTCCATCGCCACTTCATTTTTTATAATTTGTTTGATACGACTTGCCTTTGTTGCGATTAAGGTTTGGTAGTTCACAATGTTAAGTAATGCGGTTTCAATTAGCTGCGCCTCCACTAACGGTGCTTCAATGCGAACAATTGGTTCATTAGCGAAAACAATTTCTCCTTCCACCATAGAATACATATCCCCTGTAAATCGAATATTTTTTAAATACTCGATAAAATCCTCTTTATATCCAACCTCTTCACGTAAATACGCAATGTCTGAATCACTGAAACGGAAATTACTTAAATATTCAAGGATTTTCTCTAATCCTGCAAAAACTGCATAACCATTGCCAAAAGGTAACTTTCTAAAATATAATTCGAAAACTGCTTTTCTATTATGTATACCATCAGCCCAATACGACTCTGCCATATTGATTTGGTATAAGTCCGTGTGTAGCGCTAAGCTATCATCTGCATAGTTTGATCTCACAAGAAACCCCTTCTTCCGCTTTGATAATTAGTCCTAGTATACACTATATACCCAATTTCTTGCGTTTGAACATTCTCCTGTATTAATGTTAGATTTCCTTACATGAATAATCAGAAAATTTCAAACCAGACACATTTTAGACACATTTTTTTAGTACCGCTTTCATTCCTCTTAGAAAAACCTTTTTAGCAAACTATTACGAAACGCGAAATACATGATGTAACAAAACGTAACATGCATAACAAAATAATAATTGCACTGCTTTTTATGTCGTTTTAACATGTAAATTAAAATTACGCAAGGAGCTGGTATTGATGAAAAAAATAGAAGCAATCATTCGTCCTGAAGTTTTCGGTACTGTTAGGGACGGACTGGCACAGGAAGGAATTGCAGGACTAAGTGTTTCTGAAATTGCTGGCTGCGGAAGGCAATTAGGCCGGACTGGGCTATTTCGTGGAAATACCTATGAAATTGAATTTTTACCGAAGTTGAAATTAGAAATGATTGTAGATGACGAAAAAGTAGATCCAATTGTAGAAGTTTTATTACGTGATGCAGCAACCGGCAAGGTTGGAGACGGTAAAATCTTTATTTATCCAGTAGAACAAGCAATTCGTATCCGCACTAAAGAAGTCGGATCGATTGCAGTAGAATAAAGGAGGCAAAATATATGGATGAAGTAATATTATCTGTAAATTTAGTTTGGATGATGCTCGGTGCAATTTTAGTATTCTTTATGCATGCAGGATTTGCGATGGTGGAGGCTGGCTTTACGCGTTCAAAAAACGCAGTCAATATTATTATGAAAAACTTCCTTACTATTTCACTTGGCGGTATCGTCTATTTTCTATGTGGTTACGCCATTATGTTCGGTGATACAGTTGGAGGTTTCTTCGGTACAAGCGGCTTCGCTTTAAAAGGTGTAGATAATCTTTCCTTCTTTATCTTCCAAACGATGTTTGCAGCAACTGGAGCAACAATTTTATCTGGAGCAGTGGCAGAACGTACTAATATTTTTGCTTATATCGGCGTTATTATTCTCATGTCATCACTTGTTTATCCTGTTGTCGGTCATTGGGTTTGGAGTGGTCAAGGTTGGTTAACAAAACTTGGCTTTGTTGACTTCGCTGGATCTACTGTTGTTCACTTATCAGGTGCAGTTGCGGCATTTATAGCAGCGATTATGGTCGGCCCCCGTCTTGGTAAATATGAAAATGGTCGTGTTAACGTTATTACAGGACACAGCATTCCACTAGGAGCTTTAGGCGTATTTTTACTTTGGTTTGGTTGGTTCGGCTTCAATGGTGCCTCTACATTAGCTGCTGATCCTAAACTTGTTCCTATCGTAATCGCAAATACATTTTTCGCAGCGGCTGCTGGAGTTGTCGCTACTGCCTTTTATACACAGTTTCGATATGGTCATATTGATGGCTCACTAACATTAAACGGTGCTTTAGCAGGGCTCGTATCTATTACTGCTGGTGCTGCTAATGTTAGTATTATCGGTTCAATCATTATCGGCTTGATTGCTGCTCCATTATTAGTTGAAGGCGTCCGCTTTATTGAATGGAAATTAAAAATTGATGATCCTGTTGGTGCAATTGCTGTGCATGGTATCTGTGGTGCTTGGGGTACCCTTGCAGTTGGTTTGTTTGATATTGGTGGTCAAGGATTATTTTATGGAGGAGGCTTTAGCTTATTAGGTGTGCAAGCAATTGGGGTTATCGCTACAATTGTCTGGGTTAGCGTTTCTGTAACTGCTGGTTTATTTATAATAAAAGCATTTGTGCCATTACGAGTTTCCGCTGAGGAAGAAGTCGCTGGCTTAGATGTCATCGAACATGGCGCTCCTGCTTATGAATTTCAAGATATTTTCAAAGGCTCTGCCGTACGAGGAGAAACATTTGCTCAACGTCTAACTCATTTCGGTAAAACACACACCAAGGTCCAAGAAGAACATGTATAGTGTTCATTGAGCTTTTATTCCTTTGCAACGAAGAATAAGAATCTGCAAACGCTTTAAGCAGCATATGCAGATTCTTCTTATTATACTCTCTCTAGCTCAAGTAAAAATTCTTTCATAGCTAGTCCACTACGAAAGCCTGTTAGCTTACCATCTTTTCCAATCACACGATGACAAGGAATAATTGCCAATATTGGATTAGCACCGATTGCACTACCTACAGCTCTTACTGCTTTCGGATTACCGATGCGATGTGCAATATCTGAATACGTTGTAGTTGTACCATATGGTAACTCCTTCAAAGCATCCCATACTGCTAGTTGAAAGGGTGTTCCTTTGACATGTACTGGTAAATCAAATTCAGTAAGTTCTTTATTAAAATAAGCCGTTAATTGCTTAATATATTGCTGTAATTTATCTTTATTCTCTTCAAAGTGATAGCCTTTAAAGGGCTTTTTTGCCCACACTTCCACCTCTTCAAATGGTGCATTTGGTGTTCCGATATAGACAAGACCTTCATCTGAAGCAACGATGTACATATTACCTTGTGCATATGTTAATGTATCTACATATAATACATCCATTCTCTATCCCCCTTAACTTAATTTACCCATTACCTGTAAAATATTATTTAGCTTCCCTTTGTTTCATGCTACAGTTATTTTACCTATTAGTATAAAGGAGTTTTAACTTTATGAATACATCATATGAGCCTGCTATTCATTTTCAACAGGTCACCTTTTCATCGAATGACAAAATGATAATAAAATCGATTACTGGTTCATTCCCAAAAGGAAAAATCACTACATTAGTCGGCCCTTCAGGTGCTGGCAAAACAACTCTACTTAAATTGTGCAATGGACTACTATCCCCTACAGATGGTCAAATTTTAATTGATAATCAAAACATTTCTACATACGAGCCAACCGCTTTAAGAAGGCATGTGAGTATAGCTCTTCAAGCGGCCCCTATGATAGAAGGAACTGTATTTGACAATCTTGCACTTCCTCGTTCGTTACAAGGAGAACAGCTTACAGAGCAAGAAGCTATTCAATATTTACGAGATGTCGGACTCGATCAAAGCTTTTTACAACGCCCTACGCATAAATTATCAGGTGGACAACGACAAAAAGTTTCTATAGCAAGAACACTTATTAATCAATCCTCCATTTTATTGCTAGATGAAATCACATCTGCACTAGACCGTCAATCTGTTCAGGAAATTGAGACACTTATTGCTACAATCAATAAAAAGTTTAATGTCACAATAATTTGGATAACTCATAATTTACAGCAAGCGCTGACAATCGGACATTACACTTGGGTCATGATGGACGGAGAACTTATTGAAACAGGAAAAAGCTCCTTACTTAACGCACCTAAAAATCCACGTGTCGCTGAATTTGTACAGGGGGTGAATGTATGACGTATACTTCGCTTTCCTTAACGTTAATTTTTGTTTTAATTCCTCTTCTACTGTCAAAAACCTTAAAGCTAGGACTTGAAAAAGATACACTCATAGCTACTATTCGTTCTATTATTCAACTACTTGCCGTCGGTTACATTTTAAAATTTGTTTTTGATGCTCAAAGCTATATTTATATTTTCCTTATGATTGCTTTAATGATTATAGTAGCAACA
This sequence comes from Lysinibacillus sp. NPDC094403, assembly GCF_050278745.1. Lineage (NCBI taxonomy): Bacteria > Bacillati > Bacillota > Bacilli > Caryophanales > Bacillaceae > Lysinibacillus > Lysinibacillus sp. NPDC094403. The sequence goes on along the minus strand of NZ_JBNNTL010000021.1, from coordinate 42,432 downwards.
CTAAATGCTCGTAAAAAAGGGAAAGGTATTAAAGGTATTACATGGAAAATAGCACTAACTCTTATTGTAGTAGAATTTGTTACGCAAGGAGTATTGCTTGGTTTTGATATTGTACCTGCAACAGCGCAGTATATTATTCCAATTAGCGGCATGATGATTGGGAATTCAATGATATTATCGGTTCTATTTTTAAATCGTTTTACATCGGAAATTGCAAGTCATCAAAACGAAATTGAGTTAATTTTATCGCTTGGCGGCACACCAAAACAGGCAATTCATCGACAGCTAATGAATGCGATAAAGGCAAGTATGATTCCTACAATTGAAAGCCAAAAAACAATTGGTCTTGTTCAATTACCAGGTATGATGAGTGGACAAATAATTGGCGGAGCAGACCCTATTCAAGCGGTGCAATTCCAACTATTAATCATTTTCGCTCTGCTAACAGCAGCGACATTATCGAGCATAATGATAGGTTTTTTAAGCTATCCTGCACTTTTTAATGAGCGCATGCAAATGCTTGAAGTGAAATAATTGTTATAGTAAAAACAATATTTATTTTCTAAATTATGCTATAATATAGAAAAAAGAAATGCAGTGAGGAGAATGACCATGTTATTACGCGATTTTTTCATCCATTTATCTGAAAACCAACTATTAAATAGTGCTGCAAAAAAATACGGACTAAAATTAGGAGCACAAAGTGTAGTAGCTGGTACAAATATTGAAGAAACGATTGCGAGCATCAAAGAGCTTAACGCACATAAAATCTCTTGCACAGTAGATAATTTAGGGGAATTTGTTTCAACGGAAGAAGAAGCAACAAAAGCTAAAGAACAAATCCTTGCTGTAATTGAAGCTATTCATGAAAACGGCGTTGATGCGCATATTTCGTTAAAGCCATCTCAATTAGGTTTAGATATTGATGTTGATTTTTGCTACGATAATTTAAAAGAGATTGTAGAAAAAGCAGCAGCATATGATATATTCGTTAACTTTGATATGGAAAACTACGGCCGTTTACAAACATCCTTTGATATGGTTGAAGAGTTATCCAAATCATTTAATAATGTAGGTACTGTTATCCAATCTTACTTTTACCGTGCTAAGGACGACATCGAAAAATTCAAGGACTATCGTCTACGTATCGTAAAAGGTGCATATAAAGAACCTGTAGAGGTTGCTTTCCAAGATAAGTTAGATATTGATTTAAATTACATCGAGTTAATCGAATATCATTTACTACATGGTAAATTTACGTCCATCGCAACACATGACCATAATGTTATTGCACACGTAAAACGCTTTGTAGCTGACAATAATATTCCACTTGATAAATTCGAATTCCAAATGCTTTACGGCTTCCGTACAGATATGCAAAAAGAGCTTGCAAAAGAAGGCTATAACTTCTGTGTATATGTACCATTCGGCGAAGATTGGTACGGCTACTTTATGCGCCGTTTAGCGGAGCGTCCACAAAATGTTAATCTTGTAACAAAGCAAGTATTTACGAAAAAAACGAATACAGTCCTTGCTGTAGCAGCAGGTGCATTCGTTCTTGGACGTTTAACAAAACGTAAAAAATAAGGTCCCACATAAAGAAGCCAGAAGCTTAATCGTACAAGCTTCTGGCTTTAGTTGTGGATTTTCAAACTCTGATTCCTCAAGCACTGTTAGGAATTTCTTAAAAACGTGTCATAAAAATAATCAGTGGGGATGAAAAAAGCCCCACTGATTTAAGTTTTATATTATTCAACGTGTAACGCAATGGTTGAAACAATTGTTTCTGCTGCATACTCCCATTTACCATCAATAAGACTACCTAATTTTTGCCCAAGTTCTTGTATCATTTCGAGCGTAATCGGGATATCATTCTTTTGTGCTAATGTAGCAAGAAATGGTGCAGATAAACTTGTCCAACCTCCACGGTCAATTTTAATCTCTACTTTCTTTACTTCTCCATTTTCTATATCAATACGGTAGTATAACTGATCATCCGGACGCCAGCTTAAGTGATGGGATATTTGCCCATTTACAACTGTTAGTTCATTCTTTTTCGAAATAGAAGCTGGTTTTACATTAAATTCATGACCTAGTACATTTAATTTTTTAATTTCAGGACCGACTAGTGCCGCCTGAACAGCTAGATCCATATTACTTTGTAATGGGATAGATGTCTCCGTCTCAACTACTGGATCAACCATATCGTTGCTTGCAGCAAAAACGGCTGAAGGATATGCGCTAGTCATGGCAAAAGTTGTTGCTAATAATGCTGTTGAAGTAACTTTCATAATTTTTCCCATAATCATTTTCATCCTTCCTATTAGAATATTTATAGTTTTCTAAATATTATCATTAGTAGTCTAAATATTCAATATGCTAATATATTTTTTATAATAATAAAAGGCACTGAATTTAAATGATTCAATGCCTTTTGTCTATTTTTAAACCATACACTTTCTTAGGTATAAGGGTATTCATGATAGGTTCTTAAGCTACTTATTTATTCCAGCCTTTTTCTTTAAAGCGTGCAATGGCTTCAATACGATTCCCAACATTTAATTTTTCTAAAATAGTGGAGATGTAGTTTCGAACAGTCCCTGCCGATAAAAATAATTCTGCAGCAATTTCTTTTGTCGTTTTCCCCTCTGCAACAAGTGTCAGTACCTGGCTCTCGCGGTCAGTTAAAGGATTTTCACTATCATCCTCATAGACAAAATCAACGAGTTCAGGCGCATATATTCTTTTGCCATCCATTATTGTACGAATGGCACTGGCCAATTCTTCTATCGGACTATCCTTTAGTAGATAGCCACGAACGCTGGCCTTTCTTGCACGCTCAAAATAACCCGGCCTTGCAAATGTCGTTAATATAATCACTTTACAATCAGAACCTGAGCAATGCAGGTCCTCAGCAGCATCCAATCCAGTTTTCACTGGCATTTCAATATCCATAATACAAATATCAGGCTGATGCTCTTCTACAAGCGCCAATGCTTCCTCACCATTTTTTGCTAAGCCGACGACCTCCATATCATCCTCCATACTAAGTAAAGAACGAAGTGCGCCTAATAGCATACCCTGATCTTCAGCAATTACAATTCGTATCATGTCACAATCCTCTTTTCTATATGTTCTTCAGATTTTCTTTGACCTTCTGATGCGTAATCGCTACTGGAATCGACACTGTTAAAGTAGTGCCCTCTTCACTTTCGATTTTAAAGAAACCGTTTATAAACTCTAAGCGTTCTCGCATTCCCTTTAATCCGTTACCAGTTTTCCAAGCTTGCTTTTTGGAGATACCTTGCCCATTATCACGAACTACTAAATATACTTCCTTAAAGTTTTGATGGAAGGCAATTTCGCATTTTGTAGCGCCACTATGCTTAACGACATTATTAACTGCCTCTTTTAAGCACATGGATAAAACATTTTCTACAAGTGGTGGAACTTGTAATGAATCTTTATCACCCTCAAATACAAACTCCATTTCAGCGGCCTTTAATATTTGAGAAATACGCATAAGCTCATCCTCAAACCTAGCTGTTCGCATACCGGATACTAATTCACGTACCTCTTTTAATGCGATACTTGCTGTCTGGCGAATATCCCTAATCTCTGTTAGAGCCTGCTGTGGATCACGTTCAATTAATCTTGAAGCTAAGTCACTTTTTAAGCCTATCATCGATAACTTTTGACCGAGAGTATCATGTAAATCCCGAGCAATACGTTGGCGTTCCTCAAAAACAATTAACTCAGCTATTCGTTCATTAGCAGTCTCAAGCTGCCCCTCTAAATTTTCGCGTTTATTTTTTGAATAAATCGTTAGTGGGAGAAGCACAACCGCTAGAATCGTCAAAACAACAAATGGTAGTTGTGATAAAAATAAATGTAGCTCAACGAAGAAGCCAGCACCTGTAGAAATAACCGTAAAACCAATATGTAGACCATACATAATATAGAAGCCAACAGGTTTACGAATATTTCCAATGAAGAAAGCTGTGAAAATTGATAAATACACATAGCCAAACAATATGGTCATAACGATATTAATGACCATTTCAAAGCTAATCCACATATAAACAAGACCGTTTTTCGAATTCATGGAAAACCGATAGAAAATAAAATATAGCATTAAAAATGTAATACCCATTGATATTTCTATATAGGATGATTTTCTAAAGATGAAGAAAAACGGTAGGAAACAGAAAATAATCCATAAATATACGCTGAGCATTGGACTATTCGGAATAATACTTTGCCATTTCCTCAACATAATCTCACGCTCTTTCCTACTTTTCCCTTATTATAACAAGAAAATTAATTTTATGCCTGCACATGGTTTTTACCGTGACAGCTGTACAGTTGCTTCATCCACAATATATGATTTTATTACGTAAAACAGCCATCCCTAAGAAGAGATGGCTGAAAAAATTTTACTAAGCAGCAAAACTGCCTCTTGCTTTTCGCTTGATTATTTCATTAACTTCTTTAAAGCTTACAAACTTGCCTTGTTCTTCATCATATAACTTGTAGCGTAATGATTCTAAGCTTGTACGTAACGTAATAGTCGTTGCAGTGTGTAATGGCGGTATGTCATTATGCGCTTTTTCAAGGTTATAGTTTGGTACACGAGGGGCTAAATGGTGTACATGGTGGAAGCCGATATTACCTGTAGCCCATTGTAATAACTTTGGTAATTTATAATACGAGCTACCTTCAACAGCAGCCTTTACATAATCCCATTCTTTATCATGCTCAAAATAAGAATCCTCGTACGTATGTTGGATATAGAATAACCAAATACCAAGAGAACCAGCAACAAATAATGTTACACCCTGTACTAATAAAAATGCTTGCCAACCCATAAAGTAAATTAAAGCTATACAAATTCCAGCAATAACAACATTTGTTAAATATGTGTTAAAGCGTTCCTTCTGTTTAGCGTCTTTACGATTAAAACGATTTAATACTAATACCATTAATAGTGGGCCTAAGCCGAACATTACGAACGGATTACGGTAAAAACGATACCATAAACGTTGTCCTTTAGATGCTTGTAAAAATTCTTCTACTGTCATCATATCAATATCACCGATACCACGCTTGTCTAAGTTCGAGCTAGTTGCGTGGTGAATTGTATGTTCACGCTTCCATTTTTCATACGGGAATGATGTTAACACTCCAGTTACAAAACCAACCCAGTCGTTTGCTTTTTTACTTTTGAAAAATGAACCGTGTGTACAATCATGGAAAATAATAAATGTTCTTACGACAAAGCCAGCAGAAATTACACTTAACCCAACTGTTAGCCATGGTGAAATATCTACTAACATATAGCCAGCTACCCATAGAGCAATTAAAGGTACAATCGTATTTACCATTTGAAAAATACTTTTACCTGTGTCAGATTTCGCAAATGGTGCTACGTCCTGGCGCAGTTTTTTTGTTTTTTCTTTATCTGTTGCCATTGTTTTTACTCCCTCGTTTCCTTTTCCTTATGACCTCATCATAAAACAAGAGTGTAATCATGCAACAGAAGCAAACATCATAAAAAGGATATGACATTTGTCATATCCTTTTATCTTGTCTGCAAAGAAAATAAATATAAATTTTTATGGCTACTCACTATAAAGTAGAGTAGATTTCCGTTCCGGCTGGGCGCTTTCCTGGGGGCGTCCGATGAGCCGCTTCACTCGCAAGGCTCGCTCCAGGGTCTCATCTGTGACGCTGATCCCCGAGGAGTCGCCCAGCCTCCACTCCAATCAACCTATTATACAATGTATATTTCATCCCCAACTTTTGGCGTTAGGCTTTTAAATGTAGCATTGATATGAGTAGGCAAGCTGAACAAAAAGAGTATAGCAAGGATTAACATATTATAAAGAAAGAATATGACACGACATACCCTTATGCTTTTGGTCCAGTTAACTGTAGCTGATAAAATACAAGATCTAGCCATTGTCCAAATTTATAGCCTGCATTTTTAATTGTACCCGCATATTCGAAGCCTAGTTTTTCATGTATTTTAATGCTTCCGATGTTTTCACCATCAATGCCTGCTACGAGTGTCTTCACATCTTGCTTTTTAGCAATTCGAATAAGTTCATGCATTAACTGTGAAGCTATCCCCTTTTGATAGTGTTCCTTATGCACATACACTGAGTGCTCCATTGTGTGCTTATAACCTGGATATGGACGAAACTGACTATATGTTGCAAAGCCGGTTACTGTGCCATTTTCGTCAAAGACCAGCAGTGGATTACCCGTTGTTTGCTGCTCCTTGAACCATTGTCTTTTTTCTTCTAACGATTGTGTTTCATATCGATAAACGGCTTTGCTCGTTAAAATAATATCATTGTAAATTTCTAAAACCTCAGGTAAATCTTTCTCTTCCATTAATCGAATCATCACGTTCACGCCCCAACCATTTCTACTTTTCACATAAAGATACACTATTTTTTTCTAGCATTACACATTAAAGTATCGAGCATCTGGATGTGCAAAAACAATTGCTGAAACAGAGGCCTCTGGCTCCATCATAAAGCCTTCCGTTAAATGAACGCCAATGTCCTCTGGTTTTAATAAGCCAAACAGTTTCTCTTGATCCTCTAAGTTCGGACATGCAGGATAGCCGAATGAGAAGCGTTGTCCTTGATATTTTGCCGCGAAACGGTCACGCATTGTAAAATCTGTCGCATCCGGGAAGCCCCACTGGTCGCGAATTTCTTGGTGTATACGCTCCGCGAAGCCTTCTGCAAGCTCAAGGGCTGTAGATTGTAATGCATGACTTTCAAGGAATTTCCCTTCTTCTTTTAGTTGACGTGCCTTCGCCATAACACCTTGCCCTGCTGTTACCACCATTAAGGCAAGATAGTCCATTTCACCGCTCTCGACTGTTTTTAGGAAATCTGCAAGACATAAAAACGGTTCAACTTGCTGACGCGGGAAGGTAAATCGTTCAATTTCTGTTTTGCTATCTGCTGGATCATAAACGACTACATCATCTCCATCTGCTTGTGCAGGGAAAAACTGATACATACCTGATGGCTTCAATACATCACTTTGTAAATAATCATCGACTAAATCTTTTAACTCTGTTGCTCTTGCATCGCCAACATCAAGTAATTGCTGTACTTGACCCTTTAAACCTAGATGATGTCCAAGTAATGTCCGCATATTAACATATGGATATAAATGCGAAACAGCATATTCTCTCTTTACATGGCGTCGCATATCAGCTGGAAGAAAGACAGAAGCTTCCTTTATAGTGCGTACAGGCTTCACAATTACTTCTTTTGCCGGGCGAGCAGCTCTTTTTTCGTCTGCCTCTAAGCGTTTTTTTCGAGATTCCTCAATTTCAACTAAGAAATCAGCACGTGTATCTGTCCCCATTAATCGATTTACCTGCTCTAATCCTTGCATCGCATCCTTTGAATAAATGACAGGTCCATTATATTCGCCAGCGATTTTTGTTTCAGTAAAGCGACGAGATAATGCCGCCCCCCCTACTAAAATAGGTACGTCAATACCCGCTTCCTTGAAATCTTGAGCTGTAATAACCATTTGCTGTGCTGATTTTACAAGTAAGCCTGAAAGCCCGATGAAATCTGGCTTCTCCTTGCGAATCGCTTCTATTAACTGGGCAGGTGTTACTTTAATACCTAGATCAATCACTTTATAGCCATTATTACTTAAAATAATATCGACAAGGTTTTTCCCAATATCATGCACATCGCCTTTTACAGTAGCAAGTACCATCTTCCCCTTGCCAGCACTCTCTTCATTTTTCTCCATAAATTGCTCTAGATGTGCCACGGCTGCCTTCATAACTCCTGCTGATTGTAATACTTCTGCTACGATGAGCTGATTATCGTTAAATAAACGGCCAACCTCTGCCATCCCATCCATTAATGGTCCATTAATAATATCAAGCGGTGCTTCAAAAATTTTACGAGCAGCATCTAAATCCTCAATAAGCCCTTCCTTTGTCCCTTCTAAAATATAGTAAGCTAAGCGACCTTCTACTGTTTTCGGAATATCTGCCTCTGTTTTTTCCTTCTTTTTATCACGATAGAAATCTGTGAAGACAGCTAATGTTTCATCATTTGTATTAAAGAGTAAATCATTAGCTAGCTTAATTTCCTCCTCAGGAATAGATGCATAACGTTCTAGCTTCTCCGTATTAACAATTGCATAATCTAAACCAGCAAGAGTACAGTGATATAAATATACGGCATTCAATACTTCACGACCTACTGGTGGTAATCCGAACGAAATATTACTTACACCAAGCACCGTTAATGAACGTGGCATTTTTTCTTTAATAAGGCGAATTCCTTCTACCGTTTCAAGTGCCGATCCAATATATTGCTCATCTCCTGTACCTACTGGGAACATTAATGGGTCAAAAATAATATCTTCAGGAGCAATACCCCATTTTTCTGTTAACAATTTATATGAACGTTCAGCAATCTCTAGCTTGCGTTGTCGATCAACCGCCATGCCTTGCTCATCGATTGTACCTACAACTAAAGAAGCTCCATATTTTTTTACTAGTGGTAAAACAGCGTCAAAACGCTCCTCTCCATCCTCTAAGTTAATAGAATTAATGATGGCTTTCCCTTGAGAAAACTTAAGTGCTTCCTCAATTACTTTTTCATCTGTCGAGTCAATAACAAGAGGTACTTTTACTTTTTTTACAACCTCCTGCATAAAGCCACGCATATCCGCTAGTTCATCACGGTCAGGATTTGCTAAACAAATATCGATAACATGTGCTCCATTTTTCACCTGAGCACGCGCGATTTCTGCTGCTTCCTCAAACTTCCCATCAATAATTAAATTTTTAAACTTACGAGAGCCGATGACATTTGTCCGTTCTCCAATAAATAATGGACGCATAGAATCGTCATACACCAGCGGCTCTATACCTGATACTACATGACCATGTGTTGCTTCTGGTAATTGGCGAGGCTTTTCGTCCTTTAGCACCTCTCGAATAGCAGCAATATGTGCTGGCGTTGTACCACAGCAACCTCCGACGATATTCAGCCAGCCCTTTTCTGCAAAGCCTTTTAGTTTTTGTGACAGTGATTCAGGCGACTCATGATAGCAGCCTTCCTCGTCAGGTAAGCCTGCATTCGGATAACAGCTAATATAACCTGTTGAAAGTTCTGCTAGCGAACGGATATGATCAGTCATAAATTCTGGTCCAGTCGCACAGTTTAAGCCAACTGACAATGGCTTTATATGCTCGATGGAAATATAAAAAGCATCAATTGTTTGACCGGCTAGTGTCGTTCCCATCGGTTCAATTGTTCCAGATATCATCACAGGAAGCTCTTTTCCAGTTGCCTCAAAGGCACGAGATACCCCCAATGTCCCTGCTTTTACATTCAGCATATCCTGACTAGTTTCTAGCAACAGAACGTCAGCTCCGGCTTCGATTAATGCCTTTGCCTGAACATAAAAGTTTTCCTCTAACTCATCAAATGTAATTCCACCTGTAACCGATAAGGTTTTTGTAGTTGGTCCCATTGCCCCTGCTACAAAACGTGGCCAGTCGGATGTTGAAAACTCATCCACTGCTTTGCGTGCAATTTCCACAGCCCGTTTATTGATTTCTTCTGCCTTCGCACCAAGATCATATTCATTTAATACAAGTGGTGTACCTCCAAATGTATTTGTACAAATAATATCTGCTCCAGCCTCTAAGTATTTTCGATGAACTTTTTCAAGCACATCTGGTCTAGTTAGCACGAGATTTTCATTACAGCCATCATATTCCTCGCCGCCAAAATCCTCTGCTGATAAATTTTCATTTTGTAGCATTGTACCCATTGCGCCATCAAGAATTAAAATTCGTTTTTCTAGTTGCTCTTCAATCAAGTGCTTAGCCATTTATACTTACCCCTTTTTTCTGTTCATCCAATTGCTCAATAAATTTCATTAATTCTAGTGTCATATCGTAGCGTAAAAATGGTGTGATGAGGTAAATTCCATTGAAATATTCCGCTGCTACTTCTACTAATTCTTTGGCAATTGCAATCCCTTCTAGTGTTGCGCGTTCCTTATCATCCCCACAAGCCTTCATACGCGTTAACGCATCATCTGATAGCTTGATGCCCGGTACTTCATGATGTAAGAACTCCGCACTTTTATAGCTCGTTACTGGCATAATACCTATATAAATTGGTGTTTCTAAATGCTTTGTTGCCTCGTAAATTTCCACGATTTTTTCCTTTGTATAAACAGGCTGTGAAATAAAATAATCTGCCCCATGTTCAATTTTCTTTTCTAATCGAGAGACAGCTCTATCCAGCACACGTACATTAGGATTAAACGCAGCAGCTACAGAGAAATTCGCCTTTTTACGAAGTGGTTTCCCTGAGAACGATACACCTTCATTTAATTGTTTTATTAATTGGATTAGCTCCATTGATGATACGTCATAAACGCTAGTTGCCCCTGGGAAATCGCCTACCTTTGTCGGATCTCCAGTAACTGCTAAAATATCATGAATCCCTAGTGCATTTAATCCCATTAAATGTGATTGAAGACCAATTAAATTACGATCTCGGCATGTTATATGTGTCATCGGGCGTACCCCGTGCGTTTCTTTCAGTAAGGCACCCATTGCGACATTGCTAATCCTTGGGGAAGCAAGTGAATTATCTGCCATCATGATGACATCTGCGCCCGCCTCATATAATTTTTTTGCCCCTTTAATAAAGCCCTCAATCTCTAAATGTCTTGGTGTATCTAATTCCACTATAACTGAGCGTTCACGTTTTACTTTTACATGTAATGGCTCGTAATTTGGTGGCTCTGCTTCACGTAAAACCTCTACTTTTTCGGGCTTCGCGTACTTTTCCTCTACTGGAGATAGCTCCTCTAAGTACTTTTTCACAGCAGCAATATGCTTTGGTGTCGTACCACAGCAGCCACCAATTAAACGCACCCCCTGGTCACGAAGTGCTACAGCTGCTCGCCCAAAATAATCTGCCTCTGATTCATAAACGACACGGCCATCCTCCAAGTCAAGAAGAGAGGCATTCGGATATGCCGACATAAAAGCCTTTTCAGGAAGCTCTACACCTTCAAATGCTTGAATAGTATGGTGCGGACCTAAGCGACAGTTAACACCTACGATATCAGCACCTAGCGCTTCAAGTTCATGTAAAGCGTTATTTAAACTCATTCCATTTTGTAAAACTCCTGGTTCATGCATAGAAACTTGAGCAATAATCGGTAATATTGTTTTAGTTCGTAGCATTGTTAAAGTTGCTGTTAGTTCTTCAAAATCATAATATGTTTCAAGTAAAAGGCCATCTGGATTTCCTGCAAGTAAAACAGTAGCTTGCTCATCAACCGTTGCTAAAATTTCCTCTAACGTTGCGTCACTCTTTCGAATACCGCGGATTCCCCCAATAGTACCTAAGACAAATTGTCCATCCTCTGCCGCCGCTCGTTTTGCAATCGTTATAGCAGCTTCATTAAACTGCTGCACACGAGATTCTAATCCATAGCGGGCTAATTTTATTGCATTAGCACCGTAAGTGTTCGTTTGAATAATATCGGCTCCAGCTGCTATATATTCTCTATGAATCTTTTCAATTAATTCAGGTTTTTGTATATTCATTTCCTCATGGCAGTACTCCAAGCCATAACCATATAAAACTGTACCAATTGCACCATCTGCTGTAAGAACATTTGTTTTTAACCTTTCAAGCAATCCCATGAAACTAGCCTCTCTTCCCTTATTTATGAAAATAAAAAAGCCTTCTTTTACATAAAAAGAAGGCTTTAACGTTTCGTAATTGTTTTCCTTCTCATCTTCGACACAATGGTCTTCTGGATTTAGCACCTGACAATAAGTTGGTTGCTGAAGCTTCATAGGGCCAGTCCCTCAGCTTCTCTTGATAAGAATTTAGTATGAATTTTTTAAATAATTAAAAGAATCATAACGTTTACAAACGATTGAGTCAAGACTATTTCACTGAACACAGGATAATTTTTGCGAAAAATATAATATTTTGATTTATATCAGACAATTACGATAGTTTTCCAGCAAGTTCTTCACCAATTTTTTTACCATTTTGAATACATGCACCTATGCCTACTCCAAAATAAGAGCATCCCGCTATCGATAAATTGGGATAGTTTTTCTCAAGCTCTTGCACTAAACCTTGCAACGCTTCACGATGTGCCAAATCATACTTCGGCATCTGGTCAATCCATTTTGTCACATCGACAACAGTTGGTTTTTCCTCAATCCCCAAGCTTTTTCTTACATCCTCTAGGGCAACAGCTGCTAACTCTTCATTTGTCATTATACGCAATCTTTCATACGCAGGGTTAATGCTCTTATAAAAAAGTCGTACAAGTAGTTTTCCTTCGGATGAGGTATGTTTCCACTTACGACTTGTCCACGTTGCTGCATTACAAATAACATCTGAATTATGGGATACTATATAGCCTGTTCCATCTGCTGGTAATCTATTATCAGGTACATCAAACCCTAAATAAATCGTAATTGCGGATGCAGTATTGAATTGTTCAAAATAACAGTTCAAAGATTTATCCTGCAATAAGCTTTGTACCGATTCATTTGGCAGTGCCATTACAACATGATTTGCTTCTATCATTTTACCGTTTGCTAATGTAACAAGGTATTGATTTTCCTGCTTTTTAACACTAGTAGTGGCAATTCCTTTTATAACTTCTACATCCGTTAATGTTTCTTCAAGCCTATCAATTAGTGATGATAAACCATTTTTAAATGAAATAAATTTTTTATTGGATGCTTTCACAAATTGTTCCCTATTTGCATCGAAACCTTTAATAATACTACCGTAATCATTTTTGTAATCAATTAAATACGGTAAAGTGGAAGCAATTGAAAGTTGATTTAAATCTCCCGAATATACACCTGCAAGTACGGGTGCTATTTGGTTTTGAACAAGCTCCTCACCTAAATAATACGTTAAAAATTCCCCAATAGAGCTTTCCTTTGTAAACTCTTCATTTGGCATTGTTAAATCCTTTAATGCTTCTTTTTTACCTTCCTCTGATACAAGCGTACTTTCCTCAAGAGATTGTAAGCTCATAGGAATACCGAACGTTGAGTCTGCTGGGATGGCATGTAGCTCATTATTTGTGTAAATATATGAAACACCCGTTTCATTGTACACAAGATTGTGCTCAAAATTAAGTTCCTCTACTAACTCCATGACACCTTTATGACGCGCTACAATAGAATCTGCACCTGTTTCCATGATGAAACCTTGTTCGTATGCAGAGTGAAGCTTGCCACCAAGGTATGTATTTTTTTCAACAAGCACAAGTTTTACATCTAAATTTTTCTCCTGAACTTGGCGTTGTAAATAATGCATCGTACACAATCCCGTAATTCCGCCACCTAATACAACAACTGTTTTCATATTAACCGCCCCTATTTTTAGTTCTTTATTCAGTATAAACTTTTTTATCGAAAAATTACGTTAAACCCTTTACAAATTTAGCAAAAATGGAGCTAACCAGCGTAAATGTTGTGGCGCTTTAGATGTGATTTCCGTTTCAGTCTACTAGCTTTCGCACAGAAAACATTTGTTGCTGCCGCTACGCTTTCGCACAGAAAACATTCGTTGCCCAAAGCTGCTCATCGAACAGTCGGAACGGAGATCAACCTCTCGTTTTGCCGAAGAGCCATACTTTATTTAATAGGACTCCTAATTTCATTGACATAATAGTTTTTCAACGACATGAAAGGAGCTATCCAGCGTTTGGATAGCTCCTTTTGTTTCATAGCATATATTGAATTAAACAGTACATGTTCACTAGAGGCTTTTATCTACATAATAGATACTATATATTAACAGTTGATATAGTGTTATTTATACCCTGAAGTGTGTAGCACCTAAAAAAATTTAAACACTATTTCTTCGCCTTTTACTTTTCTCTTAATTAATTTAAATTTTGTGCAAAGCTAGCTAACGTTTTAGCAGAATTTTTCACTTCATTAAAGGCAATACCTAAATCGCCTAGAATTTCTACTATTGCTTGTACTTCTTTTTCCATCCGACCATTTTGTTCTTTGGCCTCGGTCATAGCTTCCAATATGTTTGTAAATTGTCCTTCCGTTTGAACCATATTTTCTTCACCAGATGCTACCTCTTCTTGAATATTACTAAGCGAATGAACAAGTTTATCTGTTCGCTCATTCGTTTTGTGTAGTAATGTCGCTACCGATGTGACAGATTCCTTTGTTTGAATCGATAGTTTTCTCACTTCATCTGCAACAACACTAAAGCCTTTACCCGCTTCTCCAGCACGAGCAGCTTCTATTGCCGCATTTAAAGCCAACAAGTTCGTTTGATTGGCGATATTTGTAACGACGTTCATAATCGATTCCATTTCCTTTGACATATCTGACAACTGTGCAATATTTTCCGCTATATCATTAAGCGAGAAAATAATATTACTCATATTTTGTGATTGATTCTGTAATCGTTCACGACCTTCTAATGCCTGACTCTCAGCCATAGTCGACACTTGAAGTGATTTTTTTGCTAGTTGTTTAATTTCATCTGATTGTTTACTTAAGCGACAAAATGAGTTATTCGTTTCCTGAGATATTGTGGCAAGGGCTTCCGAAGACTCAACAATCTTTTTCTCTACCACTTCTTTTTCACGTTCAATATTTTCATGAAGTTGCTCAATTGTGTGCTCAAACGCTTCTAGAACCAATTGTTGCTCAAAATTGGAAATTTTAGAGATAGCTCGAATTGTATTGAGCTGATCCATAGGATGATTAATATGTTCTTCAACCAAGTCAATAAATGATGCCGTTAACTCCTGGAAAGCACAAATATACCAATGCGTTTTTAGCCCGATGTGGACATGAACCTTAGCAATTTTAACTCGTCTTTGATAAAAATCATCATCAATCATACCATTAAACATTTCAATTATATGACGTCGCAATGTAATTTTCAGCTTTTCCACAGAACTATGTCTATTAATAATATCTACTAAATTACGTTCAGTTCCAATTTTTTTATAAAATCGATTAACAATGTGATCAATATTGTCTTCTACAAAAGGTTGAAAGGCTTTTAAATATTGTAAGTCCCGATTTGTCAATTTGAGCAAATCAATTTGCTGTTTCATTGAATGGCTATTAGCTATATCCATTTTTACAATGTATTGTTGTAAATCTAATGCCATTGTCTTTCTCTGTTTTTGAAAAATCACACATTTACCCTCTTTCATGTCGTGTACTTTTGAAAAGCTGAGAAAATCTATTTCCGTTCACCAGAAATATAAGAAATTAGGACGGTTCCATTCCGACTGGGTGCTTTCCTGAGACGTCCGACCAGTTGTAAAGAGTTGCCCAGCCTTCGCTCCAATCAACTAATATATATGTGGCATATGTTTTAATAAATGTCGTTCTCAACTTTTAGTGATAAGCCATCAGGATGTTAGTTAACCATTTCTATCCCTTTCATTAGAAGACGCTGATTTCTGCTACGGGCTACAATCAACTAAAAAATGGGCATACATAAGCAAAATATCAACAAAAAATCCTTTTATCGGTCAAAGTAAACCTATATTTTCTTATTCAGCATGTCCATGCCTAATAAGAAAAGGTACCATTAATATTGCAAAAAAAGTCTAACAAAATCACATTAAAATTAGCTATAGCTACTAATCTACTCTTTCAAAATCACTCATATACAATATACATTTTATAAATAGCTGTCAATTTTCATATATACTTTTTTTTCCATAAATTATATATAAAGTCCCTGTTACTTAATTTATTGTACTAAGCAGTAAAAAAGCTACCACAATACTTTTGGGTAGCCAATTTACATCGTCTCTGTTTTTTTATGCTTACATTTTCCTTGTTTTAGTTTGTAGTAATTACCACTTCATTATATTAATATTATTACAATTCGTTGGTTCTGATAATATATACCTAAATAATATCTCTAAATAAATACTTAAGACCTGCATACAAGGAGTTTATAATCGAATCTAAATACTCATTATTTTTTAATAAAAAATTTACATTCCTTTTAATTCTTGCAGTAAACTAGCTGCCTCCTCATTTCCTGCATCTGCTGCAAGTCCATACCACTTTATAGCCTCTTTAATACTTCTAGCTATTCCTTCGCCTTTATTGTATATATGCCCTAGTTGTAATTTAGCTTCCGAATCACCTTGAAGAGCAGCCTGTTTAAACCAATGAATACCTTTTTCAATATTTCGTATACCTGTTAACCCTTGGCTCCAAATAAAGCCCAAATCATAAAAGGCATCGACATGATATTGCTCTGCAGCTCTTTCATACCAATATAATCCACGGTTCGCATCTTTAGGTTGCCCTAGACGTCCCTCCAAGTAGATTCCTCCAAGCCTGTATTGTGCCTCAACATAGCCTGCTTCAGCAGATTTTTTATAGCAGCTACATGCTTGCTCCTCGTCTATATCGATTCCTAATCCTTGCTCGTAAATAATTCCGAGTGTAAACATAGCCTCTGCCACACCTTGTTGTGCGGCGAAATCAAACCACTTCTTCGCAAGGACCAAATTTTCTGATACTCCCTCACCGTTAAAGTACATATCCGCTAAATTATTAGCAGCATCTGGATGCCCTTGCTTTGCTGCAGCCTCATACAATGAAAAAGCCGTATTATAGTTTTCTTGAACACCTATGCCTTCAAAATAAAAATTACCAAGCGCATATTGTGCATCAGCATTACCTTGTGATGCAGCTAACTCAAACCACTTTATTGATTTTCCAGGTTGGAAATATTCACCATCAATTGCGTTATAATATTCCCCAAGCTGTAATTGTGCCTCTGCATCCTGTTCCTCAATGGCATCTTTGTATAGGTCAATGATGACCTCATGATCTAGATCCTCTTCATCAAACGCCTCCACCTGCTCATTTTGGTGAATAAAATACCATTCCAATATATCAAGTAAATCATCAACAACTTCAACACGATTGGCTATCTTCTCTAGAGAAGAAATTTGCCAAATGAAAATATAGATAGGGAGTGGAATTGCTTCACGCAGTAAATCATCATATTCAGCTAAAAGCGTTAGCACATTCTCCTGTACTGACTGTGTCTGTTCTGGATGTATAATTTGTAAATGTCGTTGTTGATTTTTTTTCAAAAGTCCTCGCACAACTTGATATAATATTTTGTGCAAAGCTGCTAATTGTACTTCTTCGACTGTTATCAAATTAATGTTTTGCGCAAACCATGTATCTTGTGTTTGCGTGAGCTTTTGTAAGGATCTAATTCGCTCTTTATTTTGTTTTGCTAAAAATTGCCTATACATACGTTTCCCCCCTTGCACACTATCAATTTCGCCTCAGCGTAATTGTTGTTGCTGTCGTGATAAACCTTGTTGTCGCTTTGCTTTCGCACAGATAAACAATGTTGCTGCCGCTTTGCTTTCGCACAGAAAAACATTGTTGCTGCCGCTTTGCTTTCGCACAGAAAAACATTGTTGCTGCCGCTTTGCTTTCGCACAGAAAAACATTGTTGCTGTCGCTAAAAAACATTTACTGATTAGAGATAAAAAACTGTCTTACCACTATTATATGGAAGACAGTTTGAAATTGGTTACACATATGCTCTCAAGGTTAATCCAATGAACAATGTCATAAACAAAAAGACAGTGATATGAATCCATTTATACATTTCTAATAAACCGATAAATTCACGAGTAAATGCATTAGGTACATAATAAAAGGCAGTCCTTGAACCAACGCCTTGTGCATCAAGCTTCGCCTTTTTGGCATAAATACTTGCACGAAAAACATGAAAATTATTCGTTACAAATAGGGATCGATATTTTTTTCCTTGAGCATGTTTATCCATAATTTCTTTAGAGAATGCCATATTCTGTTCAGTATTTGTCGATTGATCTTCCATTAATACTTTTGGAGTTGGCATCTGATGCTCGTCAACTATATATTTTTTCATAGCATATGCTTCTGATACTTTTTCATCAATTCCCTGTCCACCTGAGACGATAATGTAAGGCCGTTCACCATATTTTTGAAATTGCTTTACAGCCTCGTCTAAACGACTAGCTAAAAGTGGTGGCACTTTATCTCCGATTAACCCTGACCCTAGTACAATAATATAGTTAGGCTCATAAAGGATTGATGTAAAATGATATAGCGTGGCATAGGCCATTATGCTTGTGTATATAAACATTGTATAACCAAAAACCAAAAACGCATAGAAGAAAAGAATATGCCAAATTTCATTTTCGATATTTGCAAAAATCACAAATACATACCAAATCATCATGATAAAAAAGCTCAAGCCAAAAACAGCTAACAATAGATTACGAACTTTACGTCCTTCTTTTTCAAGTAAAACTTTACTATTAAAAAACGTAGCTATCGATAAAATAAACATAATACTCGGGAAACTTCCAAGTATTATAATTATACCCATCTTCGACACAATCCCCTGCTCATTTTGGAGCAATAAAGGATAATGACTAATTATTGTGCTCAAAATATACATCCCTAAAAAACCTAAAACTACTGCATTGAGAAAACGCCTTTTTTCCGTTATATATAACAATAAAAAAATTGACATTAATAGTAATAATGTTGAAATCATCGTCTCACTCCTTTCTTTTCAACTATATACATGGCATATGTTATAAGTAATGCATTCTAATTTTTGGTGATGAGCGCTGACACTACTTGTTCAAATTTATTGATATACCTAAATTAACGGAAGCGTTTATTTTATTTTTCGAGATGGTTCATGTAAGATTACTATTAAGAACTAGTTTATGACAAAACCCAAAAATATATTGGAGGAATGTAAGCAATGAAAAAAATCCTTGCTGCTCTTTTTGCAGCGACACTAATGTTTGCGTCTGTTGGTGCAACATTATTCATCTCAGATACACCAACTGCAGAAGCTAAATCTTATAAGTCAGGTAAAAAAGGTTTCTCAAACAATAATCATAACAATAGCTCAAATTTCCAAAAATCTCAGGATAAATCTAAAGATCAAAATAATGCAACAACAAATAAAAACAATACAACTTCTACAAACAAAACGGATTCAACAGCTAAGAAAGGTGGCTTCTTCTCAGGCGGCCTTATGAAAGGCTTAATGCTTGGTGGCTTAGCTGGCTTATTATTCGGAGGTCTTTTCAGTGGCATGGGTATGCTTGGAAATATTTTAGGCTTATTAATTAACGTTGCAGCCATCATGGTTATCGTAATGCTAGTTGTAAAAATTGTTAATATGTTTAAAGATAAAAAACGTAAAGAGGAAGCACAATGGCACAAATAATTAATGAGCAGGATATTATAAATGCAATTTGCTTATCACAGGCCTACAATAAAAACATTCGCCCTGAGGATGTGCTTGTAGAACTAACATACGATGATGACACAGGCTTTGGTGCAGAAGTTGAAGTTAATGGGCAAATCGAGATGTTCAATACAGCAGCAATGATTGGCGCACTACGTGTATGGATTAAAGATGTCCTACATAGCGACCCATTTTCAACAGGCATTGAACTTGTCCTAGACGATGAGGAAGGCATTATTGCTAGACTATCGTAAATAAGTAAAAGAATAGCAGTTCAATAAATCATAAATTAGATTTATTGAACTGCTTTTTAATTTTCAAGACCTTTTTTTCCTGTTCTTGGAATCATTTCACTTCATTATTTTGGCTCTTCACCATATGGTCCCCAAGGAATCGCCTAGCCTCCACTCCAATCAACCTATATCAATTTCGCCTTAAATTGCACTAGATATTCATAGCAATAAAAATACATAGCGTGGTAGAGGTTTCAATTTACAAGCTCTAGCTTGAATTGTTTCACTATCTTTATTTTTTTAATAGACTATTGAAATTTACGAATATTTTCGCTGCATGGCTACGTTTTGTCGGAGCCTCTGGTGAAAATTTCCCTTCACTACCTACAACAATGCCTTGTTCATACAACATTGTTATTGCACGTTTTGTTTCTGCATTGTAAGATGCAATATCAGAAAAAGGTGCTTTTCCTTTCACAGCATAAGATTGCTTTAACTGATGTTCATAGGCACGATTAATCATTAATGCTAATTGAGCACGAGTAACTGGCTGTCCTGGGTTAAACTTCTCACCCGTTCCCTTAACTAGCCCGTATGCATAAGCTGCTGCAATTTCTACCTGCGTTCCAACATCATAACTTGCGATGTCTGTAAATGGTGCCCGTTCTTTCGTCGTTAAACCTAGGCTTCTAACAAGCATGCTAGCAGCCTGTGCACGAGTTACATTTTGCTCAGGTCTAAACGTACCATCTGCGTAACCTTTCATAATGCCATCTTCTGAAGCGTTCAGGATAAACTCCTTCGCCCAATGATTGTCGATATCAGTAAAGCTTAAAGTGCTTCCTGTAGTAAAAGTAACTGTTGGACTTTGTACACTTTCATTGCCAGCTGCATCTACTGCTTTAACAGCTACCGTGTATGCTGTATTCTCTGTTAAATTATCTAAGGTTATCGCCGTTGTCTCAGCATTTATTTTAAATGTCACCTTACCATTTACATATACGTTGTAAGTAGTGACACCTACATTATCCTTCGCTTCCTGCCAACTTATTTTTACAGTTGTACTATCTTTCATATTTGCTTGAATAGTTTTTGATACATCCCATAACGTATTTGCTTTAATCGCTGGTAAAAACGCCTCGTTCGCTACTGCTAAATAGCCCGCTTCGCTTAAATGAATATTTTCAGGATTTGGTAAATAGCTTGGAACATCTTTTGCTACAATATCGTATGTCGGTACAAAGATGGCACCCGCTTTTTCAACAGTTGTTTTGATCGTTGTATTCATGACTGTTAATAACATTTTAAATTGTTTCTGTAAATCCTCACTATAGTACGGGAAAGAATTATAGTACCCCATAACATAAACTTGAGCGTTCGGATTAATTTTCTTAATTTCTTCTAAAATAGTGGCAATATTTTTTATTGCTCCTTGTGATGCCTTTAACATCGCTGCTACATTAATACCAGTTGACTGAGACTCTTTTAAAATAGGTATTAAATCATTGGCGCCAGCTGTCAAAGTAATAATTTCAGCCTCTTTAATAGACGTACGAAGTTTTACCTTGTCACTTGGATAACCGAATCCTGTCACAGGCTTTTCTACATCATTTTGTATATCTTCCAATACATTTTTTGTTGTATAGCCTGAATACGCAAACCCTTTATTATAAGAAGAGATGAATCCATCTTGCTGTAAAGCTTGCGCAACAAAATCTGCGTAACCTAAACCGATTATGCCAACCTCATTCATACCATGAGCCAAGGAATCACCGAGTGCTATGTAATCTGCCTGGGCCACCCAACTTGGCGCTATGTAATCTCTTTGCTCCACAGCGTTTGCTCCTACTGGCATCGCTAATTGCAACGCCAGTACACCAGCCGCCAAAAATCGAAATCCCTTTAATAATTTCATAATTACTCCCTCCACTTCTACTAATTACTATTTTAATAGATGAAGGATGAAAATGGGTTAAATATGAGCAAGTGTTTTTTATTCACTTTGTATCTTCCCGTAAGTCCCCCCGCCACCAGCTTCAATTGCTAATTGTCCTGTTCTTGCTAAATCGATCATCTTAGCAATCTTATGTGGTACGGTTTGTTCAAGCTGTTCTAGTGAAACTCGATGCAAGATGTTCATCTCTGTTCCAAATGCTAGTAGTAATCTTTCCATCATTTTCGGCCCTAGACCTGGAATAAAATCCAGTGGTACTTGGTGAATATATGGTGGTCGAACACGTTTATCCGTCAGTTGCTCTGATAGCTCCATTATACGTAAAGAAACGCCCTTAATAATTTGAGGACTTTCACAGTTAGTACAGATTGTTGCCATATTGCAAAGCTGTTCACCACATTTTGCACAGACAGTCTGATGATATTTACCAAGCAACGGATTTAAGCCATAATTGGCTGTTACAGCTCGATTTTGCTGTTCATGAAGTGCCATTTTCAATTCTGTAAAATTGGCATCAGTTAGTCTTAATTTTTGATACTCGCGTGCAATTTTCCCAAGTGAATGTGCATCAGAATTGCTGACAAATGTGTACGCTTGAAGATCTCTAATGTTACTCACCATATCGGTATCAGAACTTAAACCTAACTCAATCGCATCTATAAGCTGTGGATCAAATACTTCTGTTAAACTACGATGTACACCTTTTCCAAACAAGCTTTTAAATGGTGTAAAAACATGAGCAGGAATAAAAAGCCCTCCTAACTCACGAACCTTTTGTTGCAATGTTTGACCATCACAATAGATTCGCTGAGAGCTTAAATGGATATTTTTCATATAATGAGATATCCATTTTGAAAATTCTCCCATAAGTGAAAGTGTCGGAAAATAGGCAAGTACATGGATTGGGCCAAGGCAATGATGATCATAAATCTCAATTTCAGTGCCTGGGATAAGGGATGTGTCTTGATAACGAAGTCCTCCCTGTACTAGCTCCTTTAGCTCCCCTTGTTCAATCATCCCTGCCATTTCATCCATTATTTCTGGTGAATGACAATCAATAATCCCGATAATATCTAGTCCCTTTTTTGCACTAGCAGTCTCTAAAATCTTTGCTAACGTTAGCGTTTTACTGCCGGTAATTTTGACAGCTCGTCCACTAAAAGTACGTCCAATATGAATATGTAAATCCGCATAGAAATCTTTCATTGTAACAACTCCCATTTTATTATGTACAAAGTGGAAATACCTCACATTGCTGCAAGGTATTCTCGCTTAATTATGAAGGGTGATTGCTATTGGTTGATTCATAGGCGCTAGAACCCTGTGCCGATGTTGACGAAGAATCATATGCCACTATCGTCACGCCAATTGTCTTCTCTAGCTCATTAATTTTTTCAAGCTGTTGCTGGTCTAATTGTGCAAACTTAATCTCTTCCATTTCCATCAAATCCTTTCATAAATAAAGTTCCCCGAATAGGAAATATGTATACACGGAAAAAATGACTGATTTTCAGTCATTTTTCTTTGACTTTATTTCAGCTATTTTGTAACATTTAAATAAGCAGGTCAAAAGCGAGGGATTTCATGTCAAAGGAAGAAAAAATTATTCAGGCTGCTATTGAAGTTTTTCGTGAAAAAGGAATTGAAAAGGCTAAGGTTTCAGATATCGTAAGAGCTGCAGGTATCGCACAAGGAACATTTTATCTTTATTTCCCTTCACGGCTTTCAGTAATGCCGGCTATCGCGAAAGATATGGTTGAAAAAATTATTACTGCAATCGAAGAAGGCGTATCAACTCAAAAGCCTTTTGAACAACAACTTGAAGAAGTTGTAGACGTTGGCTTTTCTATAACAAAAGAATATGGCGATCTCGTTGCACTCATCTATGCTGGTATTGCACAAACTGAGCATTTGAAAGAGTGGGAAAATATCTATGCTCCCTATTATGCATGGATGGATAATTTTTTATTACAAGCTCAACAACAAGGAACGATACGTGCTTCGATCGATACTTCACGGTCTTCCAAGCTCATTATAGGTTTAATCGAATCTGCAGCTGAACAAGTTTATTTGTTTGATGATTGCAAAGATGAAACGATGAAATTTGTTAAGCTCGAGCTCCTAGATTTTTTACACCATGCACTTGGCCTACGTCACCCATAAGTGGCGTTCTCTTTTACATTAAAAATGACTGAATGTCAGTCATTAGAAAACTATCACGTGAAAGGAATCTCTAATTATGCAAAAAGATTGGATATATGTTGGATTAACTAGTTTGTTTGAATTGTTTTGGATATTTGGTTTTAATGTTGCCGATTCTTGGTGGCATTGGGTTATTATCGTGTCCTTAATTGCGTTGGATTTTCATTTCTTATCGAAGGCTTGTGAAAACCTACCTACAGGCACTGTTTATGCGACTTTCGCTGGGGTCGGTACAATCGGTACTACATTAATGGACATTTTTATTTTTGACGGTGAATTTAATGCTATTAAAGGAATTTTCATTTTTATTTTAGTACTGGGTGTTATTGGTCTTAATTTAGCTGATAACCCTTCAAAAGATCATGCTGAAAAGAAAGGAGCTAATGCATAATGGGTTGGTTACTTGTTTTATTAGCTGCAATTTCAGAAATTATCGGTGTTGTAGGTTTACGCTTTTATAGTCAGGAAAAAACTATACGTAATTTATTAATATATGCGGGCGGCTTTGGAATGTCCTTTGTGCTTTTGTATACATCCTTTAACTATTTACAGTTAAGCATTGCCTATGTAGTTTGGGTTGGAATTGGTACAGTTGGTGCTGTTCTCGTAAATATTATATTCTTCGGGGAGTCTAAAAATATGAATAGGATTATTAGTATCATTGCTATTATCATTGGTGTGGCAGGATTGAAAGCAGTATCTTAAATTATTTGGCTCCTGTTCTTTGTGTTGTGGACCAATATTGGAAATTTACTTTTCGTTGAAACTATATTTTATAATTACTTATATAAATGAAGAGAAAAGGAGTTTTGCTGAATGGTTTATTTGTTACAAGTTAATTTTACAATGGACAGTCCTTTTGGTGATGAAATGTCTGAAGGATTTAAAGATTTAGCCCATAGCATTAATGACGAAGAAGGAATCATGTGGAAAATTTGGACTGAGGATGCGGTAGCTAAAGAAGCTGGTGGTGTTTATTTATTCGAGACGAAGGAAAGTGCTAAAAAATATTTAGCCATGCACTCTGCTCGATTAACAAGCTTTGGGATAACAAATATTCGGGGTAAAATTTTTGAAGTTAATGAAGCCTTATCTTCTATTAACAATGGTCCTATCCATAAATAACAGGCGTATCTGTTATTACAGATACACCTTATAGTGTTGAAATACAAAATGGGCAAGAAAATCTTTGTGAATGTTGTGGCGCTTTAAATAAGGGTGGTTTCTGTTCCAAACTATTCGCTTTCGCACAAAAAGCATCGCGCTTAGTCGGAACGGAAATCACCCCTCGTTTTGCCGAAGAGCCATATTTTATTTATGTAGTTTTTAAAGCTTTCTTCGTAAATTGCTCTGAGACATACGTTAAATAAGGCTTCCCTGTAAGTGGATGTGTTTGAATATCAGCGTATACACCAAAAACATCTTGTAATAATGCTGGTGTAAGTACTTCTTCTGGTGTTCCAAAACAAACAATTCGACCTTGCTGTAAAACATAAATTTGATCACAATACATGGCTGCAATGTTTAAATCATGTATTGCTGCAACAACTGTTAAATGTAGGGTTTGAATTAGATCCATTAGCTGCAATTGATGCTGAATATCTAGATGATTCGTTGGCTCATCTAAAATAAGCACCTGTGCTTGCTGAGCGAGGGCACGAGCAACCATCACACGCTTTTTTTCTCCACCCGAAAGAGTGCTAAAGCTACGTTTCTCTAAATGAGCGATACCTGTTTGGTTCAGTGCATCTTTTACAATTTGAAAATCTCGTTCCTGATCAAGCTCGAATAGTTTTTTATGAGGTGTTCTTCCCATACTCACTAAATCATGTACGGTAAAATCGAATACGACCGGCGTTTCTTGACTCACTACTGCTAAATTTTTCGCAATACTTTTACTCGATTGCTTTAAAATATCCTGTTCATTTAATAAAACTGTTCCACTTTCTGGTTTTAATAAACGATACATATTCTTTAATAGCGTTGACTTCCCACTACCATTTGGACCGATTAACCCAACAAATTGTTTTTCCTTTATTTGTACACTTACTTCATGTAATATGCGTTCATCAGAAATGGAGAAAGATACTTGTTTCGTCTCTAATGACATATGCTTTAATCTCCTTCACCGAATGAATAATTGTTACTACGTAGCAACCAAATGAAAAATGGACCTCCGCAAAAAGCCGTGATAATTCCAATTGGCATTTCCTCCGGAGCAATTAAAATTCGAGCAAGTGCATCTGCCCAAACTAGGAAAATCCCTCCGAATAATGCACTAATCGGTATAACATATTTATGGTTTGAACCTACAATTAACCTTACAATATGTGGAATGATTAAGCCGACAAATCCGATTGAACCACTTACAGCAACAAGCACACCTGTTAATAATGAAACTAATAAAATAAGCTGTATACGAAATTGTTGTAAGTTAACCCCTAGTGTGACCGCTGCTTCTTCCCCAAGAAGTAATAAATTTAGATTTCGATAGTGGAGCCATAACAAGGCAAATACTACAATAAAAATAATTGTAGGAATTAAAAGATTACTCCACTTCGCACCAGCAAGGCTTCCTAGCATCCAAAACATGACTGCCTTCATTCCGCCCTCTTGTTTCGACGTCATTAATATAAAATTTGAAATAGCAGATAAAATAAACGACACCGCCATCCCTGAAAGTAAAAGTCGAAAGACAGAAACTCTACCGCCAACACGTGCTAAGAAGAAAACTAACGTCATTGCTGTCAGAGAACCTATAAATGCAGATACGGAAAGAGCATAAACGCCAAGAAATGAAAAAGCACCTAAAATGATGACAGCTGTGGCCCCAACCGTTGCACCAGAAGAAATCCCTAAAATATATGGTTCGGCAATTGAATTACGGACAAGAGCCTGAATAGCTGCTCCTGCAATTGCCAACCCCGATCCAACAATAGCAGCGAGCAATACACGCGGAACTCGTATTTGCCAAATAATAATTTCCTGTGAACGACTCCAATCTTGCTCGATTGAGTTTTGTACAATTGGTATTTTGGAAAGGATAACCTTCCATACGTGAATTGGCGTAACAGAAACCGATCCAACCATTATGGCAATTGTCATTGAAATGATTAGTACTAAAAGAAGAGCCATGGATAGTAGCATAATTTTTTTATTCATCTGTTTATTAACTCCTAATCATTAATAATAGACTTAATGAAGATAAAAAAAGGGTATTCTATGCAAAATACGCATAGAAATACCCTTGATTAAACAAAGTCAGAAAGATATCCTTCTACTATTGTCCGTAATCGCTTTCATCCTCGTGGGCATTACAGGAATCACTAATTGGCAGGTCTCCTGGCTTCGAATCAATGTACCTATGATTGCCTTCCCATTCTAGAACAGTGGCTATTACATCATAGAACTCCTCGTTACAGTTGCGGGACAGCGTCGGATTTGCACCGACTTCCCTTTTAAGTGACACATTTTACAAGATGTCACACCATTAGCATTTAATATTTTAAAATTATGACGATTCTATCATATATTTTAATAGTTAGCTATAACTATTAGTTATTTAATCATCTTAAGCAGGATAAAAACTTTTGTGTTAACCGATTTAAATAATCAAGTTGACACAAAAGCTTTATTTTTTTACACTATTATTATCAACATTACTTTTTAGGGGTGAAATAATGACAACAGTTGCGCAACATACTCATCACAAATTAAGAACAGTAGATCTTGCATACATTGGACTATTTTCAACATTGATGATGATAGGAGCTAATATCACGTCTATTGTACCTTTCATGATGGTCGGTGGAGTACCTATCACATTGCAAACATTTTTTGCTATTTTAGCAGGGCTTATTCTTGGTAGTAGAAAAGGGGCACTCGCTTGTACTGTTTATATGTGTATCGGTTTAGCAGGTGCACCTGTATTTGCTCGTTTCGGTGGAGGCTTTGGACAAATTTTAAGTCCTACATTTGGTTTCATTGTCTCTTTTATATTAGCTGCATATGTCGCGGGGCTTATTGTAGAACGCAGTGGAACGAAGAAAAGCTATGTAGTTGCTGCATTAGTTGCAACAGCTATTAATTATTTACTAGGGACAAACTGGATGTACTTTGCCTATAAGCTATGGGCTAGTGCTCCTGATGCTTTCACTTATAAGATAGCATGGCTTTGGATGATGCCTCCTTTACCAAAAGATATTATTTTAGCTATATTTGCAGGTATTTTTGCATACCGCCTTCAAAAGGTGTTAAAAATAATTCCGATTAAATAAAAGCTTATCACCATTACGAGGGGTTGATTTCCGTTCCGGCTGGGCGTTTTTCTGATTGTCCTATTTGTCGCTTGGCTCTTCTATCCGTCGCTCTATCTTAAACCCAATAAACCAAAATGCCCCATAAGTATTGTTATACTTATGGGACATTTTTTTATTTTTAAACGTATTTTTTCATCCAGTTTAAGAAGTTATCAATTACTACATCTAGGAATTTGATAGTGCCTTCATCTGTTAGATTGCCTTCTGTATCAAATTTAGTGTGTACTGCTCCAATATAAACATCATTACCACTTAGTAATGGTGAATTTACTCCAGGTGAGAATAAAATATCTCGTAAATGTAATTGTGCTTTAACAGTACCTAAGTTACCCATTGATGCTCCCATCATAAATGATGGCTTGCCAATCATTACTTTATCAACTCGAGATAACCAATCGATGGCGTTAACCATAACACCTGGTACTGTACCGTTATATTCAGGCGTCAACCAAAGAACCGCATCTGCCTCTTTTACTTTTGCTTTAAAATCAAGTACAGGTTGTGGTGCTTCATTTTCGATATCTTGGTTATACATTGGTAAATCTTTCAAGCTTAATACTTCAAGATCAAATTTCTCTGTATAATGTTTTTGAATAAATTTTGCTAATTGCATATTATAAGATTCTTTACGGATACTACCTACGATTGCTACTACTTTCATAATTGCTTCCTCCTAAACATACATTAACTTTATTATTTATAAACAATTCTATTTTATACCACCCTAATAATAGGTAGCAAATTCCTCAACTGGTTTACGATAACCACGCAAGCGACGACTACTTTCTTTTTCTTTACCTATTGTTATTATTAGTGCAATTTCATGTGTTTCCGGAACATTAAAAAGTGCTCTCATTTGTGGTTGATCAAAGCCGATCATTGGGCATGTATCCCATCCACGATTTTTCGCTGCCAGCATAAATAACATAGCTGAAAGTGAAGCGTTACGAATGGCTTCCTCCTTCATAAATTCCTCGCCACGTTCTTCATAAAATTTCTTATTATCATCAACAAGATTTTCTAACTCACAAGCAGTAATAATGCCTAAGTCTACCATCCCTTGATTAAGGTTAGCAGTATTTTTATATGCTTCTTTATCCCCTAGGACAAGTATAACCGCTGAGGCCGAGTGCACTTTATATTGCCCGTATGCTGCTTCTCTTACTTTTTCTTTTTTTTCTTTATCTAATACAACGATGTAATTGGCATGTTGTAAATTAAAGGCGGACGGAGCAAGCTTAACATCCTCCAAAATGGGACGTATATCTTCTTCACTCATCTTGATATCCTTTATAAAATTATTCGCAGAACGACGCTTATCTATTAGCTTTGAAAACTCCATCTAACTGACCTCCAATTATCATATAGCTGTTACGAGTATCTCATTTCCATTTAGCAGAGGCTTGTATTTCTCTACTGAATGGAGTGAAAGATATTACTCATATTCTTTATCGAACATAGTCGTACTTCTTACAGTGTCAATAGGTCGAACAAGCTCTTCAATTTGTGCACGCTTTGTCTCTAAAAATGGTGGCAATGATAATTTTTCACCTAAAGTTTCAAAAGGCTCATCCCCCATAAATCCTGGGCCATCAGTAGCTAGCTCAAATAAAATCTGTGGTGCTACTCGTGCATAAAGCGATTCAAAGAAGTGACGATTTACATAACCAGAAGTATGGAAGCCAAAGCCTTCAAATCGTTCAGTCCATTCATCTAACACAGCTCGATCCTCTACGCGGAATGCAGCATGATGTACTGTACCGAAGCCTTGACGAGCTACTGGTAAAACTGTGTTAAATTCTACAACGATTTGTGCACCGTTTCCGCCTTCACCAACCTCAAATAGATGGAAATCCTCTTCCTCAGCAATTTCTGTAAAGAGCATCACTTTTTCTAGCATCTCTTTGAAATATTTAAAATTAGCAACTCTTACAAAAACCGGACCTAAGCCTGTAATTGCATATTCAAGAGGAATCGGTCCATCTTGCCATGGAGTGCCTGATGCAACACCTGTATTGTTTTCATCAGAAATAAGTTGGTATTGCTGATCGTCAAAATCGACGAAAGATAAAGTTTTCTTGCCAAACTGCTCTTTAATACTTGTATGTTTAACATTTAATCGGTCGAAACGTTTTACCCAATAGTCTAATGACGCATCTGTTGGCACGCGGAATGAAGTTTTTGAAATTTCATTTGTTCCATGGACACCTTTTGGAATGTTTGGGAAATCAAAAAATGTCATATCAGTGCCAGCGCTACCTTTATCATCTGCAAAGAATAAATGGTATGTTTGAATATCATCCTGATTAACGGTTTTTTTCACTAATCGCATCCCTAACACATAAGTAAAAAATTTATAATTTTCTTCCGCACTACTTGTGATAGCAGTTACGTGGTGAATTCCTTTTAGATGGTTCATTTTGTATTCCTCCATTTTATCTCGATTTCGAGATATTTGTGTAAAATTTTTTATTTTTTAACTGCGTTCAAACCAACCTTTTTCAGAGACAGAATCATTGTGTCCATCTCCTGTTGATCTAATACTTCAAAAATCTCGTTAATTTTTTGTTCATGCTTTGGAAATATTTCTTCCATCAACGTTTGTCCTTCATATGTTAATAAAACATACGTGACACGACGGTCCTTCGGGCAAGCACGTCGATACACAAAACCTTTTTGTTCGAGCTTATCAATAACATACGTAATGCTACTACTTGCGATTAATATTTTCTTTCCAATCACTTGGATTGGTTGCTCACCATGGTGATATAAAAACTCAAGTACCGAAAATTCGGTTTGATTTAAATCGTATTGAAGTAAATCTCTCTTTGTTGCATCTTGAATCGTTTGATATGCTCGGAACAATACAGTAAAGGCTTTTAAATTACGATTGTCTTCCTTCATACGACTCCCTCTTTTCATTTACCTCGAAATCAATTATCTTTAATTCGAGATAATAATAACATATAAACTACTAAACAGCAATCCTTTTGCTTTACTGTTATCACAAAAAGGGCATCCCCCTAAAATTAGAAGATGCCCTCTCATTTATAAATTATTAATTAATAGTAACGGCGATCGTTGTTTTGTTCATAGGCAGCCTTTGCTAAACGAACTGTAGATACAGCCAAATCTGCATATGTCACTTTCTCAGTAGCATTGAATTTATTTTGCTGTCCATCAATTAGTCCCATTGCACTCGCTAAAGCAACATAACCTGCGTACGCTGGGTCAATAGAACTTGCATCAGTAAAGTTTAATTTGTAAATGTCACTATGCTTAGCAGCATTCTCTAAATTCAGTACGCGCACTAACCATTCTGCAAGCTCTTGACGAGTCAATGTTGTATCTACTGCAAATTGATCTGCCGGTTGTAAAATACCCATTCTTACAGCTTGTTCAACGACTCTGTATAATGGATGCTTTTTGTCAATATTACTAAAGGATTGCGTATCGTTGTCTCTTCCATACGGACCGAAATCATATCCATATGATAATGATTTAACTAAGATTTTCAAAGCTTCTCCCTTTGTTACAGCTGTATCAGCATTAAAGTTTGCAGGGTCTTTAACTTCTAACACATTTTGGCGTAGTAAATAAGTTAATTCTCCTCCAGCTGTTGGATGTGAAATGGCTGGTTTAACTTTAGAGTCATCAATCTTTTGAAGCCATTCACCAGTTGTTGCATCAATACCATTGTACAAGCTTCCATTATAAACTGGAGCGTATACTAAATCATAGTGGTGATTATCCTCGCCATCCTGTTTTGCATACTGTAGCTCCAATTTTAACCCCTCACTGAACATTGCTTTTGCTTTATCAGCAGGAATAGCAGCTTTGTTTACAGACGGCCAATTATCAATCTTACGATTATTAACATGTAAAGCACTTAATTTCCCATCTGCACTAATACCAACAGAAATTTCATCCCCTACTACAGCAATTCCATTGACAATGCGTGGGAAGGAGAAGAAATACTGTTTACTGTATTTGTCATATGCTGTATCTTCTAGTGGTTTTGAATAGTTATGAATATATGACGGAGCCCACTCTTTTAAGTAGTCGATCGCTTTTGCTAATGCAGCATCTTTTGAAATTGGTTCTACTTTATCATCTGTCTCCGCGAAATCTCTACGTATATCCCAGTATTCCGTAATCTCACCTGTTGCCTTGTTCACTTCAAATGATGACCCTGAGCCGTGATTACCAAAATCATACATATAATTCACAACATAAATTGTCTCACCATTTTCATTTTCTCTTTCTTCAACCACATCAACTTGTAGCTTTACTTTATCTGAATCAACTTTTAAGAAAGACTTAGCTAACTCTTCAACTTCTGCTAATGTAATACCATTCTTTCTAGGTGCAAGTGGTTGCGATGCAAGTTTCTCTACACCTTTTGCTTTTGGTACTTGAGAAGTGAAACCATTCATTGTTTGCCACTGCCCATTTATTGCATGTACACCATTAAAGCTTGTTGGTGGCATATACACAAGCTTAGCAATAGCTTCGCCTGTTTGGTAGTTATAGTCGACCATATAACGTAGATCTGCTGACAAACTTTCGCGAACCTGTGCAAGCATATCTGACTCATTCTTTTTCTGTTCTAAGTTATCAAATGTTGCCTTACTAGTTGACGCAGTATCACGATACATATTTGTAACTTCACCATTCGCTAGAACTGTAATATTGAGAGACTCATTACTAAGTGGTACACCATTATGTGTTGGTGAATAAGTGAATGAATACGTAATTGGTTCAGATAAAGGTCTATTAAAACTTAAACCAAAATCGCCAAAAATACCGTCTTCACGAAGCTTGTAATTCGCAGTATTCGGCAATTTCTTTAGAAAGTCTTGGGCAATTTTCTTTGCCTCACCCTCTGAATACTTCACTGGGTACAATGCATCCGCTATATTAGCAGGTTGATAGTAGAAATTTTCTAATTCTAAATCTTCGCCTTTAAAAGTAAAACCACCATAAGCGTCTTTGCCATTGATTGTCTTATGGAAGTTTAATTCATAGCGTATCGTTTTATCATCATTAAAATAATGCGATTCCCCCATTGAGAAATCTTTCTCTGTCACAAAATTGAACTTGTCTGAGAATAGTGTATTCAATTGCTTAATAAGCATACTTTTTGTTACTTTTGTTTCCGTTGAAGAAACTTGAATTGCAACTCTCTCTTGCGGTTCTTTTACATTTGCTGAAGCTTGTGCCATGGGAGAAAGTACACTAACAGAAAATGCAGTAGATGTTAGTATAATTCCTAACTTTTTAAATTTTACCAAAATATCCCTCCTAGATTATCATTTACCATAATTATAATATAGACTACCATAAATGGAAATGATATTTTCGTATTATTTATATTTTTAAGAAAATAGAATGAAAATAGAGCTTCTTTGTTGCTCCTGAAAATTCTCACTTCTTTACTACATCAAAATTTGACCCGATTAATAACCAATTTTGAGGGAATGGTAAACCTAACTTCCAATACCCTACTCCTCGAAGTTTGTACTGTTTGATTAAATTGAACTTCGCCTGAATTGACCTTGCATCCTCAAACCACACTATATGTGCTTTCCCTTGTTCATCATAGTAATCAAAGAAGGGTGCTTGGGACCTCAAATCATACTGAATGGCTGCATTATATTTCTTTGCAATCT
Organism: Lysinibacillus sp. NPDC094403; assembly: GCF_050278745.1. NCBI lineage: Bacteria > Bacillati > Bacillota > Bacilli > Caryophanales > Bacillaceae > Lysinibacillus > Lysinibacillus sp. NPDC094403. The sequence continues at coordinate 8,676 of NZ_JBNNTL010000021.1, read as the reverse complement.
CGATAGCTGCTTGTGGACTAACTGCTTTTGCATATGGTCCCCCTTGTACAAAGGGCAGCGTCCAGTCATAGCCATATAAATTTTGTCCTAGTAATATTTTGTTCGGAGGTATCTCACTTACTGCATATTTTACAACTTCCTCTACCTCTGGAAGTGGCGACACTGCCATAGGTGGCCCTGCAGAATACCCCCATTCATACGTCATTAACATAACAAAATCCACTATTTCTCCATGTGCTTTATAATCATGTGCCTCAGTCCATGGACCTTTCTCACTTGCACTTGTTTTTGGAGCTAGCGCTGTCGATACTGTATACCCCTGTGGATGGAATCGATTCACGGCTCTTCTTAAAAAATTGTTATACGCCTCACGTTGATCGCCCGGCAAATGTTCAAAATCGAAATGAATATCTCTAACTTTTCCTAACCTCTTTGCCTCTTCAAGAATATTATCAAAGAGCAAATCCTGTACTGCTGTACTTTGAAAAATATCTCTCGCTAAATCACCGCTAAAACTAAAATTCTCTAAATTAGAGACAACCATTGCTAGAGAAGCACCTGTATCATTTGCAATTTGCGTCACACCTTGACTCGGAGGTCTCTTAAGTGTCCCATCTCGCCTTGCCTCATAGCTAAATAAAGCAAGATAAGTTAAATATGGACCCGCTTCTCTTGCTTGACTCAATAATGCCTCACTAACGAATGTCCCTTTCGGCTCTAAATATGCCAATGTTTCAGCTCTTGTTTTTGGCTGAGGTGGAATATAAAGTCGCATACCAACAGATAAAGGCCGATTCGGACTAATATTGTTCACCTGAGCAAGAGTTAAATAATTGATGCCAAAGCGTTGACCGATTGAATATAAACTATCTCCTGGCTGCACATAATAAAAACTTCCGACAATCGGTATCACAAGAGCTTGCCCTATAACTAATCGATTTGGTTCAGGAATTTGATTGGCATCTACAATACTTTGAACTGTAGTCCCATACGCCTGCGAAATACCCCATATGGATTCCCCTGCCCGTACAACATGTATTTGAATGGTAGTGCCTCCTTCTAGCTTGATAAAATCACACCTATAAAGCTTATGAATTTAGAAAGAAAAAGATGTCATTGCTTAGTAAGAACAGATTCCCTGAAACAAAAAAAGATCCATCGCTTTATTCCAGCGAATGGACCTTGTTTTCCTTAATTTCTTTATAGTATTTATGAAATGCTCGAAAATAAAATATAAAAAAGAAATAAGCAAACAACTGTAGTACAGAACCTATAAAATTAACATTTTCCCGCATACTCGCATCGAAGTTTATTGAAAATGCCTGTATCACAAAGCCGCAAAGCATAAATGCCATGAATTTCTGATATGTTTTAAATGTTTTAGCTTCAAGAGGTTTATTATTATGAATGTGTAATAATAATTGAAAAACCCAATACATAAAGACGATGAATAAAAATTGCATAAACTGAATCCCAATTTCCCCAAGTATCTTATAGCCTAGCCATTGATCTAGCTCCACAAAAAATGACATTATCATTAAAATAATAGCGAAGTTTTTCGCCCAACGTTTTAAATTATGAAAGGACGGCAACAGGTGAATACCGTATGCAAAAGATAAATAGCCAATAAAATCTGGTAAGATATCTGGTAATCCTAAAGAGCTAATATCTATAAAAACAAAACACATGCCATTAAATAAATAATCATAAGGATTTTTCATTATTTTATACCTCCTTCCATTGTTTTCATCAAATACTTATCCTGTTCCTGTTGAATTTCATCTATATTGTCTCGCTTACTCATATAATCGTAGGATTCACTATAGCTTGGTTGCACAATAGGTTCATCAATATTTTGATGCTCTGCATATACTAAGTTCCCTACCCATGCCACGAACGACAAAGAAAATGTCATATAGACAAGTCTTCCCTTCGTAAGCCCCTTGTAATAAACGAACAAAATAAATGACGAGAGCGCTAGCATAAGGAAAATGCACACTATAATGGTAAGGTCTTTTTCCAAATTAGCGGTTAATTGTGCTGCATTTTTCAATTCGAACGATTGTCCTGTTCCAATCATAAATACAAATAGAAGAACAGCCAGTGTCACAGGAACGGTTAGTATTGTTGCGATAGAAAATCTTTTTGTCTTCTTTATATAAGGTTTTTGGAGCCTTTGACGTAATTGATTCGAGAAATCTTCATCTGGATCTTTATCAGTGCGTTTTTTTAGTGCTTTAAATAATTCGTAATCATGTTCTTCCATCAGTCATCCCTCCCTACCTTTTTTCGAAGTCTTGCCATTGCTCGGTGAAAATCAACACGTACCTTAACTTCTGAGATACCTAAAATTACAGCTGTTTCTTGTATCGTGTAGTCTTTTAGCATTCTGCAAATAATGATTGTCCGATCATGTGATTTTAATGTCATTAATGCTTCTTGTACTGTTTGCCATTGCTCATTTTTCTCTACAACTTCCAAAGGCTTTTGCACTTCTTTCAATACAGGCTGCCGGCTAAGTTTTTCTGTTAATAAACGCTTTATTTTCTGCCTTCTATGTATATCTACTGCTGTATTCCTTGCAATTGATAAGAGCCAAGTTTTTACTTTATCGTTATCCTTTAAATTATCTAACTGCTTCATCGCCTTAAAAAACGTTTCTTGCGTAATATCCTCTGCCTCTTGTTTGCTATTTGTATAATAAAGCGCAAAATGATACACATCACGATGATAAAAATCGTACAAATGTTCTATTTTTGGTATGTCCTGATGCAAAACTTCACCCCACTTTCTACACTCACAAATAAGTCGTCGCAACCAATTATTTGTTACACTTTTCCCATTTTTTTATACATAACTAGCGTAAAACGCCTCATTCTTTTCCCTATTTATTCTCTTGTATAATGAAATTACTGTAAGGAGGTGTTAGGTTGCGTTTATTTTATCAACAAAAAATGATCGGAAAAAAATCGCGTAAACTTCAAAAGATTCCATTCACTATTGAAGAGCCTGTCCATACTTTAAAAGATTTACTTAAGCAACTCGTTACACAAGAGGTTCATCATTATAACGGAAAGGCAGTGGATACTCCGCTTCATATGTATATAACTGATCAGCAGTTAGAGGATGCAGCACTGCATGGCAAAGTACATTTCAATGAGAAAAAAAATGCTTCTATGCAGTCTGTAGATCAAGCAATATCCACAGTTCTTCAAGCCTTTGAAGACGAATTTTTTTTAGTATTACAGAACGAGGAACAGTTAAATTCACTTAATGAACCTTTAGCAATACGAGAAGATGATGTTTTTACATTTATTAAACTGACAATGCTAGCAGGAAGCATTTGGTAAGGAGCGATTCCCATGACACTATCAAACGATCAAAGAAACCATTTTCAAAATAAAATAGATACTGCACCGATAGCCATTCAACCAATAGCTACAGCATTACTTCAATATATGGATAACAGGGATTATGACATTGAACAGCAAATTACTAATTTGAAGATCGCAACACTTGAGGAGCTATTTACTGGCACTCTTTTCGAAGTACTAACTCTATTTTCTTCGCAAGAACGTGCACTAACTATTAAGAAATTGGCATTACGTTACGATACAACAATGTTTCAGACTGACATTATGCGTAGATCATTTCGTTCTGCACAGCCCGTACAGGATCACCTTTCTCAATGCTTACAATTAATTGAAGAAATGCTGACATTTGAAGAAATGAATCTACAGGAATTACTGATGAATCACAATCAATATGAGCATGGTTCATACCCTAACTATAGCTCCTTTGTGATTAAAAATGAGAATACGAAGGTAATGCCTTTTAATGTTTTTGAACAAATGCTTGCTGAAGAACTGTCATTAGAAAACTCTGTTATTGAAGAAGCTGTTGAAAATATACTATTTGATGAACATCAGGGCAGCTTTTTTGGTTATCCATTAATAAGAGGTATTTTCAAATCAACAAATGCTCGTCTGCATGAGGCACTCGGTAAACTATTAGTAGCTGCTGCACGACAAGAGGGGTTACGCCAAGCCATAGTAGAAAATATTGATCATGGCACATTAGAGGCCCAGCTTACCATTATGAAGCTTATACAGGAACATCAGCTAACTCGCTTCTCCTCAGTTATTCGCGCAGTCGATACATGGATGGGGCTTGGCTATAATAGCTTTGAAAATCAAAAAGTAACAGAGGAAGTACTGTCGATAGCGATTCAAGCAATTGGGGACAACCATTTCGTCCTTGAACTATTAGAAAGTGAACGAACAATCGATATTTACGTGGCACTATGGACAATTTCAACGAAGGATTATACAAAGCTCGACACTATTTTGCCAGAGTTGTTGAAACGCGAAAAGCATATCCAGTTGACAACGCTCGCGTTTTTGAAAAACTTAGGGAAGGTTTCTTTCACTGCACAGTTTGTCAAGGATCTCATTTTAACAACGAAGGATATTGAGCTATTTACATTTGCTTGGGGAAATTTCGTAAATGCAAATAACTATATTAATAGTGAATATGCTTGGGATAACGATTGGGTTAAGGATTTACAAAAGTTCATGCAGGAAAATACCCAGCTGCAAGGCATTGAATACCTTCTTTTTGAACAGCTTGAATGGGCAAAGAGCGAGCTTACGAAAGATGGTATTACAATTACAGGAAAGCCTTTATCATTTGTCTATGCACACTTGTCATTAGAAGATTTAATTTCAACACAAATTATTTTGGCCCATTATTTACAAGATGAAGAGCTATTTCAACGTATTATTGCGAATGCAGATTCTTATTCTCCTACAAGTAGAATCGGCCTTCTTAATATTTATTGTCTTGACAATACGACGCAAGGAAAACGTGATTTTCTCTTTAGCGCTTTACGAGATCGAAGCTCCATTAATCGTTCCCTTGCATTGAAAAAGATACAATCACTAACACCTACAGACGATGAAATTTTAAAAATCGAGGACCTTTTAGCGAATAAATCAGGTTCACTTCGAAAGGAGGCTATTTCACTCTTAAAGCTACAGTCGCAGGAGAAAATATTGCAAAGTGCTAAGCGACTTATTCAGGACAAGAAGCAATTGAAGCGACTTGGAGGGCTTGAGTTGTTGTTGGAGGCCTCTAAAGAATATCAACTAACTAGCGAGCAAATAACAGCATTATGTGACCTGCTTCCCAAAATAACGAATACTGAGCAAGTGCTGTTAGATCAATTGTTAACTAGTGATGTACCAAAATATAACGAGGACAATGGCTTTGCTTTATATATACCACACTCTCCGATCCAATATGACAGCATCTCAAATATAGATATAAAGATGAATGATGTGGAAGCATGGCAGCAGCTAGTTCCATTATATTTACAAGAAACAATGCCGCTAGAAAGATTCTTTGATTATGATATAGAGGAGCTTTTGTTAAAGCTTGAACAGCTTATTCAACTATTAGATGCTAATGCCCAATATGAGTATGAGACATATCAATGGAGTGATACGCCAATCACAACAACATTAGGACAAACTTTTAATGTTGTTGCGTCAAAAACAGAAAATAATCGCAACGCTAGCCTTGATGTATATCCGATACCAGACGAAATTCTCCAATGGATCAAGACATCAAAATTCAGTGCAGAGGATTTAGCTTATTTTAACTTTTACAACACACTCTCTGAATATCCTGCGGCACATGAGCTGAGCGAAGCAGCGCAAGCCTTAATCGTGCCATTCTTTAATTATGCAGAAATAAAAAATCTCGTTGCTAAGTTCCATGCAATAAAATATCAGCGGACAATGAAACAAATTTTCACTGTACTCTCACAAAAATTAGATACTATTTCTGGAGAGCAAGAACTCCATAAAAAGGCTATCGCATTACTTGAAGAACATTCACCCAAGTTTAACGCTTTTGAACAAGCAATCGGTATTATGCTTCAGCTTTTAACGCAAATTCCTTCTGAACAGTGGAAGCTCGAAGTACGAGATGAGGGCTATTATTATTATCATTCTACTTCAACATTAGTAGATTTAGATGTTATTGATGCCTTTGTCGATCGTTGTGTCTCAGACTATACGACTTACGGTGAATATGTCAAAATGCTAGCTATCAATGAAGAGTTAACAAAGAGGATGCAAAAAGAGCAATATAGCCCGAGTATATACAACCTAAACCTTTTCCAATATTTAGATGCATTTAATGCAGGTTTATTCACTCAGGATCATTTATTTGAAGCCATCTTCACGAATACGCTAGCGTCTGACATATTGGTCGCTCCAAACAAATTAACAGAACGTTATCAAGAGTCATTTGAAGACTTATCGAAATTCTTTGCTGTTCGTGAGCAGGCCATCGATCGAATTTTAGAAATAGAGCTGATGCGCGGGGATATTCCTACAGCAGTAACGAAGCTCACTAGTAGCATTTCCTATGTCGAGGGTATCGATTATTTCTTAAAAATTTTACAAGCACTTGACAGTGAAAAGCTTGCTCGCGGCTATATTTGGCAGGCTGAAACGAAGAAGGATGTTTTTTCCCGTCTCCTCGCAAGCTGCTATCCTAAAAAGGATGAAACTGCGCAGCAATTAAAATATGCATGGGAGAAAACAGATATTTCAAAAGAACGCTTAATTGAAGCAATGATGTATAACCAGCATTGGATAGACCTTGTTAGTGAAGTGATTAGCTGGGAAGGATTAAAAGAATCTGCATGGTACTTTATTGCCCATACAACCGACTATTTATCGGACTTTGCTAAAGACCAGATTGCCCTTTTCTCAAGCATTACCGCTGATGATTTCCGTGATGGTGCCTTTGATTTAGCTTGGTTCCAGAGTGCCTATCAAACACTAGGTGCTAAACAATTCAAGCTCGTCTATGATGCAGCAAAATACGCATCGGAGGGAGCTAATCACCGTCGAGCACAACTTTATTCAGATACAGCAATAGGTAAACTTAGCCCAAAACCGTTAATGGAAGAAATTCGTGATAAACGTAATAAAGATAAATTACGCGCACTCGGCCTTATTCCTTTGAAAAAATCGGATAAAAAAGATGCATTAACACGCTATCAATTCATCCAGCAATTTATAAAGGATAGCAAACAATTTGGAGCACAGCGTCGTGCAAGTGAAGCACGTGCAGCCAGCATTGCGCTTGAAAATTTAGCACGAAATGCAGGAGATGGCGAAACAACACGCTTCACATGGCGGATGGAGCTAGCAGCCTTTAAAGATATAAAGCATTTATTCGATGCACAACAAATCGAACATATTACTGCACATCTACAAATTGAAGAAGATGCAAATGTTTCGATTATCGTTGAAAAAGATGGGAAGCGACTAAAAAATATTCCTACTGCTCTAAAAAAACAGGAGCAAGTTTTAACATTACAAGAGGCAAGAAAAGAATTGCAGGAGCAATATAAACGAGCACGCCCAGCACTTGAACAGGCGATGGAGCTTGAAACTAGATTCTCCGCCGAAGAGCTAATCAATTTATTAGAGCATCCGATTTTAGCTCCGCTTCTTCAAAAACTAGTCTTTAAAAATGATGAACATTTCGGATGGCTAACTGAGGATGGCCTAAAGCTACTTTCAGATGAAATAGTCTCGCTTGCTCCGACAGCAACATTAACTATTGCCCATCCGTATCATCTACTTGAAGGTGGACAATGGCGACAATGGCAAGCTTATATGTTTGAACATAAAATCAAACAACCATTTAAGCAAATATTCCGCGAGCTGTATGTGATAAATGCAGATGAAAAAGGTCAAAAAAGATCATTGCGCTATGCGGGACATCAAGTAAATCCATCTCAAACAGTTGCCCTCCTAAAAACGCGCGGTTGGCAAATTAGTTATGATGAAGGACCACGAAAAGTGTATTACAAGGAAAACATCGTTGCCTCCTTGTATGCGCAGGCAGATTGGTTTACACCAGCAGATATCGAAGCACCAGCAATTGAGGGCGTTTATTTCTATAATCGTTTAACAGGTAAAGACATCGTATTAAATGACATTCCTGCAACGATATTCTCTGAAGTGATGCGGGATATTGACCTTGTTGTAAGTGTTGCACATGTTGGTGGTGTCGATCCTGAAGCAAGCCATTCTACAGTTGATATGCGTAGTGTCATTGTGGAAGAATTAGCGAAGTTATTAAAACTAACAAATGTTGAAGTTAAAAAACAACATGCACTTATTGAAGGCAAACTTGCTAGCTATTCATTGCACTTAGGTAGTGGTATTGTCCATCAAGTAGGCGGCTCAATGATTCCAATAATCGCCGTGCCATCTCAGCACCGCGGACGTATTTTCTTACCAATGGTAGATGACGATCCGCGTACAGCCGAGATTATGTCAAAGTTATTATTGTTAAGTGAGGATACAAAAATTAAAGATCCAGCTATTTTAGGACATATTCGTAGCTACGAGCAAATGCGCTAAAAAAGAAGACGAACGTTAGCTCTTCTGCAAAACGAGGGGTTGATTTCCGTTCCGACTGGGCGCTTTCCTGGGGGCGTCCGATGAGCCGCTTCACTCGCGAGGCTCGCTCCAGGGTCTCATCTGTGACGCTATGAACTGCACCCGAATTATTGGACTTTAAAATTCTAATAAAAGAGGTGCAGTTTGTGATTTCCGATGAACAAAAATTAACAGCTATTGTCGC